>NZ_JAHLQN010000001.1:0-631261 GCF_018919205.1 Dysosmobacter acutus
CTTTTTTCAGAATCTTCCATGGGGACTTGGCAACCTCAAAGACGACGGGAGGGCATTTGCCCTCCCGCTCCTTACTTCTCCATCGCGGTGATAAAACTGTCCATGGCATGGTCCATGGCGACGCCGGCCTTCTGCATAGCCTTCCCCACCGGTGTCTTCATGGACTGCTGCCTGGAACCCGCCATCATAGCGACAGCGGCGCCGGCCACAATGCCGGTACCCATACCACACCAAAATGCGGTGGTATTCATCATTCATCCACTCCTTTACTGGCTTGGGAATAGTATGCCCGGTTTTTTCCGGATTCCCCGCCCTTTCAACTGTAATAATCTGAGGAGTTCTCCAGATTTTTCACAACGGAAAGGGAATCTTGCTTTTCTGTTTTCTATTTGCGAAAAAGGGCCGCACCATATATAATAAAGGACAATGACATTTTGATAAGTTGAGAGGAATCCACATGACAAAGCTATATCTGATCCGCCATGCCGAGGCGGAGGGAAATTTGTATCGAATCGCCCACGGACAGTATGACAGCATGATCACCGACCGGGGCTACCAGCAGATCGAGGCGCTGCGCCAGCGCTTCCAGGACATCCATGTGGACGCGGTCTATTCCAGCGACCTGCGCCGCACCTGCATCACCGCCACCGCCGTCTATGTGCCCAGGCATTTGCCCCTGCATAAGCGAAAGGACCTGCGGGAGGTGGGCATCGGCTGCTGGGAGCAGATGTCCTGGGGTGAAATCGGTCAGGAGGAGCCGGAGCAGATGCTCAATTTTACCAAGCACATGGAGCGCTGGCATGTGGAGGGCGCGGAGACGGTGGCCGGAGTTCGGGACAGGATGCTCCGGGCCATGCGGGAGATCATTGCCGCCCACCCTAATGAAACCGTGGCCGTCTTTTCCCACGGCATGGCGCTGCGCATCCTGTTGGGCACGCTCCAGGGACTCACTCTGGAGCAGTTGGGCCAGACTTCCCACGGGGACAACACCGCCGTATCCCTGCTGGAGGCGGAAGGCGACCACATTCAGGTGGTTTTCCGGGACGACAACTCCCACGTGAAGAACATCTCCACCTTTGCCGGACAGACCTGGTGGAAGCGGCCCAACGGCATTGAGCCGGGCCTTGCCTTCAGCGCCCTGGACCTTGCTTCCCAGGGGGAGTTCCTCCATCGCTGCGGGTGCGACATCTGGAAGCTGACCTCCATGCCCGGGGATTTTGACGGTGACGTGCTGCTGCGGGAGGCAAGTGAACGGCCTTGCCTGGTGGCCAGCCTGGAGGGCGTCCCGGTGGGCTGCCTGGAGCTGAATCCGGAGAAGGAGGCCGGTCAAAACCACGGCTGGATCAGTTTTTACTACATGACGCCGGAGTACCGCTGCCAGGGATACGGCATCCAGCTGTTGGGCCAGGCGGTGAAGTTCTACCGTCCCCTGCACCGGGACACACTGCGGATTGCCCTGAGCCGTCAGGCTCAACAGGCCTATCGCTTCTTCACCCGATACGGCTTCCAAAGCACCGGCTGTACGGAGGATGGACGCGATATTTTGGAAAAAGACATCCGTTTGCAGGATATTTGATTATATTTTGTATTATCTGTCAGCTAATATACCAAAAGGAATCGAAATTTCACGGAACATGTGGAAAGGAATCGGACTATGGGTGAATTTTTGCCAGTCTCCCGCCAGGAGATGCGTGAGCGGGGCTGGGACGGATATGACTTCTTGGTGGTCACGGCCGACGCCTATGTGGACCACCCCAGCTTCGGCACCACCATCATCGCCCGGGTACTGGAGGCGGAGGGCTACCGGGTGGCGGTCCTGAGCCAGCCGGACTGGCACAGCGCCGCAGCCTTCCAGCGGATGGGCCGCCCCCGGTGGGGCGTGTTCATCGGCGGCGGCAACATCGACTCCATGGTGGCCCACTACACAGCTGCAAGGAAACGCCGCAGCCGGGATCAGTACAGCCCCGGCGGAAAGATGGGCCTGCGGCCCGACCGGCCCACCATCGTCTACGCCAACCGCTGCCGGGAGGCCTTTCCCGGTCTGCCGGTGGTCATCGGCGGCCTGGAGGCCTCGCTGCGCAGGTTTGCCCACTACGACTACTGGGACGACAAGGTCCGCCGTTCCATCCTCTTTGACGCCCAGGCCGACCTGCTGGTCTACGGCATGGGGGAGCGGGCCACCCGGGAGATCGCCGGGCGTCTATCCGCAGGCACGCCTGCGGAGGAAATCACCGACGTGCGGGGAACGGCCTACGCCGCGGACTCCCCCGCTCCCTGCCCCTTCTCCAAAACCACCTGCGCCTCCTATGAGGAGGTGTGCGCCGACAAATGTGCCTACGCCCAGGCCACCAAAGTGGAGTACGAGGAGCACGACCCCATCCGCGGAAGAGCCATCCTTCAGCGCCACGGCGCCAAATGGCTCATTGTCAATCCGCCGGCCATGCCTCTTTCCACCCGGGAGTTGGACGAGGTGGCGGAGCTCCCCTATGTCCGGGAGGTCCACCCCATGTACGACCAGGAAGGCGGCGTCCCGGCCATCGAGGAGGTGCGCTTTTCCGTCACCCACAACCGGGGCTGCTTCGGCGGGTGCAACTTCTGCTCCCTGGCCTTTCATCAGGGCCGGATGATCACCTCCCGCAGTCATGAAAGCTGCATCCGCGAGGTGACGGAGATGACCCGCGACCCCAAGTTCAAGGGCTATATCCACGACGTAGGCGGCCCCTCGGCCAACTTCCGCCACCCCTCCTGCCAGGAGCAGCTCAAGCGGGGCATGTGCAAAAACCGCAGCTGCCTGGCCCCCACGCCCTGCCGCAACATCGATCCCGACCACTCGGATTATACAAAGCTCCTCCAGGAGCTGCGCTCGGTCCCGGGTGTGAAAAAGGTCTTTGTCCGTTCCGGCATCCGCTACGACTATCTGTTAGCGGGCCGCAACGACGAGTTTTTCCGGGAGCTGGTGAACCACCACGTCAGCGGTCAGCTGAAGGTGGCTCCCGAGCACTGCGTGGCCCATGTGCTGGACTACATGGGAAAGCCCCACTTCGACGTGTTCGAGTCCTTTTGGGACAAGTACCGGACATTCAACCGCAAAGAGGGCCGGGAGCAGTACCTTGTGCCCTACCTCATGTCCTCCCACCCCGGCTGCACCCTCAGCGACGCGGTGGAGCTGGCGGAGTTCCTGCACTCCACCGGCCACCAGCCGGAGCAGGTACAGGACTTCTATCCCACGCCGGGCACACTCTCCACCTGCATGTACTACACGGGCATTGACCCGCGGACCATGCAGCCGGTCTATGTGGCCACCGATCCCCACGACAAGGCGCTGCAGCGGGCGCTGCTTCAATGGCGCAAGCCGGAGATGCGCCGGCTGGTGGTGGAGGCGCTTCACAGGGCCGGGCGCAAGGACCTAATCGGCTACGGTCCCCAGTGCCTGATCCGTCCTCTGCACGGCGGACGCGGCCCGGCCGTGGAGAGCGGCGGCGGTCAGCGCCGGGGAGAGTCAGCGCGGGGTGCGTCCAATCCGCGGCAGGGTGATAAAAAGCAGCGCGGAAGCAGCCCACGGCGAAATGAATCAAAGAAAAGCAGCACAGGCCCACGGCGGAGCGATACAAAGGGCGGCGGCTCAATCCCGCAGCGGGGCGGGAGCAAGTCCGCTCCCGCCGCCCAGCAGCCTCAAAAGCCGCTGAAGAGGAAAAAGGGCTGGGCAAAACCCAAAAAGAGGAAATAGGCGAATGCGCCCAATTTCGACTGACACCGCCGGCTTCCCGTCCTATAATGGAGCCGCTTTGCGGGACGCTCGTCCCGCTTTTGCCGCTGAATGCCGGACATTCGGCAGATGCCTGCCGGTCCGATTAAAATGGGGGATTATATGGAAGGATTGGTCACCGCCGCGCTGTTTTTACTGGGGTTGCTGCTGATTGTAAAAGGCGGAGACTACTTTGTGGACGCCGCCGTCTGGATGGCGGAGATCTCGGGCATTCCCCAGTTCATCATCGGCGCCACCGTGGTCTCCCTGGCCACCACGCTGCCGGAGCTGATGGTCTCCGTCATGGGCGTGCTGCAGGGCGAGGTGGACCTGGCGGTGGGCAACGCCGTTGGCTCCGTCACCGCCAACCTTGGGCTGATTATGGGGCTTTCCGTGGTCTGCATCCCCTCGGTCGTCAAACGTGCTCAGTTCAGCCTGAAGGCCATCCTGATGGCCGCCGCCGCGGCGTTGCTGCTGGCCCTGTGCCAGGGCGGGGCGCTGCCCCTGCTGCCCTCCATGGGCCTTTTGGTGATCTTTGCCGTATTCGTCTGGGCCAACATCCGAGACGCCAAGCAGAGCATCAGCCAGCGGGATCCCCACAGCCGCCGGGACATCTCCCGGCGCCGCATCCTCATCATGACCTGCAAATTCATCTTAGGCGTGGTGGGCATCATCGTGGGCTCTGAGCTGCTCATCAATGAGGGAAGCGCCATCGCCGTCTTTCTTGGTGTGCCCGCAAGCATCATCGGCGTGACCATGGTGGCGGTGGGCACCTCACTGCCGGAGTTGGTCACCACGGTCTCCGCCATCGTCAAGCGGGAGGCGTCCATGTCCATCGGCAACATCATCGGCGCCAATGTGATCGATCTGACCATGATCCTCCCGGTCTGCTCCCTCATCTCCGGCGGACAGCTGGCCATATCGGCGCAGACGGTTCTTCTGGACCTGCCGGCCTGCCTTTTGCTGGTGATTACCGCCATCCTGCCCCCGCTGCTCACCGGCCGGTTCTACCGGACCCAGGGCGCTATGATGCTGCTCCTCTACGCGGGATACGTGGTACGTCTGATTTTGTGAAAAAGGAGCTGGAAACATTTCCTCTCCTTTTTTGTTACTGAATTGTGACCGTTTGCCTCTTGATTTTCTGTACTGACTGTACTAACATAGTTGATACAGTCGGAATGCATTGAGGAGGCGTTCACTTTATGAAGGTCCGGGTTATTTTATGCGCTTGTCTGGTGCTTTTGTCCATGGCGTCGGTGGCCGTCTGCGGACATGCTCTGGAGCGAGGCGATCGCAGGGAAAAAAGCAGCACCTGCCGGCTGCTGATCGTACGGGGAATGACAGCGGAGGAGGTTCAGATTGCTGAAACCGTATACTCCCTGCCTCTCATATAATATTTATATTGAAAAAAACGCCTGTGGATATGCTCCACAGGCGTTTTTCCGCTTGTTTAATACTTAATGCCGGGGGTAACCGCGTTTTCACCGTCGGTCAGATCGCCGTCGGTATCGTGAACCCGGGCATTGCGCAGCATCTGCTCATAGGTGGCGGAGCGCACAATGGGCTGGCCGTCACGCCGGGCGGCAGCGCCGCTGGCAGATCCGGCGCTGCCGGCGGCATTGCCGTCGGCGCCGCTCACAGTGCCGTTGTTGTCAAGGGCGCCGCTCTGGCTGCCGTTGTCCTCATTGCCAAGGATACCGCCGCCAGTTCCGTCTTCATTGCCGGCGGCGCCGTTGTTCAGACTGTCGTCGGTACCGCCGCCTGCGGAGTTGTCGCCTGCGCTGGTGGAACCGGAGCCCTGTCCGGCATTGGGATTGTCCGCATTATTCGTAGTTCCGCAGGCTGTCATGGAAACCATCATCACAGCCGCAAAGACCAGGGGCAGGATTTTGCTTTTCATCATTCTTCCTCCTTATTTTAAGACACGGGTGGATTTACCCGCAAGTTAGTATTTGCGGTTTATACAAATTTAGATCGGAAAAATTTACAAATTTTCCTTGCTTTTTCTGTTTTCATCGCCTATACTGTTTATTAATGATAATAATTATTATTTAAGAGGAGGACCTGCCATGCGGCCGCAAAGATACTCTGCCCGCCGGGAGCGCATTTATGAATCCGTGGCCGCCTCCTGTGAGCATCCCTCCGCGGAGATGATTTACAACCAGCTGAAGTCAGAGCTTCCACAGCTGAGCCTGGGCACGGTGTACCGAAACCTAAACCAGTTGGCCGAGGAGGGGCGGCTGAGCCGGCTGGACAGCGGCAGCGCGGACCGGTTTGACGCCACCGTCGCGCCCCACACCCACTTTTGCTGCACCGCCTGCGGCCGAGTGCTGGACCTGCCCGTGCCTTACGATCCGGCCCTGGACCGGGAGGCGGAGCGCTGGGGCTGCAAGGTAAAGGGCCACAGTTTGACGTTTCTGGGTATTTGTTCCGGCTGTGGTGGAAAGAATACAGTGTTGTGACGAGGAGCGGGTTCCCGCACTCTGCGCATAGATAAGAAAGCTGAAAGGAGCATTTGATTATGGAGTTGAAGGGCAGCAAAACAGAGGCCAATCTGCGCAAGGCATTTTCCGGTGAGTCCGAGGCAAGAAACAAGTATACCTATTTTGCCAGCGCGGCAAAAAAAGAGGGCTATGAACAGATCGCGGCTATTTTCCAGGAGACCGCCGACAACGAGAAAGAGCATGCCAAGCTGTGGTTCAAGGCCTTGGGTGCCTTGGGCGACACCGCCCAGAACCTGCAGAACGCCGCCGACGGCGAGCACTGGGAATGGGACGAGATGTACAAGGACATGGCCAAGACCGCCGAGGAAGAGGGCTTTTTGGCGCTGGCCGCTCAGTTCGAGGGCGTGGCCAAGATTGAAAAGACCCATGAGGACCGCTATCTGAAGCTGCTGGAGAACCTCAAGAACGGCGAGGTCTTCAAAAAGGGCGAAAAGGTCATGTGGTTCTGCCGCAACTGCGGCCATGTGGAGATCGGCGAGTCCGCTCCACAGGTCTGCCCCGTCTGCAAGCACCCCCAGGCCTATTTCCAGATCAAAGCCACCAATTATTAATCGCTTTGCAAAAGGCCCGGCGCATTCATGGATGCGCCGGGCCTTTCCTCTTTTCATGCCGACCCGCCTTCTTTGGAACCGGATCGTCCCTCTTTACAAAATGGCCGTATCCGTTGAAGCGCGCCCAAGAATGTGGTATATTGAAAACTATCCTATCAATCGGAGGCGAGACTATGCAAACATTGGAAAAGCAATTTCACATCGACTGCGCGCCCGGAGACGTGGGCCGCTACTGCATCCTGCCGGGTGACCCGGGACGCTGCGCCTCCATTGCGGCGCTGTTTGACGGCGGAAAGAAAATTGCCCAGAACCGGGAGTTTGTCACCTACACGGGAACGCTGCTTGGCGAGCCGGTCTCGGTCTGCTCCACGGGGATCGGAGGCCCCTCCGCCGCCATTGCCATGGAGGAGTTGCACAACTGCGGCGCGGACACCTTTATCCGGGTGGGCACCTGCGGCGGCATTGATCTGGACGTCCGCTCCGGCGACATTGTGGTGGCCACCGGCGCCATCCGCTATGAGCACACCAGCCGGGAATACGCCCCCATCGAATTCCCCGCAGTCTCCGATTTCTCCGTGGCCGGCTTTCTGATTCAGGCGTCCAACGCCATGGGCAAGCGGGTCCACGCAGGGGTTGTACAAAGCAAGGACA
This sequence comes from Dysosmobacter acutus, assembly GCF_018919205.1. Taxonomy (NCBI): domain Bacteria; kingdom Bacillati; phylum Bacillota; class Clostridia; order Eubacteriales; family Oscillospiraceae; genus Dysosmobacter; species Dysosmobacter acutus. The sequence continues at coordinate 7,452 of NZ_JAHLQN010000001.1, forward strand.
GCTTTTACGGCCAGCACAGCCCGGACAAATCCCCGGTCTCCTATGAGCTGGTGCAAAAGTGGGAATCCTGGAAGCGGCTGGGCGTGAAGGCCAGTGAAATGGAGTCCGCCGCCCTCTTCGTGGTGGCTGCGGCGCTGGGCGTGCGATGCGGGGCGTGCTTCCATGTGATCTGGAATCAGGAGCGGGAGGCCGCGGGACTGGACCAGGACATGAGTACGGACACCTCCGCCGCCGTCCGGGTGGGCGTGGAAGCGCTGAAGCTCCTGATCGCCGCGGACAAGGCGGGCTGAAGCTGCGGCTGAAAAAGAGACGCAGCTGATGGGCTATACTATATGATCGCGCAAAATGGAATTCTCTCTGTCAGCCGCTCCTATCGCGCAGAAAGGTAGGTTCCTTGGGATTTTCCAAGGAACCTGCCTTTTTTTGATTGCCATCGGGATACGGATGACTTCCTTTTCAGCTCTGGAGCGTACATGCAGAGTGTAAACGCACCATGTTTTTTACAGCGTTACGGAAAGTACACTTGACATTTTGCTCCTGCCGTGTTATCCTACGAATGGAAAGTTTGCTTTCCGTTATTATGAGGAAGGGGGATGACATTGAAGAACCGCCTGGAACAGATCCGAAAGCAGCGAGGCATTCGCCAGGAGGACCTGGCCGCGGCGCTGGAGGTCTCACGGCAGACAATCGGCTCACTTGAAAACGGACGGTACAATCCGTCCATCACCCTTGCGTTTAAAATTGCCCGCTATTTTGGGATGCAGATTGAGGAGATTTTTATTTATGAGGAGGATTGTCCGTGAAAAAGAATCTGGACTGTGTGCTTGTACTCATCGGCGTATTGCTGGCGGGCGCGGGGCTATTGCTGATCAGGTACCTGGACACCCCGCAGCACGCCATGCGCGCACTGCCCTATGTGTGCATTGGAGTGGGCTGCGGCACGTTTGGTCACGGCATGGGAAACCTGATCTCCCGCCGGGCCCTGAAAAACGCCCCGGAGGCCGCGTGGCAGCTGGAGATCGACCGGAAGGATGAACGCAACATTGCCATTGAAACCCGCGCCAAGGCAAAAGCCTATGACAGGATGACCTTCGTGTTTGGGGCGGTGATGCTGTCCTTTGCACTGATGGGGGTGGAGCTCACCGCGGTGCTGCTCCTTGTCTTTGCCTACCTGCTGGTCCACGGATGGGGGATTTACTACCGCTTCAAATATGAGAAGGAGATGTAGGTGTTCAAAAGCGGAAAGGGGCGCGCCCCTTTCCGCTTTCTCCGTTATTCTCCCTCCCGCATCAGGTGGACATTCAAATGATTGTAGGTCATGGTGACGCCGGAGTCGTCAAACGCCTTTTTGACGTTCGCAAGGAGGGCATAATACATGGCCCAGTAGTGCTCCGTCTCCGCCCAGCAGCGCAGGCTGTATTCGATGGAGCTATCGCCGTAGCTCTCGATCTGGGCCGACGGCGCGGGCTCCTCCAGTACGTACTCCGTCATGGCGGCGGCCTTCAGCAGGGCTTCACACACCGTCTCCGGCTTATCGTCATAGGACGCGGTCACTTTGTGCTCAGCCCGCCTCCGGCCCAGCACCGTGTAGTTGGTCAGACGGCTGGCGGAAAGCTCCTTGTTGGGCATCAGCACCCGCCGGCCGTCTATGGTGTCTAACTTGGTGTAATTCAGGGTAATTTCCGCCACGGTGCCGGAGACGCCGGAGGCCTCAATGAAATCCCCCAGGTTAAAGGGCTTGTTCACAAGGATCACCAGCCCGCCCGCCATGTTGGACAGCACATTTTCCGCCGCCAGGGAAAAGGCCAGGGAGGTGACGGACAGCAGCGCCACAAGGGAAGTGGACGGGATGTCCAGGGACTCCATTACGATGATGATGGCGACGATCCACAGCACCACCCGCACCGCGCTCAGCACATACTTGCGGATTCGCTCGTCCAGCCGGGTCCGTTCCAAAAGTTTTTTGGACAGCCTGCTCAACACCCGGATGGCAAGCAGGCAGACAAGGGCTGTGACTATACCGGAAATCAGCCGTCCTATGGAAAGGGAGCCGATCTGCGTCTCCAAAAGCTTTGTCAGGTCCATGCTATATCTCCTTCTTTCGGCGGCTGAGTGTATCTTTGCCCAAACGGGGCGGTCAAATCCGCCTGTCTTTACACATCATCAAAGCTCCCGCTTTTCGATGTCCATGGCCCGGCCGCCCACCCAGACCTCCTGGATCTCCTTTTCCCGGACCTGCACACAGGCCAGTATCTCTGAGGGCCGGTCCATGGAATAGCCCTGCTCAAAGGCTGTGAGCACCCCTGCTCCGATCCGTCCACGGCGGAAAAGACAGCAGCACAGGGCCCCTGTGGAGGTGCCGGTGGCCGCCTCCTCCGGAATGCCGTACAGCGGGGCCAGGTTCCGGCAGTGGGCCGCCGCCCGCTCCAGGGTCTCCTCCGTAAAGAGGTGGTAGCCCACCACGTCATAGTCCCGGCTCAGACGGGACACCTGCTGAAAATCGGGCCGGATGCGCCACAGGACCTCCCTGCTTCGAACCGGCACAAGAATGTCCCGCAGCCCGGTGGAGACGATCTCCACGTCCAGCTCCGGGTTCAGCAATTCCTCCGCGCTGCCGCACAGGGACCGGGCGATGGCCTCCCGGTCCGCCTGGCCGGAAAAGACGGGCTTGGACTGCTCCATCAGCACGGTGCCGTCCTCCCCCAGCCGCACCCGCAGGCATCCCGCCCCGGTCTCCTGAATGTACTCCCCCGGGTCCAGCCTGCCGGTGGCGCCCAGGACGGAAAAGGTTCCGATGGTGGCGTGGCCGCAAAGCGGCACCTCGCCGGCCGGTGTGAAAAAACGCAGGCGCAGATCCGCCCGGGCGGAGGGCGACACAAAGGCGGTCTCACTGAATCCCAACAGCTTTGCAATGGACTGCATCTGCTCCTCCGTCAGCCCCGAGGCGTCAGGCACCACTCCGGCGCCGTTCCCGCCGCCGGAACGCTTTGCAAACGCATTGACTGTGTAAACCTCCATACTCTTCCCCCGCAAGCGGGCTTTGTTTCAGGCGCCGATATGCGCCTGTGCCCGCTATGGCCATTTTACCGGCTGCGGCGGGAAAACACAAGCAGATTCGCATTCAGGGCACAAAAATGCCTCCGCTTTTTCAGCGGAGGCATTTTCTTACAGGTTCCGATCCACCACGCCGGCAAAGGCGTTCAGAGGCTGCACGCCCACCTTCCGGTCCACTTCCTGCCCGTTTTTGAAGAAAATGACCGTGGGGATGCTCATGATGCCGTAGCGCTGGGCCAGCTCCGGCTCCGCGTCCACATCCACCTTACCCACCAGGGCCTTGCCTTCATACTGCTGGGCCAGCTTCTCCACCGTGGGAGCCAGCATGCGGCAGGGGCCGCACCAGGTGGCCCAAAAGTCCACCACTGCAAGGGATTCCTTGGAAATGGCCGCGTCAAAGGTGGCCGTCGTCAAATGCTTCAATGCCATACGTCTGATCTCCTTTTATTAATAAATTTATTTTGATTCACTTGCCTGTGACTTTGTGATCTTATCCCAGTAGGCGGCGGCGCTCTGACCGGCCACCAACCCCTGCCCCACAGCCCTTGCCAGCTGCAGAGGAAGGCCTGTGCAGTCTCCCGCCGCATAGAGGCCCGGCAGATTGGTGGCCATGGCCTCATCCACGGTGACAAAGCCGCCCGCCGTCTCAAGGCCCGGAATCAGGTCCGCTGGCGCCACCGTGGGCCGCAGGATGAACACACCGTCCACCGCATACTCCGTGCCGTCCACGCGGATGGACTCCACCTTATGTTCTCCCTGGAGCTCACACTGACGGGGCCTTTGGAAAAACAGCGTATCCACGCCGATGCCGCGCAGGTGCTCCGCCTCCTGCTCCGCGTCCGCGGTAAATCCCAGCACGGCGGCCCGTTTTCCCCGGTACAGCATCCCGTCACAGGTGGCGCAGTAGCTGACGCCGGCGCCCACAAACCGTTCTTCCCCTTCAAACTTCCGGCCCCGGGCCACGCCTGCCGCCAGAACCACCGCGCCGGCCTCAATGATATCGGTTCCCACTCCCAGGTACCACCGCTCCGTATCGGTTCCCACATTGAGGACCTTGCCCCGGATCAGCTGGGCGCCGGAGCGCTCCGCATGGGCGGTGAACTCCTCTATCAGCTCCCGGCCGCTCTTTTCCGGCAGGCCCAGGTAATTGTCCACCCTTGGCGCCTTCCAAAGCGGGTTCTCCTCCGGATTGTTTCCCACCACAGCCACGCTTTTGCCACGCAGCCGGGCGTTGACAGCCGCGGAAAGGCCCGCCGGTCCCGCGCCGATGACCGCCACTTCATAAAACATAGTTTGACGCCTCCTCTTCAAACAGCGCCGCCACCACACCCGCCACCACAGGCGACGACACGCTGTAGTATACCTCGTTGCCCGTCCTCTGGGCGGTTACGGCCCCTGCCATGCGCAGCTTCTGCAAATGCTGGGAGATGCAGGACTGGGACATGCCCGTCTTCTCCTCCATACAGCTGACGTTGTGGCACCCGGTTTTCAGCAGACCGTGGACGATGCGGAGCCGGACGGGATGACTCAGCGCCTTCAGCAGTTCCGAGCGCTTTTTGTACTCTGATTCCATGCTTCACCGCTCCTCTTTATTGATTGGCCAGCGCAAAGATTGCCGCTGAGGCGGCTGCAATCTGCGGCCCAGCCGCCGCGGCCCATCTGCCATAAAAATAGCGTTCTCACGGCCGTCGTTTTTATTCAAAATCTATGATATTAAAATATCATAATATTCTAATATGTAAAGATGCATTTGCAACAACGCCACTTTTTTTCGCCTTGCGTTTGACAGACGAGTTTGCTATAGTATAGACAATTGCACTGGAAGCCGGCAGGTTTCCCTGCCGGCTCCCTATCTGAAAAAGCGGCTGCGGCCGACCGGGGGTCTGACAAGGCGCGGGCTGAGGCATCAGGCGGCGCGCCGCTTAGTGTATCCTATGCGCCGGATGGCGCCGGGGCCACGGCCGCCAACAGCCGGTCCTCTTGCTTTGCTCTCATTTATCAGGAAATGTGGTGTATTGTTATGGTGAAAATTGCTCCTTCCATCCTCTCCGCCGACTTTGCAAATTTGGAGCGGGAGATCCGCCGGATCGAAACCGCCGATTACGTCCATGTGGACGTGATGGACGGTCTCTTTGTCCCCAACATCTCCATCGGCATCCCGGTGGTCCAGTGTATCCGCCCGGTCACCGACCTGCCCTTAGACGTCCATTTGATGATTGTGGAGCCCATCCGCTATGCGGAGCGCTTTTGCGACGCGGGCGCCGACCTGGTGACGGTGCATGTGGAGTCCGACTCCACGGAGAACCTCCTCAGCGCCATTGCGAAAATCCACGCCAAGGGCAAGCGCTCAGGCGTGGTGCTCAAGCCCGGGACCCCCGCGGAGGCCGTGCTTCCCTTTTTGAAGGAAGTGGAACTCATTTTGGTGATGACGGTGGAGCCCGGCTTTGGCGGGCAGAGCTTCATGGCCGACCAGATGGATAAGGTCCGCGCCATCCGGCAGCTGATCGACCGCCACAATCCCGGCTGCGAGCTGGAGGTGGACGGCGGCGTGGGCGTGGACACCTGCCGCGCCTGCATCGAGGCCGGAGCCAACGTATTGGTGGCCGGCAGCGCCGTGTACAGGGCGGAGAACATCCCCGGGCGCATCCGCGCGCTGCGGGGTGAATGAGGGATTGGAGGGTATGATGAAAGGCTTACAGCAGCTTCCCCGCGTCCCTCTTGGCGTCTACCCCACCCCCTTTTATAAGCTGGAAACCGTCAGCCGCAGGGAAGGGGTCAACCTCTGGATCAAGCGGGACGACCTGTGCGGCGTGGCGCTGGGTGGAAACAAGGTGCGCAAGTTGGAATTCCTTCTGGCGGACGCCAGGGCCCGGGGCTGCGACGTGGTTTTTACCGCCGGAGGCGCCCAGTCCAACCACGCCATGCTGACCGCCGCCTGCGCCGCCCGGCTGAACATGCAGGCCATACTGGTGCTGAAAAAGCGGGGTGTCAGCGGCCATGTGGGCAACCTTGTGTTAGACGACCTCTTCGGCGCACAGGTCCACTTTGTGGATACGGACAGCTATGACGACGTGTACGCTGAGACCGCCCGCATGGCCTCGGAGTTGGAGGCCCAGGGCCACAAATGCTATGAGATTCCCGTGGGCGGGTCCACGCCCCTGGGTTCTTTGGGATACGCCCAGTGCGTGCGGGAGATGGCGGAACAGTCCGCGGCAGCCAGCGTCCGGCTGGACCACATCGTCAGCGCCACCGGCTCCGGCGGCACCACCGCCGGACTGCTCTTAGGCAGCGCCCTCTATTTAAACGGCACGCCGGTATTGGGCGTGGGCGTGGACAGCGATCCCTTTGAGGAGATCGTTCCCCGGCTTGCCCGGGATGCGGCGGCGCTCCTGGACGAAAGGCCCAGCATAGGTCCTTTTTCCATGCGCTATCACTACGGCGCCGGATACGCTGTCCCCAACCCGGAGGATACGCCGGCCATTTTGGACCTGGCCCGGTCCGAGGGAATCTTGCTGGACCCGGTCTACACGGGCAAGGCCTATGCCGGCATGCTGCGGCTGCTGCACGAGGGGTTTTTCGGCGGCGTGGAGAACATCGTCTTCGTCCACACCGGCGGCGCGGCGGCCCTGTTCGCCATGGACCTCGGCTAATCTGAAAAAGGAGCGATTCGCCCATGGAATATCTACCCGCACCCCTTGAAAAGTTGGTGGAGCAGTTTGCCCGGCTGCCGGGGATCGGCGGCAAATCCGCCCAGCGCCTGGCCTTTTTTATCCTGAGCCTGCCCCAGTCGGAGGCCCAGGCCTTTGCCGACGCCATTGTGGACGCCAAGAAAAGCGTGACGCTCTGCCCGGAGTGCTGCAACTTCACCGCCGGGGGTCTTTGTCCCATCTGCTCCTCGCCCAAGAGGGACGGCTCCCTCATCTGCGTGGTGGCGGACCCCCGGGACGTGGCCGCCATAGAGCGCTCCCGGGAGTTCAACGGCCACTACCATGTGCTCCACGGCGTCATCTCCCCCATGAACCACGTGGGGCCCGACGACCTGCAGATCAAGGCCCTGGTGGACCGCGTCGCCCGGGGCGGCGTGCAGGAGGTCATTATGGCCACCAATCCCGACACGGAGGGCGAGACCACGGCCATGTATGTGGCCCGGCTGCTCAAGCCCTTTGACGTGCGGGTCACCCGCCTGGCCTACGGCATCCCCGTGGGCGGGCACCTGGAGTTTGCCGACGACGCCACGCTGATGCGGGCCCTGGAGGGACGGCAGGATATCTGAGGCCCTGATACGAACGGAGGCGGTCGAATTTTCCGCCTTCGGACTTCAAATGAAAAAGGCGAGTGAAAAGCAGCTGCTTTTCACTCGCCTTTTTACCAATGGCTGACTGACGGACCCTTTTCGCCTCAGGCCTCCGTCTTCCACAGGCCATGGAGGTTGCAGTACTCATAGGCGGCCACCACGCTGTCTCCCTCGGTGAGGGCAAACCTGGCCTCCGGCTTCACGCCGGGCTTCAGCTCCTTGCGCTGGCTGCCCTCTTTTGTCTCAAGGACAATGAACTCGATGTGGTGCTCCTCCAGCATGGGGTGCTCCACGGAGCCCACCTTCACCGTGACCGCAGCGCCGTTGACCTCGATGTCCGGCAGGTGCTTCTCCACCGCCGCCTCCACAGAACCGGGCACCAGCTCCTGCATCTTCTCGCCGCAGCAGACCACGGGGACGCCGGCGGAGTGCTCATAGGTAATGATATTGCCGCAATGGGCGCAGACATAAAACTTCATAGGTCATTCTCCTTCTTTCATTTTGAATGCACGGGTTATTATCTGTTTTTAGTATACCACAAATCTCCAATATTACTGATGGTTTTTGCAACACTTATGTAAGTTCCTGATAATATACCACCAGCAGGTCCACCACCGTGCCGTAGCTTTTGACGCCCGCCGCCTCTCCATAGCTTTTGAGAAAGCTGTCGTATACCTTCTGGCTGGCCCGGGAGGCCGGTCCTTCAAAGCCGGCCCAGTAGCTGTTGTTGAACGACAGGTCCGCCCGCGCCCCATCCGGCAATGTCTCCCACACGGAGCGCCACAGTGTCTCGTCCGCCCGGTACAGGGCGTTGCCCAGGTGGATATACCCCAAAAGCCATCCGGAATAGGCGTAGACATCGCTGCCGCAGGTGGTGGAGGCCAGCACGGCCAGGAAATTGCACTCCTGCTCCGAGGCAATCCCCCGTTGGTGGGCCAGTTCATGGGCAATTGTGGAGGGCAGCAGACAGGCGGGGCTGTCCACATTCAGATTGGATTCGCCGGTGTAAGGGCAGAACACCCCCGTAAAGTCCATGGCGCTCATGACTTTCGAAAATGCCATCCGCTTGGGCACCTGATCCGGGAACTTCAGGAAGGGGAACTGCTGCTCCACCGCATCATAGACCGAGGTGCTGCCTGCAAAGATGGCGTCCCGGGGCACAGCAAACACTCCGTTTTCGTCGCGCTCCACCAAATCCGAGGTGTCGATCAGGCGATCGGCAAAATACCGCGTTACATGATACAAGTCCTCTATGGCAACAGGCTGTTCCCGGATGCCGGACCTGTCCTGAAAGCTGTCGGTATAATAGTTTACGCCCCAGAGGAGGCAGCAGACGGCGTAGATGGTCAGCCCCGTGCACAGCGCCCCTATAAAGCCGCCATACACGGCGCGGCGGCGGGGCCGTGTCCGGACAATGGCCCGGCCCCAGAGGATCAGGTAGATCACAGCGAAAAGAATCAGCACGATCACCAGCAGCTCCATGCCGGAAAAAGGGACCAGTCCCCACATGCGGCCCAGGGCATATTTCACCGGGGCGGTGACATGCTCGGCTATCGCGTTCATCAGCGCCCGGTTTTCCCGGCACACGGCAAAGGCCAGAAAAAATGCCGCCAGGGAAAGCAGCCATACGTGGAGCCTGTGGTGCCGCAGGAAAAATGAGCGCATCGTCTTACCCTCTTTCCGATTCCTTTGTCGCCGCCGAAACGGGACCGACTTATCCCGCGGCTTTTTATGCCGCAGGCGGGGCCAAAACATGGCCGCCGGCTGTATTTCATTGCCGTTTTCCGGGTTCCGCAGTCCAGGCTTTGGACAGGGCCTGGGTTTTCCGTTTCTTAAACTATATCAGATTTCAGCCCGGCTGCCAAGGTGGGGATTTTTCCCTGCCGCTTGAACCGGATCACCGGATGTGATAGGATGAAGCAATTCCAAAGGAGGTGCGTGAATGGATAGTCCGGACGTTTGCAGGTGCGGCTGGTGCAACCTGAAGAACCAGGCGTACATCGACTATCATGACAGGGAGTGGGGCGTTCCCAGCCACGACGACCACAGGTTATTTGAACTTCTCATCCTTGAGAGCTTCCAGGCCGGGTTGTCCTGGGAATGCGTGCTGAACAAGCGGGAATCGTTCCGCCGGGCTTTTGACCGGTTCGACCTAAGCAGGGTCTGCGGCTATGAGGAGGCGGATGTGCAGCGTCTGTTGTCCGATTCATCCATCATCCGCAATCAGCTGAAAATCCGGGCCTCCATCACCAACGCCAGAGTGTTCCGGTCCATCCAGCTGGAATACGGCTCATTTTCCAACTACATCTGGCACTTTACGGAGGGCCGGGTCCTCCATGAAACGGGAAAGGCCAGCTCCACCCTGTCGGACCGGATCTCGGCCGACCTTCGCAAGCGGGGCATGAAGTTCGTGGGCACCACAATTGTCTATTCGTACCTGCAGGCCATGGGCGTGATCAACTCCCACGATGAGGGCTGCTTTCTATACCAATCCGACGGGCTGTGAAGGAAGCGCGTCCGCCTCTTTGCCTGATAGGTGCCGGGGCGGCACCTGTCAGCGGGCAGCTCCTGTACGCGGAAACCGCCGCCCATGGAAAAGAGCCGGACAGTTTGTCCGGCTCTTTTTTGTCACTTGGAGAGCAGCACCACGGAGAGGTTCAGATACTCCCCGTCCCGCCAGATGAGCAGTTCCATGCTCTCACCCGCCAGAATTCCCCGACGGATGCGCAGCAGGTCCGCGCTGGTGGATACCCTCTCCCCCTCCGCCTCCACAATGATATCGCCGGGGCGCAGTCCCGCCTGATGGGCGCCGGACCCATGGGAAACCTCCTCCACCTCGATGCCCTGGTTGCCGTCCGGCAGCAGCGTGGCCAGCGGCTGCACGGTGATGCCTAAGGTGGGCTCGGAGCGGATCTCCCCATACTGGATGAGGTCGTTGACCATGTAGGTGATGACGCTGGTTGGCAGGGCAAAGCCCAGACCCTCAATGGTGGTCTTGTAGTTGGTGCTCATCTTGATGGTGTTGATGCCCACCACCTGGCCGCAGCAGTTGATCAGCGGACCGCCGGAATTGCCGCTGTTCAGCGCCGCGTTGGTCTGGATCAGCGTCAGTGTCCGCCCCTGGACCTGCACGTCCCGGTTGATGGCCGAGACGATCCCGTCGGTCAGCGTGCCCCGCAGCTCCACGCCCAGGGGGTTTCCGATGGCGTAGACCGGGTCTCCCACCATGAGGGCGTTGGAGTCGCCGAATTCCGCCGCGCTCAGCCCCTCCGCGTCGGCTTTCAGCACGGCCAGATCGTTGTCCGCGTCCCCGGCCACGTATCTGGCCTCGATGACCCGCCCGTAGTCCAGCGCCACGGTGCAGTGGCTGCCCCCCTCCACCACATGATAGTTGGTGAGGATATAACCGTCGGAGGTGAAGATCACGCCGGTCCCCACGCCGATGCCGTCCTCCAGCTGCACCATGACCGTCACCACGGAGGGATTTACCTTCCGGTAGATCTCCTGGGCGCTGAGGACTTCCCCGGTGAAGGCGCGCAGCGTCAGCCGCACATCACCCCCGGTGGGATAGGTGTCCATGGTGATCTCCTTGGCGGGCGTTTCATACGTGAATCCGGGCCGCTCGGAAAAGACCTGATCCGGTATCAGATAATAGGCCGCCGTCATCCCGGCCAGCGCCGCGATGCAGCCAAGAAAAATCAAAAACCCCTTCTTGCCGCGCCGGCGGCGGATGGGCTGTTTTCGGTACTGGGGCAGCGTGTAGCCGCTGACGTACCGCTCCACCACCTCTTCGGCGCCTCCCGGCACGTAGTACTCCACCACCTCCCGGGGGTCCCACTGCGGTCCGGCAGGCCCCGCCGCCGGCAGCCCCGCGTCCGGCAGGCCGGAGGCCGGGACCTGATTGAATTCATTCTCCATATCGGCCCCTTACTCAGCGTTCAGTGAGAAGGAAAACGTGGTGACTCCATTCTCACTGGTTACATTGATCTTCTCCCTGTGCTGCTCCAGAATCGTCTTGACGATGTACAGGCCCAGCCCCACGCCGTCTTTATCCTCGCTGCGGGACTTGTCGCTCTTGTGGAACCGCTCGAACAGCAGCGGCAGCTCCTCCGCCGGGATGGTGTCGCCTAAGTTCTGCACCGTCACCCGGGCCTTGGCGTCCTGCAGCTTCACACCAAGGTACAAATTGGTGCCCGGGCGGGCAAACTTGGTGGCATTTTCCAAAAGGTTGTAGATCACCTGGGTGATCAGGTCGTTGTCGCCCAACACCAGAATGGGCTCCTCCGGAATATCCGCGTCCACGTCCAGGCCCTTGTCCGTAATTTTCCGCTCCATGGAGATCAGCACCCGCCTGGCGCTTTCGCAGATATCGAAGTGCTCCCCGGGCCGCAGGGGGTCCATGGACTGGAGCTGGGACACGTCCAGCATGCGCCGCACCAGACGGCTCAGGCGCCGGCTCTCGTCGGAGATGATCTGAAGGTACTGCCGCTCGTTCTCCGGCGGGATGGTGCCGTCCAGGATGCCGTCGGTGTAGCCGGCGATGGTGGTCATGGGCGTCTTGAGCTCGTGGGAGATGTTGGCAATGAACTCACGCCGCTGCCTCTCCGTCTGCTGTAGCGATTCGGCCATGGCGTTGAAGGAGGTTGCCAGCTCGCCGATCTCGTCGGTGCGGCCGTAATCCTCCATGCGGATATCAAAATTCCCCTCCGCATACTGGCGGGTGGCCCGGACCATGTCCTGGATGGGCTTGATCTGCTGCATGGTGGTGACGGAGGAGGTCACAAATGCGATCATCAGAACCACCATGGAGGTCATGAAGAACAACCCGATGAAATTGCGCCACATGCCGTTGACCGCCGCCGCGTCGGTGACGGCCAGAACAATTCCCACCGTGTCGCCGCTTAAGCGGGAGGCGGCGGGCACGGCGATGACCATGCGGGACTTTTCGTAGGTTCCATTGATGGTGCTGCGGCCCGCGTACCGCCCGTCGGTCAGGACGCGCTGGGCCATGTCGGCGGGCAGGGTCACGGTCTTCCCGTCCAGGGACCGGTCAGTGGTCAAAAGCGCCTCGCCCCGGACGTTGCAGATCAGAAAGTTGGCGTCGGAGACAGAGGCGGCAAAGGTGGCCAGCTGCTGCAGCGCCTCGCCCTGGGTCTCCACGTTGGACTCCAGGTAATCCGCGGACAGCTCCGCCACCGTCTGGGCCTTGGCCTGGAGGTCCGCGCTTTTTTCATCCCTGGCATAGTTGTAGCTCAGGGCGAAAAAAGACGCGCCCAACAGGAATAACGTCAGCAGCACCATGCCGGCGGTCAGCCGGAACTGCCGCCAGTACAGGCCTTGGCCCGCTCTGTTTTTCTGCTTACCCATCCTCTACCGGATCTCCTCCGCTTATAAATTGTCGAAAAACCGCTTACGGCTGCTTGCCGCCGGTCAGCTCAAACTTGTAGCCCACGCCCCACACCGTCTTCAGCGCCCACTGGTCGGAGACGTTTTCCACCTTTTCCCGCAGCCGCTTGATGTGCACGTCCACGGTGCGGCTGTCGCCGAAATAGTCAAAGCCCCACACCTCGTCCAACAGCTGGTTGCGGGTATAGACCCGGTTGGGAGTTGCGGCCAGATGGTAGAGGAGTTCCAGCTCCTTGGGCGGCGTGTCCACCTTTTTCCCATCCACGATCAGCTCATAGGAGTCCAGGTTGATGACCAGCTTATCAAATACCAAACGCTTTTTCGTGTCGTCCGGAATCTCGGTGCGGCGCAGCACCGCGTTGATCCGGGCGATCAGCTCCTTCATCTCAAAGGGCTTGATGATATAGTCGTCCGCGCCCATCTCCAGGCCGTGAATCTTGTCAAAGACCTCGCTTTTCGCGGTGAGCATGATGATGGGCACCTTGGAGGTCTCCCGGATTTTGGCGCAGACCGTCCATCCGTCCATCACCGGCAGCATGATGTCAAGGAGGATCAGGTCCGGCACCCCTTTGGCAAATTCCTCCAGCGCCCGGCCGCCGTCGCCGGCGATCCGCACGTCAAACCCCTCTTTCACCAGATACATGCGAATGAGGTCGGAAATATTGGGGTCGTCCTCCACCACCAGTATGTTGCGTCCCATGGCTGTTCCCTCCATTTATTTAGGCGGTTTCCACAAACCGCTGAACTCAGCTGAACAGTATGATTATACCCGGTTTTTTCCAAGTTTGTTGAACATTCTGTAAATCCATCAGGTGGTTTCCGTCATGGCCAGCAGCCGGTCCTCCTGGCCCCTGGCCAAAGAGAGGAAGGCCCTCAGTCCCGCGGCCGTGGTCTGGCTGCCCAGGTAGACGGTGACATTGCCGCCGCGGCTGCCGATCCGGCGCTGCAGCGCGGACGCCCGGGCGGAAGAGGTGAGGGACGTGTACTCCACCCGGCTCTGGAGAAGCAGGAACCCCTCCTCGCCGATACGCTCCGCCGTCTGGGCGGAAGCGCCCGTTACCAGGGCCAGCCTGGTCTTCATCCCGCAGGCGCGAAACAGCAGCTCATTGCCCTCTCTCAGCCGCTCCAGGGCCTCCTCCGCGCCGCCGGCGCCGTCCGCCGCCAATCCCACGGAAAACCCGGAGGCCGTCAGCCGGCGCGCCAAATCCCCCGCGGAGGGCAGCAGCGAGTCCTGAATGTAAAAGGAAGCCTGGGCCTGGTTGGCGCTTAAAACGGAAACAAGCTGCTCCGCCGCCGGCACGTCTGTCACAAGGAAGCAGAGGTAGAGCCTGTTTCCCACCGTGCCCGGGTCCTCCTCTCCGGTCTGGCCCGGGGCGGTGCCTGTCACAGGCGGCTCCGGCACCACAGGCGTGGAGGGCGTGCCCGCCTTTTTGTACTCATTGTAGCGGCTGTCCATCAGCGCTCCGGCGGCCTCGATGAACTCCCGGTCGTCCAACATGGCGTTGCCGTCCCGGACCCGGACCAGATAGCCGTGGTCCACCTTGGTGTTGGTATAGGTCAGATCGAAAAAGGAGGCCACCCGGGCCACGGGCACATAGGGTGTTCCGCCCCGCAGCTGGGCCCGCTCAGCATAGATGTTGCCGTAGCTGTCGTAGGTCGCGTCCTGCCCCAGGTCAAAGCTCAGCGCCCGCTTGCCGGAGTAGAGAATAATGGTCTGCTTGTCGGCGCTGCGGGAGTAGTAGACGTTGATGTCCCGACCGTTGAAATTGGAGGCGGGCACATACAGGTAGCCGCCGGACCAGTAAGGCATGGCGGAGTCTGAGAGGCCCATGAGCGAATCGTTCATGGAGGTGAAGTAGACCGTGTCCGCCGCGGACACCGTCACAAGCGGGAGACACAGTGCCAGCGCAAGGATCAGCGCACCCATCCTCTTTTTCACAAAACCGCCCCCTTTCCGCTTCCCTGTTTCAGCACCATTTTACACAATTCCCACCGCTTTGTAAAGCGCTACCCCAGTGCGTAGGGCTCCACCGACACGCCGGTGTAGTAATGGGTGAGAATCTTTAGATAGGTGCTGCCCGCCTTGGCCATTTGGTTGGCCCCGTACTGGCTCATCCCAACGCCATGGCCGAATCCGGTCACATAAAAAACCATCTTCCCGTCCGCAACCGACACTTCAAAGGCGGCGGAGCGCAGCGAGAAAATGCCGCGCACTTCCGTGCCCCGGACGGTGACGCCGCCCACATCCACGGTTTTCACGCTGAGGTTGTCCATCACGAAATTGGTGAGCCAGCCGGAAGCGTCCCCCGTGAGCTGTGCCTCCGGGTGCTTTGCCAAAAAGAGCTCCTTGAATTTCTCAGGCGTGAATTCCACGCGGCTGTAATAGTTGGGGATTCCGTCCCCCTCCTCCATGGAGTCCACCGCGCGCAGATAGGGCAGCTCACTGCTCCACACATCCTCCGAGTTCCGGGTCCGTCCCGCGGAGGAGGAGTGGAACACCGCAAGAATCGGGCTTCCGTCGTACAGCATGGTCATGCCGTCCGTCTCCGCCACGGCCGTGTCGATCTTATACTCGTTGGCCGAGGCGGACCGGCCCCAGTTGGAGGCGGCGGCCTCCCGGGAAATCCAGGCCTGGCAGCACTTGGAGTCGGTGCAGATGTCCGCGTCGGCGTGGTTTCCCCCGGTCCTGATCTTATAGAGCGTGTAAGTGCGGGCGGCCACCGTCTGGGCCTTCAGCGCCTCAATCTCAAAGGAGGCGGGCATCTCCGCCCGGACCACGCCCTGGAGGTAAGCCCCCAGGCTCATCTCCGTCACCGTGTCCCCCTGCTTCACCTGCAGCGTGGAGGCGGCGTCCATCTCCCCCGGCTCCACCTGTGGAAAAATCTCCGCCGCCTCCTGCT
Organism: Dysosmobacter acutus; assembly: GCF_018919205.1. Classification (NCBI taxonomy): domain Bacteria; kingdom Bacillati; phylum Bacillota; class Clostridia; order Eubacteriales; family Oscillospiraceae; genus Dysosmobacter; species Dysosmobacter acutus. The sequence continues at coordinate 23,106 of NZ_JAHLQN010000001.1, forward strand.
CCTCCGGTTCCTTTTCCGGACGCAGGAACACAAGCGGTATGGTGAACAGCAGGGCGATCAGGACCACCGATGCAATCAGATTCTGTCTCATAGCGTATCCTTTCTTGTTGTCCGGCAGCTTGTCCCATTCAAATCCGCCAACGTGAAGGGGAGCGAACAGGCTCCGCCTTCTTTGACTCTATCTCTATTCACCGCCGGGGCAAAAGATGTTCGGTGGACAAATGCCGGCCAAGGTGTTATACTGATTGTCAATTTGAATGGAATCCCACAGGGGAGGATTTGTATGAAACAAAAACCCGCTCTGGTGCTGACGGCGATATCAGGCGGCGTCTGCGGTTTTTTTCTCCGGCTCTACCGCAACAGCACCGGTTATGAGCCGGGCACCGGCCTGCCGAAGGACGGACCGTTCTGGCCCCTGCTTCTCCTCTTCGCGCTGGCCGGCGCGGCCCTTTTTCTCCTGCTGCGCTCCACGCCGAAGGACAGCATGCCCTGCCGGTTCTGCACCCGTTTTGCCACCAGCGGCGACCTGGTGCCCGCGCTGCTGATCACAGGGGATTTTTTGCTGGCCGCCTCCGGCGTATGGACTGTGGCCGCCGCCCTGCGCGACTCCTATTCCGACTCCGCCGCCATGGTTTCCGGCGTCCTGACGGTCCTTTGCGCCGCCGCTCTCTTTTTCGTGATTTCCGGCTCCATCCGCCAGGTGGATATCCCCCCCAACCTTCTGCTGGCACCGGTGGGATACTATGTCATTCAACTGATTTTAAAGTATCGCAGCTATTCCGTCAACCCGGTGGTGGAGCACTACTATGTGGAAATTTTAGCCCTGGCCCTTTTGCTGCTCACCTTTTATAAGCTCTCCGCCTTTGCCTTTGTCTGCGCCCAGATCCGCCATCTGGCCCTGTGCGCGGCGATGGCCGTGGTCTTTTGTCTGACCGCCTTGGCCGACTGCCCCGGCATCACTTCCGAGGCGTTGTTCTACTTCGCCGGGGCGGTGCTGTCCCTATCCATTTTACTGCTCTGCCGCCCGGAGGGCTTCTCCCCTCCCGGACGCCGTTTGAGCCGTTCCGTTCATCATGAGGAGGATTCCACAGATGTCTGAATTTATTATTGAAGCTCCCTTTTGGTCCCTGTTCCCGGAGAGCGAAATCGGCGTGCTGGTGCTGCGGGACATTGACAATTCGCATGAGGCGCCTGAGCTGGCAGCCCGGCTGGCCGAGGCCAATGAGACGGCAAAAAAGTGGATCACGGAGCCGGTGCTCAGCCAGTGCCCGGCAGTGGCCGCCTGGCGTCAGGCCTACAGCCGTTTCAAGACCAAAAAGGGCGTGCGCTCCTCCATCGAGGCGCTGCTGCGCCGCGTGGACAAGGGCAAGGGCGTCGGGCCCATCAACCCTCTGGTGGACCTTTACAACACTGTTTCTCTCACCTATGGCTTCCCATGCGGCGCCGAGGATGTGGATGCCTTTGACGGCGACCTCCGCCTCAGCGTCAGCGCCGGCGGAGACGACTTTCTGGCCTTGGGGGAGGAGGAAAACGACCCCACCCTTCCCGGCGAGGTCTGCTATCTGGACAACAAAGGCGCCGTCTGCCGCTGCTGGAACTGGCGGGACGGTCAGCGCACCATGGTCACGGAGCGGAGCCGCCATGTGATCGTGGTCATGGAGTACATGGACGCCAGCAGGCATGACGACATGGCCCGCGCCCTGGAGGAGCTCTCCAAAGATGCGGTGGACGCCCTGGGCGGCGCCGTGGCGGCCAGAGTGATTTTGAACCGGGCGGCGCCCTCTGTGACGATAGGCTGACCCAAGGATGCCGCGCCCATTCTTAAAAAGAATGCAAATAGAGAGCGGGACCGGTTTTAGCCGGTCCCGCTCTCTATTTTTGGAAGATTGGATGAAAAGAAGTTTTGTCTCTTGCAAGTATTAAGATACAGGACCCTTGTTAAGGAAAATAGCCTCAATTGTTACAAAAGTCTTAAATCTATCCAATTCACTAAATTTCTTTTTCCCATGAGTCCATGCTTCCCTCCGGGAAGAGAATCCCACCCTTTTTCATCGGCGCAGAGACCGGAAAAACGCCGACAGCAAATTTCGGCACTCCTCCGCCAGCAGCCCGCCGGTCAGGGCCGGCCGGTTGGGAAATTCCTCCATATAGAGGTTCGTCACCCCGCCGCAGGCGCCAAAGGATTCGTCCCGGGCGCCGTACCAGACGTGGGCGATCCGGGCGTTGAGGATCGCTCCGGCGCACATGGGGCAGGGTTCCAGCGTCACATACAGTTCGCACCCGTCCAACCGCCAGGAGCCCAGCGCTTTGTTGGCCTCGGCAATGGCCTCCATCTCCGCGTGGGAGGCCGCGGACTGTTTTTCCTCTCTGCGGTTGCGGCCCCGGCCCACAATCTCCCCGTCCCGGACCACGACACAGCCCACCGGCACCTCGCCCGCTTCCGATGCCTCCCGGGCCAGGGCCAGGGCCTGGCGCATAAACGCTTCTCGTTCCATTCAAGTTCACTCCCGCGTATAAAAATTGGAATATTTGTCCAAACTCTCCGTACACTGATACAACAGGAGGGATGGATCGTGGGAAAAAAGTCCGCCCGCACACCAGAAGACGCCCGGCTCAACCAACTGCGCTCGGAGCTCAATGAAACACAGCTGGATCTGGCTCTGGCTTACCGGCAGTTTGACATGGTCGTGGATCCAGAGCTGGTGGAGTCCTGCATTTATCAGATCAACGCCCTGAAAGCCCGCTACAACTACCTGATCCGCGTCATCAAGGAACAGCGTCCGGCGGCCGCTGCCGCCGCACGTACAAAGGGGGCTGCAAAATGGATATGACGCAAAAAGTCCTTCTGGGCTTCCTCTGCTTTTTCCTGGCGCTGGCCCTGCTGCGGCTGTTCCGTGCTCCGCTGCGCCTGGCGCTCAAGCTCCTGGTCAACACCTTTTTGGGCTTTGCGGCGCTCTATCTTGTGAACCTGACCTCCGCCGTCACCGGGCTGGCCCTGGGGCTCAACCTGTGGAACGCCCTGACGGTGGGGGTGCTGGGGCTCCCGGGACTGGTGCTGCTGCTGGCTCTGCAGTGGGTTTTATAATCTATTACATAGCAAGGATTCCTGCGGGCGCTGCGCGCCCGCATTTTCTTTCTTGAAAAATTTAAAATTGCATAGGAAGAAAACAAGAGATTTCGCAAGATAACGAGAGCTTTTTTAAGATTTCACAATGCTAAATCATTTTTCAGTTGACAGGCTGAACTCCATATGCTATAAATAGTCTTGCTCCGATTTTAACCCCGGAGCCTTTGATTTGTAAAGTCCGATCTCGACTACAAGATACAGGAGGAAGAACCATGTCCACTTTTATGGCAAGCAAGGCCAACATTGAGCGCAAGTGGTACATTCTGGACGCTGCCGGCAAGCCCCTGGGCAAAACCGCCGTGGCCGCCGCCGATCTGCTGCGCGGCAAGAACAAGCCCACTTACACCCCCCATGCCGACTGCGGCGACTGCGTGATCATCATCAACGCGGGCAAGGCCGTTCTGACCGGCAAGAAGATGACCCAGAAGATCTACCGCACCCACTCCGGCTGGGTGGGCGGTCTGAAGGAGACCCCCTACCGCATTCTGATGCAGGACAAGCCCGAGACTGCCATGCGCGTCGCAATCCGCGGCATGATGCCCCGCAACACCGTGACCAAGGATTCTCTGAAGCGTCTGCGCATCTACGCTGACGAAAACTACGAACAGCAGGCCCAGAAGCCTGAGGTTTGGACCGTAGAATAAGGAGGAGTAAGTCATGTATCAGTCTAAAAAGCCTTATCTGTATGGTACCGGCCGCAGAAAGTCTTCTGTCGCACGCGTCCATCTGTTCCCCAACGGCACCGGCTCCATCACCATCAACGGCCGTGACATCGAGGAGTATTTCGGCCTCGACACTCTGAAGATGGTGGTCCGTCAGCCTCTGGCTGCCACCGACAACGTGGGCAAAATGGACATTGTGGCAACCGTCACCGGCGGCGGCGTCTCCGGCCAGGCCGGCGCCCTGCGCCACGGCATTGCCCGGGCCCTGTTGCTGGCCAACGAGGAGTACCGCCCCATTCTGAAGAAGGCCGGTTTCCTGACCCGTGACCCCCGCATGAAAGAGCGCAAGAAATACGGCCTCAAAGCGGCCAGACGCGCACCTCAGTTCTCCAAGCGATAAAAGCGATATTTTCCCCGGAAAGCTTTGCCTTTCCGGGGAATTTTTTTATCAGCATTTAACTCCACAGGCCCGATGGAACGGTATTTGTGAAAGCACATCGCACTATATTGCAGTATTTGCAATAATACAGGGCATTTTCAAGGCTGAATTGGCAGCGAGGTCGGTCTCTGATATGTCTGTGTTCGAGAAGGCACGGCAGGTATTTTTCCAAGGGAGCAAAATCGGCATGCAAACGACTTCAGCGCGGGCGGCTGGCTCTTGTCTTTGCAGAATTTCCAAGATATAATGGGAACAATCAAAAAAATTGATGTCTTATGGAGGTTAGATATGGTCTCATTGCTTGAGGAAAGAGTGATTCACACCAAGCTGACAAAGACGGGCTACCGGATTGCCGAATATCTTTTGGAAAACGAATCCCGCCTGTGCTTTATGACGGCGACGGCCGTTGCAAGCGAGATCGGCGTCAGCGATGCCTCTGTTATCCGTGTGACCCGCGCACTCGGTTTCGACGGTTTTTCCGACATGCAGCGCCGCCTGCGGGAAAAAGCCACGGACATGCTCAGCAGCAGTACCATTGAGGATATATCTCCCTTGGAACGGCTGAAGAACCGCCACCCGCTGCAAAGTGATGCATGCAATGTGGAGAATCTTGCACAGCAGTGGTTTACCACCGCTGTGGGCAGTTTGCGCGGCGTCTATGAAAACAATGACCTTTCCAAGTTTGAGGAGGCTGCAGACATGATCATTGCAAGCCGCCAAAAGCTGATCTGCGGTTTTCGCGCAAGCAGCAACATTGCCGGTTTTTTCAAGCTGATGCTCTCCTTGATCATGCCGAACGTTCATGATAGTCTGACCGCAGACTCCAGTGCAGTTGACAAGATGATGAACCTCACCGAAGAAGATTGTGTTGTGCTCTTTACCTTTCCGCGCTATTTTAAAATGTCCAAAGGTGTTGCGGAAATGGCCAGGGACAAGGGCGCCAAACTGATTATTTTCACGGACAGAGCCTCCTCTCCCATGGCTAACGGCGCGGACATCGTTATTGCCGCAGGCTCACAGAGCATGAACATCTTCTCGTCCAACATGGCCGCCCAGTTTGCCGCCGAGCTGATGATCACAATTATCAGCCATAAGCTGGGTATTGAGAAGATGACCTACCTGGAGTGGAAGGAAAAATATAATATCAAATACGGGGTGTTTGACAAAAATAGAGATTAAGTTTTTTCTACAACAATTTTTAAAATTGTTGTAGAGCTATTGACATTTTTGTTCTTTCCTGTTATACCGGTGTTGTGGAGCCTTCACAACACCGGTATATTTTATGGAAGGAGAAAAACTTTATGGCAGGATTCGACACCAACGGCGGCAAAAAGCTTTTATTCCATGGTGGAAACTTCGGGGCTTTCATCCCGCTAATTGTAATGGGCATAAGCATTGTCGGCCTCTTTTCCACCGGGAATACCTCCACCAACGCGTTTTGGATCGCGGGCTTTGCGGCGATCTGCGCAGCCTTTTTGCTGATGAAGGACAAGCGGGAATTCACGGAAGTCATTATTCGCGGTCTGAGCAGCTCAATGTGTGCAACCATGCTCTCTATTTTCCTCTTCGTCGGTATCTTTGCAAAAATTCTGACAATTGGAGGCCTGCCCAATGGTATTCTCTGGTTTTCCCAGCTCATTGGCGCCAGCGGGAAATTTTTCCCCCTTGCAATTTTCTTAATTGGCTGCCTGCTGGCCACTGCGACCGGCACCTCTGTGGGCACCATCAACACCATCGCTCCTGTGCTTTTCCCAGCCGCTGTCATGCTTGGCTGCAATCCTCTTCTGGTCATGGGCGCGATTGTCGGCGGCGCCTACTTCGGCGATAATCTTGCCCCTATCTCCGACACCACAATCATTTCAGCCGTTACGCAGGAGACGGATGTCCCCATCTGCGTGAAGACCCGGCTAAAGTATTCCATCACTGCGGGTCTCATTACCTGTGTTCTGTTCATTGTGTTCGGAATTTCCACCTTTACTCCGACCGACTCCATCGTGACGCTTGACGCCGGCGCGGCAAAGTCTCTTCTGCTGCTCATCGGCCCCGCCGTTCTCATCGTGATGATGCTTCGAGGCTCAAAAATGCTCTCCGCTCTTTTTACCGCGACGATGATCTCACTTGCTGTTGCACTTGTTTCCGGCCTGTTGGACTGGCAGGAGGGTGTGATTTCAAGCTCGGGTGTTGTCATCGCGGGCATTAACGGTATGATCGGCCTCTCTGTTTATTCCTTCCTGCTCTTTATTCTTATGCAAATGCTGAGCGAATCCGGTGCGCTTGACGTAGTCGTCAGCGGCATTGGCCGGCATTGCAAAACCCCTGTCTCCGCTGAGTTCAGCTGCATCGGCCTGGTGATGTTTACAATGGCCTTTATCCCTAAGAACAACTGCTCCATGGTTGTCTCCGGCCCCGTTGTCAGGCGGATTCTCAAACAGCAAAATATTGCCCGCCACAGGGGTTCCAACTTATTGGACGGAATCGCCGTCGCTTTCGGAGGCTTATTGCCTTACGGCACCTGTATGCTTTTGACCTTTAATCTCGCCACTGAGTCGGGCGCTCTTGCAGAGGGCTACAACGTAGCTCAGATCATCCCTTATGCGTTCTACAGCTGGGTTCTCATTGCCGTGCTGGTTCTTTCCGTATTCATCGGCTGGGGCCGCGAATTTGAAGACGAAGCTGGTGAAAATATCCCCGCGCCATCCAGAAAGGAGAAGTAACATGGCCCTTACAATTACCCGTACACAGTACCCCAAAACAAAGCCGCAGGATTACAGCAAGGGGTTCGGAAACATTCTGACTGACCACATGTTCCTTATGGATTACACCGAAGCAGAGGGATGGCATGACCCGCGCATCCTGCCCTTTGGCGCGCTTGCCTTAACTCCTGCGACAATGTGCTTTCACTATGGCCAGGAGATTTTCGAGGGCATGAAAGCCTACCGCACCGAAGATGGGCGTTTGCTCCTGTTCCGCCCGATGGACCATATGCGTCGTCTCAACCACTCCTGCGAGCGAATCTGTATCCCACAGGTCTGTGAAGAGGAACTCCTCGACTATCTGAAGGAACTTCTCAAAACTGATCTGGACTGGATTCAGGATTCCAATGTGGATTCCATCTATATACGTCCAATGATTATTGCAACCGAACCGGTCTTCGGTGCGCGACCGGCAAAGGACTATACCTGCATGGCCATGCTGACGCCGGGTCGTCCTCATATTCCCAAGGGCCCCAAGCCCGTGCGTATCTATGTGGAGAAGGAGCAGGCCCGCGCTGTCAGGGGCGGCACCGGAACAGCGAAATGTGCCGGAAACTACGCCTCCACCTTTGCAGCGCAGGCAAAGGCCAAGGCGCAGGGCTATACGCAAGTTCTCTGGCTCGACGGCGCTGAACGCAGGTATGTTGAGGAAATGGGGCAAATGAACATCTTCTTTGTCATCAAGGGCGAACTCATCACCCCAGATCTCAGCGGCACCATTCTCGACGGCATTACCCGCCGTTCTCTGCTGGCTATTGCGAAAGATTTGGGCTATCAAACGGTGGAGCGCCGCATCTCTATTCAGGAAATTATGACAGCCCATGCCGATGGTACGCTGCAGGAAGCATTTGGCTGCGGCACTGGTGCCTGCATCGCTCCAGTGGGGGAGTTGACCTATGGTGAATGCCACATGAACATCGGTAACGGCAGCATCGGCACGGTGACTTTCACGCTCTTTGAGCGGCTTACGCAGATCCAGCGCGGCCTGGTTCCCGATCCCTACGGTTGGACAATGGAGGTGTAATGACATGATTACAAGGATCGACCACATCGACATCAAAGTCGAAGATTTGGATGCGACCGTCGCAATGCTTGGCAAGCTTGGACTGAAAATCCTGCGCCGCGCTCCTGCGCCGCGCAGCTCCGTCGAAATGAGCCTTGAGGGGGAAAATCAGGTTGTCCTTGAAATCCATCCCGTCAAAGCCGGCGGCTTTACGGGCGTGCACCACATCGCCTTTCGCGCCGATCCGAAGGACACGCTCAGTCTCAAAGCCCAAGGGATCAAATTCAAAACCGAGAATAAGTTCATTGCCGATACCGGTCGGACTGTCAGCAGCTTTTCAGACGCAAACGGCTTAACCTGGCAACTGACAGATTGACTTCCATGAAATGAGAGAGAAAGGATGTGTGCAAATGAATCAAGACAGGCTTATGGTGGTGGCCGCCCATGTCGGCGACCTGGTGTGGCGCTGCGGAGGCACTGTTGCCAAATATGCAGCAGCGGGATTGCCGGTGAAGGTCATCATCCTATCCTATGGACTGCGCGGCGAATCCACCTCCTTGTGGAAGGATCCGACACGCACATGGGAAGATGCCAAACAGCGGCGGCATGCTGAAGCCGAGGCCATTGTCAATGCGCTCGGTGTAAAGGAGGCAGAGTATTGGGACCTTGTTGATTATCCTCTTTCGGCGAGCCAGGAGCTGACCGAACGGCTCGCCGGTTCGGTACGAGCTTTCGCTCCCACTATCCTGCTCACACACGACAGAAACCGGGATGTGATGAATCAGGATCACGGCTTGGCAGCCGAGCTGGTGTGGCAGGCAAGCATTCTGGCCGGAGCGGCCGGGTTCCGTGATGGTCAAGCGCCGGTTTCCGTGACATGCATGTTTGGTTTTGAGCCGCATATGCCGGATATGAGCGGCTTTCAGCCGGATATCTACATTGACATCACCGATGTCTGGAACATCAAACAGCAGGCGATGCTCTGCAACGAAACACAAAAAGGCATTATTGAAAACTATGTTGCAAAAGCGCAGATGCGGGCGAATCATTTTCGACGCATGGGCGGGCGTAAAACCTGCCAATATGCTGAGTGCTTCTCCCGTTTTTATCCCGCGTTTGCTGACTGGCTCTTCTGACTTTCCTCTGCCCCCACGGCAAGCTTGCAAGAAAAAGAACGCAGCCCTATAGGCTTTTGCATAAGGGCAGCACAAATGGTACAGGAGGATATAAACCATGCCAATTGGAAACCGCATTTTTCTGCGGCGTCCCCTGCCGGACAAAGCCCTGGTCGCCGCATTTTCCTCCATCCCCGCAGCCAATATCGCCGACACAATGGGCCGTTCCTGCGCGATGCATCCGCGCATCAAACGGATGAGCGGCGCTTGCGGGATCATCGCAGGCCCTGCTTTGACCGTAAAAAGCAGAGGCGGGGACAATCTCATGATCCACCAAGCTCTTGATATGGCACAGCCCGGGGATATCCTTGTGGTTTCAAATGATGAAGATTCAACCCGCGCACTGATGGGCGAGGTCATGTTCACGTATGCCCAATATCAGCGTAGGCTTGGCGGATTGGTCCTCGACGGGCCAATCCGCGATGCGGACGAACTGCGCGCAATGACGCTCCCTGTCTATGCCACTGGCTCCACACCTGGCGGTCCGCACAAGGATGGCCCGGGTGAGATCAATGTTCCCATTGCCTGCGGCGGTATCAGTGTGGCTCCCGGCGATATCATCGTTGCGGATGGAGACGGCGTAATTGTCATTCCGCTGCGGGACGCGCCCCAGGTGTTAGAGGCCGCTAAAAAATACCGCACACAGGATGAGGCAAAGGTGCTCGCCGCACGCAGCGGCACTCAGAATCGCGACTGGGTACAAAAGCGAATCGAAGAGCGGCACGTTGAGATTCTTGATAAACGGTATTGCTAAAGCGCCGCCACCCTTGGTCCGGCCCACACGCAGCTTGCCCTCTGTCTGAATCTCTTGCTGTTTGGACCTCTTTTGGGTCTGTATGATTACCGAGCCGCTCACAAGCTCTCCAAACGCTGATCGATTCAAATTATTATCAAAGGATGTCCGGAACCATCTGGTTCCGGACATCCTTTTGATTTGTTTTCAACATGTTCCGCCTCCCGGCGGGAGCAGTGCGTTACAAAAGCGCCCCAAACTCCGAGCCCGTATAGAGGCAGGTGGCGCCGCACAGAGTCACCGCCCCGGTCAAAATCGCCTGTTCATTGAACACCAGCCGGGGGCTGTGGAGCGACAGACGGCTTTCGGGCCGCTCATCGCCAGTGCCGACGCGGAAAAATGTCCCGGGCACAGTTTGCAGGTAGCAGGCAAAGTCCTCGCTGCCCATTGAGGGAGAATCCAATTCACGCACGTGCTCCCCGCCCAAAAGGCGGGCCGCGGACTCCTCCACCAGCCCGGTGAGTTCTTCTGACGGGATCAGGGGCGGGCAGCCTTCCGTGAACTCGGTATCCGCGCTTGTATTCAGGCTCTGGGCCGTCAGTGTGGCCATTCGCCGGATGCTGTCACGGATCCGCCGCCGGGCCTCATTGGACACCGTCCGCATCGTTCCCTCCAACACGGCCTCTGTGGGGATCGTATTGGCCGCAGTTCCCGCCGCCAGTTTTCCAACCGTCACGACAGCCGGCTCCGTGGGTTTTTGCTCCCGGGAGACAATGGTCTGCAATTGGGTGACGAGGTAGGCGGCCGCCACCACCGGATCGGCGGTTTTGTGGGGATGGGCTCCATGGCCTCCGGCGGCGTGGATTCGGATGCGGAACCGGTCCGATCCCGCCATCATCGCCCCTTTGCGGACACCGATCTCTCCGGCGGACAGCTCCGGCCAGGTGTGCAGGCCGAATATGGCCTCCACACGGGGCTGTTCCAAGCATCCGCTTTTCAGTATGGTCCGGGCTCCCGCCAGCTGCTCCTCCGCAGGCTGGAAGATAAATTTTACCGTTCCATGCAGCCTGTCGCGTCGCTCGGACAGCAGCCGGGCGGCGGCCAGCACCGCGGCAGTATGAAGATCATGGCCGCAGGCGTGGCAAATGCCGTCTCTCCGGGAGGCAAAGGGCAGACCCGTCTGCTCTTGCACCGGCAGCGCGTCAATATCCGCCCGGACCGCCGCGGTCTTTCCCGGATACGCCCCATTCAGGACGCCGACAACCCCCGTCTTGTCCCCGCCCGGCTGACAGTCGATTCCGCAGGAGCGCAGCTCCCGCTCGATCAGGCGGCTGGTTTCCACCTCTTCAAATGCCGTTTCCGGGTTTTCATGGAGGATGCGGCGGATCGTGATGAACTTCTCTTCCAACTCTTTGGCGCGGTCCATGAGGGAAGACATGCTTACACCTCCTTCGTACATTGATACACTCAGCAGGTCTTGCGGAACATGCCTTTCAGGATAAAGAACTTACCGGGAATCCCTTCTTCACAGACATGCTGATCCCCCAAAACGCCGGTCAGTCCTTCACCGCCACCGCGTCCAACTCCACGGTGGCCTTACCGGCCAAAGCGCCGACCACCATCAGCGTTCGGGCGGGTGGGTTCTTGGCGAACTGCTCACAATACACTTTGTTGAACGGCGCGATGTCCTTTTGATCCGTCAGGATCGCGGTGATCTTGACCACATCGGCCAGGGTGCAGCCCTGCTCTTCCAGCACAGAGCTCAGACCGGAGATGGCAAAGCGTGTCTGCTCCTCTGCGGAATCGGGAATGGTTCCCGTTGACGGATCGATTCCCACCTTTCCGGAGATGTAAAGCGTATTGCCTGCCCAGACGCACATGGAAAAGGGGCTTCCTTCCTTTTTGGGTGGTATAAACTGCTTCATCTTGTTTCCTTTCTCTTCAGAAGATTGTTCGGTCAAGACAGCCGAATCAGTTCGCGACAATGGTCTTCACATCCAGGGAGTCATCCAACTTCTGGGTCCAGGAGATGCCGTCCGCCTTGCCGAACACAGAGCGGGGTTCACAGATGAAGGCCAGGCCAGCATCCTCGTTCATGGCCAGCAGCGCCTCCTGCAGATAGGCTTCGTGGGCCTTCGTGTCAACCGTCACAGCGGCGGAGCGCATGTTCTCGTCGAACTTGTCGTTCTTCCAGATGGCATAGGCCTGATCGGAGATGAGGTAGGAGTTGGCGGTGTAGGCGTCAAAGGCGGGAGACCAGTACCAGCCAATCAGCCACGCGCCCTCAGAGGCCTCCTTCTGCTTCAGTCCCTCCAGGAAGGTGCCCCACTCCCAGACCTTTACCTCCACATCGATGCCCAATTCCCTCCACATGCCGGCAATTGCCTCCGCGATTTCCTTGTCGTTGGGATATCTGCCCTGGGGCGTATTCAGCGTGATCTTGAATCCGTCGCCGTATCCCGCCTCGCTCAGCAGCGCGGCAGCCTGCCCGGCGTCATAGGTATAGGGGTTGCAGGCCTCGTTGTAGCCCACAACGCCTTCACTGGCCATCTGGCCGCTGAGCGGTGTGGCAAGGCTCTGGGAAACGCCGGTGATCAGAGCCTCCCGGTCGATGGCATAGTTCAGGGCCTGGCGGACCTTTACGTCCGAGGTGGGGGCATCAGGGTCCAGGGCCTGAAGATGCAGCACCAGTCCCATAGCCATGGGGGAGTCCACCGTGCTGTAGCCGGAGGCTGTTCTGACCTGGCTGATGGAGGTAGAGGGGATGTTGTAGGCGATGTCCACGTCACCGGCCAGCAGCGCGGCCACACGGGTGGATGCCTCGGGGGTAATCTGCCAGGTGACGTCCTTCATGGCGGGCGCGTCGCCCCAATAGTCCTCATTGGCCGTCAGAATGATATTCTGGTCCGGAACCCAGGAGACAAACTTGTAGGCGCCTGTTCCCACCGGATTCTGGGAGAGGACGGAAAGCTCGCTGTCCCCATAATACTGCTGCGGCACCATGTACAAAGCGTCCAGATAGGTCAGAAGCAGCGGATAGGGCTCGTCGGTAATCAGGTCCACGGTGTACTCATCAATGACATTGGCGGTCTTCAGGGGCGCCAGCTTGACGGTCTTGATGGAATTGAGGTCTGTGTCCCAGATTCTCTCCACGTTGTACCGGACTGTCTCTGCGTTGAACGCTTCCCCGTTGTGGAATTTCACGTCCTCACGGAGATGAAAGCGGACGGTGGTATCGTCGATCTGTTCCCAGCTCTCCGCCAGCAGGGGGGCAATCTCGCCGTCGCTGCTGATTTTTACCAGCCCTTCAAAGATGCAGCGGTAGATATCCTGGATGGAGCGGGTATCATCGGTGTAGGGATCCAGGCTGCCAGGTCCCCCTCCGACGGCGATGGTTACGGAGGTTTTCTCCTCCCCTTCCTGCCGCGCCTGATCGCCGCAGCCCGTCAGCGCATAAGCGCTGATCAGCAGTACAGCGGCCAACAGCAATGCCTGTATACGTTTCATAGGGTTTCTCCTTTCATCAATCGCAATCTTATTTGGTTGTTGTGGCTCACTGAAAAAGACATCTGCCGCGTCACTCCATTTTGAGGACTCGGCGCATGAAATCGCCAAGGATAGTGATGGATGCGCAGGTGATAAAAATTGCCAGGCCCGGGATCGTGGCCACCCACCAGGCGGTGGCCAGGACCGCGCGGCCGTCGGAGGTCATCAGCCCCCAGCTGGAGCTGTCCGCCGGAACGCCCATGCCGATGAAGCTCAACGCGGATTCCAGCAGGATCATCCGGGCCGCCTCCGTGGTGGCCAGGGTGGTGATGATGCCCATCACGTTGGGCACAATGTGCTTCATGAGAATCCACCCGGGAGAGGCCCCCATGGAAACCGCCGCCCGGACATAGTCCATGGACCGCAGCGTGATCGCCTGGGAACGGGCCATGCGGGCATATCGGGGCCAGCTGGTGATGGACAAGATGAGGATGACGCTCCAGAGCGAGGGGTCGAAAATAGAGGCCAGCGTCAGCGCCAGCACAAAAAAGGGAATCGACATCTGGGTGTCGGTGACGGCGCAGGTCACAAGGTCCAGCGCACCGCCGAAATAGCCCGCCATCACGCCGATGAGGACGCCAAGGACACCGGCGAAGAGAACGCTGGCCAGGCACACCAGGAGCGACACCCGGCTGCCGTAGATGACCCGGCTCAAAATATCCCGTCCTAACTGGTCCGTCCCGAAGAGGTTGGCCAGACTGGGCGCGGAAAGGCAGTTCCGCAGATCCTGCTTCAGCGGGTCCATAGGGGCAAGCGCGCCGGCGAACAGGGCGCAGAGCACAATCACGATCAAAATGACAGCGGCCACATAGTGGGTCGGCCTTGCCAGATACCGGGCCCGCTGCAAAAGCCTGTTGGACTGTTTTTTCATAGCTCCTCCTCTTACCCCATACGCACCCGGGGATCCAGCACCGAATAGGCCAAATCCACGATCAGATTCACGAGGGCCACGGTGACCGCGCACACCAGCACAAAGGTCTGAGTCAGCGCAAAGTCCCGGTTGAAGATGGCGCTGACCGCCAGGCGGCCCATGCCGGAATAGCCGAACACCACCTCCGTGACCACAGAGCCGCCCATCAGCGAACCAAACTGCATGCCCACCGCCGTAATGGTGGGCAGCGCCGCGTTGCGGATCACGTGCCGGGCGATCACCCTGCGCTCCGTCAGGCCCTTGGCCTTGGCAGTGCGGATGTAGTCCTGACCCATCACCTGCAGCACGCTGGTCCGGACGATCCGGGCGTACATGCCGGCCTCAAAGGTTCCCAGGGTGATGGCGGGCAGGACCATGTGCTTCCATGTCCCCACGCCGGAGGATGGAAACCAGCGGAGCTTTACGGCAAACAGCAGAATCAGCATCAGCGCCCACCAGAAGGTAGGGATGCTCTGACCCAGCAAAGACACGGTGGAGACAATGCTGTCCGTGCTGGTTCCCGCCTTCCGGGCCGCCAGAATGCCGGCGGGCACCGCAATGGCAAGCGCCACGCACAGCGCCACCAGCACAAGCTTCAGGGTCTGGAGATAAGGCATTTTGATGACCTCCAGAGCAGGCAGCCCATAGCTGAAGGAATCGCCGAAGTCGCCGTGGAGAATGCCCGCCAGAAAGCTGAAAAACTGCTGGATCAGCGGACGGTCCAGTCCCAGGCTGGCACGCATGGCCGCGATCTGCGCCTCGGAGGCGTCCAGGGGAAGGTAAAGCGCCACCGGGTCGCCGCTCAGCCGAACCAGAAAGAACACCACGGCGGCAATGCCCAGCAGGGATAAAAGCAGCGTAACAATGCGCTTGCATAAGTAGACAATGGACTGTTTCAAGACTCCGCCTCCTTGCTTATGAGAGTTTCAGACTGCTCCAGTCGGCGGACCTGGACAGGATCCTGCCGCCTTCGGCCGTGACAAGGACGGTATCTTCGATGTGCATGATTGCGCCCAGGTTCCGGTGGGCCGGCTCCAGATTGATGACCATGTTCTCCTCCAGTGCAATGTCCGAATCCGGGCCGATGATAGGCGTGTCGTGCTGGCCCAGGCCCAGACCGTGGCCGGTGATGGTATAGGCGTAAATCAGCCGATGCTGTTCAAAGAGCTCCAGACAGAGATTGTGCAGCTCCCTGCCCCGGATCCCCGGTCTGGCCGCGGCAATGATCTGAGCCTGGATATGATAGAGAATCTCCCAATACTCCCTCTGCTCCCCGGTGGGTTCTCCCACAACAACCGTTCTCGCCAGGTCGGACATATATCCAGAAAAAATGCCTCCCGCATCCGTGCGGATGAGCTCTCCATTCTCCAGGGGGCGTATTTCCGCCTTAGGATGGGCCAGTGCAGCGTTTTCGCCCGCGCCGCAGGTCACGTGCTCCACCAGGTCCGCTCCGTTTCGCAGCAGCTCGACAGCGATGCGGCTCTCCACGTTCTTTTCCATCTCCCCGGGCTTTGCGGTCATAAACGCCTGGCGGATGGCCCGGTCGGTGGCCAGAGCGGAGCTGTGCAGGAGCCGAATCTCCTCTGGTGTCTTAACCATGCGGACCCAGTCTGTGATCTGATCCGCGGCAACGAACTCCGCATCGGGCAGACAGTCTCTCAGCTCATCGTAAAAGCGGGCGCTGAGGGCAATCTTTTCAAGGCCGATTCTTCCGCTCATCAATCCATAGGAGCGGATGACGTTGGCCACAAGCTCTATGGGAGAGTCGATGTACTCCCTGTAGAACACGGCGCCGCGGACCTTGGAGCTCTTTTCCACCAATGCCTCGGTGATGGCGCAGGCAACAAGAACCGGCTGACCCGACGCGGGAATCACAACGGCGCTCAATCGTGTGGGGATGGATCTGGCCGGGATCTTGTAGGCCTTGGTCAGATAGAAGACGCTGTCGTGTGAAGTGGCGACCAATGCGTCCAGTTTCTGTGTCTTCATTCTCTCCTGAATGCGCTGGATTTCCAAACGATCACTCCTTTCCATCCCGTTGTGTCAGTTCTCCGCGTAGTTATAAAGCAGATCGATAAACGAGGCCTCCAATTCCCGCAGTCCGGGGCGCTCATCACCGCTTTCGATGACAAGACACTCGTCAGGCCCCGCGTTGCCGCCCATGGTGATGCCGTTTCCAAAACCGGTGAGCACCTTGATGCCCAGCTTGTCGGAGATGACGCCCACCGGGTTGCTTGCGCTCTTTTTTGGCCAGATAAGGGGCTTGACCGGAGAATCCTCCAGGGCCCGGAGCGCGGCCTGAACAAGGTCGTCCTCCAGGTCGCTGCTGGTGGAGCCGTAGCCTCCCATCACGTCCATCTCAATGTCCGCAAAGCCGTGGGCATCCAAATGGCCGCGCAGGGCGGAGAGCGTCTGCTCCACCGTCATGTTCCGAGGCAGGCGCAGGTCAAAGCGGGCAACCGCTTCCGTGGGCAGCGTGAAGAGCGGTGTTCCAGGGCCGGTGTAACCCGCCCGCAGGCCGTTGATGTTGAAGGAGGGGTGGAACAGATAGCGCTTGAGAAGCTCCTTGCCCTCCAGGTCAAAGACGAATCGCTCAACCCTTCCGGGCTGGCCGGAGATGTATGGGAGGACATCCTGCAGAGGCCGGCCGTCGAACTGGGCAAGCAGCTCGTCGATGAGCCGGTCCTCCGCCTCTGTGGGCTGGGCCAGCCCCTCTCCGAATCCCTCAACGGTGACCTCCTGGGTTTCGGGATCAAACAGGGTGGACAGCGCCTGCACCAACCGCCAGACCGGACTGTCCACCACACACTGCGCCGAGCCGTGGACAAAAGAGCCCTGGGGGCCCCTGCCCCACTTTTCACCGCTGACCTTCATATCCAGGTGAATAAAGCCCTTGTTACCAAGCGTGATGATGGGCACGCCCGCAGGCGTTACTCCGGCCTCCGTACACAGGCCGTAATCCGCCGCCGCCAGCCGTTTTTGATACTTTTCCAGCATAAAGGGGACGTTCCTGCTGGAGAGGAACTCCTCTCCCTCGATGAGCAGCATCACATTGACCGGCAGGGTTCCGTCGGCTGCCACAATCTTCTTCAAAGCGTTGATAAAGGTCAGGATTGGCCCCTTGTTCCGCACGCCCCTGCCAAAAAGCACGCTTTTGAATTCGCCCCTTGGGCCAACCACGCCGCCAAAGGGCTCCACGGTCCAGCCCTGTCCCACGCTGTTGCAGTCAAAATAACCGTAGACCACCAGCGTCTTGGCCGCCTTGGCGTCGTAATAGCCCCAGACGCCGGGATAGCCCGGAGTCTCGATCAGCTCCGCCTCCGTGCAGTCCAACTCCTTGAGATGTCTCAGTATCAGCCCGGCGCACTCTCTCATCCCCTTCCCTTCACAGCTGATGCTGGGCTGGGCCACAAACTCCCGCAGATTTTCAAGGCTCACATCCAGTGTTTTTTCAGAATAAAGCAGACTTTCTTTTCTTGACATCGCAGCTTCTCCTTACCGTTGTCTCAATTTCGTATTTGCTCTGCGCCGCGCAGGCGTTTATTCATAGAGCCAGCACGCCACCTGATGGCCTCCGCCCGTGTCCTTCAGCGTCACATCTCCTTGCAGGCATCGCTGCGAGGCATGGGGGCAGCGTGGAGCGAAGCGGCAGCCGGGCTTGGGGTTGATGGGGTTGGAGAGTTCTCCCTTGATGAAGGTGCGCTCTCTCTTTTCCATCAGCTTCGGAATGGGGATTGCCGCCAGCAGCGCCTGGGTATATGGGTGCATGGGATGTTCAAAAATCTCCCTGGAGGAGGCCAGCTCGATGCACTGGCCCAGGTACATGACCGCAATTTTTGTGGAGATGTGCTTGACCACCGCCAGATTGTGGGTGATGAACACATAGGTCAGGTGCATGGACTCCTGAAGGTCCATCAGCAGGTTCAGAATCTGGGCCTGGATGGATACGTCCAGCGCGGAGACCGGCTCGTCGCAGACGATCATCCTCGGATTCAGGGCCAGGGCCCGGGCCACGCAGATCCGCTGCCGCCGCCCGCCGTCCAGCTCGTTGGGATACATGCTGGCAAAGCGGGGCGAGAGGCCCGCCATCTCCATCAGCTCCTTCACCCGGTCATTTGCCTCCGATCGAGTCCGATACACCTTGTTGATGAGAAGCGGTTCCGCGATGAGGTCCAAGACCTGGATGCGGGAGTCCAGGCTGAAGAGGGGGTCCTGAAAGATGATCTGCATATTGGGCCGCAGCTTCTTCCGCTCGGCGCGGCCACAGCTGACAATGCTCTTACCCTGAAAGAGCACATCTCCGGAGGTAGGACGCTCCAGGCCCAGGACCACCCGGCCCAATGTGGATTTGCCGCAGCCGGACTCGCCGACCACGCCCAGGGTCTCGCCCTCCTCCACACAGATGCTGACGCCGTCCACGGCATGGAGCTTTCCGTTTTTCACGTCGTAGTACTTTTTCAAATCCTTTGTTTCCAGCAGGGTCATAGCGTCATTCCTCCTTAAAGCGATGACAGGCGATCTCATGGGTCCCAACGCGGCAGACCGGGGGATGGACCGTCTTGCAGCGTTCGGTGCAGTAGCGGCAGCGGGGATGGAACTTGCAGCCCGTGGGCAGGTCCAGAGGGTCCGGCATGGCGCCTTCGATGGGACTGAGACGCCTTGCCTCTGATTTGATATCCGGAATCGCGCCGAAGAGCCCCTCCGTATAGGGATGATGGCGCCGTCCTTCAAAGATGTCCCGGACCGTACCCTGCTCCACGATCTCGCCGGCGTACACCACAGCCACTGTGTCGCAGACCTGAGCCACAATGCCCAGATCATGGGTGATGATCATCATGGAGGTTCCCAATCGCTCCTTCAGCTCCTCCACCAGATCCAGCACCTGGGCCTGGATGGTGACATCCAGGGCGGTGGTGGGCTCATCGGCAATCAGCAGTTCCGGATCACAGGCCAGCGCCATGGCAATGACAATGCGCTGCTTCATCCCCCCGGAGAACTGATGGGGGTAATCCTTTTTTCGGTCGGGCTGGATACCCACCAATTTCAAAAGATTGTCCACCCGCTGCTCCATATTTGTGCCGGAGTGGTCGTCATGGGCCTCCAGCACCTCCTTAATCTGCCTTTCAATGGTCATCACGGGATTGAGCACGGAGATGGGGTCCTGAAAGATCATGGCAATGCGGGAGCCGCGCAGTTCCCGCATTGCGCTCTCCGGCAGCCGGAGCAGGTCCTCTCCCCGATAGAAGACCTGGCCCTTTTCCACCTGCCCCGCCTTCTCAGGCAGCAGCCGCATGATGGAAAGCCCTGTGGTTGTCTTACCCGCGCCCGTCTCTCCCACAAAGCCCAGCGTCTGCCTGCGGTCGATGGAAAAGGTGATCCCGTTGACCGCGCGGGCAATCCCCTCCTCACTTGTGTAGACCACGCTCAGGTCCTTTACCTCCAACAGTGTTTCAGCCATGGTATCCCCTCCAAAAGATCATTTTTACCGGCGCTCATTTCCCTTGACCGCAAAAGAGCGCAGAGCCAACACCCATACAAGTGGGTGTTGGCTCTGCGCCTCAGCGTCTGGCTCTTTTTATTTCTGTTGTTCTAAGATTTTTCCTTCGCGCACGGTGATGACGGACTCATGCCTGCACTTTGGACAAAAGAGCGGGAAATTCTCAAGCACCGTGTCCCGCCTCACCTGTACCCTTGTCTTGCTGTTGCAAAACGGGCACAGCAACCAGATTTTATTTTCCATTACGCCATTCTTTTCATTCGTCGATGCTCTCGTCGATCAGCTTTTCCTTGATGCCGTAGATGTGGCGGTAGACGGCGGCCCGGCCCGCCACCAGGTCCCGGTTTTTGATGGCCTGCAAAATCAGCTTGTGTTCGTCGGTCAGGGCCCGCCACTTTTCGTATCCAAGATATTTTCTCTGCTCCAGCTCCCTGGTCAGCTTCAGGAGGTCTATGATCATGGAGGTTAGAACCACATTGCCGGTGGCCCGGGCCACGCAGGCCTCAAAGGATTTCTCCGGACTCACCGCGTTTTCCCAGCTCTGCTTTTCCATGTGCGCCTCTAACTTGGCGATCTTCTCGTCCGTCCCGCGGGTAATGAGCATCTCCACCGCGGCAATCTCCAGATTGATCCGGATATCCAGCACATCCAGCAGGGAGGACTTGTCCAGCGCCTTTTTGAGAAACGGGTCGTCCGACACCAGCTCGGGCCGTATATGTCTCAGGTATCTCCCCTGGCCCTGTCTGCTCTCAATGATGTTCTTGGACTCCAAAATCCGAAAGGTCTCCCGCAGCACCGCGGTGCCCACGCCAAGCTGGTTTCTAAGCTCCTTTTCAGAGGGGATTTTACATCCCGGCTTCCACTCGCCCCGCTCAATGAACCCGTTGAGCTGCTCCAGCACCTGCTCGTATAATCGGACTTTGCTCACTTTTTCCAATTGCGCCATTTTACCCCCTCACTCACCTATACGGTTAGTCGCTAACTTTTATATCAAAACCCAAAAGAAAAATATTCTATAAAACTATTGATATATAAGGATTTATTTCAAATTTTCACTTCTTTTTCTTCCATTCAAATTTTAGCGTGTTAGTCGTTAACTTGTTTTCAAGATACCACGTTCCTAAAACGTTGTCAAGAACATCTAAAAACATTTCTTTTTATACAAAAATACTTATCGAATCCGCACAAACCGTCGGTTGTGGATTTGCCGATTTGACCAAATCCACCCTCCGACTCCGCGCGGTACACAATAAAAAAGCCCGGCAAATGCCGGGCTCATGCGCGAACTTCCGACTATATCCTTGCCACGCCGTCCCTGCGGGCCGCCTCTGCCGCGGCCAAAGCCACGGCCTCCTTGACCCGGGGGTCAAACGCCTGGGGCAGGATATACTCGGCACTCAGTTCCTCATCTCCCACCAGTCCCGCGATGGCATAGGCGGCGGCGATCTTCATGCTCTCCGTAATCCGGCTGGCCCGCACATCCAGCGCGCCGCGGAAAATGCCGGGAAAGCAGAGCACGTTATTCACCTGATTGGGAAAATCGCTGCGGCCAGTGGACACCACCGCCGCGCCGGCAGCCCTTGCCTCATCTGGAAAAATCTCCGGCGTGGGGTTGGCGCAGGCAAAAATGACCGGGGCCCGGGCCATGCTCTTCACCATGTCGGCCGTCAGCGTCCCGGGGGCGGACACGCCGATGAACACATCCGCGCCGCGGATCACCTCCCTCAGGCTTCCCTTTTCCATCCGGCGGTTGGTGAGGCGGGCCATCTCCCGCTTGATGGGATTCAGGCCGTCCCGCCCCTCGTAGATAGCGCCGGAGCGGTCGGTCATAACCACGTTTTTCAGCCCCAGACTCATCATCAGCTTGATGATCGCAACACCGGCGGCGCCGGCGCCGCTGGTGACGATTTTCACATCCTCCAACTTTTTGCCCACCACTTTCAGCGCGTTGATCAGACCGGCCAGGGTGATGACGGCGGTGCCGTGCTGATCGTCGTGAAAGATGGGGATGTCGCAGCGTTCCTTCAGTTTTTCCTCAATTTCAAAGCAGCGGGGCGCGGAAATGTCCTCCAGGTTCACACCGCCGAAGGAGCCGGCGATCAGCGCCACCGTATCCACAATTTCCTCCACATTCTTGCTGCGTATGCAAAGGGGAATGGCGTCCACATCGCCAAAGGCCTTGAAGAGAACGCATTTGCCCTCCATGACGGGCATGCCCGCCTCGGGTCCGATATCACCCAGTCCCAGCACCGCCGTTCCATCCGTCACCACAGCCACCGTATTCCACCGGCGGGTCAGCTCGTAGCTCTTGCTGGCGTCCCTCTGAATCTCCAGGCAGGGCTGGGCCACACCCGGTGTATAGGCCAGGGACAGCGCCTCCCGGCTGTCCACCGCAGCCCGGGGAGTTACCTCAATCTTGCCCCGGAGCGCATAGTGCATCTTCAGTGATTCCGCTGCATAATCCATTTTAATTCTCCTTTTGTATAATTGGATGCTGCTCCTCCGCCCGGGGCAGTGTGGAGCCGCCATAGGGCATGGCCAACACCGACGCCTCCGCCCCGTACCGTTCTCTTGCCGCCCGATAGGCCTCCGCCACTGTGTGGAAGGGCTTTAAAAAAAGTCGCTCCACCTGCTGATCCTCCAGCTCGGAGACCAAGTAGACGTCCGCTTTTTCCAGCACCATGGCGATGGCAGCCGCCTTGTGTCCCCCCAGCCGGAATTCCTTTTGAATCCGTTCAATCAGGGAGTGGGCCGTGGGCGCGGACTCCATCCACCGGGCAAAGGTCTCCTCTCCCAGGCCTTCTTTGCACGAGCCGATCAGAATAATGACTCCTCCGTCCCGCACTGCGTGGGCGGCGTTGTCCAGCGCCTTCTGGGTCTGATACAGGTTCAGGTCCTTGGGCGCTCCGCCCTGGGAAACCAAAACAATATCCGCCTTTTTCCGGATTTTCTTTTGGTAGATGGCGTCCAAAAAAGCACAGCCCGTCCGGTGGGCCGCCGTCACATCGCCGGCAAAGGCCCGCAGAATCTGCTTGCGGGGATCAAGCACCACGTTCAGAATGAAGTCCACGCCCACCATAGACGCCGCCTCTTCGATGTCCTCCCGCACGGGATTTCCCTCCAGGCGGCCCGCGCGGGCCGCTGGCAGCACCATGGCGCTGTGGTTGGCCTGGATGGCCGCCCGGGTGGACACGCCGGGCATAATCGCCTTCGCACCTCCGGAATAGCCGGCAAAATAGTGGTACTCAATATTCCCCAGGCAGATGCGGCGGTCGGCCATGGCCACCCGACGGTCGATATCCACCGGAGTTCCCCGGGAGGTCGTCCCAATATGGACACAGTCCGCCGCATTCAGATCCACGCAGGCGATCTCCGCCCAGGCCCGCTCTCCGGCAAGGTGCTTCTTTTCCTCCTCCGTATGGCCGCGGTGGCTCCCCAGGGCAAAAACCAGCGTGATGTCTTCCGGCGCCACACCGCCCGCGTAAAGCTCATCCAACAGCGCGGGCATCACCGCATAGGTGGGCATGGGACGGGTGATGTCGCTGGTGACAATGGCCACTGTCTCCCCCTTGTGCACGATCTGCCGGAGGGGCCGGGCCCCAATGGGCGCGGCCAGCGCGTTT
The DNA here is from genome assembly GCF_018919205.1 of Dysosmobacter acutus. Lineage (NCBI taxonomy): Bacteria > Bacillati > Bacillota > Clostridia > Eubacteriales > Oscillospiraceae > Dysosmobacter > Dysosmobacter acutus. The sequence goes on from NZ_JAHLQN010000001.1 coordinate 46,574, forward strand.
TTGACCGCCTCCTCCCCGCAGGGCCCCGGCGGCAGCTTGTTGGGCTCCAGCACCCCCATGAGGTTTTTTTCATCCACCTCAACGCCCTGCCGAGACGTGCCGATTTTAAATTCCAAATACATGCTTTCACCTCATCGTGCAGGCACACTCGACAGTGCAGGGAAGCCGGCAGAACCCGGCTTCCCTGCACATCCCGCACATGGATTTTTACAGAAGATTGCGGAATTCCACCAAAAAGTCACGGATATACTCCGCGCAGACCTCCAGCATTGCCTCGCCGTGGGCCCGGGTGGAGCCTCGGGGATCGCCGGGGCCAAACCATCCGCTGGGCGCAAGCTCTCTCGTGTCACGGGCCAGACGGATTGTGCCGCCCCGAAAGTGAATGGCCTGGATGTACTTCGCGGAAATTTCCTCCGTGGGCTGCCCCGGGTTCATGTCCCTGCACAGGCTCAAATCCACACAGCGCTCGTCCACCGCCATCATGGCGGAGGTCTCCAGGATGTCCCCGTGGCCCCCGTTGGCAAAGCGCTGGTCGATCTGGCCCACCACGCTCCACCAGTCGATGCTGGCCAGAATGCCTCCGGCCCGGTACACCTCCAGCGCCGCCTGGTCAATGGCCGGCGTGTTGCCCCCGTGGCCGTTGATGACCGCAAAGCGGCGCACCCCGTGCTGCATCATGGCCTTCGTCACCTTGCTCAGCAGCATGTAAAGGCCCTCGTAGCCGATGTTGATGGTTCCGGAAAAGCTCATGTGATAGTCACACACGCCAAAGGGAATGGTGGGCAGGACCACCACATTCTCCATGCCCTCCATGGCCTCCACCCGTTCGGCCAGGTTTCTTGGGACCAGGAAGTCGGTGCCCAGGGCGCACTGGGGCCCATGCTGCTCTGTGCTGCCCAGAGGGAGGACGGCAATGGGGTCTCTTTTCAGCGCGGCTTCCGCCTGCGCAGTGGTCATTCGTTCCAGAAACATATCAATTGACGAGCATATGCCGCTTCAGGGTCTCCTCCGAGGCAGCATACTTCTGCGTGGCCAGGCTGACCACAAACATCACAATCGCTGCCACCACGGCAGCGGGCACCACAGCGTGGAAGCCGTGGATCATGGCCTTGAGCGCAGGCACCTTGGTGCAGGCGATCAGCGTGACCACGCCGCTGACAATGGACGCGATTGCGGCCGGGCAGGTGGCCTTTTTCCAATACATGCCGAACAACACCGGCACGATGAACATGGCCATGCCCGCAAAGGCAAAGGTGTTGATGATAAAAATACTGCCGGGCTGGGCGCAGCCGAAGATGATGACAATGACGCCGATCACAATGGTCACATACCTGGAGATCTTCATGATGAACTCGTCGCTGGCCTTGGGGTTGATGAATTTCTGATAGATGTCGCGGGTGGCGGCGGAGGTGGCAGTGATCAGAACGCCGTCGATGGTGGACATACCGGCGGCGGCGATGCCGGCAATGAACACGGAGGCCACAACAGGGGGCAGTCCGCGCTGGATGATGACGGGGATGATGTAATCGTGGTTGCTCAGCTCACCGATGAGCGGATAGCCCAGCACACCGGCCCAGGAGCACATGGTGCACGTCAGCATCATGCCCACGGTAGCAAGGATCACGGAACGGAACATGGTCTTGTGATCCTTCATGGCAAAAAACTTGGTGAACAGCTGGGGCTGGCCCATGGTGAAGAAGGACCAGAGCAGAATGTTGGAGACGTAGTAGCCCCAGGGCATGGCGCCGTTGGCACCGGGGAAGGTCATAAAGGATTCGCCGATCTTGGCCAGGCTTTCATTGAGGCTGCTCATGCCGCCGCCCATCACCAAGCAGATCACAAACGCGGCAATGGCCGCGCCGAACATCAGAACGCCCTGGACCACATCGGTCATCATGGCGCCGCGCATGCCTCCGGTCATGCAGTAGCCGATGACGATGACGCCCATGCCCACGATGCCCACCCAATTGGGAAGTCCGGTGAACACATTGACCAAAATGCCGGCGCCAAGAATCTGCGCACCCATCATGGGAATCAGGAAGCAGAGCATCATGACGCCCAGCACGCCGCTCATCTTTTTGTTCTCATAGCGGTCGGAGAGATAGTCGGACAGGGTCAAAAAGCCTTCCCGATGGCCCAGGGTGACCAGCCTGCGGCCGATGAAAATCGCGGGAATCACCAGGGAGAAGGCGACGCCGGGGACATTGATGCCCATGCCGGCATAGCCGATGCCGTAAATCGTGCCGGGCGTGCCCAGGAAGGTGCCCATGCTGTACTGGGTGGTCGCGTAGGCAATGCCGCTGACAATGAACCCGGCCTTGCCGCTGAGGACGAAATAATCCTGCATGGTGTTGGTATGCCGGGTCGCATAGATGCCGATGCCCGCCATCAGCACTATATAGAGGCCGATGACCACAAAAAACGGCACGGGATTGACTGCTACTTCAGGCATTTATTTGTCCTCCTTCTCATCGAATTCGTGATATTCAGGCCTTTTCAGCGCCATCCTGGTCCAAATCAGAATCAAGATCACGGTGGTGACTCCCACAGCAAGCCACCCATAGATGTAGTTGGGTACGCCAAAGGGCCCCGGGATGTACGACTCGTTGACAAAGCAGGGAAGCGGGAGCATGATCAGGACAAATAGCCCTGTGAAAATTGCTCCCCAGATCGTGTTGAAGCGATCCTTCATTTTTCTCACTCCTTATTCCTGATTCGAAGCAGCAGCTTCTATTTGCATCATACCCGATCCTTCTTTAAAAGTCAATTATTTACTTTAATTTTATTTAAAAATATAGCATATGCTCTTGTTTGCTTTAATTTAAAATTCCAGTAAATACGCTAAAATTATTTATAATTTTTTATTTATTTGTGTGAAAATCACAAAATTTCTTGCATCTTCTCCCCTATTATGCTATGATTGGTCAAAATCCTTTTACAAAATTTATGGTATTGGTATTAAAGTGATGAACAACAACACAAATATCCTCTCCGTCATTCAAGCCTCCTATGAATCCCTCAGCCGCACCCAGCGAAGGATTGCGGACTATCTGCTCCAGCATCCAGACACCAGCTGCTTTTTCACCTTAAAACAGCTCTCCGCCGCCACCGGCACCACGGAGGCCACCATCCTCAGCTTCTCCCGGCAGATCGGCTGTTCCGGCTTTCTGGACATGCGCAGCAAGCTGCAAAGCTACATTACCCAGTGGATGTCGCCCAACGAGAAGATCAAAACTGCCATCTTAAAGGATGACGGGAAAAGCAATGTGAGCGCCGCCATCGCCGAATCTGAGATCAAGGCGCTGAAGCAGACCTTTGCCCATGTCAGCGAGGCGGATTTTGCCAAGGCCCTGTCACTGCTGAAAAACGCGGACCGGATTTATCTTTTGGCCTACGACTACGCGGCCATTGTCTCCAACGTGTTTGCCGAGCGGTTCCAGCGCCTCGGCGTGGATGTGGTCAACTTAGGGGGAAAGAGCATTCCCGACCTTTTGTACCACCTGGCGCTGCTCCAGCCGGACGACCTGCTGATTCTCTTCTCCTACGCGCCCTATACCCAGTTCCCCATCGCGCTGGCCCGCCACCTCCACGACGTCCAGGACGTCAAAATCCTCTGTTTTTCCGACAACGTCTCCGCTGCCGGCGCACAGTTTGCGGATGTGGTGCTGACCAGCGTCACCAAAAACGCCATTTTCCTCAACTCCATGACCGCGCCCATCTCTCTCATCAACCTGCTGGCCTCCATCTATGTCTCCGACAGCAAGGAACGCTATTCCGCCTTCAGCGAGAACCTCTCCCGTCTGCACAGCGTGCTTACGGAGACCTGCCCCAGCGCGGACCACTGGCTCGTCTGACATGGATTTTACAGCAATGACTAAAAAAGCGGGCGCCGGACAAATGTCGGCGCCCGCTTTTCCCATATGAGTCAGAGAGAGGAGATCACTTCAGTTCCAGCAGCCTGCCGACACAGCGGCAGAGGATTTGAACGCCAATGGGAAGGCAATCCGGGTTAAAGCGCATGTCCCGGCTGTGGAGCCCGGGAACCAGATCCGCCCCCAGGCCCATATAGGCCACGGGGATTCCCCCCTCCATATGGTAGGCGTGGAAATCCTCGCTGCCCAAGGTGTGCACCGGCGGCGCAACATCGCCCAACACTTCCCGGATGGCCTCCTCGCAGACCGCCACCAGCCCGGGGTCGTACTCCGCCGCATAACCATGGACTTTATCACAACTCACGCGGCAGCCTACCTTTTCCCCGCTTTGATTGGCACATTCCAGCACCGCTTGGGTCAGCTGGTCCCCCAGGGCGTTGCTTTGGGCGCGCAGGTCAAAGGTCACGCTGCATCGCTCGGGGATCACGTTGTGCATGTTGCCGAAGCAATGGGCATTGGTGGCCTTTGCGGACCAGCTCTGATCGGTATGGATTTTCAAGCGGTCCACCTGGACAATGGTCTCCGCTGCCGCCGACAGCGCATTGACGCCCTCAAAGGGCCGGGCGCCGTGGGCCGCCTTTCCGTAAAACGTGACCGTCATAGGGATGGTGGCCTGGTGCATCAGCTGCGCCGTGGCCTGGCCCAGGGGCAGTTCGGATTTTGGCCGCAGGTGCATGCCCAGCAGCCCGTCCAGATGGGGCAGGCCCCCGTCCCGGACAACGGCGCTGGCGCCGCAGATCGTCTCCTCCGCCGGCTGAAACAGCAGATACAGCGTTCCCCTGCGGATCCCCTGTCTGGCCACCTGGGCTCCCGCCGCCAGCACCATGGCGCAGTGGGCGTCATGCCCGCAGGCATGGCACAGGGTTTTGCTGCCGTCTTCGTTGTTGAATTCCAGGGCGTCCATATCCGCCCGCAGCCCGATGGACAGTCCCGGCTCCGACCCGTGCAGGGCAGCCAGCAGGCCTGTCCCGGCAATGGAACGGACTTCAAACCCCAGTGACTCCAGCCTGGACCGCAGATACCCCGAGGTCTGATATTCATGAAATCCAATTTCCGGAATCTGATGCAGCCGCTTCCAATCTTCCATCAGCTGTTCTGTTTCGACTTGTATATTGATGGGAATCACCTCATTTATTGGCTTCTGAACTCTTATGGATTCTATCATAGCGCATCACATTTTTAATGTCAATGAAATAATATTTGATTTTTTTATTGTATATGCTATAATAACTCATAAATTCAATAAGGGAGTGAATAGTATGGCAAAACCAAACCTGGTTCCTGCGGAGTTTCTATACGACCGCCTCACTGAGCAGTTCAAACCGGACCGGTGCACGGACATTTTTGACAAGATCGGCGTACAGGAGCACAACACGGACTACATCTCCAAAGTCTACACCGCAACCTTTGCCAATCCCGCTGTCATTGAGAACATCCTCTCCCGCGGCGAGGAACATGTGATGCTGTTCTGCCACCATCCCCGGCCGCCTATGCCCAGCCTGCAGGAGGGCTATGGCATGGTGCCCCAGGAGCTGCTGGACCGGATGAAGGCGCAGCAGGTCAGCTTTTTCTCCTTCCACATCCCCCTTGATGTGGCGGGCCCCTACTCTCCCGGCAACACGCTGGCCCGCGCCATGGGCACCAACCCCTATGACACCTGGTATCCTCAAAACGGCGCTCTTTTGGGCGCGCTTTGCCAGTCCGGATTTGAAACCGTGGACGAGCTGGAGCACCGCTTTGCCGCCACGGTGGGCCACCGGGTCAGCCGTTACTCCTATGGCAGCAACACGCTGACCGACGGCAAATTCGCCGTCATGGCCGGTATCTCCAGAAGCACGGACGCTTACCGATTCCTAAGGGAAAACCGGATTAACGTCCTGGTGACCGGCGTCACCGCCCCCACCGTGGAATGGAGCCAAGCCATCCATGAGGCGGCCAGGGAGCACCATGTCACCCTGTTGGGCGGCACCCACTACTCCACAGAGAAGTTCGCCCTGATGTCGCTGTGCCCCTATTTCCGCAACCTGGGAGTGGAGGCAGAGTTCATTGACGAGACTCCGGATCTTGCCGAGCTGTAGACCTTTTTCCCATCAGGCCGCGGCCCCCGCTCCCCTGCCCTGTACCTCGCGTCAGAAAAAAAGCCGCAAAGACAGCCGCCCTAAAAGGGCGGCTGTCTCTTTTTCAAGGTCTCTATTTCAAGTATCCATCCACCTGCTCATTGGCGCTGTCGGCATCTGCGCAGACCACCGCGATCACGTACACGCCCGACTGCCGGGCCACGGCGTTTTTCAATTTCTCCGCCTCGTCCGGCATGTAGTCCGCATAACTTTCCCGGCGGTCGGAAAAGCGCTGTTGGACCTGCTCCAGGATTGCTTTGGCTCCATCCTCATCCCTGGCCTCAAACACCGCCACCTCATCCGCCGAGGCGCCGCTGCTGGCATAGGCCGCCGTGGAGGTCCCTTCCGGCAGGTCCGGGTACATGGTTGCCGCGATATCGCTGTCAATGGCAAAGATGTCTCCGCCAAAGAGATTGCTTTGGGCCAGCTCGTCGGCCGTGGCCTGGATATCCAGGGTGATCTGCTGCGTGCCGCAGGCGCTCAGCAGCAGTATCACCGCACCCAGCAGGGCTGCTGTTCGTTTCATTTTTCCAATCCCTCAATCGTATGTGTTTTTAAATAGGCGAGCCAGATCTTGCAGTACTCCGGCACCAGGTGCTCCCCGTCAAAGGAAGCCTCCGGAGGGAGATTTCCCTCCCCGTCGGACACCGCCTCCGCCACGTTGACGTAAGCCGCGTCCTTCTCCTCCGCCAGCTCCAGCAGAAGGTCGTTGTACATGCGGATCCGTTCGTTGCTGATATAGGTGCCTTCCTCATCCTTGGCTTTGCTCACCGGCAGGATGGACTGAATATAGATCAGCGCGTCGGGGTTGATCTCCCGGATGCGGTCGATGATCCGGCCGTACTGCTCCTGGTATTGCTCCGGATAAACCCAGCCCAATTCATTCATGCCCAGCATGATATAAGCCTTGGCAAACTGCTTGGTAGCCAGCGCGTCCATCATCGTCATCTTTTTCCCGTTCACGGTGACAGTCTTTTTGTTAAACGCCTCGCTGACCGTCAGACCCACCGTGGTCAGAGACTGGCTGCCCTTCAGCCCAGAGTACAGCATAAATCCCTCTGTGCGGGAGTTTCCAATAAAAATGGCGTCGGAGAAATAGTCGTCCTCCACCGCCGCGCTCTCCGCCACCACGCAGGTCTTCTCCTCCGGCCGCAGCGTCTCCTGCTGTAGCACCTCCTCCTGCACGGAGTCGGTCTCCTTCGCCTGCTGCCGCTTTCCGATGGTGACGATCCGCTTGGTCCGCTTCTGCGCCTGAGGCACGGTGCTCCCGGCCCCCGGAAGCTGCGTCTGATCCGTTGGAACCGCGGTGCCGCTTCCCTGTACCAGCGTGGTCAGCACCACTGTCAAAAGCAATATGCAAACAACGGCCGGAATGCTCCAGCGCCCTGTTCTCTTGTGATAGTATCTCCTCTTCCCCGCCATGTGATTCCCCTTCTTTTGATCTTATTTTCTATTCTACAACAAAAGACGACAAAATGCGTTAAAAAGTTGAAACAAAGTTATAACAAATTTTCCGAATTTTTTGTATGAACCAAATCCATTCAACCGGTTGCTCCGCGACAGGTGAATTTCTTGACTTTCCCCCTTTGAAAGGTTATACTTTTTAAAAAACAACGTGAGAGGAGGAACGTTCAGTGAAGGACGGACACATGCGGGACATCCGGTATCTCCGGCTGTCGGTTACGGACCTTTGCAACTACCGCTGCCAGTACTGCATGGCGCCGGAGGGCGTGGAGAAGCGGCCTCACAACGATATCCTCTCTGTGGAGGAGTGCGTGGAAATCGGCGGAGCCGCGGTCTCCTGCGGCATCCGGAAAATCCGCCTCACCGGCGGCGAACCCCTGGTGCGGCGCGGGATCGTGGACATCTGCCGGGGGCTCTCGGCGCTGAGCGGCCTGGAGGAGCTGTGCCTGACCACCAACGGGAGCCTCCTCCCCCAGTTGGCCGGTCCCCTGCGCCGCGCCGGCGTGGACCGGCTGAACCTCTCCTTGGACACTCTGCGGCCCCGGCGGTTTCAGGAGATCACCCGCCTGGGCTTCCTTGACCAGGCGCTGGAGGGAATCCGGGCTGCGGAGGAGGCGGGATTTCCCCGCCTGAAGCTGAACGTGGTGCTGATGGGCGGCATCAACGACGACGAAATCCCCGACTTTATTGAGTTGACCCGCACCCACCCTTGGGAGGTCCGGTTCATCGAGCTGATGCCTATGGGCCCCTGCGCCGGATGGGACAGCTCCCGTTTCCTCTCCGCCGACGAGGTGCTTCGCCGTTTCGGCGGCCTGATCCCCCTGAAGGACTCAGGGGTGGCCCGGCGGTTCCAGGTGCCCGGCTGGGCCGGCACGGTGGGCCTCATCGAACCCATGAGCCACCGGTTCTGCGGTACCTGCGACCGCATCCGCGTCACCGCCGACGGGAGGCTCAAGGCCTGTCTCCACTCCCGGCAGGAGCTTGAGCTGCGTGGACTTCACGGCAAGGCGCTCCTTGAGGCCATCCGCCGGGGCATCGCCTCCAAACCGGGGTGTCATCACCTGACGGAGGATGGCAGCGAAACGCCCCGATGCATGAATGAGATTGGAGGATAACAATGTCGGACTTGACTCATTTCAACGGCCAGGGACGCTCCCGCATGGTGGATGTGACCGGAAAAGAACTCACTCACCGGACCGCGTCCGCCGCCGGAGCGGTGGCGGTCAGCGCGGAGGTGCTGGAGCGCATCCGCTCCGGCACAGTGAAAAAAGGCGACGTGCTGGCCGTGGCCCAGGTGGCTGGGATCATGGCCGCAAAGCGCTGCTGGGAGCTGATCCCCATGTGTCACCCTTTGTCCCTCACCGGCGTGGATCTATCCTTTTCCCTGGAGGAGGACCCCTGCCGGGTGGAGATCCGCTCCCATGTCTCCTGCGACGGCGTCACCGGCGTGGAGATGGAGGCGCTGACCGCGGTCTCGGCGGCCGCGCTGACGATTTATGATATGTGCAAGGCCATGCAGAAAGACATGGTCATCGGCCCCATCCGCCTGCTACGCAAGACCGGAGGCAAGAGCGGGGACTACTGCGCGCGGGAGGAGGAATGAATATGGCTCAGGTGGTTTCCGTAAACATCAGCCTTCGCAAGGGCGAGCAGAAACACCCGGTGGGCGCGATTCAGCTGAAGCTGCGCCACGGCATTGTGGGCGACGCCCACGCCGGAGACTGGCACCGGCAGATCAGCCTCCTGGCGGAGGAGAGCGTGGACACCATGCGCCGCCCGGACCTGACTCTGGACCCGGGCGCCTTTGCCGAGAACATCAACACCAGGGGCATCTGCCTCAAAGCCCTTCCGGTGGGCGCCTGTCTGCGCATCGGGGAGGCGGTGGTGGAGGTGACCCAGATCGGCAAGGAGTGCCACGGCGACTGCGCTATTAAGAAGGCGGCTGGAAAATGCGTCATGCCCACGGAGGGCATCTTTGCCGTCGTCCGCCGGGAGGGCACGGTGCGCCCCGGCGACACCATCGAACGTTTGGAGGGCGGATATGAAGCAGATTGAAACGAGGCGTGCTGTGGGCCACGTTTTGTGCCACGACCTTACGCAGATCATCCCCGGCCAATACAAGGACGCCCGGTTCCGCAAGGGCCATGTGGTGACGGAGGCGGATATTCCCGTGCTCCTTTCCATGGGCAAGGAACACCTGTACGTCTGGGAGATGACGCCGGGCATGGTCCACGAAAACGACGCGGCAGAGCGCCTGGCCGCCCTGTGCCGGGGGGAGGGGATGATCCTCTCAGAGGCAAAGGAGGGCAAGATCGAACTCACCGCCGCATACGACGGCCTCTTCCGGGTGGATGAACGGCGGCTGAACGATGTCAACAGCGTGGAGGACGTCATGGTGGCCACCCGCCACGGCAACACGGCGGTCCGCAGGGGCGACAAGCTCTGCGGCACCCGGGTGATCCCCCTGGTGATCGCCGAGGAAAAACTTTTCGCCGCCGAGGAGGCCGCCGGCGGCTCCCCCTTGCTGGAGCTGCTTCCCTACCGGCTGAAGCGGGCCGCCGTGGTCACCACCGGCAGCGAGGTGAAAAATGGCCTCATTGAGGACCGGTTCACACCGGTGGTGGTGGAGAAGCTCAGAGCCTACGGCATCGAAACCGTGGCCCAGATCAACTCCGGCGACGGCGTGGAGCAGGTGGCCGGGGCCATTGCCAAGATGCGTTCGCTGGACATCGACCTGCTGCTGTGCACCGGCGGCATGAGTGTGGACCCGGACGACAGCACGCCGGGCGGCATCCGCGCCTCCGGCGCCCGGATCGTCACCTACGGCGCGCCGGTGCTGCCCGGCGCCATGTTCCTGCTGGGCTATTACGACGACGGCCTTCCGGTGATGGGCCTGCCCGGCTGCGTCATGTATGCCGGCGCCACGGTCTTTGACCTGGTCCTGCCCCGGGTGGCGGCAGGCGTCCGCGTGACCCGGGCGGACATCGTGGCCCTGGGCAACGGGGGGCTGTGCCTTGGCTGCAGACCCTGCCACTGGCCCAACTGTCCCTTCGGCAAATAATAAGGCGCCGGGTTTCCGGCGCCCCTTTACCCATTCGTTATTCTCTTGTAAATACCACGTTTTCATACGGGCCCGGTTCATATTGCATCAGAAAGGAATATTTTTTATGAAGAAGCTGTTTTCACTGCTCCTGACCCTGACTCTCTCCCTTACCGCCTGCGGCAGCGGCGGAGGATCCGCCGGCTCCTCCGGAAGCGCCGGTTCCCTGGATTCCTCCCAGGCCGATCCGGTGGAGCTCACCGTCTTTGCCGCGGCCTCCATGACCGAAACCATTGACCAGATCATCCATCTCTACAGGGAGGAGGCGCCCAACGTCACCATCCTTGCCAACTACGACTCCTCCGGCACACTGCTCAAGCAGATCAGGGAGGGGGCCGACTGCGACCTCTTTATCTCCGCCTCCCCCACCCAGATGAATGCCCTGGACGGCTCTCTCAAGGATGACGCGGAGAAAAATCCCGACGGCCTGGACATGATCAACTCCCAAACCCGCATCGACCTGCTGGAGAACAAGGTGACTCTGGCCGTACCCAAGGGCAACCCCAAGGGCATCGGGAGCTTCGATGAGCTGTCGGAGCTGCTCAAAAGCGGGGACGTCCTGCTGGCCGTGGGCAACAGCGATGTTCCGGTGGGCCAGTACACGCTGAAGCTCTTTGACTATTACGGTCTGGACGAGGCCGCCCTGAACGGCGCCCAGGTGCTGACCTATGGCTCCAATGTGAAGGAGGTCACCACCCAGGTGGCGGAGAGTGCCGTGGACTGCGGCATCATCTATGCCACCGACGCCTTCTCTGAAGGTCTGGAGGTGGTGGACGAGGCCACGCAGGAGATGTGCGGCCAGGTGATCTACCCCGCGGCCGTGCTGCGCGGCAGCGCCCACAGCGGTGAGGCAAAGGCGTTTTTGGACTATCTGCGGACCGAGCCCTGCGCCCAGGTCTTCGAAAGCGTGGGCTTTACGATGATGCAGTAATCTGCTATCCTATATGGCAAAAGCCGGACAGGCGCTGTCCGGTCTTTTCAAATCACTGCGGAGGTGATGCTCCTTTGGACTGGTTTCCACTTTACAACTCGCTGCGGATTGCCGCGATCTCCACGGCGGCTGTCTTTATCCTGGGGCTGTTTTCCGCCTACTACGTCGCGAAGCTCCCCCGTCTGGTGAAGGGAACGCTGGATGTGCTCCTCACGCTGCCCCTGGTGCTGCCTCCCACGGTGGTGGGCTGGCTGCTGCTGCTCCTGCTGGGACCCCGGAGGCCTCTTGGCGCTTGGGTGCTGGAGGTTTTCGGCACCAAGATGGTGATGACCTGGTGGTCCGCCGTCTTTGCCACGGTGGTGGTCTCCTTCCCGCTGATGTACCGCACCGCCCGCGGCGCTTTTGAGAGCTTTGACACCACCCTCTCCGACGCGGGGCGGACGCTGGGCCTCTCCAACACCTATATCTTCTGGCGCGTCCGGATGCCCTTTTGCCGTGAGGGCATTCTGGCGGGCATGGTGCTCTCCTTTACACGGGCCTTGGGGGAGTACGGCGCCACCTCCATGATTGCCGGCTACACCCCGGGCCGCACCGCCACCATCTCCACAGCCGTCTACCAGTTTTGGCGCACCAACGACGACGTTTCAGCCACACGCTGGGTGCTGGTGAACATCGCCATCTCCGCTGTGTTCCTGCTGGCCATCAACCTGCTGGAATCCCGGGACCGGCGGGTGCGAAAGGGAGGGCGGTGACATGCTGAGTGTGGACATTCAAAAGCGTCTGGGGGACTTTCAGCTCCAGGTGCAATTCGAAACCGGCAGCTCGCCGCTTGCGCTGCTGGGCGCGTCGGGCTGCGGCAAGAGCGTCACGCTTCGCTGCATCGCCGGAATTCTCCGGCCGGATGAGGGGAAGATCATTTTAAACGGCAGGACCCTCTTCGACAGCGCCGGACACATCGACCTCCCGCCCCAGAGGCGGAAGGTGGGATATCTCTTTCAGCAGTACGCCCTCTTCCCCAACATGACGGTGCGCCAGAACATCGCCGTGGCCGCGCAGAAGGGGCGGCGGAAGGAGACCACGGCGGAGCTGCTGCGCCGGTTTCACCTTGAGGACGTGGCGGAGCACCGGCCCAGCCAGATCTCCGGCGGCCAGCAGCAGCGCACGGCTCTGGCCCGCATCCTGTCCTCGGAACCGGAGGCCATCTTGTTAGACGAACCCCTCTCCGCCCTGGACCTCTATCTCCGCCGTCAGCTGGAGGAAGAGCTGCGCTGCGCCTTAACCGCCTTTTCCGCCACTTCGGTCTGGGTGACCCACGACCAGGGGGAGGCCTGCCGCAGCTGCCGCCAGGTCTGCGTCATGGAGTCGGGGGCCGCCTTCGGCGCGCGGCCCATGGAGGAGTTTTTCGCCGACCCCGTTTCCGTCTCCGCCGCCCGGCTCTCCGGCTGCGAAAACCTGGTGGGGGCCGTCCCCCGGGGGACGGAGGTTGAAATTCCCCTGTGGGGGATCACCCTGCGCCGCGCCGCGCCGGCGGCGCCTGAAACCACCGCTCTGGGGCTGCGGATGCAGCATTTGCGTCTGGCCCGGGAGGGCGTGGAAAATTCCTTTGCCTGCTCTGTGGTGCAATCGGCGCCGGAGGCCTTTTCCGATCTTCTGACCCTGCGGCCACTCTCCGCCGCGCCGGAGGCGCCGCTGCTGCACATGGAGGCGGAAAAGGGCCGCTGGGCCGCCGGAGACCTGCTCTATGTCTCCGTCGCCCCGGAGCATGTGCTCACACTTCGATGAGGAGGAATGTCTCATGTTTACCGCCGCTGTGCTGACAGTCAGCGACCGGAGCTTTCGGGGCGAACGCCCCGATCTCTCCGGTCCCCTGGTCCAATCCATGCTGGAGGAGGCAGGCTACGCCGTGGCCTCCCTGGACCTGGTGCCGGACGAACAGCCCCAGATTGAATCCGCCCTGCGCAGGCTCTGTGACAGCGCTCAGGTGCAGCTGCTGCTCACCACCGGCGGCACCGGCTTTGCGCCCCGGGACGTGACCCCCGAGGCCACCGCCGCCGTATGCGAAAAGCTGTGTCCCGGTATTCCGGAGGCCATGCGCTTTGCCTCCATGCGGTTTACCCCAAAGGCCATGCTGTCCCGGGCCCAGGCGGGCATCCGGCGAAGAACGCTGATTGTCAACCTGCCCGGCAGTCCCAAGGCCGTCCGGGAGAACTTGGGAGCGGTGCTGCCCACCCTGAATCACGCTCTGCAGATGCTCTGCGGCGGTCAGGCCGACTGCGGCCGGTAACTTTTTTGTCTGTCACTTCCCAATTTGGATTGACCATGTAACCGTTTCCTGCTATAATGGCAAAAACGGCGTTCAACCGTGGGAAGGGGTCATGAAATGGCTGGACTCAATCGGTTCCGGGAGCAAGGCTCCCGCAGAGCAGGCTTTACCCTGATGGAGATGCTGATTGTAGTGGCTATTATCGCCGTCCTGGCCGCCATTGCCATCCCCACGTTCTCCTCCCGGTCCGACCAGGCCAAGGAGGCTGTCTGCCTTACCAACCGCCAGACCCTGTTGGGTCAGCTGCGTTATGCCCAGGTGATCGACGGCCTCACAAGGGAACAGGCGGATCAGCTCAAAGACTCCCTTGGGATCGTCTGTCCGGCCGGCGGCACGATCACCGTGGAGGTGGGGGACATCATCCGCGTCAGCTGCTCCATCCACGGCGGCACCGGTGAGGATTCTGAGCACGCGGTGAGCCAGGGACTGATTCTGGACTTCCGGGATTTTATCTTAAATCCAACGGGCGTCCCTTCCACTGAGCTCAACCGCAACGACTCCCTGCGCACCTATTTCTATGCGGCCAATGGGAACAGGTGGCCCACACTGACAGTGGACGGCACGGAGTACCAGATTGAGCCCTTTTATTCCGAATCCGGAAAAGGCGCGGAGGACCGGCTCGGCTATATCTGGCTCTTTGCCCGTGAAAAAACAGACGGCGTCGTCAACGGGCAGTGGAATGCCCCCCTGCTCTACAATCCCGCGGACGGGAACTGGTACCGCTCCTATGGCCATGACGGCAAGCGGCCGGCAAACGCCACCGTCAAGTTCGACAGTGTGGAGGCGCTGGATAACTCGGTCAAAACCACCCTGTGCGGCGACGGCTCCGCCCTCAAGTGGCGGCCAGTGGACTCCTATACGGAACACAGCTGAGACAGCTCCGGATTCTCCGGAGCTGTTTTTTCGTTTGGCTCGAAACCGTGAAGAAACTCCGGTAGATGCATTGACTTTTTGATGAAAACATGCTAATTTATTGTAGGTTTTGTGCGTTTTTATATTTTGGCATCCAGCAGGCGCACATGGAATCACCGGCTAACCACCAGAGAGCTTGAGCAGCGCGCAGGGCAATGCGCCCTGCGGTGGATTTTCTCTGCGTTTTCCGGCCATCAGCCCGCCGTCCGCCGGGCTGATTGATCTGTAAGGAGGTACTCTATTGCTCACTGTTGAATTGAATCTGTTTCAGGGACTGGCTATCGCCGCGCTGGTCTACACACTTGGCAGCTTTCTCATCCGGAAAGTCCCCCTGTTGGGCAAATACTGCATCCCCGCCCCGGTGGTGGGCGGCCTGATCTATGCGCTGCTCCACCTGTTGCTACGCGGCACCGGCGTGCTGGAGGTGGTGTTTGACCCCACACTTCAGGATTTCTTTATGACCATCTTCTTCACCAGCGTGGGCTTCACCGCTTCGTTCCGTCTGCTCAAGCGGGGCGGCAAGCAGGTCTTCATCTTTTTGGGCATCGCCATTGTGATGGTGGTGCTGCAAAACCTCCTGGGCGTGGGGCTGGCCACGGTTTTTGACCTGGACTCCCGGCTGGGACTGTGTATGGGTTCCATCCCCATGGTGGGCGGCCACGGCACCGCCGGCTCCATGGGCGACATGCTGGATAAAATGGGCGTCATGGGAGCCAAGACGGTGGCCATCGCCTCCGCCACCTACGGCCTGCTCTCGGGCAGCATGTTGGGCGGCCCTCTGGCCCGGCGCCGCATTGCCCAGAACGATCTCCACTCCACCGGGGAGGACATCGAGTCCGCCGGGGACCTTCCCGAAGTGGAGGGCGTGGGTGTGGACACCCGCCATGCCGCCCTCACCTCCACCCAGAAGTTCACCTCAGCCGCCATCTTCTTGGGGATTGCCTCCGGAGTGGGCACTCTGATCTCCGGCTTTCTGGATCAGTTTATGACCTTTCCCCCCTATATCGGCGCCATGCTGGCCGCTGCTATCCTGCGCAATATCTGGGACGCGACCGGCGGCTACATGCCCCATGAGGAGATCTCCATCACCGGCAGCGTATGCCTCTCCCTGTTCTTGTCCTTTGCCCTGATGGGTCTCCGGCTCTGGGAACTGGCGGAGCTGGCGCTGCCCATGATCGTCATTTTGCTGGCCCAGACCGTGCTTATGGCCATCTACGCCTACTTTGTGGTCTTTAACCTGCTGGGCCGGGACTACGAATCCTCTGTCATGACCACCGCCTTCTGCGGGTTCGGCATGGGCGCCACTGCCAATGCCATGGCCAATATGCAGGCGGTTACGGATAAGTACGGTCCGGCTCCCCAGGCCTACTTTGTGGTGCCCCTGGTGGGCAGCCTGTTTATTGACTTTTTCAATGCCAGCATCATCACCATCTTCCTGAACCTTTTGGGGTAAAAACAACAAAACCGCCGTCGGCTGGGCCGGCGGCGGTTTTTGTCGTAATTCCATAAATTTAGCCATCTATTTTTATGATTTTCGTCACAATATGCCTTGATTATTTTGCAAATCGGCCTATAATTAATCCGATTTGCAGGGGTGGAAGATCGCTGATTGGAAGAAAGGAATTTATAAGGATGCTTCGTTTTGTAAGACACCTGAATGAGTCGATCATTCTCTTTTTGGGGATTATCTACGCCTACCAGGCAGTATACACTCTGATCGGCCTGTGGCTGCGCCGGCGCAAGGAAATCCGTCCCCGGGCCAGGCTCCACAAGTACGCGGCGGTGGTTTCCGCCCGGAACGAGGAAAATGTGATCGGCGACCTGATTGCCAGCCTGAAGGCCCAGCGCTACCCATCGGAGCTGCTGGACATCTACATAGTGGCCGACAACTGCACAGACCGCACCGCCGAGATCGCCGAGGCCGCCGGCGCCATTGTATACCGGCGCTCCAGCCGCACGGAGGTGGGCAAGGGGTATGCTCTGGACTGGTTCTTTGCCCGGCTGTGCCGGGAGCGGCGGGACTACGACGGATATTTTGTCTTTGACGCCGACAATCTGGTGGACCCCAACTTTGTGGCGGAGATGAACCGCACCTTTGACTCCGGCAAATACGACGCCCTCACCAGCTACCGCAATTCCAAGAACTTCGGCAGCTGCTGGATTTCCGCCGGATACTCCATCTGGTTTTTGCGGGAAGCCCGGTTTCTCAACGCCGTGCGCTGTGCCCTGGGTCTGAACTGCGCCATCTCCGGCACCGGCTTTCTGGTCTCTGACCGTCTGATCCGGGAAAACAGGGGTTGGCCCTTCCACCTGCTGACGGAGGATATCCAGTTCTCAGCGGACTGTGCCGTCCGGGGCCGCCGGATCGGCTACTGCGGCCGGGCCATGGTCTATGACGAGCAGCCCATCACCTTGCGCCAGTCCTGGGATCAGCGGCTGCGCTGGTCCAAGGGCTTCTACCAGGTGGACGGCCGCTACAGCTGGGCGCTGCTGCGGGGTATCCTTTACGGCGGACGCCGTGGATTTTCCTGCTATGACATGCTGATGACCATTGCCCCGGCCATGCTGCTCAATGTGGGGCTGGTCCTCTTCAACGGGGTCATTGTCGCCGCCGCCTTTTCCCTGCCCCACTTCCTGACCCGCTGGGTCATCCGGGAGGTGGTCCACACGGTGGTCTTCCTGCTTGTGAACTTCTATTTGGGCATGCTGCTGTGCGGCGGCCTCACGGTTTTGAGCGAGTGGAAGGCCATTGAGGCCAAGCCGGTGCAAAAGATCGTCTATCTCTTCACCTTCCCCTTCTTTATGCTGACCTATGTCCCCATCTCCCTTGCGGCCCTTGTGCGCCGGGTGGAGTGGAAGCCCATCCGCCACAACGCGGTGAAAAAAGCCTAAAAAAACAGTGTGCATCAAATCGACTGTGAAAAAGACAGCTCCTTTCTTGGAGCTGTCTTTTTCTCCTATCCGCACGTTCAGGCTTTTTTGCCCTTCAGATGGTCAAAAAAGGCCCTGTTATGCCGGCAGGACTCACTGTCCGGTTTGATGCCGCAGGCCATCTCATTGTAGGACTCCGCCCGCGCGGCGTCTCCCATTCGGTAGCAGCACACGCAAAGCTGCAGCGCGGGCACATAGCCGTAGCACTCCGGGATGGTAAAGCCGCCGCGCTCCTCCATCGGACACTCCAGGGCCCGCTCATACCAGTAGACGGCGCTGGACCATTCCTCCCTCTCCTGAAAAAACCGCCCCAACTCACAGCAGCTCTCCGCCCGGGGCGGACCAAAGCGCAGGCCGAAGGCCAGTGCCTGGAATCGGAGTTCCTGCTCTCCAAGGCGCTCATAGCACCCCGCCAGGTCCCGGCTGGCCTGGATGTTGTTCTCCACCCAGCCCTCCCCGCTCTCCAGGAATTCCTTCAGCACCCGGGCCGCCTCCCGGTCCCTCTGGTGATAGGTCAGCTCCCGGCCATAGTAAAAGCGCTCCCGGGGCGAGAGCCTTTTCCCTTTGGCCATTAAGCCCTCCAGGATGCGGAGATTCCGGTCCGGGTCCCCGGGTCCAATTTTTTGGTGGGTGACGGCGGCCTCTCCGTAGACGACCTTTCCCGCCGGGGCAATGACCTCATGGACCGCGCCCTCCCAGCGCAGCTTTGCCTCCCGGCGGATGAGACGCTCCCGGTAGTAGGTAAAGGTGGGCCGGCCGGCCGCGTCAAAGGCCGTGTGGTAGGGCAGCATCACCACGTCCGTGTCCGGCTCCAGCTCCCTTTTCAGCTGCGTCAGCGCCCTTTGATCCTCCGGCTTCAGCACATCGTCGCCATCCAGCCACATCAGGTAGTCCATACGCCCCAGGTCAAAGGCAAAATTGCGCGCGGCGGAAAAGTCATCTCTCCAGGGGAATTCATAGACCCGGTCCGTATACCGCCGGGCCTCCTCTCTGGTACGGTCGGTGCTGCCCGTATCCACCACCACGATCTCATCCACCGCGTCTCCCACAGAGTCCAGGCAGCGGGGCAGGGTTTCCTCCTCATTCTTTACGATCATGCAAAGGCTGATGGTATTCATAGCGACTCCTTCCACTTTGAGACAATTTTTGGAAAGGACAGGCGGGGAATTCCCGCCTGTCCCTGGCCCCGAAGGCCATTTGTCTCTTTTTAGCCCTGCATTGCGAAGGCCGCGATGGCATAGGGGCAGTCGACCGGAATGGACCGCGTGACTGTTCCGCTTCTCATGTCATAGAGGAGCACCTTTTCCGCATGCTCCAGGACAATATACAACAGGCCCCCGCAGGAATCCACGGCCATATCCCGTGCTTCCCCTTCCAGAGGCCGCACATCAAGCACCTGGAGGGTATTGCCGCTGATGCGGTACAGGTCCGGGTGAACGCTTGTCGTCACATAAACCGTGTTTGTGTCCGGAGCCACCGCAAGGGCAAGGGGCACTCCGCAAAAAGCGGACGCCAGCGTGCCGGTGATCCGGTTGGTTACTCCGTCAACTGCATACAGCATGCTGTTTTCCGCCGTGATATAGACCAGGTTGGTGCGGGGATTGACAGCGAGGTTGGTGGGACAGACAATATTGACCGTATCGGTCAGCGCGTTCGTCCGGCCATCGATCACATAGAGATTCTGCTGGCCAATGCAGTAGATTGTATTGGTGGCGGGATTGACCGCCACTTTCATCGGTATGCTTCCAGCCGGCAGCGCGACTGTCCCCATCGCCCGGTTTGTCACTCCATCCATCACAGAAACCGTGTCCTGCTGTGTGTTGGGAATATACACCCTGTTCGTATTGGGGTTGAGGGCCAGTTGGTTCGGGGAGCTTACAGAGACCGATGCGATCACTTTACCCGACGCCGCATCCAACACCATGACAACATCATCCTGAAAGCTGCTGACATATGCGTAACCGGTTTGGGGATTGATCGCAATGGCCGATGCGAAATACGGAAGCGGGATATTCTGATTCACTCCGCCTCTGGTGCCGTCAAGGACGGTCACTGCTTTTTTGCAGGTATAGTGGGTCACATAGGCACAGCATATATGGCAGCAGCAGGGACCGGCAGGGCCGGTGGGGCCGGTTGCTCCAGTTGCTCCGGTGACGCCCACCCCTGTGGCTCCCGTGGGGCCCGTGGGGCCGGTGGGGCCCGTGGGGCCGGTGGGGCCCGTGGGGCCGGTGGGGCCCTGTTCACCGGCGGGACCCTCTGCGCCGGTCGCTCCTCTGGGAATGCGGAAATTCAGCACCCCCTCATTTTCGTCGCCCACATCAATAACACTGGCCTCTTCTTCAGGCTCACCGGTGGTAGTGGTGTTTACTCTGACACCACGGCCAGTGGGGCCGCGTGCACCTGTGGGGCCGGTGGGACCAGCAGGGCCGATTGCGCCGGTGGGACCTTCAGGGCCTGTCGCGCCAGTAGGACCGGCAGGACCTTCAGGCCCCGTTGCGCCGGTAGGACCGGTGGGGCCGGCTTCTCCGGCAGGACCTTCAGTGCCTGTGGCGCCCGTGGGGCCGGTAGGACCAGCAGGGCCTTCAGGGCCTGTCGCGCCCGTGGGGCCGGCGGGACCGGTAGGACCAGCGGGACCTTCAGGACCTGTGGCGCCCGTGGGGCCGGCAAGACCGGCTGCTCCGGCGGGGCCTTCAGGACCCGTTGCGCCCGTGGGGCCGGTAGGACCAGCAGGACCTGTCGCACCCGTGGGGCCGGTAGGACCAGCAGGGCCTTCAGGGCCTGTCGCGCCCGTGGGACCGGTAAAACCGGTCAGTCCTGTGGTACCTGTCGGCCCCGTGGGACCGGTAGCACCCGTAGCGCCGGTTGCCCCACGGAGACCTGTGCCTCCTGTGGGGCCGGTGGGGCCTGTCGGTCCGGTGGGCCCTCTGCTGCCGGTGGGACCTGTCGGCCCCGTGGGGCCCGAAACGGGGCAGCAAGGCGGCGGGCAGCAGGGCGGCGGACAGCAGGGCGGCGGGCAGGGAGGCAGGTAGCAGGACTCATCACATTTATCTTTCGGTCGGTAAATATTCATCAAATGGTTCGCTCCTTTGCACCCGGTCAAGCCGGGAGAAGTGGGGAAGGCTCCCCATACAGTGTATGCGCCCCGCCGTCCCCCGGCCAAAAAGGCTGTCCCATTTTCCGCCATGTGCGCGCCCATTTTCACCTCATCCGGAGCGGATGCAAAAAGACAGCTCCCCAAAGAGGAGCTGCCTTTCACTTATATTTATTTTTGCTTGTCAGGTTCAACCGGACAGCGGCCGTACATCGTTGCGTATCGGGCCATCTTCCTTGCTATCGCATCGGTAAACTGACCGGGCAGCAATCGCCACTGCCAGTTGCCGCCTAAAACCCCAGGCGTGTTCATCCTTGATTCGGCGCCCAGCTCCAAGTAGTCCTGCATCTGGGCCACAAACAATTCCGCCACGCTGCCCAGGCCGCCCCGGAGGATTCCCCAGACAAAGCCCTCTTCCTCATTGAGCCCCAGGTATTCCCGGGCATAGGCCACATCGTCCGCTTCCGCCTCTTCCTTCCAGGCCATCACGGGCGCGTTGTCGTGGGTCCCCACATAGCAGACACAGTGAGGCGCATAGGTGTGGGGCAGATAGTTGGAGGGCTCCCGGGAGTCAAAGGCAAACTCCAGCACCTTCATCCCCGGCAACCCGGAATCCTGAAGCAGCTGGTGGACCTCCGGCGTCAGGAAACCCAGGTCCTCGGCAATGATTTTAAGTTCTGGGAACCATCCGGTGAGCACTCCCACCAGGTCCATGCCCGGTCCCTTGACCCAGTGGCCCTCCCTGGCGCTCCCGGCATCCGCCGCCACCGCCCAATAGCTCTCCAGGCCCCGAAAATGGTCGATGCGCACCACGTCAAAGAGGCGGGCCGCGCCCTCCATCCGCCGGATCCACCATCCGAAGCCATCCTGCTTCATGGCGTCCCAGTTATAAAGGGGGTTGCCCCACAGCTGCCCCTCGGCACTGAAGTAGTCCGGCGGCACACCGGCCACCGCCGTGGGCCGGTTCTTTTCATCCAGCTGGAACCACTCCGGCTCCGCCCACACGTCGGCCGAGTCCATGGCCACATAGATGGGCAGGTCCCCGATGATCTGCAATCCAAGGCCGTGGACATACTCTCTGAGCCGGTTCCACTGGCGGAAAAACAGGAACTGGGCATAGGTGAACAGCCGCACATCCTCCCACAGGAGGCCGCGGTAGCGCTCCACCGCCTCGCTCCGGTGGAGCCGGATGTCCTCCTCTTCCCATTCGGTCCAGGCGACCATGCCGAAGTGGCGCTTCACCGCCATGAACAGCGCGTAGTCCGGCAGCCAACGGCGGTTCTCCTCCACAAATGATTCCACCGCCTCATGGTCCCGTTCCCAGCCCCGCTCCGCCACCCTGGCCAGAAGGTCAAAGCGATGGGCATAGACGGCGGCATAGTCCACCCGGTCGGGCCGCTCGCCCCAGTCCACGGACTCCACCTCCCGCCGCTCCAGAAGGCCCTCTTCGCAAAGCGTTTCAAGGTCGATGAAATAGGGGTTGCCCGCATAGGTGGAAAAACTCTGGTAAGGCGAATCTCCATAGCTGGTGGGGCCCACGGGCAGCAGCTGCCAGCAGCTTTGTCCCGCCGCCTTCAGCTGATCCGCAAACTCATAGGCCGCCCGGCCCAGCGTACCGATCCCATAGGGAGACGGCAGGGCGGAAATGGGCATCAGTACGCCGCAGCGGCGCTGAATCGGCTCTTCCATCCCGCTCATCCTTTCACCGCGCCGGCCACGACGCCCTTGATGATGTGCTTCTGGCCCAACAGGTAGACGATGACCACCGGGAGGATGGTCAGCACAATGCAGGCCATCATGGGTCCCATCTCCACCCGGCCGTAGCTGCCCCGGAAATATTGGATCAGCATGGGAATGGTGCGGTATTTCTTGATGTCCAGCACCAGCGTGGGAAGCAGGTAGTCATTCCACACCCACATGGTCTCCAGCACGCCCACGGAAATCATGGTGGGCCGCAGGATGGGGAACACAATGTGAAAGTAGGTCTGGATGGGGTTGCACCCGTCGATCATGGCCGCCTCCTCAATCTCCAGGGGAATGGACTTCATAAAGCCGGAGAACATGAATACCGCCAGCCCCGCGCCAAAGCCCAGGTAGATGAAGCAGATGGTCCAGGGCGTATTGAATCGCAGATCAAAAAGCAGCAGATTGATGTGCAGCTTATCCGCCACGGAGGAGAGGGTGAACATCACCATCTGGAAGGGCACCACCATGGAGAAGACGCAGAGGTAGTAGAGCACCCTGGAGAGAAGGCTCTTCACCCGGGTGATATACCAGGCGCACATGGAACAGCACAGCAGGATCAGCGCCACGGAGGAGACGGTGATGAAGAGGCTGTAGCCAAAGCTCTGCAAAAAGCCCTTGGAGGCAATGGCGTTGATATAGTTGGAAAGGCCGGCAAAGGTCTCCGCCGTGGGCGCCTCAAAGGCGCCGGCGGTGGTAATGGCCGTCTCCTCCTTGAAGGAGTTGAGCACCACCATGATGATGGGATACAGATACAGCGCGCTGAGCACCGTAAAAAAAAGCGTCCAGAGAGACCCTTTTCTCGTTTTCATTGCTGCACCTCCTTGGAGCGGGTGGCCCGAAGCTGGATCAGGGCGATGGCCACCACCAGAACGAAGAAGATCACGGCCTTGGCCTGACCGATGCCCTTCCACATGGGACCCGAGCGGGAGTAAAAGGTATAGTAGATGTTCAGCGCCAGCATCTCCGTGGCGTGGGCGGGCTCACCGGCGGTGAGGGACAGATTCTGGTCAAAGAGCTTGAAGGAATTGGTGATGGTCAAAAACAGGCAGATGGTGACGGAGGGCATGACCATGGGCAGCTTCACCCGCCACAGCGTCTGCCAGGGCGTGGCGCCGTCGATGGAGGCCGCCTCCATCAGCTCCGGCGGCACATTCTGGAGTCCGGCGATATAGATGATCATCATATATCCGATCTGCTGCCAGCACATGAGCAGGATGAGCCCCCAATAGCCCGCGGTGGAATTCAGCGCCAGAAGGGGCTGGGCCAGCTGGCTCAGCACGCCGTTGAGCAGGATCTGCCAGATATAGCCAAGCACAATGCCGCCGATGAGATTGGGCATGAAAAACACCGTGCGGAAGAGGTTGGTGCCCCGGATATTCCGGGTCAGCACCAGGGCGATCATGAAGGCCAGCACGTTGATGAGCACGGTGGCCACCACGGCAAAGCCCACAGTAAACCGGAAGGCGTGGGAGAAGGTGGCGTCCGTCAGGGCCTTTTCATAGTTGCCCCAGCCCACCCACGAGGCGTTGTTGACAGTGGTAAACTTGCAGAAGGACAGGTAGAGCCCCTGGCCGAATGGGATGATGAACCCCACAATAAAAGCGGCCAGCGTGGGCAGGACAAAGATCGGGAAGTATCTCTTTAAGGCTTTTTCCATGCTTCTCCCTCCGTTGCGAAGATTTTGCGCCGTTTCAAAAAGCGGCATGGGAAAATGGGGGAGCGAAAACCGCTCCCCCATGGAATCCATACTTAGCCGTTGGCCAGCTGGTATTCGGAGGCCCAGCCGTCCACAAAGGCGGTCACAACAGCATCCCAGGTGCCGGTTCCGGCGGCATAGGCGGTCAGAGCGCTGCCGACGCCGTTCTTCCACTCCTCAGAAGGCATGGTGGGGAAGCACCAGTCCACAGGCTTCTTGCCGTCGGCGATATACTGATCGGCAATGCCCACCAGGTAGTTGGTGGAAGTCTTGGCGGACTTGAAGGGGCAGACGAAGCCCATGTCGTCGGCCAGGCTGGTGGTTCCGGTCTCGGAGGTCACCACCCAGTAGAGGAAGTCCAGCGTGGCCTGGATGTCCTCAGGGGCGGCATCCTTATTGACGCACCAGTAGTTCTCAGAGCCGGTGCACAGGCCCTGGTTCTCCTCGCCGTCCACGCCGATATAGATGGGCAGCATATCCAGGTTCTCGTCGCCCAGGTCCTTCACGTCGTTGTAGGCCCAGGTGCCGTTCTGATAAAACACGGCCTGGCCGCCCACAAACTCAGCCACCGCGTCGTCGCCGGTCTTGGCGGAGAGCTCACTGGGAGCGCAGGTGGCGTTGTTGATATACAGGTCCCAGATGGCCTTGTAGTTGTCCAGATAGGTGCCCTGGATGGCCTCGGCGTGGATGCCCTCGTTCTCATATTCATAGTAGATGGGCAGGTTGGCCAGGTGGGTTTTAAAGCGCCAGTCGGAGCTGCCGTCCATGCCGGCGGAGGTGAAGGCGGAGAAGCCCAGCTCACCCTTGCGGGCGGTGATGTCCTCAGCCACCTTCTTCAAAGACTCAAAATTGGTGATGTCCTCCACGGAGTAGCCGGCCTGCTCCAGCAGGGCCTTGTTGCAGATGATGCCGTAGGTCTCGATGACATAGGCGATGCCGTAGACGCCGCTGCCGTCCTCGCCCTTGAGGGCAAAGTCATCGCTGGTCAGCTCTCCGTAGCTCGCCGTGTCGGACAGGTCATAGCAGTAGTCCTGCCAGTTCTTCAGACCCACGGGGCCGTTGACCTGAAAGAGAGTGGGCGCCTCGGACTTGCCCATCTCGGCCATCAGCGTGGTCTCATAGTCGCCGGAGGCCGCGGTCACCACGGTGACAGGCACTCCGGTCTCCTCGGTGTAGGCCTTCGCCAGAGCCTTCCAGTCTTCATCCTGCTCAGGCTTGAAGTTCAGGTAGTAGACCTGACCGTCCGAAGCCGCGCCGGAACCGCTGCCGCTGCCGGAGCCACTGGAACTGCCGCCGGAATTGCCGCAGCCAGCCAGCAAAGAAGCACACAGGACCAATGCCAGCAAGAGAGTGAACATTCTTTTCATAGAGACATCTCCTTATTTTCCGTTTTTCTATTTTCACATCTTGCGATGTAAAAACCAATTTTATTCCTGATTTACGCAAACAGAACGCCCAGGGCGCAGAATCGTGGCCACCTGCACGTGACGGCCGGCGGCGCGGCCCTCGATCCGGTCCACCAAGATGCGCACCGCCTCAGCGGCGATCTGGTCCGCAGGCTGGATGAGCGTGCTGAGGGTCGGCAGCGTGTAGGCTGACATGGTGATGCCGTCGATGGCTATGACAGAGCAGTCCTCCGGCACCCGGCGCCCCGCATCGTCCAAAGCCTTGATTGCCGCCACGGCCATGGCGTCGGAGATGGCGAAAAGGGCCGTAAACTCCCCGGTTCTCTTCAGCAGCCGCTCCATGGCCTCGTAGGCCTCCGGCATCTGGAAGCTGCCCGTCTCCTCCACCAGCGTCTCGTCCAGCGCAATGCCCGCCTCCTTAAGCGCCCGGCGGTAGCCGCCGTAGCGCAGCTCACTGATGGAGCGGTCATTCCGGGCCGATATGAGAGCGGCGATCCGCCGGTGCCCTTTGCCGATCAGGCTCTTTACCGCCCGGCAGGCCTCCTGCTCGTCGTCAATGGACACGGAGGAGTACTCCTCCTCCCCCAGCGTCCCATAGCTGTTGTCATAGGTGCAGCAGACAAAGGGGACATTCAGCGCGGCCACATCGTTTTTCGCATAGTCGGACCGCCCGCCCAAAAGCAGCAGGCCCCGCAGCTTTTTATCCCTCTCCAGCATGGCTCCGGCCTGGAGCTCGTCGTCGCAGGTGCCGATCTGGTGGAGCACCATGGTATACCCCGCCTCGGTGACCTTGGCCTCCATGGTCTTGAGGACCTCGGCAAAAAAGGGATTGGCCGTGCCCCGGACCACCAGCCCAATGGCGTCAGAACGGGTGCGCACCAGATCCCTTGCGCTGTTGCTGGGGATGTAGTGGTTGGCCTGGACCACCTCCATCACCCGGGAGCGCACCTGCGCGCTGACGTCGGGATGATTGTTCAGCACCCGGGATACCGTGCTGACAGACACGCCGCACAGCGCTGCAATGTCTTTGATTGTCACTTGATCACCACCGTTGGTAACGTTACCGGAAACGTTTCCAGTTCCCTTTGTTGTATAACCATACCAAATTGGGCGTTTTCTTGTCAATTGAAATACGTCGTTTTCTCTCAATCGCACAATTCTTTTTTTATTCTATGGTGATTCTCACAAGAGTCAATCGTTTACGCGCAGCAGCGCACTGCAGAATGTCCCGCCTCTATGTCTGAGGCCCGCAAAAAGGAACCGGCTGCCGCTTGCGCGGCAGCCGGTTCCCTCATCAAAAACGGAGAGCTGACCCCTCACAGGGTTATTGCATCAGCAGGGCCATAACGGCCTTGATGGTGTGCATGCGGTTTTCCGCCTCGTCAAAGACGATGGAGGCGGGGGACTCAAAGACCTCGTCGGTGACCTCCATGGCGCTACGCCCAAACTTCTCTCCCATCTCCCTGCCCACCGTGGTCTTGTGGTCATGATAGGCGGGCAGGCAGTGCATAAACCGGCACTGGGGGCCGGCGTTGTCCATCAGGGTCTGGGTCACCTGGTAGGGCCCCAGATCGGCGACGCGCTCCGCCCAGACCTCCACCGGCTCTCCCATGGAGACCCATACGTCGGTGTAGATCACATGGGCGCCCTGAGTGGCCTCCATGGGATCCTCCATGAACTCCAATTTGGCGCCGGTCTGGGAAGCCACAGCCTGGCAGGCGTCGATCAGCGCTTGGTCCGGGAAGTACTTTTTGGGCGCGCAGGCCACAAAGTGCATCCCCATCTTGGCGCAGCCCACCATCAGGGAGTTTCCCATGTTGTACCGGGCGTCGCCCATGTACACCAGCTTGATCCCCTGTAGCTTGCCGAAGTGCTCCTGGATGGTCAAAAAGTCCGCTAAAATCTGGGTGGGATGGAACTCGTTGGTCAGACCGTTGAACACCGGCACGCCGGCGTACTGAGCCAGTTCCTCCACCCTGGACTGCTCAAAGCCGCGGTACTCGATGCCGTCAAACATACGGCCCAATACCCGGGCAGTGTCGGCCATGGACTCCTTTACGCCGATCTGGGAGCCAGTGGGCCCCAGGTAGGTGCTGCCCATGCCCAAGTCCTGGGCCGCCACCTCAAAGGCGCAGCGGGTGCGGGTGGAGGTCTTCTCAAAGATCAGCGCCACGTTCTTCCCCTCCAGCATACGGTGGGGAACGCCCGCCTTCTTCTTGGCCTTCAGCTCCGCGGCGGTATCCAAAAACTCCTGAATTTCAGCTGGTGTAAAGTCTAAAAGCTTTAAAAAGTGTTTTTGTGTCATGGTCTCCCTCTTTCTCTATCCGCGGCGGGCGGCGATGAATTCCTCCACCGCTGCGATCTGGCGGCTCGTCTCGCTGACGGCGGGGCCGCCGTAGCTGCTTCTCTGGCCCATGCACTCCTCCAAGCTCAGGGCCTGGTAGACGTCGCCGTCAAAGAGGTCCGACACCTGACGCAGCTCCTCCAGGGTCAGCTGCTCCAAGGTCTTCCCGTTTTGGCCGCAGTAGGCCACCAGACGGCCGGTGACGGTGTAGGCGTCCCGGAAGGGCATACCCTTTTTGGTCAGGTAATCGGCACAGTCGGTGGCGTTGATGAAGCCATGGCCGGCAGCGGCGCGCATGTTCTCCGGAATCACCCGCATGGTGTCCAACATGGCGGCAAACACCGGAACGCACATCTCCACCGTGTCGATGGCGTCGAATACCGGCTCCTTGTCCTCCTGCATGTCCTTGTTGTAGGCCAGGGGAATGCCCTTCATCACCGTCAGAAGACTCATCAGATCGCCGTAGACGCGGCCGGTCTTGCCCCGAACCAGCTCCGCCACGTCCGGGTTCTTTTTCTGGGGCATGATGGACGAGCCGGTGGCGTAGGCGTCGTCCAGCTCAATGAACTTGAATTCCCAGCTGCACCAGAGGATCACCTCCTCGGAAAAGCGGCTGAGATGCATCATCAGGATGGACAGGGCGCTCAGCAGCTCCAGAGCGTAGTCCCGGTCGCTGACGCCGTCTAAGGAGTTGGACATGGGCGCGTCAAACCCCAGATCCCGGGCCGTCTCCCACCGGTCGATGGGATAGGTGGTGCCGGCCAGGGCGCCAGAGCCCAACGGACACTCGTTGAGCCGCTTTGCGCAGTCCTCCAGACGCGTCACATCCCGGCAGAGCATGTTGGCGTAGGCCATCAGATGCTGGGCAAAGGAGATGGGCTGGGCCCGCTGGAGGTGGGTGTAGCCGGGCATCACCGTGGTCTGGTGGGCTTTCGCCTGGCGGCACAGCACGCTCTGAAGCTCTGCCACCTGCCGCACCATCACCGGAATCTCCCGGCGGACGTACATACGGAAGTCCACCGCCACCTGGTCGTTGCGGCTGCGGGCAGTGTGAAGCCGCTTGCCCGCGTCGCCGATGCGCTTTGTCAGAAGGGCCTCCACATTCATGTGGATGTCCTCGTTGTCGGCGGTGAACTCCACCCTGCCCTGCTCGATGTCCTTTAGGATGGACTCAAGCCCCGCAGTGATGGCGGCCACGTCCTCTTTGGAGATGACGCCGCAGTCCCCTAACATCCTGGCGTGGGCCAGGCTGCCCTGGATGTCCTCCCGGTAGAGCCGGGCGTCGAATTGAATGGATGCGTTGAAATCGTTGACCAACTCGTTGGTCTCCTTGCCGAACCGGCCGGACCAAAGTTTCATATCGGTTCTCCTTAACTGGGAAAACGGCGGGAGGCCGTCCCGCCGTTTCCACCCAGTGGTTTGAAATCGTGTGCGGAAAATCCGCGCGAAGAGGCGTTTTTAATTGCTCCGCAATCAAACTGCCATGCCTGCGGCTGAAATCCAAGGCACGGGCCGTGCGGCCCATATGCCGAAAAACAGCGTAACCGTCTATTTTTTACAGCTTGCCCTGCTCCCGCAGTGCCTGGACCGTGTCGGGCAGGCCCCAGAGGTTGATGAAGCCGGTTGCCTGGCCCTGATCGTAGTCGCTCTCGCCGAAGGTCACCAGCTGCTCGGAGTAGAGGCTGTGGGGGGAGGTGATGCCGGCGTTGATGATGTTGCCCTTGTAGAGCTTCAGCTTCACGGAGCCGGTCACGTACTCCTGGGTCTTGTCGGCAAAGGCACTCAGGGCCTCCCGCAGGGGGCTGAACCACTTGCCGTTGTAAATGAGGTCCGCGAAATCCACGGCCAGCTTGGTCTTCATGTGGGCGGTGTCCTTATCCACGGTGATCATCTCCAGCGCCTGGTGGGCGTGATAGAGGATGGTGCCGCCCGGCGTCTCATAGACGCCGCGGTCCTTCATGCCCACGAGGCGGTTTTCCACGATGTCCAGAAGGCCGATGCCGTTCTCGCCGCCCAACTGATTCAGCTTGCGGATGATGTCGCTGGCCTTCATCTTCTGGCCGTCCAAGGCAACGGGCGCGCCCTGTTCAAAGTCGATGGTCACATAGGTGGGCTTGTCGGGCGCGTCGACGGGGCTGACGCCCATCTCCAAAAAGCCCTTTTTCTCATACTGGGGCTCGTTGGCGGGGTCCTCCAGGTCCAATCCCTCATGGCTCAGGTGCCACAGGTTCTTATCCTTGGAGTAGTTGGTCTCGCGGTTGATCTTCAGGGGGACGTTGTGGGCCTCGGCGTAGTCGATCTCCTCGTCACGGCTCTTGATGTCCCAGGTTCTCCAGGGGGCGATGATGGTCATCTCCGGCGCAAAGCGCTTGATGGCCAGCTCAAAACGGACTTGGTCGTTGCCCTTTCCAGTGCAGCCGTGGGCAATGGCGTCGGCGTTCTCCTGCTTGGCGATCTCCACCAGCTTCTTGCCGATAATGGGGCGGGCAAAGGCGGTGCCCAGCAGGTACTGCTCATAGCTTGCGCCCATCTTCAGGGAGGGGATGATGACGTCGTCCACCATCTCGTCCACCAGGTCCGCTATGTACAGCTTGGAGGCGCCGGTCTTGATGGCCTTCTCCTCCAGTCCCTCCAGCTCATCGCCCTGGCCCACGTCGGCGGCCACGGCGATGATCTCAGGATTGTTGTAGTTTTCCTTCAGCCAGGGAATGATAATGGAAGTGTCCAGGCCGCCGGAATAGGCCAGGACGATCTTTTTGATCTCTTTCTTGCTCATAATCAATTGCCTCCGTTTTTGTTCCGTGTTTGATGATGTTTGAATTATACGTCTATAGTGTATAAATATGCAATACGCAATTTGCACAATGTTTTGGAGTCTGTCTGGATAATTTTGCATATTTTTAAAAAATTCATAGAAAATAGTGCATACCTCCCGGAGATATGCACTATTTTCTGTATATTTAGCTGTATTCATTTTTATGCAGAGCCAGCCGCAAAGGCGCCCCAATGGGAAGCGCCGGGCGCAGCTCAGAGGCGTTTGTAGAAATCTTTCATGCTCCTGCGATCAGATCCGGGCCACGCCGGATTCCCGGGCAGCCTGGGCCACCGCCGCCGCCACAGCCTGGCGGACCCGGGGATCAAAGGCGGCGGGGATGATATAGTCGGCGCAGAGCCGGTCCTCCTCGATGAGACCGGCCAGGGCGGTGGCGGCGGCGATCTTCATATCGTCGTTGATGTCGCTGGCCCGGGCGTCCAGCGCACCCCGGAAGATGCCGGGGAAGGCCAGCACATTGTTGATCTGGTTGGGGTAGTCGCTGCGGCCGGTGGCCGTCACCGCCGCGCCTCCGGCCTTGGCCTCGTCCGGGAAAATCTCCGGCGTGGGATTGGCGCAGGCAAACACAATGGCGTCCCGGTTCATGGTCTGTACCATCTCCCGGGTGACCATACCCGGCGCGGACACGCCGATAAAAACGTCCGCCCCCGCCAGCATGTCCGCAAGGGAGCCGGAGCGCCTGTCCCGGTTGGTGAGGCGGGCCATCTCCTCTTTGATCCAGTTCATGCCCTGCTCCCGGCCCTCGTGGATGGCGCCGCGCCGGTCACAGAGGATGATGTCCCCATACCCCGCGCTGAGCAGCAGCCGCGCGATGGAGATCGCCGCCGCGCCGGCGCCGTTGATGACCACCCGGACCGACTCCTTCTTCTTCCCCACCACCTTCAGTGCGTTGGTCAGTCCGGCCAGTGTGATGACGGCGGTGCCGTGCTGGTCGTCGTGAAAGATGGGGATGTCGCAGCGCTCCTTCAGGGCGCGCTCAATCTCAAAACAGCGGGGCGCGGAGATGTCCTCCAGGTTCACGCCGCCGAAGGAGCCGGCGATCAGCGCCACCGTGTTGACGATCTCATCCACCTCGTGGCTCCTGATGCAAAGGGGAATGGCGTCCACGCCGCCAAAGGCCTTGAAGAGAACGCACTTGCCCTCCATCACCGGCATACCGGCCTCGGGTCCGATGTCGCCCAGTCCCAGGACGGCGGAGCCGTCGGTGACCACGGCCACCGTGTTCCACCGGCGGGTCAGCTCATAGGACTTGTCCACGTCCTTTTGTATCTCCAAACAGGGCTGGGCCACCCCCGGTGTGTAGGCCAGGGACAGGGCTTCCCGGCTGTCCACCGCCGCCCGGGGGGTCATCTCTATTTTGCCCTTCCACTCATAGTGCAGTCTCAGTGATTCCTTGGCATAATCCATTGCAGCACCTGCCGCCTTCGGCGGCTATCCTTTCTTGTGTTTATATTCCAGCTCGATCCCCGGGAGGCGTTCCTCCCCAATGGGGTACTCGCTCTTGCCGATCCGTTCAAATCCGATGGACTCATAGCAGCGGAGGGCCGCAGAATTATCCGCGAACACCCCAAGCGTCACCCGCTCCGCCCTGAGGTAGTCCAGAGCGTAGCGGCAGGCCATGGACACCATCTCCCGGCCCACGCCCCGCCCCCGGCAGGCCGCGTCCACTATGACAAACCCGATGCGCACGGTCTTCCGGTCGGAGGCGTCCGGCCAGCGCAGATTCAGATGGCCCACCGGCGTCCCGGTCTCGTCAAAGGCGGTCATGGGCCACAGCGGCTCCTCCGCCCGGGCCAGATATTGGTCGTGGAACCGCTCCGGCTTCAGCGGGAGCTCCTCGTCCGCAAACCTCCGGCCCGACCACAGGAGCAGCGTTCGCCGGTCTTTGACCCATCCGGTCACATAGGCGGCGTCGCCGATCTGATACGGCCGCAGTCCCAACATATCACACCATCTTTTCCGGCCGAACGGCCTCGTCAAATTCCTTGGCGCTGAGCAGTCCTGAGGACACCACCGCCTCTTTCAGCGTGATCCCCTCCCGCAGCGCCTTCTTAGCGCACCGGGCCGCCTGCTCATAGCCGATCTCCGGCGTGAGGCAGGTGACCAGCATCAGGGAGTTGTTCAGGTTATAGGCCATCCGCTCCCGGTCGGCGGTGATCCCCTCCACACAGTTCTTCCGGAAGGAGTCCATGCAGTCGGCCAGCAGCCGGGCGGACTGGAGGAAGTTATAGGCGCACACGGGCAAAAATACGTTCAGCTGAAAATTGCCCTGTGAGGCGGCAAAGCCGATGGCCGCGTCGTTGCCCATGACCTGCACCGCCACCATGGTCACTGCCTCGCACTGGGTGGGGTTCACCTTGCCGGGCATGATGGAGGAGCCGGGCTCGTTCTCCGGGATATGAATCTCCCCCATGCCGCAGCGGGGGCCGCTGGATTCCCAGCGGATGTCGTTGGCAATCTTCATCAGGTTGGCCGCCAGGGCCTTCAGGGCGCCGTGGGCAAAGGTCAGGGCGTCTTTGCTGGTGAGGGCGTGGAACTTATTTTCGTCCGGCACAAAGTCCACGCCGGTCAGGGCGGCCAGCTCCCGGCACACCGCCCGGTCGTAGCCCTGGGGCGCGTTGAGTCCCGTGCCCACCGCCGTGCCGCCGATGGCCAGGGCGCAGAGCTCCGGCAGGGCGGCCCGCAGCATCCGGCAGGGCGTCGCCACAAGCTCCCGCCAGCCGGAGATCTCCTGGGAAAAGCGCAGGGGCGTGGCATCCTGCAAGTGGGTGCGGCCAATGCGGATCACATCCCCGTTCTCCCGCTCCAGCCGGGCAAAGGTCTCCTCCAGCCTCCCGGCCGCGGGCAGCACCTGCTCCACCACCGCCAGCGCCGCCGCAATGTGCAGCGCCGAGGGGAAGGTGTCGTTGGAGCTCTGAGAGGCGTTCACGTGGTCGTTGGGGTGGAGCGCCACCCCTTCCCGGGCGGCCAGGTGGGCGATCACCTCGTTGACGTTCATGTTGGTCTGGGTGCCGCTGCCGGTCTGCCAGACCAAGAGGGGGAATTCCTCCTCATACTCTCCCTTGCGCAGTTTCTCACATACCGCCGCGATGGCCTCCGCCTGCCGGCAGCTCAGTTTCCCGAAATCGGCGTTGGCCCGGGCGCAGGCCTCCTTCAGCGCCGCAAAGGCAAGGATGATCTCCCGGGGCATCTTCTCCGTGCCGATGCGGAAGTTCTCCAGGCTGCGCTGGGTCTGGGCGCCCCAATGGCGGTTGGCGTCCACCAGGACCTCTCCCATGGTATCGTGCTCTACACGCTGGCGCATGGTACTCCTCCATTCACAAATTTGGCTTCAGTGTACGTATGATACGGTAAGCGCTCCATTCCCGGTCCGGATACCCGAAGCAGGAAATGCCCCAGAGGAATGGTCCTCCGGGGCGGGCGGCTCACCGGTCCGAGTGGTTCCAGGAGATGGGCATGGTGTGGGGGTGGTAGGTGCTGGAGAGCACCTGCTCTACCACGGGGGACTCCGGCTCCTCAATCCGCCGGAGGATCTGTTCACCGGCAGCACGGCCCAGCTCATCCACCGGCTGGACAATGGAGTCCATGGCATTGGCATAGACCTCGTTGAAGCTGGAATTGTAGTCAATGAAGCTGACCAGGTCGATTCCGTTCCCTATCTGAATCCCCTTTTGCTGAAGGTACATAATGATCTCCGTGGCCATCAGGCCGTTGGCCACGATCAATCCGTCACACTGCTGCTGGAGCAGCGCGTCCAGACAGCGCAGGGTGCTGTTGTCCTTGAAGTCGCCGTACTGCACCAGCAGCTCCTCGTCCGCCAGGCCGCAGTCCGCCACTGCCTGGCGATAGGCCGAGAGCCGCTCCTGGGTGGTGGAGAGCCGCTCAGGGCCGCCGATAAAGCCCACCCTGCGGTCGCCTTTCCCGGCCAGACGGCA
Organism: Dysosmobacter acutus; assembly: GCF_018919205.1. NCBI lineage: Bacteria > Bacillati > Bacillota > Clostridia > Eubacteriales > Oscillospiraceae > Dysosmobacter > Dysosmobacter acutus. The sequence goes on from NZ_JAHLQN010000001.1 coordinate 81,335, forward strand.
GACGCTGCGGTAGATGGGCTGAAAGTTGGACACGGAGACGGAGCCATACTTTTTCACCGGAAACACACGGTCCACCAGCACCACCGGGAAGGCGGCGGGAATCAGCTGGTCGAACCGGTCGAACTCCTCCATGGTGGAAGCCACCAGCAGCCCGTCCACCAGGCCGGCGGAGAGCAGCCGGATGTTGGTCTCCTCCCGGTCCATATTCTCCTTGGTATTGGCGATCACCAGATGGTAATCCCGCTGGGCAAGGTACTCCTCCAGCGTCTCCACCAAAGTTGCAAAGAATTTATTTGAAATATCGGGCACAATAAACCCAATGGTGCGTTTTTTTCCGGTCCGGAAGCTTCTGGCAGAGGCGTCGGGCGTATATCCCAGCTCCGCAATGGCGTGCATCACACGGTCACGGGTCTCCTCGGAGACATATCGTGTATGGTTGATTGTATGGGAAACCGTGGCGGTGGACACTCCAGCCAGCTTTGCCACGTCACTGATCGTTACCTTCATCCGTTTCTTCTCCTTGCGCAACAAGGCGGATTTTGCGCAAACCTTTTCTCCGCCTTTTTTGCCATTATAGAGCGGAGAGCGGGGAGTGTCAAGCAACCCTTCACTTTTCCGGTTTCATTCTCAAATATACTATATATAAGCAACAAAATTTTTCAACAATATTGTCCGTTTTGTCAATTGAAATCTATTTTTTCCCTATGATACAATCTTTACAGTAATCGTTTACGCAAACGTTTTTTAGTGATGCCACCCACAGTGTCCTTTTTTTGCCATCCGGCGGCATCCTGGTATAATGGAAAGGAGTTCGTTTCTATGAGTACGATCAAAATCGGCATCAATGGCTTCGGCCGCATCGGCCGTCTGGTGTTTCGCGCCGGACTGCAGCAGGGCGGAGTGGAGTTTGTGGGCATCAACGACCCGGGCATGACCCCCGACTATATGGCCTATATGCTCCGTTACGACACCATGCATGGCCAGTTCCAGGGCGACATCAGCTATGACGAGGAGTCCATCACCGTCAACGGCAAGCGCGTCATGGTCTACGCCTGCATGAACCCCGCCGAGATTCCCTGGGGCAAGTTAGAGGCGGAGTACGTGGTGGAGTCCACCGGCCTCTTCCTGACCAAGGAGAAGTCCCAGGGCCACATCGACGCCGGCGCGAAGCACGTGGTCATGTCCGCCCCCTCCAAGGACGACACCCCCATGTTCGTCATGGGCGTCAACAACGAGGCCTATACCTCTGAGATGAAGTTTGTCTCCAACGCCTCCTGCACCACCAACTGCCTGGCCCCCATCGCCAAGGTCCTCAACGACAATTTCGGCATCACCGAGGGTCTGATGACCACCGTTCACTCCACCACTGCCACCCAGAAGACGGTGGACGGCCCTTCCAAGAAGGACTGGAGAGGCGGCCGGGCCGCTTCCGGCAACATCATCCCCTCCTCCACCGGCGCGGCCAAGGCCGTGGGCAAGGTCATCCCCGAGCTCAACGGCAAGCTGACCGGCATGAGCATGCGCGTCCCCACCCTGGATGTCTCCGTGGTGGATTTGACCTGCAACCTGGCAAAGCCCGCCACCTATGCGGAGATCTGCGCCGCCATGAAGAAGGCCTCCGAAACCAGTTTGAAGGGCATCTTAGGCTACACCGAGGACGCCGTGGTCTCCTCCGACTTCTTAGGCGATCCCCGCACCTCCATCTTTGACGCCACCGCCGGCATTGCCCTCACCGACACCTTTGTAAAGGTGGTTTCCTGGTACGACAACGAGATCGGCTACTCCAACAAGGTGGTGGAGCTCATCAAGTATATGTCCTCTGTGGACCACAAGTAACGCTTCATTTTCCCATCTGTTTTTTCATAACAACAGGGAAGGGCCGGACGATCGTCCGGCCCTTCCCTGTTTCAGACGCCTCTCCGCCGCGCCCGCGGGCACCTGTCAAATGCTCTGTGCGCTCCGCCGCCGTATTGATTTTAACAACGGGGGACCAGTCCGGATGGGTGAAGGAATCAGCGGCTCAGAACGCGCGGCAGAACGGAGAGGGAAAAGGCCTCCGCTATAAAAGCGGAGGCCTTTTTTCAATCCCGCTCCTCATAGAGGCAGCATTCATTTTTCCCGTTACGCTTTGCCTGGTACATGGCCGCATCCGCCTTGCGAAAGAGCTCCCGGAAGCTGTTCTTCCCCTGCGCCACCACGACGCCGAAGCTTGCGGAGATATCCTGTCTGTTCCGGCTGAGAGCTTCCGCTACCTGACGCGCCTTTGCCATGGCGTTTTCCCGGCTCCCCACATCTCCAATCCAGATGGCAAACTCGTCGCCGCCCAGACGGCCCACGATGTCCTCCTGCCGGCAGCAGCTGGTGACGGCCTTGCCCACAGCGCACAGCAACTCGTCTCCGGCCAGATGGCCGAAGGTGTCGTTGACCTGCTTAAAATTGTCCAGATCAAACTCGATGAAGGCGTTGAGCGCCTCCGCCCGGCTGTCGTTGACGGCGTTTTCCACCATCTCCTGGAAGGTGGCCCGGTTGTAGAGCCCGGTGACCTGGTCGAACTCCGCCCGCTCCCGCAGGGCAATGGTGCGGCGTGTCTGTTCGTCCACATCCTCTATTTTTCCCACCACCCGGCAGCCGTGACTGTCCCTGACGCACTTGCAGCGGGCGCTGTACCAGCGCCAGCCGCTCTCATCCAGCCTCGCCTGGAACAGCAGCTCATGGCGCCCGGTGCCGTGTTCAAAGTTTGAGATGGTCCGGAGCAGGCTCTGCGCATCCCGGAACCGCCCGCTGTTTTCCACAAAGGCGCAGAAGTCGGGTACGGAACGCACGCTGTGAACCCCGTCCTCGCCGATATCCGAATAGGTCATAATGTCATTGTCCACGCTGTATTCAAAGACCTGGGAGCGGCTGTCTGTCATCAGCATCTGGTAGATGTGGGCGGCGCTTCCCTTTTTCCCGGCGGCGCGGGCGGTCTTACGAGAGAAAATCAGCGCCCCAAGCGTCTGGAACAGCCGCTCCGGCTGCACCGGCTTTTCCAAATGGGCGTCCATCCCCGCCTCAAAAGAGGCCCGTATATCGCTGTCAAAGGCTCCGGCGGTCATGGCGACAATGGGAAGCCGCCGGGCGTCGGAGCGGCGCAGGACCCGGATCCGGCGCGTTGCCTCCAGCCCATCCATCACCGGCATGCGGATATCCATCAAAATCGCGTCGTAGTAGCCGGATGTGGCGGCCGCGACCTTCTCCACCGATTCCCGGCCGTCCATGGCGTACTCCACCGCAAAGCCGCGGCTCTCCAACAGCTTCCCTGTGATCTCGGCGCTCAGCGGTATATCCTCCACCACCAGCGCCCGCTTACCGCGGAAGTCAAACCCCGGCTCCGCCAGCTGCTCCGATGCCGCCTGGGGCTGCCGGGCCTCCTGGAACGCAATGTCGACGGTGCAGCAGCACCCCCGGTCCTTCTGGAGGTCGGTGCGCAGCGTGCCTCCCATGGCATCCACAATCTCCCTGACCAGCGTCAGACCCAGGCCGTCCTCCTGCTCTAAGGGCTGGCAGGAGTCCGGCTCCAGTCCCGCGCCGGTATTCCGGATCCGGAATCGGAGCCGCACCGGACTCTCCTCCCCTCTCATCTGCCGGACACTCAGATAGACCCGTCCGCCGGAAGGCGTGCGCTTTGCCGCGTTGGTCAGCAGATTCATCAGCGCCTGCTGAAGGCGGAACGGGTCCGCAAGAACCGTCTCCCGCCTCAGCCCCGCCACCTTCATGGTGAACAGAAGCCCGCCGCCCACCATGGTGGGCTTGATCATCGCCTGCAGCTGCTCAAGCAGTTCCCGGACCTTGACCGGCTGGAGGCGCAGGCGGAAGGTTCCGCTTTGGATGCTGTAGACATCAAGGATGTCGTTGACCAGCCCGCGCATGTATTCGCCGGTTTCCTGAATCTTCTTCAAATACTCCCGGGCCGCGACGCTCAGGTCCGGCTGCCGGCGTCCAAGTTCGGCCATGCCCAATATGGCGTCCATCGGCGCCCGGATCTCCCGGCTCATGCGGGAGAGAAAGCGCCCCTTTACATCGTCGGCCTTTCTGACCTCCTCCAACGCCTGGCGCAATTCCGTGTTCTTCCTGTTCTCCTCCTCCGTCTCCCGTGTGACGTCGGCTCTGGTGGCAATCAGATAGGAGGGATCCAGATGGGAAAATGTCATCCGCTTATGACGTACAGAGCCATCCTGATCCATCAGGCGGTAGGTAAAGGTAAACCGCTCCTCCGTCTCCAATTCGTGGAGCACGTGGGGCAGCATCATCTGCTCCAGGAAGAAGGTGCGGTCCTCGGGGTGGATGAACGTATCCGCGCTTTTCCGGCACGCCGCTTCGTATCCGCCGCTGTCCGCGGGACAGGCGCCCGCGCACTCCTTGACGCCATAGAGGGCGTAGGTCTGGTTTTTAATGCTGATCCGTGCCAGAAAGTCGTAGTCCAGCCGCACCACCGTCTCCACAATCTCCTGTGAGACCTTCCGGGTGTTGATGTCCCAGAGGTGATAGCTTGCAATCAGGTCACCGGTGGCCGTATTCTTCATCAGCCGCACTTCCAGCCGCATCCAGCACAGTTCGCCGCTTTTCTCCAGAATTGGAAACTCCACCTGGGCGGTCTGCTCCCCTCTCCCATAGGCGGCGCTCAACGCCTGGGGGTTCATCCTCTCATAGGTCTCCCGCCCCAGGCTCTCGTCCGCGATCAGGCCTTTGCAGTATGCCGCGAAGCTCTCGCAGGTAAACGCCTTCCCCACCGCCTGGTCGATCTTTCGCTTCTGACTGCGGCAGCTTTCAATGACGCCCCGGCTCAGGTTCACCAGGCAGCTCTCCACGAGACCGGTCTCAAAGGCGTGGGAGAACCCATTCTCCTCCTGCCACAGGATGCTCTTCTGCTCTGTTACGTCCACCGCCTTGCCCACGATCCGGAACACCCGGCCCTCTCTGTCCCCGATGCTGACATAGGTGGCCTTATACCACCGGTAGCCCCGGCCGGTATAGTCGCTTACGAATTCAAAGGTGCCGCTCATGGGATGCCGCCCTCCCCGTTCCAGGGTCTCCCGCACCACGTGGCGGTACTCCGGCTCGATGATGGACGAGCGCTCCACAAAGGCGAGATAGCGGCGGATCCGGCGGGTGGCCCGCTCCCCCTTGCGGTTGAGGAAGTTGAACACCATGGCGTCCTCTTGGATGGAGTAGTCAAAGCTGAGAGTGTCCGACTCGGCCAACAGGATCTGGGACAGCTGGTCCCGGTAGATCAACTGCTGCTGGGCCTCCTGACGCTCCCGCTCGGTCTTCAGCTGCTGGGCGATATCATTGAATGCCACGCAGATCAGCGCACGCTGACCGTCGCTGCCAAGACAGCTGTATATGGAGTCCAGGCACAGCAGCTTCCCCGCCCGGTTTGTGCAGCGGACCACCTGACGCACCGGCTTTCCCGTGCGCACGGTCTCCGCGCAGGCCTCCCGGGACATCTCCCGGTCCTCCTCCGCCAGCACCTCCCACAGATTGTCAGAGTCCTTTGCAAAGGACTTTGGCGTGCAGCCCATGATCTGGTAGAAGCCATCGTTGACCCGAAGTACCTCCAGGCAGCCGTCGTGCATCTCGCAAAAGGCCACGCCGCCGAAAGCGCCGTCCAACAGCCGGTTGACCACCGGATTGCCGCCCAGGAGGATATTGACATCCGCCTGGTTCACACGGCCGGGCAAGGCATTTCCCTTTCTCTCCGGAATCGGAATCAGAATCTGCTTTTCAAACTCCCGGGTGCACATGGGCCGGGCAAAGCAATATCCCTGAATTCGGTCGCACCCCGCGCTGTAAAGGAAATCCACCTGCTCCTGCGTCTCCACGCCCTCTGCGATCACAGGCAGGTTCAGCCACCGGGCCATCCGCAAAATGGAGACCAGCACCGTTCCCACGCGGCCGCCCCGTTCAAAGCCCTCCAGGAATTTGGTGTCTAACTTGATGATGTCCATGGGAAGGTCCTTCAGCGTGTTGAGTGAGGAATAGCCGCTGCCGAAATCATCCATCAGAATCAGATAGCCCTTCCCGCGCAGCTCTTCCGCGGCCTCCTGAATCCGCTCCGGTTCCTCCACATAGGCCGATTCCGTGATCTCCAGGCGGAACAGGGACGGCGCGATGCCAAATCGTCCTGTCACGTCGCAGATCCGTCCACAGGTCTCTGGAACATACAGGCTGGCCCGGGAGATGTTCACGGAGATGGGGAGCGGCGCAAGACCTCTGCGCTGCCGCTCCTGAAGGTACCGGCAGACCTCCGTCCAGACATAGAGGTCCAGCTCCGCGATGAACCCGTTCTTTTCAAACAGCGGGATAAAGGTATCCGGGCCGACCACCTCTCCCCCTGGGCGGACCCAGCGCACCAGCGCCTCCGCGCTGACCGCTCTGCCCTCAGAGAGGCTGTAGACCGGCTGCAAATAGACTTGGAACTGGCGCTGGTGCAGCGCCTCCTCCATGGTGGAGCGAATCTCCTGCTCCCGCAGCATATCCTCCCACATCTGCTCTGTGTACCAGGCGATGTGGCACTTGTAATTGCCCTTGATGGTCTGAAGCGCCAGGTTGGCCCGGTCGCACATCTGGTCCACCGGCAAGGAGGGGTCCTCCACCCGATAGATTCCGGCGCTGACGGTCACCGCCTGCCGCACGTGGAACACCTCCACCTGTTTTTGCAGCGACTCTACCAATTCCTTCAGGCACAGGGACTCCTCGGGAACGCAGGCGGCAAAATGATCCGCGTTCAGCCGTCCATACACGCTCCCCTCCGGCAGTTCCCTGGAGAGCACCTCCGCCATGGCGCACAAAATCCCATTGCCCGCCTGGATGCCGTACATATCGTTGACCAGCTTAAACCGCTCGATATTCCAGCGCACCAGTACATAGGAGGCGGAGGTGTTCTGCAGCAGCTGGGCTGCGGTGCGGTAAAAGGCCGTCTGGTTGTAAATTCCGGTCAGCGCGTCGTGCTCCGCCCGGTGGCGCAGCTCCCTCACCACGCTCTCCGGCAGGGCTCCCCTCTGCTCGTACTGCCGGACGGCCTTATCCACCCGGCAGCGCACCAGCCCCGGCGAGAGACGGATGTAGTCATCCACCCCCAGGGTCAGCATCCGCACCTCTTCCCGCTCCTCTGGGTGCTCGGTTACCACCAGGACCGGCAGATCGTGGCTGCCGCTGCGCAGAAGCCACAACTCCTCCTCGGCCGCGGGAAGCATCAAAACCACCGCCGAAAAAGGCGTCGTATCTCTCTGTATCCCTTCACACAGTTCATAGTCGAAGAGGATTGTGCGAAGCTTTTCCGTCTGACCAAGCAGCAGTAGTTTTTTTCTCTCCATCACGCACCCCTTGATTCCTCCGCAGTGCGGCCGCCGCTATGGCGGCCGTCCCCCTGTGGGGGCAAATGCAGGAACTTAGTAATCAGTTTTATTATAGCTTAAAAGGCAGTCCTTTGCAACTTAAGCCTCTGGCCGCTTGCCGGGCTTAAACGGGTATGGTACAATGAATCCACTTGGGAGGGATGTATATGGACAGAGACAAGCTCTTTATGAAACAGGCGATCGCGCTCTCAGCAAAAGCGGCGGCCCACGGAAACGAACCCTTCGGCGCGGTTTTGGTCAAGGATGGACAGGTCGTATACACCAATGAAAACCAGATCTACTCCGCCACCGACCCCACGTTCCACGCGGAGGCGGGGCTGATCCGAAGATTCTGCGGAGAAACCGGGATCACCGATTTGCGCGAATACACGCTGTACTCCAGCTGTGAGCCATGCTTCATGTGTTCCGGAGCCCTGGTCTGGGTGCGGCTTGGGCGGCTGGTCTACGGCGCCGGCAATTCGGATCTTGCCGGCCTTCTGGGTGAGGAGGGCTGCAATTGCAGCAAGATGGTGTTTGACCACTCCCCCTTCCGTCCGGAGGTCACCTCCGGCGTTTTGCGGGAGGAAAGCCTGTCGGTGCTGCGCCCCTATTTCGCGGCCCATGCCAAGGGATAAGAAAAAGGAGCCGCCCCCCGAAGGGAGGCGGCTCCTCTATTTCATTCCTGCTGTCCGGGCCGCCTTTTCCAAAAGAAAATCCGGAACACCGAGGTGACCATGGAGACGCCCACGGCAATCGCCCCGGCATAGGCCGCCGTGGACATTCCCTTTTCCAAAAAGAGCTGCATATCGCCGTTGATCAGGGCGTCCATGGTATAGTAGAGTCCGCCGCCGGGCACCAGCGGGATAATGCCGATGATGAGAAAAATCGCTGCCGGAGCCTTCATGATCCTGGCCAGGACCTCCGAGAGGATGGACACCACCACAGTGGCAAGGAAATACTGTCCGATCTCAGAACCCAGGTGGGTGCAGAGCAGAAACGCCGCCCAGGAGAGCGCCCCGGTCAGGCTGGCTAAAAAGATGAACAGCGGCTTTTTCACCTCAAAAATAAAGCAAAAGCCCATACAGGCCAAAAACGCATACAGGCAGGGAAGATACCTCTCCAACTCAAATCACCCCAAACAGCATCCTGCCGATTCCGACCGGAATGGCGATTCCAATGGCGATGGCCATGGCCACGATCATCACTTCCGCGAACTTGGTCAGCGCCGTAAGAAAATCCCCGGAGAGCACATCCCGCATCACGTTGGTGATGGCGATTCCCGGCACCAAAAGCATGATGGAGCCGATGATGATTTTGTCGGTGTGCAGGGGGCAGCCCAGATAGTACAGCGTCAGGGGAATCAGGGCAAGAAAGACGCTGGCGATCACGTTGGTGAAAAAGACGTTGGCATTCACCTTGCTCATATAGCCCACAATGACCTTCACCGCCAGTCCGCTGGGAAAGGCGGCCAGCGCGTCCAGAGCCGTTCCGCCCCAAAAGAGGGTGAAAAAGGAGGCCACAAATCCGTAGGCCAGATAGCGGATCAGCTGGGAGTAGGGCGGTGCGCCCACAATCCGCTTCAGCTCCTCCATGGCGTCCTCCACGGCGGGCTTTTTCTCACACACCTGGCGGCACAGGGCGTTGAGCCTGTCCAGCTGGTCCAGGTTGTTGGAGGAGCTGCGGATGCGGACGGACTTGGTGTGGTTCCGCTCGTTTCCCTGGATGTTGATGATGATGCACGAGGGAATGGCGAACACCTCCGTGTCGCGGTACCCATAGGCGCTCAGCATCCGGTCCGCGGACTCCTCCACCCGGTAGATCTCCGCGCCGTTGCGGATGAGCTGCTTGCCCATCTCGCAGCAGAAGTTCAAAAGCTGCTCCGTCTCCCACTGCCTGTGATCCGTTTCCTTTTCCCGCTCCGGCTCTTTCACCGTTTCTTCATCCATATAGCCGCTCTCCATCCATCCGCAAAAAATCAAACCGGAGACTCCGGTGAACAGGATATCGTTTACTCGCGATTATTATATGTGTTTGCGCCGAAAAGTCAACCGTCGTTTTGACAAATTTGTGCAGAGATATTGTAAAGCGGGACGCTCCCCCCGCCGGAGCGGATTTTCCCGCAGACTTAAGGGCCGGCAAATCCAATGGATTTGCCGGCCCTTAAGTTACATGCCAAGCAGTGCGCCCACGGCCAAAAATGCCATGGTCAAAAGAACGAACAGCACGATCAGCTTCCACACATACTTGACCCACCTGTCATAGGACACCCGGCCCAGGGCCAGCGCGCCCATCACCACCGCCGCCGTGGGCGTAATGATGTTCACAAGGCCCGAGGCGGACTGGAAGGCGGTGATCACCAGGGCGCCGGACACCTCAGCGAACTTGCCCAGAGGCGCCACAATGGGGATGGAGAGCGTGGCAAGGCCCGAAGAGGAGGGAATCAGCACACTGAGGGGCAGGTACAGCAGGAAGACCAGCAGGATAAAGGCCAGCGAGCCCGTGCCCGTCAGGGCGTCCTCGCCCCAGTGGAGCACGGTGTCGGTGATGCGGCCCTCGTTCATCAGCACGGTGATGCCGCGGGAGATGCCGATGATAAAGGCCACGCCCAAAAGGTCCGCGGAACCTGTGACAAACTCCTCGGCAATGGCGCTCTCGGCCATGCGGTCGATGAGGCCGATGAGGATGGCGGACACCAGGAAGAGGCCGGAGAGCTCCGGGAACCACCACCCCAGCTCCGGCAGGGGCAGCCCCATATCGGAGAATGGGATCACGCCGTAGATCATCACAAGGAAGGTGAGCATAAAAAGCACCAGAATGCCCTTGCGCCTGCCGGTGAGCTCCGGCGCCTCCTCCGCCTTTGTGTGCAGCACCTCGTGGCCCCGCCCCACCACGGAGAGCTCCGGGTGCTTTTTGACCTTGGCCGCGTAGGCCATGACATACCAGATGGCCGCGCCCTCAAAGACCACCCACTGGACGATGCGCAGCAAAATTCCCTCTCCAAGGGAGACGCCGGCAAACCCGGCGGCGATGCCGGTGGCAAAGGGATTTACGGTGGAGCAGATCACACCGGCTCCGGCTCCTAAGAGGATGACGGAGATTCCCACCACCGCGTCGTAGCCCGCGGCCAGGAAAATGGGGATGAGCAGCGGGTAGAAGGCCATGGTCTCCTCCCACATGCCATAGGAGGTTCCGCCCAGGCCGAAGAGCACCATCAAAATGGGGATCAGCCACTTCTCCCGGCCGCCCAACTTTTTGATGACATTGGATACGCCCGCATCCACGGCGCCAGTCTTCATCACCACGCCTAAAAAGCCGCCCACCATCAGGATGAACAGGCACACATCCACCGCGTCATAGAACCCGTTGAAGGCCGCCAGGACCACATCTCCCACGCCCTGGGGATTTTGCTCCACCGCGTGGTAGGTGCCCGCCACGGGCACGTCGTCCTGGTAGTCGTACTGGCCCGCCGGCACCAGATAGGTCGCCACGGCCACCACGATGATCAGCGAAAAGAGGATCGTGTACGCCGTGGGCATTTTGAATCGGGACATAGTCCCCTCCTTTCCGGTTATGCCAGCGTTGCCACCAGCACGGCCTTGATGGAGTGCATCCGGTTTTCCGCCTCGTCAAATACCACGGAGTGCCTGCCGCGGAACACCTCGTCCGTGACCTCCCGAATGTCCACGCCCTTGTCTTTCCACTCCTTGGCCAGTTTGGTCTCAAAGTCGTGGAAGGAGGGCAGGCAGTGCATATAGAGCACGTCCTTGTTTCCGGTGGCCTTCAGCGTCTCCTCCGTCACCCGGTAGGGGGAGAGCAGCTCCGAGCGCTTGGGAATCAGGTCCTCCTCGCCCATGGAGGCCCAGATGTCGCCGTAGATCACATCGGCGTCCTTCAGGCATCCCATGTCGTCGGTGATCTCGATGAGGCCGCCGTTTTCCCGGGCCACCTCAAAGATCTTCTTGGTCAGCTGGTGGTCCATCTCCCTTGCCAGCTCCTCCGGGCCAAGGCCAACGAAGTGCATGCCCATCTTGGCCGCGCCGATCATCCAGGCGTAGCACATGTTGTTGCGCACATCGCCGGGAAAGACCACCTTCACCTTGTTCAGAGGCTTGGCGCAGTGCTCCTCAATGGTCATCATATCCGCCAGAATCTGAGTGGGGTGGTCCAGGTCCGTCAGGCCGTTCCAGACCGGCACTCCGGAGTATTTGGCCAGGTCCTCCACCACCTTCTGGTCAAAGCCCCGGTATTCGATGCCGTCGAAAAAGCGGCCCAGCACCTTGGCGGAATCCTCCAGGCTCTCCTTCTTGCCCATCTGGGAGCTGCCGGAATCCAGGTAGGTGACGTGGGCGCCCTCCTGTGTGGCGGCCACCTCAAAGGAGCAGCGGGTGCGGGTGGAGGTTTTTTCAAAGAGCAGCACAATGTGCTTGCCCTTGAGCGTGGGGTCGCAGATGCCTGCCCTGCGCTTGGATTTCAGGTCATGGCCCAAATCCAGCATATAGCGGATCTCACCGGGGGTAAAATCCATCAGTGTCAAAAAGCTTCTTCCCTTTAAATTCACAGCCATATCGTATGGTTCTCCTTTTGTTGTTTTTTACGTTCAGACCGATGCCGGCAAGCGCTTACTACAGGTCCTCCCGCCAGAGGGGCATGGACATGCACCGGGGGCCGCCGCGGCCCCGGCTGAGCTCGGCGCTGGGGATGGTGTGGATCTTGATGCCGTGCTCCTCCAGCAGCCGGTTGGTCACATAGTTGCGGGCGTAGACCACCACCTCGCCCGGCGCCACGGCCAGGGTGTTGCTGCCGTCGTTCCACTGCTCCCGGGCCGCGTCGATCTCGTCGCCCTCGCCGCAGCGCAGCAGCGTGACCTTGTCCAGGCCCAGGTGTTCTTTCAGGATATCCTCCAGCCGTCCCTCTTCCTGGCGGATCTTCATTTTGCGGTTTTCGTCCAGCTCCATCACATACACGGTGATGTCGTTGAGGATATTGGGGTGAACGGTGAACTTGTCCCGGTCCACCATGGTGAAGACCGTATCCAGATGCATGAACGAACGGGTCTTGGGAATGTTGAAGGCCAATATCTTTTTGAAGGTGGGGCTGTCGGTCAAAACCGTGTCCGCAAGGGCGTCGATGGAGTCCTCCTGGGTCCGCTGGGAGATGCCCACCGCCAAAACCTCGGGGGAGAGGATCAGGATGTCGCCGCCCTCCAAGGAGGTGGTCTCGCCCCGGTCGTACCAGCGGGGCACGCTCTTGTACTCCGGGTGGTATTTGAAAATAAACTTGGCAAACAGCGTCTCCCGGTTGCGCGTCTTGGTGTGCATCTTGTGGATGGAGACGCCGCGGCCGATGGTTGCAAAGGGATCGCGGGTAAAATAGAGGTTGGGCATGGGATCGATGACAAAGGGATAGTCCCCGGCCGTGGCGGCCAGGTAATCCTTCAGCCGGGCCTGGTCCGTCTCACGCAGCTGGGACTTTCTCACGCCGGCCATCATCTGGGAGACCATCTCCCGGTTGGGCAGGGAGAGGAACAGCTCCGATAGCATCTCCCGGGCCCGCTGCTCCCGGACCTCCGCCTCGTCTAAGAACTGGCGCACCAGCTCCTGCTTCACCGCGTCGTCCGTCAATGAGGCGGCCACCAGGTCCACCAGGTACACCACCTCCGCCCCGCTTTGGCGCAGGCAGTCGGCAAAGGCATCGTGCTCCCGCTGGGCCTCCTGAAGGTAGGGAATGTCGTCAAAGAGCAGTCGCTCCATATACTCGGGCATCAGGTTTTCCAGTTCCTGTCCCGGACGGTGCAGCAGCACCCGCCGCAGCCGGCCGATTTCAGAGGTATTATGAATCGCGGTTTCCAAATCGTTCACTCCTTTGTTTTTGCTCATGGGTTAGGGTTTCTTCTTTTTCCGTTTTCATGCGCGGCTTTTCCAATTTGGGAAAAAAACTTCATGAACGTCAAATGGAATTCCGTCCAAACGCAAAAAAAGGGAACGGCTGAACCGTTCCCTTTCACCTGGTATTCCATTACTCTATGACTGTGGATGCGAATTCGTTGGCCTCCACGCTCCAGCCAATGGCCTCCAGCCGGGCGCCGAATCCCTCCTCCACCTCCTGCGGATATTTGCCAAGAACTGCATAGACCCGATCGCCCGGTCCCTCTATGATCCGGAGGTAGAGGCATTGTTCCCCCTCCGCGCTGCCCTCCTCATCCTTTAGCGGGCTGGGGGCATAGCCGGAGATGGAGTCCGCCACTTCCTCCACGCTTTTGCCGGTGTGGGTCTCCACCCGAATCTCCACATCCGGATGATTGACGGACTGCCAGCCGCTGACCCAGGTCTTCTCCCAGCCCTCATCGGGCACATAGAGGGAAAAGCCATCCCCGATAAACAGCGTGGAGGGTATCTCCTCAGTCAGTCCCTCCAAGGTGATGGAGAGGCTGGCGGTCTCCTCCCGGCCCAGACTCTCCGGCGTACCAAAGGAGTCCGCCTGCTCTTCGGAGGCGCTGCTCCCCCCGCCTCTTTCCCCCGCGGAAGACGGGCTACCCTGGCTGGGCTGCCGGGCGCAGGCGGTCAGCAGCAGAGTCAGGACCGCAATCAAAACAAGTCTCTTTTTCATACGACTTCTCCTCAACCCGGCGCATATGCGCGTCCGCCGGAACGTTCTCTCCTGCTCTAATGCGAAGGGGTGGGGCGCATCCGCCGTTTATCGCCGCTTGCCCAGGTACGCCTCCTTCACGCTCTCGTTGGCCAGCAGCTCCGCTCCCGTGCCGCTGAGGGTGATGTTGCCGGTCTCCAGCACGTAGGCAAGGTCCGCGATCTTCAGCGCCATATTGGCGTTTTGCTCTATGAGCAGCACGGTGACGCCCTGGCGGTTGATCTCCCGGATGATGGAGAAGATGTCCTGCACCACCAGCGGCGCAAGGCCCAAAGAGGGTTCATCCAGCATCATCAGCCTGGGCCGGCTCATCAGCGCCCGGCCCACGGCCAGCATCTGCTGCTCGCCGCCGGACAGCGTGCCCGCTAACTGCCAGGAGCGCTCCTTCAGCCGGGGAAAGAGCTCGTAGACCCAGTTGACATCCAACTCGATCTCCGCCTTGTTATTGCGCAGGTACGCGCCCATTTTCAAATTCTCCAACACCGTCAGGTCGGTAAACACCCGGCGTCCCTCCGGGCTCATGGCAATGCCCTCGCCGATGATCCGGTCAATGGGCTTGCCCCGGAGCTCCTTCCCATCCCAGCGGATGGAGCCGGACTCCGCCTTTACAAGGCCCGTGATGGTGCGCAGCAGCGTGGACTTGCCGGCACCGTTGGCGCCGATGAGGGTGACGATCTTCCCGTCCGGCACCTCCAGCGAGACGCCCCGCAGGGCGCGGATGCCGCCATAGGACACGTGCAGGTCTTTGATCTCAAGCATCTTCACTCACCCCCAGATAGGCGTCGATGACGCGCTGGTCGTTTTGAATCTCCGCCGGCGTGCCCTGGGCGATCAGCTTGCCGAAGTCCAGCACATAGATGCGCTCCGAGATATCCATGACCAGGTCCATGTGATGCTCGATGAGCAGTATGGTCATGTGAAACTCCTTACGGACCCGGCCGATGAACTCCGTCAGCTCGTCGGTCTCCTGGGGATTCATGCCCGCCGCCGGCTCATCTAACAGCAGGAGCTTCGGCTCCGTGGCCAGGGCCCGGGCGATCTCCAGCCGCCGCTGCCTGCCATAGGGCAGCGAGGTGGCCAGCTCGTCCTTCACATCGGAGAGTCCCACGATGTCCAAAAGATGCTCCACCTTCTCCCGCTGGGCCCGCTCCTCCTTCTGATTGAGGCGGAAGGTGGCGGAGAAGAGGTTGCTGGTGCGGCGCAGGTGGGTGCCGATGAGCACGTTGGTGAATACGCTCTGGCTCTTCCACAGCCGGATGTTCTGGAAGGTGCGGGCCATGCCCAGCGCGGTCACCTGATCCGGCGTAGGCGACAGGACGCGGCCTGTAAACGCGTCCACATCCCGCTGGCGCTCCAGCGCCCTGCGCGACTCCAGCGCCTCGTCGCTCTCGCCGCTCAGCGGCTCCAATTTGTATTCGCCGGTATACAGCTCCGGATTCATCCCCGCATAGGTCTTCCGCATTTTGCCCTGGGGGTGGTTGCGGACAATGGTCCGGCCGCAGAACTCCACCCGGCCGTTGGTGGGCGCGTATACGCCGGTGATGACGTTGAAGGCGGTGGTCTTTCCCGCGCCGTTGGGTCCGATTAGGGCCACGATCTCCCCCTCATAAACCTCCAGATTCAGATTGTCCACCGCCACCACGCCGCCAAACTGCATGGTGGCGTTCTCCACATACAATACCCTCTCACTCATTGGGCGCTCCCTCCCTTCCGGGGACGTCTCTTACCCCGCATCCCGCGCAGCACATCGGGCAGCTCTTTATCGCCCATGATGCCCCTGCGGAAAAAGAGCACGATCACCATGATGATGAGGGCAAACACCACCTTGCGGAAGCCTCCGCGAAAGAGCGGAATGCCCAGGGACTCGTCGTCCAAAAACCGCAGCCACCACTCGTTGCAGGCGGTGAATAGGAAGCTGGCCAGCACGGAGCCGCTGATGGACCCAATCCCGCCGATGACCACGATCAGCAAAATCTCGTAGGTCATGTTGGTCTTGAAGTTGTTGGCCTGGGCCATGCACTGGTACATGGCCAGAAGGCCGCCGCCCACACCGGCGAAAAAGGAACTGATGACAAAGGAGGCCATCTTGTGGCGGGCCAGGTTGACTCCCATGGCCTCCGCCGCCACCTCGTCGTCCCGGATGGCCTTAAACGCCCGGCCGTAGGTGGAGTTGATGAGCAGAACAATCACCGCGATGCACCCGCCGGCCACCAGATAGAAGGGGAGCACGGAGCTGAAGTAGGGGAAGCCGTTGAGCACATTGGC
Organism: Dysosmobacter acutus; assembly: GCF_018919205.1. Taxonomy (NCBI): domain Bacteria; kingdom Bacillati; phylum Bacillota; class Clostridia; order Eubacteriales; family Oscillospiraceae; genus Dysosmobacter; species Dysosmobacter acutus. The sequence goes on from NZ_JAHLQN010000001.1 coordinate 97,621, forward strand.
GCCGTTGGTCAGCGGGCCCAACTTATCCCACTGGAAAAAGGCCCGGATGATCTCCGCGAAGCCCAGTGTGGCAATGGCCAGGTAGTCGCTTTTAAGCCGCAGCACCGGCAGGCCGATGAGGTAGGCAAACAGCGCCGCCACCAGTCCTCCCAGGGCCAGCGCGATGACCATGCCCACAGCCGCCCCGGCCCCTTGGGAGCCGAACACATCGCTTAAGGAAAAGGTGATCCAGTGCTCGCCGCCGAACATCCGGTAGACGCTCTCCCTTGATGCCTCCGGAATCATGAAAATGGCGTAGGTGTAGGCGCCTAAGAGCATAAAGCCCGCCTGCCCCAGGGAAAAAAGGCCCGTAAAGCCGTTGAGCAAATTCATGGACACCGCCACAAGGCCATAGACCGCCGTTTTTTTCAGCACGGGGAACAGCATGGAATAGGAGGGCACCACCCGCTCCAATACGAACAGGAGGATATAGAACGCGGCGATGGCCGCAAGCGTCCGGTAAATTCTTGTCTTCTGATGCATCTTACCCCTCCTCACACCTTATCCGTGGACTTTTCGCCAAACAGTCCCGTGGGTTTGACGCACAATACAATGATCAGCAGAGCGAAGGTAAAGGCGTCGGAGAAGGTGGTCCAGCCCAGGCCCTTGATGATGTTTTCGCAGATGCCGATGACAAACGCACCAAGCACCGCGCCGGGAATGGAGCCGATGCCTCCGAACACCGCGGCCACAAACGCCTTCAGCCCCGGCATGGCGCCGGAGGTGGGGATGACGGACTGATAGTTGGTAAAGTACAGCAGTGAACCGATGGCCGCAAGAAAGGAGCCGATGACAAAGGTGGTGGAAATCACCCGGTCCACCCGGATACCCATGAGTTGGGCCGTCTCAAAGTCCTTGGAGGCCGCCCGCATGGCCATGCCGATCTTTGTGTGGCGGATCAGCATGTTCAGCCCAATCACCAGCACGATCGTCAGCACCGGCGTCACAATGGTGACCCGGCTGGTGGACGCGCCGGCCACGCTCACCCGGTCCGAGAGCCAGGGGATGCTGGGGTAGACCTTGGCCAGGCCTCCGGTGATGTACAGTGCCAGGTTCTGCAAAAGGTAGCTGACGCCGATGGCGGAGATCATCACCGACATCCGGGGCGCCGAGCGCAGCGGCTTGTAGGCCGCCTTTTCAATCAGCACGCCCAGCGCCACCGTCGCCGCGATCACCAGGGGGATGGCGGCATAGAGCGGCATAGCGCTGGACAGGTAGATCATGGCCAGGCCCGCCACCATAAACACATCGCCATGGGCAAAGTTGATCAGCCGCAAAATGCCATAGACCATGGTGTAGCCAATGGCAATCAGCGCGTACTGCCCGCCCACGGAGATTCCTGCCAGCAAAAACGGCAGGTTTTCCTGTACGAATTTCATTCTCTTCCTCCTCGCGAGAGTAAAGTCTCTGACGCCCATGACGCATAGGGACGTTGGGCGGCGGGGGTCGAAACGGCCCCCGCCGCTGTTACGCGTGTTATTTCAAAATTACTGGTCGATGGTCACGGAGCCGCCGCCGATCCAGGCGCCAGTGGCGTTGTCGGCGGTCTTCACGTAAGCGGTCTTGACAATGGCGTCGCCGTTTTCATCAAAGGCGATCTGGCCGGTGATGCCGTCATAGCTGACGGAGGGCAGCGCTTCCATCACCTTGGCGGGATCGGTGGAGGCGGCGTCCTGAATGGCCGCCAGAGCCAGGAAGTAGGAGTCGTATCCCATGACGGACACGGCCGCCAGGGTATCGTTGTCGTTGTTGTTCTTCAGGTTGGTGGGATCGCTGTTGATCCACTCCTTGAAACTGGCCTCAAACTCGGGGTTGGTGCCGTCGGCATAGAAGGTGGTGACGGTCACCTGAACGTCGGTGCCCTTTGCCGCCTCCAAAATCACGTTGGAATCCCAGGTGTCGCCGGCCAGAATGGGCATCTTCATGCCCTGGCTGGCAGCCTGGTTGATGATCAGCTGCGCGGCCTCCGTGGAGGTGGGGGAGAAGAACACGCCGCAGCCCTCGTTGACCGCGCTGGTGATATAAGAGGTGAAGTCGCTGTTGCCGTCGGGGAACTCCGCCTTCACCACCTGGCCGCCCAGGGCCTCAAATGCCTCGGCAAAGTAGCTGACCAGGCCTCCGGAGTAGTCATCGCCCAACTTGGAGAGGCAATAGGCCTTCTGCACGCCCAAGTTGCCATAGGCGTAGTTGGCCAGCACAGGCCCCTGGAAGGGATCGATGAAGCAGGCACGGAAATAATGGCTGTTGCCCGCAGTTACCATGGGATTGGTGCAGGTGACACCGATGGCGGGCACGCCGGCATTTTTAAAGGTATCGGACGCGGCGATGGACACGCCGGAGCCATAGGACCCTAACACCACGGACACGCCGTTGGAGATCAGCTTGCTGGCGGCGCCCACGGCCTTGTCGTTGGAGCTCTCGTTGTCCACGATCACCAGCTCCACGTCGTAGGTCTCCCCGCCGATCTCCACGGTGGGCTGCACGCTGTGGGCATACTGCATGCCCAGAATCTCCTGCTTGCCGCCGGCGCCGTTGTCGCCGGACTGGGGCTCATAGACGCCGATTTTCACCACTTTATCAGAACTGCCGGAACTTCCGCCCGAGCCGCCGCATGCGGCCAGGCTCAGCGCCATCATCAGCGCCAGGGACAGTGCAAGAACTTTTCTCATGCTTCTTTCCTCCTGATTTGGCCGGCATTCCTCTCTTCCCCAGGACGGCCGGCATCCAGATTTCCCCAAGGGGGTGATTGCATTCTAAGAGAAACCTCCTCCCTTTTCAAGAGGTATTTTCCACAGAAAGATTTTGCTGTTTTGCGGGCTGTGCTTCCAATTTACTCTTTGATTAAAAGTCATTTGTCTCTGTATCAAATACATTTGCCGTCGCGGCACCAAATATTCCCTGATTTTTGTCTCTCACCGGCGCACAATCTTTTCCGTCATTTCGCCCAATGTAATCTAAGTTTCCAGCTTTTCATCTGTGTAATAGTTCTAATTTTCGCGTATCCCTACCGGACCAAATGGGCCCATTGCCCGGCGGCATACGCATGGGACAGCACATCGCCTCTGCAGAAAGTCCCCGGCGGCAGCGGTGCGTCAGACTATTCCGGGCGCAAAAAAGGAAGCAGGCTATTTCGGCCTGCTTCCTTTTATTCTTACGAGGGGTCGGCTTCCGGCAAAGCCTGGTAGACGGCCTCGAATTCCTCGCTCTCCATGACCTCGTGCTCCAAGAGGTAACGGGCCACCCGCTCTAACTTCTCCCGGTCCCGTGTGAGGATTTCTTCGCAGCGTTTGTAGGCGGCGCCGATGATACGCTTGACCTCCTGGTCGATTTCGGCGGCCACTTGCTCGGAATAGCTCCTTCCCTGGCTCATGGTCCGGCCGATGAACACCTCATCGTGGCCCGACTCAAAGGAAACGGCCCCCACCTTTTCGCTCATTCCATAGGAGGCCACCATCTTGTGGGCCATCTGGGAGGCGCGCTGAAGGTCGTTGGAGGCTCCGGTGGAGATATCTCCTATGGCCAGCTGCTCCGCCACCCGGCCGCCCAGAAGGGAGGCAATCTCGTCCTCAAGGTAGCTCTTGGAGAGATAGGAGCGGTCCTCCTCGGGCAGGTAGATGGTCATGCCGCCGGCTCTTCCACGGGGCACGATGCTGATCTGACGCACCGGGTCGCAGTAGGGCAGCGCGTGGCTGACCACCGCGTGGCCCGCCTCGTGATAGGCGGTGAGCCTGCGTTCGTGGTCCGGGATCACCCGGCTCTTCTTCTCCGGTCCGGCGATGACCTTGATCACGGCCTCCTGCATCTCCTGCATGTGGATGAACTTCTGGTTCCGGCGGGCGGCCAGCAGCGCCGCCTCGTTGACCAGGTTCTCCAGGTCCGCGCCGGTGAAGCCGGGGGTGGCTCTGGCCAGCGTGGACAGGTCCACATCCTCCGCCAGGGGCTTGTTGCGGGCGTGAACCTCCAAAATCTCCTCTCGGCCCCGGATATCGGGGAGCCCCACATAGATCTGGCGGTCAAAGCGGCCCGGACGCAGCAGGGCCGGGTCCAGCACATCAGAGCGGTTGGTGGCGGCCAGCACCACCACGCCCTCGTTGGAGCCGAAGCCGTCCATTTCCACCAGCAGCTGGTTCAGCGTCTGCTCCCGCTCGTCGTGCCCGCCGCCAAGGCCTGTGCCGCGCTGACGGCCCACGGCGTCGATCTCGTCAATGAAGACGATGGCGGGCGCGGTTTTCTTGGCCTGCTCAAAAAGGTCCCGGACACGGCTGGCGCCAACGCCAACATACAGCTCCACAAAGTCGGAGCCGGAGATGGATAAAAAGCCCACGCCCGCCTCTCCGGCCACCGCTTTGGCCAGCAGGGTCTTGCCGGTGCCCGGAGGACCCACCAGGAGCACGCCCTTGGGAATCCGGGCGCCCAAGTAGATATACTTCTGCGGGTCCTTCAAAAACTCCACGATCTCCTGGAGCTCCTCCTTTTCCTCTTCCGCGCCGGCCACATCCTGAAACGTGACCTTGCCGCCCCGGTCCTGGAGGGTCTTGACCCGGGCGGAGCTGAAGCGGGCCATCTTATCCCCGCCGCCGCCACCGCCGGCGGTGCGGCCCAGCACAAAGAACCACAAAAGGCCGATCATCAATGCCATCAGAAGATAGGGCAGCAGCAGCTCCAGCCACGGGGTGGAGTGATCCGCGTAATACTGATAGGTAGTGATGACGCCTCTTGCGTACTGGTCCCGGACCAGGTCGTTGAGATCGTCGTAGAACAGGTCAAAGTCGTACAGCTCCACCACGGCAGTGTTGCTGCCGTTGACCTTTTCCCGCAGCTGCATGGTCAGCCTGTTATCCTCAATCTGGAAGCTCTCCACCTTTTCCTGCTGGAAGAGCTGAACCACCTGGGAGTACTGCAGGGGATCCGGCTGATCGTTTGCGTTCCACAGGTAGGCAAAGCCTAAGACGATCACCAACAGCAGAAGCATCAGGCTCAGATTGGAAGTTTTATTGCTTTTCAAACCGGGTTTCCTCCTCTTTGCGGCGTGAAGCCGTCAATTGCTGTATACCTCCGGCTTTAAAACGCCGATATAGGGGACGTTGCGGTATTTCTGCGCGTAGTCCAGGCCATAGCCCACCACAAACTCATCCGGCACCACAAAGCCGGTCAGGTCCGGCTTAATGGCCTTTGTCCGCCTTGAGGGCTTATCTAACAACGTCACGATGGTGACGGAGGCCGCGCCCTTGGTCATAAAATAGTCCTTCAAAAAGGCCAGGGTGTTGCCTGAGTCCAGGATGTCCTCCACCACGATCAGGTTCCTGCCGGTGATGTCCTGCTGCAAATCCCGGGTGATCTGGACCCGTCCGGAGCTGACGGTGGCGTTCTCATAGGAGGAGACCGCGATAAATTCCAGGTCGCTCTTGATCTGGCAGGCGCGGACCAGGTCGGCCATAAAGACGAACGAGCCCTTCAAAACCCCAAGGAACAGCGGATTTTTATCCCAAAACCGCTCATAGAGCTCGCCGCCCAATTCCTCCACCCGCGCCTGGATCTCCTCTTCACTGAACAGGACCTTCAGGATATCCCGGTCCATCATGCTTTTTCCCATGTTTTGTACCCCTTCTCCTTGATTTCTATCTCCACGGCCCCTCTGCCCTTCCGGGGCAGAAAGCCTTTGTCGACTCCCAGGCCCCAGATGGCGGCCACGCGTCCATCCGCATAAAAGGCGGGCAGCAGGTCCCGCCGCCGGGGCGGAATCCCCCGGTCCGCGAAAATCCGCTTCACCCCGCGATTGCCCCGGGTGCCGGGCAGCTCCATCCTGTCTCCCGAGCGCCAGGGACCCACGCTCAGCGCCTCGCCGTCCCAGCTCAGAAGCAGTGACCCCTTTCCCTGCAAACCGGGTTCCGCCGTGCGGCAGGTAATCAAAAAGTCTCCCCACTCCAGCGTGGAGCCCACCTTCAGAGGGCGCTCCCCCTCTGAGCGCCGCCTGGGCATCAGCTCCAGAACCCCCTGGCGGCGGACGGCGGTAAATCCGTGGGGCAGATCCATCTCCCCGCCCTCTGAAAGTTCGATCATGCCCTGGAGATGTACGCTGCCCAGGTCCTTGCGGCCGGCCTTTAGTCCCTTCCACAGCTCCAGCAGCAGCCGGGGCCGCAACGGTTCAGGCGCGCTCAAAAGCACTCCCACCGGGAGCCGGACGCCGCCGTTTTGATACTGAGCCCTGCCAAGCAGCTGCTGCATCTGAGCGGTCAGGGCGTCGCTCTCCTCCCGGACAATGGCGGCACAGCGGGCCATGTTCTCCGACGCCCTTGGATTGATCCGCCGCAAAACCGGCATCACCTGGTGGCGCAGCAGGTTCCGGGCCGCAAAATCCGACTCGTTGGTCTCGTCCTCCACATGGGGGATGGACCAGGCGGCGGCATAGGCCTCGATCTCCTCCCGGGTCGCCTCGATCAGGGGGCGGGCGATATTACCCCGCCGGGGCGGAATGCCCGTCAACCCCGCAAGGCCGGTGCCCCGGCACAGATTCAGCAAAATGGTCTCCGCGTTGTCGTCGGCGTGGTGGGCGGTGAGGATCAGCCCGGCGCCGGACTCCTCCGCCGCGCGGTGCAAAAAGGAGTAGCGCAGGTTCCGCCCCGCCTCCTCCACCGTCAGGTTGTGCTCTCTGGCCCACTGGGCGGTATCGCCCCGGCCCGCTGTAAAGGGAAGTTCCCTTTCTTTGCACCAGCGGCGGACAAATGCCTCGTCCCGGTCCGCAGTCTCGCCCCGCAGACCATGGTGGAAGTGGGCGGCGATGACCTTTACGCCCCGTTCGGCGCCCCAGGCCGCGCAAAGGTGGAGAAGGCACATGGAGTCCATTCCGCCGGAGACCGCGCAGACCACGGCTCCGCCCATATCGGGCCGCCATCGGTCCAGGCAGGGCCAGGCCAGCCGAATCAGCCGCTCAGCGTCCTTACTCCTCATACCGGTTTTCAAGCGTGCCGAAGGTGGTGTACTCCGGCATCCACCGCAGCTCCACCTTTCCGGTTTCGCCGTGGCGGTTTTTCGCCACAATGCACTCGGCGATGTTGTGTTTGTCGCTGTCTTCGCTGTAGTAGTCCTCCCGGAACAAAAAGAGCACAATGTCCGCGTCCTGTTCGATGGCGCCGGACTCGCGCAGGTCGGAGAGCATGGGCCGCTTGTCGTCCCGCTTCTCATTGGCGCGGGAGAGCTGGGACAGGCACAGAACCGGCACATCCAATTCCTTTGCCATAATCTTCATCATACGGGAGATATCGGAGACCGCCTGCTGGCGGTTTTCTCCTGAATAGCCCTTGTTGCCCGCCGAGGTCATCAGCTGGAGATAGTCGATGACCACAAGGCCCAGGTTCTCCAGCCGGCGGCACTTGGCGTTCATATCCGCCACCGTCAAAAGGGGGTTGTCGTCGATGCGGATGTCGGTCTGGCTCAGGGCGGAGGCGGCGTCGGCGATCTTCACCCAATCCGTCTCCCGGAGGCTTCCGGTGATGAGCCGGGTGTTCTCCACCAGCGCCTCGCTGGATAAAAGCCGGGTGGCCAGCTGCTCCCGGGACATCTCAAGAGAGAAGATGGCCACGGTCTTGCCCGAGGCCTTGGCCACGTTCAGCGCCATATTCAGCGCCATGGAGGTCTTGCCCATGCCAGGGCGGGCCGCCAGCAGCACCAGATCGGACTTGTTGAGGCCCGAAATTTTGGCGTCCACGGCGCTCAGGCCTGTGGAGAGGCCCGGCAGCTTCTGCCCTCCGGCCTCGCTCATCTCCGAGAGGTGGTCCAGCACGCCGGGCAGCACCGTGGCAATGGAAACCATGTCCTGGGCGCTTCTGCCCCGGCGGATGGCATAGATTTTCTGCTCCGCCGCCTCCAGCGTCTCCCGGGCCTCGCCGGTTCCCTCCTGGACCAGGGCGGTGATCTCCGAGGCCGCGGTGGCCACGGAGCGCAGCAGGGCCTTGTCCCGGACAATGGACGCATACTCCATCACGTTGGCGGAGGTGGGGGTGATGTCCATCAGCTGGATCAGGTAATCCCGGGTGGTGTCAGGGTCAAAGGTGCCGTTTTTCTGCATCTCCCCCGCCACGGTGATGCCGTCGATGGGCTTGGAGTAGATGAACATGGAGTAGATGGTCTCAAAGATCTCCCGGTTCTGCCGCAGGTAAAAATCCTCCGGCCGCAGCTTCTCCATCACATCCTTCACACAGCCTGAATCGATGAGCATGGAGCCCAGGACCGCCTGCTCCCCCTCCAGGGAGTGGGGCATCTGCCGCAGCAGCAGCTCCTCCATTGCCATTTCTCCTCACCTCCAACTCCGGTTTCACGCGCCTGATCGGCGGCGTAAGTACGCTTCAGCGGCTTTCTTACTTCTCCTCCGTCACCAGCACGTAGACGGTTCCGGTGACCTCATAGCCCAACTTGGCCTTCACCTGGAAGGTACCGAAGCTCTTGATGGGCTCATCTAAGGCCAGTTTCTGCTTGGGCACATCCAGCTGATACTGCTGGGCAAGGGCTTCGGCGATCTCCTTGGTGGTGACGGCGCCGAAGAGCCGTCCGCCGTTGCCGGCCTTGGCGGTGACGCGCACCTGGCACTCCTTCAGCTTTTCGGCAATCTCCTCGGCCTGGGCCTTCAGGCGGGCCTCCTCGGCCTTTTTGGCCTTCTCCTTCAAATTCATGGTGTTGATAGCGTCCGCCGTGGCGGGCACTGCCAACTTCCGGGGCAGGAGGAAGTTCCGGGCGTAGCCCTCGGACACCTCCACCAGCTGTCCCTTCTTCCCCTGGCCCTTCACATCCTGCTGTAAAATCACTTTCATGGCGTTTTCTCCTTATTTTTCGAAATACTGGTCAATGGCGTCTATCAGCTGCTGATGCACGCTCTCCACATCCGTGTCGGCAATCCGGCCGCCGGCGGTGGTGGAGTTTCCTCCGCCGCCCAAAGCCTCCACAATCACCTGCACGTTGATTTCACCAAGGGAACGGGCGGACATGGACACGTCGCTGCCGGCCTGATAGAGAACAAAGGATGCCTGCACCCCCTTGAGGGTCAGCAGCTCGTCGGCGGCCTGGGCCGCGGTGACCCGCTCCACCCCATCCTCCTCCACCGATGCGATGGCGATGTCGTCCCGGTAGAGCTCCGCCTGGCGGATGATGGCGTAGCGGGAGATCATGGACGAGAGGTCGTTTTGGAAGAGGCGCTGCACCTCGGCGGTGTCCGCGCCGGAGCGGCGCAGGAAGGCCGCGGCCTCAAAGGTGCGCCCTCCGGTGCGCATGGTGAAGTTTTTGGTATCTAACACAATGCCGGCCAGCAGCGCCTCGGACTCCGCCCGCAGAAGGTCCGTGGGCTCCATCAGGTATTGCAGCAGCTCCGTCACCAGCTCCGAGGCGGAGGAGGCGTAGGGCTCGTGGAAGTTGAGGGCCGCGTTTTCGATGTAGCTGGAGGCCCGGCGGTGGTGGTCGATCACCGCCACCCGGTTGCAGGATTCCAGCAGCTGCTGGTGCTCCACCCGCTCGGGGCGGCTGGTGTCCACCACAATCAGCAGCGAGCCCGCCTGCATCTTCAAAAAGGCCTCGCTGCCGGAGACAAAGACGTCCTCATATTCCGGCAGGTCCTGAAAGCGGGCCAACAGGGGCCGGGCGGAGTTGCGCTCCACATCCATAACGATCTGGGCCCGCTTGCCCCGTTTGCGGGCAATGCTGCAAAGTCCGGCCGCCGCGCCCAGGCAGTCCATGTCGGCGTTGACGTGGCCCATGATGTATATCTGCTTGGCGTCGGCGATCAGCTCGCCAAGGGCATTGGCCATGACCCGGGATTTGACCTTGGTCCTCTTTTCCGTGCTCTTGGAGCGGCCTCCATAGAACTCAAAGTCGATCTTGTTGCGCACGGCGCACTGGTCGCCGCCCCGGCTGAGGGCCATCTCCACGGAGAGGGAGGCGTATTTGTAGAGGTCCGCCATGCTGTCGCCGTCCCGGCCCACGCCGATGGAAAGGGTGGGCTGAAAGCTGTCCCCCACCTTGATCTCCCGCACCGCGTCCAGCACGGAAAACCGGTCGGCGGCAAACTGGGCATAGTACTGCTCTTCAAAGAGGAAGAGATACTGGTCCCGGTCCGCCTTCACCAGCATGCCGCGGGCGGCGGAGGCCCAGGTGTTGATCTTCTCGTCGATCTGGGCCAGCACCGCGCTGCGCGTGGCGTCGGGGCAGGCCTTCATCAGGTCCTCATAGTTGTCGATGGTGATGATGGAGACCACCGGGCGGGTGGCCGTATACCGGTCCCGGATGTGGTCGGCATCGGTGGTGTCCACCCAATAGGTAGTGGCCAGCAGTCCCTGGCCCTGGCCCTTTCCGGTGCGGACCAGATTGCCGTAGACCCGGAACAGCCGTCCGTTCATCTCCACCCGCTCCGGGCACTCCTGCTTCCCCTCCAGAAGCCACCGGGAGGAGTAGTTTGGCACGGCGTCGGCCACCTTGATCTCAAAGAGGTGCTCCCGCACGCCGGCCAGCTGCAAAAAGCCCTCGTTGCTCCAGATCACCTCGCCGGTATCCGGCCGGTAGACCATCATGGGCAGCGGGGAGTTGATCAGCGTGGATTTGCTGGCGGTCTCCACGCTGCCGGTCAAACTGTCGATGTACTGCAAAATCCCCTGCTTGCGCTTTTGATTGGTGTTGCGGAAATACACATACAGCACCACGGTGACGGCGCACTGGATCACGCCCACCGCAGGCTTGACCACCACCGCCGCCGCGGAAAACGCCAGCAGGACAAAGAAATAGAGCTTCATGTTCGGCTCCAGCAGCCGGGAAATCTTTTTGTTCATCTCTTTTTCTCCCTGATTTCCGTCCAGAGGCAGGCCCCGGGGCGAAATACTCATACCAATAGATTTTAATAGTATAGACCAAAATGCCTTCTGGTGCAACTGTTTTCCCGCTGTTCTCCCCGCTAAACAGCTGTAAAATTCTTCTTTTTGCAGGCTGGACGCGCCTGCGGCCGTCTTTGGCCACGGAGTACAAACCCGGCTCCCATTTATTGTACGGTACTCTTCAAAAGAAAAAACCGCTTTTTCTGAAAAGATAAAATTGGATTCCCGGGCCGGAAACAGCCGACCCGGGAATCCAACGTAAAAAACGCGCTCAGCAAACGCGTGATTGGACATGGTTTCACAGTGCCGGCAATCAGCCGCTCACGCGCTGAAGCGGCTCCCTTTGCGCAGGGTGGGGCCGCTCAATTCATTCGCCCCCGTCCCGGCCGCCCGCCGGCTTTTGACGGAGCATCCGATACCCCACTCCGATGTGGGTCTGGATATACTGGGGATGGCTGGGGTCCGCCTCCAGCTTTTTACGGAGCGTGGCCATGAATACCCGCAGCGAAGGGGTATCGGACGCGGAGGCGCTTCCCCATACCTTGCCCAAGATGTAGTTGTGGGTCAGCACTTTTCCGGTGTTCTTGGCCAGCAGGCACAGGAGCTTATACTCAATGGGCGTCAGGTGGATCTCCGCTCCGCCGCGGTAGACGCATCCGGCGGCATAGTCGATCTTCAGCTCCCCGTTTTCATAGGCGGCCGCTTCTTCGCTGATCTTCTCACTGTCGTAGCGCACCCGGCGCAGGGCCACCCGCAGCCGCGCCAGCAGCTCCTCCACGGAAAAAGGCTTGGTCAGGTAGTCGTCGGCACCCGCGTCCAGGGCGGACACCTTGTCGGCGTCCTCGCTGCGGGCGGACACCACGATGATGGGCATATTGCTCCAGGCCCGGATCTTCCGGATGATCTCCACGCCGTCCATATCCGGAAGGCCCAGGTCCAGCAGCACCACGTCCGGCCGGTAGGAGAGGGCGTCCATCACCGCGCCCGCTCCGTTTCTGGCGCGGTGGTACTGGTAATTCTGGGTCTCCAGAGTGGTTGCGATCAGGTTGCCCACGGCCATGTCGTCCTCCACAACCAAAATCTGCGGTTTATTCATGCGCATTCACCTCCGATGCATGCAGTGTAAAGCCAAATACCGCCCCGTGGGGCTGGTTGTCGGTCACTGAGATGGCGCCCCCGTGGGCGGCGATGATGGATTTGCAGAGGGAGAGCCCCAGGCCCAGGCCCCGTCTGCCGTCTCCCCGGGCGTTGTCCGCCGTGTAGAACATGTCAAAAAGCCGTCCTTTGGCCTCGTCGGGGATGCCCGGCCCGTCGTCCGCGATCCGGACCTCAATATCCTGCCCGGCCCGTCTGGCGCTCAGCACGATGCAGGACCCCTCCGGCGTATATTTGACGGCGTTGTTGACGATGTTGATGACCACCTGCACAATGAGCCGGGCATCCAGGTCGCCCATCAGCAGGTCGTCCTCAAGTTCCACGGAGATATGGTGTTTGTCCGCGCTGCGGTCCAGGTGGGCCAGGGCCTCCTGAAACACCTCGTCCAACAACTCCGGCTGCATGTTCAGCCGGACGGTGCCGTCCTCCATGCGGGTGATGGACAGCAGGTTCTCCACCAGGTTGATGAGCCACATGGCGTCGTCATAGATGGAGCAGTACAGCTCCCTGCGCTTGTCCTGGTCCAGGATGCTGCTGCGCTCCATCAGAATTCCGGCGCTGCCGGAGATGCTTGTCAGCGGAGTGCGCAGGTCGTGGGAAATGGCCCGCAGCAGATTGGCCCGCAGCGCCTCCTGCCGGGCGCTCTCCTCGATCTTCTGCTTTGCCCGGGTCATCTCCTCCTTTTCCAGCGCCAGGCCGCATTCATCCAGGATGGCCACCATCAGGTTTTTTTCAAACGTGTCCAGCTTTTCCCCCGCCCCGATGGCAATCCCCACCACGGCCAGGGCCCGTCCGGAGCCGCGCACGGCCATGTAGAGGCATTTTGCACTGGGCAGCGTATTGGTGGTGGCGCCGGCGTGCTTGTTGTTCTGCATGACCCACTGGGCCACGGCCCGCTCCGCGCCGGTGAGGCAGCCGCTCAGGTCGCTGTCCCCGGAGATCGGGAAGGCCCTGGCCTTCAGCAGCTTTCTGCCGTCCTCCACCGGGTACAAAACCAGATCCCGCTCCAGGAGCTTGCCCAGCTGCGCCGCGCTCACCGCCAGAATGGCCTCGGCGTCCTCCGCCTTCTGAAGCTTTTGGCTGGTCTCAAGGAGCACCTCCGTGCGGTAGGCCTTGCGGGCGCTCAAAATGGCCTGCCGTTTGATCCGGGTGGTCAGAGAGCTGCTCAGGAGCGCCACCGTCAGCATGACGCCAAAGGTGGCAATATAGCTTGGGTCGCTCATCAGCGTAAAGTAGGGATGGGTGAAAAAGAAGTTGAAAATCAAAACCGCCAAAACCGAGGCGCTCAGGCTGTAGCTGCGTCCTGTGGTGACCATGGAAACCACCAGCACCCCAAGGATATACACCATGATGATGTTGGCTGAGGTGAACTCCAGCCCCTTGAAAAGGTATCCCACCGCGGTGCACACGGCCAGAATGCCCAGCGTCCTCAGCGCATCCTTCAGGGAAAAGCGCTCCCGGTGGGGATTGGGGGGACGCCGCCTCATCTGCCGGGGCTGGTCCGGGATGATATGGATGTCCAGGTCCGGGGCCAGCTCTCCCAGCCGGTCCATCAGGCTTTTGCCGGGAAAGAAGGGATTCTTCCTTTGAGGACTCCGGCCCAGGACAATTTTGGAGGCCCCGCTGATTCTGGCGTACTCCGCGATCTGCACCGCCGGATCGTCCCCGTAGGCGGTGGTGATCCGGGCGCCCAGCTCCTCCGCCAGCCTCAGGTTGGCCCGGAGTTGTCCGCTCTCCGCCTCGCTCTGCGCGGCAAGGGCCGGCGTCTCCACATACAGCGCGGTAAACGCCCCGTGAAATGCCTCCGCCATGCGGGCGGCGGTGCGGATAACCTTGGCGTTGGTGGGCGCGCCGGAAAGGCAGATCATGATGTGCTCCCCGGCCTTGACCCGCCCGCCCTCCGAAACAGGGGTCTTCTCCAGCCGGTCGGCGCTGCGGCGCAGGGCGATCTCCCGCAGGGCCGCCAGGTTTTTCTCCGTAAAGAAATGGGCCATGGCGCTGCTGGCCTGGCGTTTCCCGTAAACCCTCCCGGAGCGCAGCCGCTCCAGCAGATCGGCGGGCTCCAGATCCACCACTTCCACCTGGCTGGCGGAGTCAAAAACGTGGTCCGGAATCCGCTCGGCCACCGTGACGCCTGTGATGGAGGCCACCACGTCGTTCAGGCTCTCAAGGTGCTGCACGTTGACGGTGGTGTAGACGTTGATCCCGGCGCGCAGCAGCTCCTGCACATCCTGGTACCGCTTGACGTGGCGGCACCCCTCCGCGTTGGTGTGGGCCAGCTCATCCACCAGGATCAGCTGAGGCCGCCGCCGCAGAGCGCCGTCCAGGTCGAACTCCCGCAGACGGATGCCTCTGTAGGTAATTTCCCTTGCCTTAAGCAGTTCCAGCCCGTCCAGCAAAGCCATGGTCTCCGGGCGCGTGTGGGGCTCGATGTACCCGGCCACCACATCCACGCCCCCATCCCTGGCCCGGTGTGCCGCCTCCAGCATGGCGTAAGTCTTGCCCACGCCGGCCGCATAGCCGAAAAAGATCTTCAGCTTTCCGGGTCCGCGCCCCTCCAGCCGCCAATCCTCCCAGGCCGGGGCCTGAATCTCCGGTCCTCTCTGCTCCATTTCACACCTCCTTATGCTTACGCCTACAGTATAGCACACGTCCCATCAGCGCCGCATTTTCTTTTTTCTCCAACCATTAAGATTGCATTAAGATCAATCTTTATGCGGCATTAATGCCCTGCCGGTTTCTTTAACCACATCCTCATCCGGCAGATGGTACAATGGGGACAATTCAGATTGGATGCGTTTCATGAAGCCGGGCGAGCCAAAACCCGGATCATCCGGGAGGGAGTCCCATGCCGTTTTGGAAAAATGACCGCGTCACGCCGGCCCAGATCATCATCCTTGGCTTTTTTACCCTGATTCTTGCGGGCACGGCGCTGCTGATGCTGCCCTTTGCCGTCAGCGGAGGGGAGAGAGCCTCCTTCCTGGACGCTCTGTTCACCGCCACGTCGGCCACCTGCGTCACCGGGCTGGTGCTGCACGACACGGCCCTCTACTGGTCGTCTTTTGGCCAGGCGGTGATCCTGTTGCTGATCCAGATCGGCGGCATGGGGGTTGTGACCATGGCGGTGGCCATCTCCATCTTCACCGGGAAAAAAATCGGCCTGCGCCAGCGCTGGATCATGCAGGAGTCCATCTCCGCGCCCCAGGTGGGCGGCATTGTCCGCCAGACCCGGTTTATCCTGAAAACCGCCTTTTTGATCGAGGCGGCTGGCGCGGTCTTGCTGTCGCTGCGCTTTTGTCCTGAGTTTGGATTCTTTAAAGGCCTCTGGTACGGACTCTTCCACTCCGTCTCCGCCTTTTGCAACGCCGGGTTCGACCTGATGGGCGCAGGCGGCAGCGCCTTTTCCTCCCTCACCGGCTACACGGGGGACTTTTTGGTCAGCTGCACCGTGGCCGCGCTGATCGTGCTGGGCGGGCTGGGATTTCTCACCTGGCACGACTTTAGGGAGCACGGCCCGCGCCTCCGGTCCTACCGCCTCCAAAGCCGGCTGATTCTGACCACCACCTTTGCCCTGATCACAGGCGGGTTTCTCTATTTATTCCTCTTTGAGTTTCGCCAGCCCCAGTGGCAGGATCTCTCCCTTGGCCAGCGGGCGGCGGCCTCTCTCTTCCAGTCCGTCACGCCCCGAACCGCCGGGTTCAACACCGTGGACCTGGGGCGGCTGAGCCAGCCAGGCCAGCTGATGATGATTCTCCTGATGCTGATCGGAGGCTCGCCGGGTTCCACGGCGGGCGGCTTCAAGACCACCACTCTGGCGGTCCTGCTGCTCAGCTCCTACGCGGTTTTCCGGCGCCGGGGCAGCGCCCAGTGCTTTGGGCGCAGGATTCCCGATGAGACGCTGCGCAGCGCGGCGGCCATTTTGCTTCTCTACCTGCTGCTGTTTTTGACGGGTGGAGTCCTGATCTCCATCATCGACGGCGTGCCGCTGATGGCCGCGCTGTTTGAAACCGCATCCGCCATCGGCACCGTGGGCCTTTCCCTGGGCATCACGCCGGGGCTGTCCTCCCCCTCCCGGCTGATTCTCATCATCCTGATGTATTTCGGCCGCGTGGGCGGGCTTACCATGATTTACGCCGTGACCTCCGGAACCCCGGTTCCCATGACGCAGTTCCCCCAGGAGCGGGTCACTGTGGGATGACAAGAAAGGAGCAGTTTCATGAAATCCGTATTGCTGATCGGCCTGGGGCGCTTTGGCCGCCACATGGCCCAGAAGCTCAATGACCTGCACCACGAGGTGCTGGCCGTGGACAAGGATGAAAAACGGGTCAACAGCGCGCTGCCCTATGTGACCAACGCCCAGATCGGAGACGGGACGGATGAGCACTTCATCGCCTCCCTGGGGGTGCGGAACTTTGACCTGTGCGTCGTGGCCATCGGCGACGACTTTCAGAGCTCCCTTGAGACCACCGCGCTGCTGAAGGAACAGGGCGCCCCCTTTGTCCTCTCCCGGGCCACCCGGGACGTCCACGCCAAATTCCTGCTGCGAAACGGTGCGGACGATGTGGTGTATCCGGAAAAGCAAATGGCCGTATGGGCGGCGGTCCGCTACAGCAGCGACCACATCTTTGACTACATAGAGCTGACGCAGGACTACTCCATCTTTGAGACAGCCGTCCCCTCCGCCTGGATGGGCAGGTCAGTCATCGAGCTGGCAGTCCGCCAGAAATACCACATCAACATCCTGGCCACCAGGCGGGGCGGCCTCCTGGAGCCCATGCCGGGCCCCAACCACATCTTCCAGTCCGACGAGACCATCTATATTCTGGGGGAAAACCGGAATTCGCACTACCCAAATATTTCACCCGGTATTAGCGGTTATAAGCAACCGTCAAAAACGGCGCAAAGCATTGAAATCACTGGGTTTATTGAGAAATCAAAACCACCCGAAATTATCTTCTTTTATACGCTGTTACCCTTGACCGCGTGAGCTGATAAGGGCAAAATCAAGGGAAAACCCCATGCGGGAAACACAATTATTTGACAAACGGCTGACAGTGATGTGTTAAGTCAAACTGAATAAGAATCCACCGGCAGGTCCGGTTACGGTAAGGGAGCATTGCGCGTCAATGCTCCCTTTTACTATACCACAGACCGCCGTTGAGAGATATATAAAAACTGTGGCAGAACGGAGGTGTCAGATATGCCGCAGGCGATCTTTGCATACCATCTCGGCATGGACGCCGAGCAATACGCCTTTTTCCGCATCCCCAAGCTCCTGATCACCGAGCCGTACTTTCGGCGGCTCTCCACCGACGCGAAGCTGCTGTACGGCCTCATGCTGGACCGCATGAGCCTGTCCATGAGAAACGGCTGGATGGACGATGACGGCCATGTGTATATCTACTTTACGCTGGAGGAGGCGTGCGAACAGCTCTGCTGCAAGACAGATAAGGCGGTCAAGCTGTTCGCGGAGCTGGACAGCGCCAAAGGCGTTGGCCTCATTAAGCGGGTCAAGCAGGGGCTTGGCAGACCGGCAAAAATCTATGTTCTCCGCTTCATGGGCATGGAGGACGAACCGGGCAAGGATACGCCGGAACCGGAGCCTCCGAGCTGCCGAAATCCAGACTTCGGAAAAACCGAAGTCAAGAGTTCTGAAAAACCGAAGTCTGGACCTCGGAAAATCAGAAGTCAAGACCTCGGAAAAACCGAGGGTAATAAGACTGATAAGAATAATACTGAGTTGAGTAATACTGATTCATCTATCCATCCGGGCGCGCAGCCGGAGGATGTGATCGAGGGATACCGAAAAGAGATTCGGGAGAACATCGAGTATGACCACCTGCGCCGGCAGCATCCCTATGACGACATCGACGAGATCGCGGACCTCATGCTGGAGGTCCTCTGCACACAAGGCAGCTTCATGCGGATCGGTGGAAAGCAGCTTTATACGGCGTTAGTGAAGGAGCGTTTTCTGAAGCTGGATTCCTCCCACATCGAGTATGTGCTGGACTGCCTGCGGGAGAGCACCGCGGACATTCGCAACATCAAAGCCTATCTACTGGAGATGCTGTTCAACGCCCCGGCTACCTGCGGCAGCTACTACCGCGCCAAAGTGAATCACGACTTCCACGACAGCGGATAGGCAGAGCGAACAGCTCTGCTTTTTTGAAACCCATTTTACGACTGAAAGGAGCATCGAACCCGTGAAAACAATCGCACTGGCAAATCAGAAGGGCGGCGTGGGTAAGACCACCACAGCCGCCAGCCTCGGCATTGGTCTTTCTCGGCAAGGTAAAAAAGTCCTGCTGATCGACGCCGATGCACAAGGCAATCTCACGCAGATGTTGGGCTGGCCGCAGCCTGACGAATTATCCCCCACGCTCTCCACTCTGATGGAGAAGATCATCGCAGAGCAGCCCATCGCCCCCGGTGAGGGCATTCTGCACCACCCGTCCGGCGTCCACCTTGTCCCCGCCAATATCGAGCTGTCGGCACTGGAGGTCACGCTGGTCAACACCATGAGCCGTGAAACGGTGCTGCGGCAATATCTGTCCACGGTGGCAGACCGCTATGACTACGCGCTCATCGACTGTATGCCATCCCTCGGTATGCTGACCATCAACGCCCTGACCGCTGCGGACAGCGTGATTATCCCCGTGCAGGCGCAATATCTCCCCGCAAAGGGGCTGGAACAGCTTTTGCGAACCATCACCCGCGTGAAACGGCAGCTCAACCCGAAGCTGGAGGTGGACGGTATTGTGCTGACGATGGTGGACAGCCGTACCACACTGGCGCGGGAGATCAATGCGCTTGTCCGCAAAACCTACGGCGGTCATGTGTTCGCAAGCGAAATTCCCCGTTCCATCAAGGCGGCGGAGATCAGCGTAGAAAACAAAAGCATTTACGACCATGACCGCAGTGGCAAGGCGGCGCTGGCGTATGAAAATCTGACGAGGGAGGTGTTGAGCCTTGGCAAGCAAATTAAGCGGCATCGAGCTGACCCGGTACGATGACCTGTTCAAAACGGACGCGGAGCGAGAAGCTGACCGGCAGGAGCGGATTCAGATCGTTCCTGCCTCAGAAGTTTTCCCATACTCCCGCCAGCCATACACCATTGACCGCCCCACGCCTGATCTGGTACGGCTCATGGACAGCATTGAGCATATCGGCATCGCTGAGCCGTTGATCGTCCGTCCCCGTGACGCTGGCGGATATGAAATTATCTCCGGCCACCGGCGGGATTACTGCGCGAAGGCCGTGGGATTGGATACCCGCCCCGTCATCGTCCGCAATTACAGCGACGAGGAAGCGGACATTTTGGTCGTGGACTACAACATCAACCGTGAGGACCTGCTGCCCAGCGAGAAAGCCAAAGCCTACAAGCTGAAACTGGACGCCATGAAGCGGCAGGGGCAGAAGCGATTCGGCACTTCTCCCCAAAATGGGGAGAAGTTGAAAGAAAACTACTCTGTAAGTATTCTTGGTGAACAAGTCAAGGAAAGTGCAACGCAAATTCAACGGTATGTTCGTTTGAATTTGCTTATTCCTCCGCTTGTTGAGGCCGTAGATAAAGGCTTTTTGAAACTTGCTCCCGCAGCGGATTTTCTCTCCCACCTGTCCGAAAAAGAACAGACCTACCTCCTGCTTGTCATGGAGCGCGATGAAGTGACCCCGTCGCTGGGACAGGCTCAGCGGCTCAAGCAGCTCAGCGCCGAGGGCGAGCTGGAGAATAACATCATCGACCTCATCATGCGGGAGGAGAAGCCGTTGGAGCGCAAGGTCACCATCCGAAATGACCGGCTGCAAAAGTATTTCCCACCCAGCTACACCCCAAAGCAGATGGAGGATGTCATTATCAAGCTGTTGGAAGGTTGGCACCGCAAGCGGCAGCAGGAGCAGGTGCGATGAGGAACGAACCGATGCGCAGGAATGACCTGCCGGAAACCTGTTTTTCCATTCTGCCGTCCAGCGGGCAGCTTATTATCATCCGGTGCGGTGAGCGCGGCTATTATCCCTCTGAGTGGGACACCGGCAGCCGGAAGGAAAACCGCGAGATCGCCAGCAGCCATAATGTGCGGCGCGGCATCACGGATATTCAGGAAGCGGCAATGCTGGCAGGCTCCATGTTCGGCTGGAACACACCGGGCGCGAACCCGCAATGGTATTTGGATAACGCAAGATATGTGAATTCCAACATCGTCCAAGGCCATATCAAAGACCCAATCATGAGCGTGTACTATCCCGTCAGCAGTTTCCTGTTGCGCTATGAGATCATGGGCAAACAGCACTTTTATCTGCCCGTGGACAAACTGCCGCAAGAGCTGATGGGCCAAAGGTCGCAGTTCATCATGCTGCCGGATATGCTATGTGGAGTACCGGCCATGCCGGTGACAGCGACCTTTGCACAAAACGGGAGCTGCACCGTCCAGTTAGAACACGGCAGCTATGTAGTGGGGGAAATGGTCAATCAGGAATACCACATCACCGCCCGCATCCGCGTCGGCAGTGCCGAGTTTGTCATGGGCGAATGTGAAAAAGCCCCTGCCCCCTTTGTCACATGGCAGCGCAACTGCAAAGACGACGGGGACGGCCCACCCAATTTCTTTTGGGGGCATTACCGCTCTGACCGCAGCTCCTGCATCGAGGATTTCTGTGAACGGGCCGGAAATGAATGCGAGAAGCAAATGGAGTGGCAGAGGTGTGTGCCACATGAGAGAAAATCTGGGGAGCATAAAACAGAGCGGTGACATCTGGCAAAGATGTGAGAAAGAAGTCGCCTCATTGCTATTGACGCTAAGTCGGCATGCCGATATAATGAAAGTGTCGCAAGAACCCTTCAGAACAGGAGACGAGGAAAATGGACTTGCAGACTTTGCTCAATGAGCGGAACCTTTCAAAATATCAGCTATCCAAGCTCAGCGGCGTTCCCAAGACGACGATTATGGATATATGCGCCGGAAGAAGCGATATGGAGCGGTGCAATGCAAAGACGGTGCAAAAGCTGGCGCAGGCGCTGAACTGCACGATGGAGGACATGATGAAACTGTCCTCCCTCTATGACGAAAAGGGCCTTCCCAAAGACCGCAGCTATCTGGAGTGCGGACTGCCGGAATTTTTGCAGGAGTCCATCCAAGCCATGGTGAAAGCGTGGCAGAAGGTGGACAATGGCGAGAACTATACGCTTTGGGACTGCGATTACTGCAATCTGCAAAGCGACATCAACAGTGCGGAGGTCAACCAGATCATCAGCCCAGAGCAGGCGTGGTATCTCCGTGAAAAATATCTGAGAATGGAACGGGAGTGAATAAATGCAGATCGTTGATTTTACAAACCTTCCGAAGCGAAACAAAATGTATGCCGGTGCAAACGGCAGCAAGATCTCTGTGATTTACGAGGGGCAGCAATATATGCTGAAATTTCCTCCTCCGCCCACCAAAAACAAGGACATGAGCTACAGCAACAGCTGCTTTTCCGAGTATCTTGGCTGCCAGATCTATGAGAGCATTGGTATTCCTGTGCAGAAAACCATGCTTGGCACCTATACCGTAAAGGGGAAAGAAAAAATCGTGGTGGCCTGCGGCGACTTTACAGAGCCGGGTGTCACCCTACAGGATTTCGCCTCCCTGAAAAACCAGATCATTGACTCTGAGCGCAGCGGCTACGGCACGGAATTGTCCGATATTCTTCACACCTTTGAGGAGCAAAATGCAGTTGACCGCATGGCGGTAACGGAGAGATTCTGGGATATGTTCATTGTTGATGCGCTGATTGGCAACTGGGACCGGCATAACGGCAACTGGGGTTTCCTCTATGATGCGCGGACGGATCAGATGACGCTGGCTCCGGTCTATGACTGCGGCAGCAGTCTGTATCCCCAAGCGGACGAAAAGATCATGGAAACGGTGCTTGCCAGTGAGCAGGACATGAATTACCGCATTTTCGAGATCCCCACCTCTGCGATCATGGTCAACGGGAAAAAGATCAAGTATTTTGATTTCATTTCTTCCCTGCAAAATGAGGACTGTAACCGCGCATTGAAGCGCATTGTCCCCCGTATTGATATGGCAAGGATACGCAAGCTCATTGCGGATACGCCGTTTATTACGGACTTGCAGAAACGCTTCTATTGCACCATGCTGGAAAAACGCAAGGAGCGAATCTTGGATTATTCTCTGGAAAGGGTGAAGAACGCCCCGACCAAAAGGCGTCCGGCCAAGCAGGATCGGGGCATACGATAATCGAATCATCGAATGAGCGGCACGGGAAACCGTGCCGTTTCGCTTTGCCGGGATTATTCTACGATGAATGTCTCGGCCTTATTTTTTAGAACGATAGAGGTGAAAGAGAATGACAGACCGTGAGCCGGTAAACATCATGGGCGTTATCGCCTTTCCAAACCCTAACAAGGATGAGCGCATGATCCGCTTCATCGACAGTGAATACCACACGCTCTTTACCATCAAGGACGGGGAAAGCATCGTCATTACCCGCTTTGACGGTGAAAAGATGGTTTTGCCCTGTAAGTACATTGACGATTGCCATGTCTGCGTCGGCAACTCCGCCTATCATATTTGCGAGTTTGCGGAAATGCAGGAACGCAGCGGCAACACCTATGTTCCCAGAACGCCGAAAATCAGCGACGAGATCTGCACCTATGAAATCTATCAGATCCCCGCAACTGCTGATGTGGACTACTATTTCCGGTCTTACGCGGCGGCAAAGGGAAAACTCCAGAGCGCTGATTATCGGCGTTCTTACGCCGGTATGTTCGCAAAGGAAAATTCGCTGGAGCATCTTTGGACAAAGCACAACAGCGACCACCGCCCCTTTGCCCGTCGGATGCGTTCCCTGTCCGTAAGCGATGTGGTGGTACTGACACAGGCCGGAAAGAAAACTGCCTACTACGCCGATACCTTCGGTTTCCAAGATGTGCCGGAGTTTTTAGCACAACAGAGAGTGCAAAAGAAACACAGAGAACGAGGTGAAGCCAGATGAGCTATGACGCGCAGAAGGTGACCTATCAGGAGGTCACGATTTTTGACCGACCGGCCTTGTTTACGGAATGCCGCATTGACCGAGCCACCGTGCCAGAAGGCGTATATCGCTACGAGCTGCGCCATGGCGATGCAGATTGGGGTGAGCCGATAGAACTGTCACGGAGTCTCATGGTCAACTTCTATGGCACCGTTCTCACCCGTGATCCATTCCAGCTTCCCCTTGACGGGTGGATTCCGCTGGAGAGCGGCACCCTTTCCTTTCAAGATGGTGGATGCCGTACTCTTGCGGAATTTCAGGAGAAATATCCCGCCAGCGAGAAGGATGTCATTGACTTTTACAGCGTCAATGAGCCTGCGCTGCACGCTCTCTATTTCTCCCGCAGTGAGGAACAGGACAAGTCTGCGGGCTGTGTGGGACACCTGCGTGGTGATTTTGGCAGCGGCAAGCAGTTTTACACAACATGGTGGCCCCACCAGCAAGATGCACTGAATACGCCGGAGTTTAAGGCCGATATTGACCGCACCGTAAACTGGCTGCGGGAGCAGCCGGACTCCCCGCTGCGGGACTTCGACAGCATGAAACGCTACTGCAACCGGTATGAGCAGATCTGCGCCATCAAGGGTGCGTTGCTTCCCTCTTGCGGATTCATGGTGAAAACAAAGCGGTATGTGTATATGCTCCGCTGTACGCCAGTTAAAGGTGATTACCAGTTTTATATTTATTGCTATCAGCGGAAGCCATTTGAAAAGGCCCAAAAAGAACAGCAAAAGAATGACCGGCTTGCAGTAAAAAAGCGGGCGGAGCCGGAGAGATAGGAGGTGCGAGCCTTGCCAACCAAATTTCAGCTTATCACAGAGCTGTATGACCAGACTGTGCAGAGCGTTACCGGCAGCTATCAAAGCTGGACGGGCTTTCTCCGCGCGGCCTGCTACAATTACAAATGCCCCTTCGATGATCAAATTCTGATCTACGCCCAGCGCCCGGACGCCACGGCGGTCCTTGAGATGGAGCGCTGGAACCGTCAGTTTGGCCGCTGGGTCAACCGTGGAGCCAAGAGCATCGCCGTATTTGGCGATGACGGTCAAAACTGCCTGAAGCTCTATTTTGATGTTTCGGACACCCATGCGTCCCGTTTTGCCCGTCCACTGCCCATCTGGACGATGCACCCGGCCTTTGAACCGGAGGTCATCGAAACGCTGGAGGCCACCTTTGGCAACCTGTCTGAAAAAGAAAATCTGGCGGACGCCGTGCGCTCCGCCTGCCACAACGCCGTGGCGGACAACTTCACGGACTACCTGCAAGACCTGCGGGAGTGCCGGGAGGACAGCCTGCTGGAGGAACTGGACGACCTCAATTTGGAGGCGTTCTACCGGGACGCGCTGGAGGTCAGCGTGGCCTATATGCTGATGACCCGGCTGGGCCTGCGGGCAGATGATTATTTCACCGCTGACGAATTCGCCCATGTTTACGAATTCAACACACCGCCAACCATCAACGCCCTGGGCATCGCCACCAGCGACATCGCGGAGATGGGGCTTCGGGAGATCAGCCGAACGGTCATGCAGGCCCAGCGGGATCAATTTTTTGCAAACCGCGAAAAAAACGGTTATGATGGCCACACAGAACAACACGAAACACCCCATGAAAGGAGCGAACAGCATGGAGGTCACTTACAGGATGCAGAACGGCTATCAGGTGCCGAACCTGCTGATGCCGCAGATGCCGGAGGTACATCTGGGCAAGTACGCGGAGCTGCGGAGAGAATATCTGATGAAGCACCGCAGGGTGCTTTACACCAATCTCAAGACCAGCGGCAAGCTGACGGAGCATCTGGCAGAGATCGAGCAGACCGCGCGGAAGATGGTGGAGCAGACCGTGGCGCAGATGGCACAGAACGAGGGCGTGACGGAGGAATTGAAGGCGGCCGATCCCATGCGCTGGACGGGTCTGATGAACAATCTCCGGCACAGCGCGGAGGAACTGGCGCTGGCCGACCTGATCTACGCCTGACAACCGAAGAACCCACAGAGGCAGGAAGTGATGAACTTCCTGCCTTTGTCGATCACAGTGGAGATTATGTACTGCTGGACCGTCTGCGCGCCGACTGTGACTACTTCCTCGGCGCTGGTGGCCGGAGTGAAAAGCATTTGTGGGCAGGCAATGTCCACGCGCAGATCAAAAAAATGCGGGAACTGCATGACGCCCTCCCGGAAAAACCGGAATGGCTGACCGCAGAAGCCATTGACCGCTACGCCGCGCAGATGGCCGCGCCCTATCAGGTCGCAGCCTATCACCATACTGAAAACGGCTTTGACGATAAGCTGGACTATCAGACACTGGAAGAAGCGGAGGCCGCAGCGCAGGGCTATGTTGCCGGTACAATGGAGGAAGATGGTTTTGCCTATGACGGCGCTGCCGTGTATGATGCCGAAACACGCCAGTGCCTCCGCGTCTACGGTGATTATCCGGACGAAAAGGCGCAGGAACAGGCAGCAGCCTTTGCACTGGAGCATGACACCGCACAGCAAAATACCGCAGAACTGCCCGCCTTTTTGGATATGCATCTCATTGAAGCGAATCTGCTGGACGACGGTGGACGCAAGCACAAGCGGCAGGAGATCTTTGAATACTTTCAGGCGCACAAGAGCCTTGCGGAACGGACGGAGTTCTTAAAAAACAGCTACAATGATATATGGGTGGAAGTCCTGACCGACGGTGTTCGGACAGGCTACCACGCCGAGAAAGACGGACTATTGATGTGGGAGGGCAGCTACCTCTCCCGCACCTCGGAGTCCGTTTTTTCATGGTCGGTCATCACCGAGATGACCGAGGGCCTGATCGAGCGCGGCGAGTACAAAATTAAGCTGGGCCTGCAAAATGCGCCGGTGATGGCAGAGCAGCTTGCCCTATTCGACATGGGCGGCGACGCCCCGGTGTACGAAGCTCCGGCAGATGCGCCCTCTGGCATTCTGGCCCCGGCCCGCACGGTGCCGCAGGAGGTCATTGATCTGACGCTCTGCACGGGCGGAAACGAACCCAACAGCGCGGAGCGCATCGCGGTGTTCTATATGCGGGAGCACCCGGAACAGGAAAACATAGAGTTCCTGCGCCGGGAGTTCGGTAGGGCGAACGGGCGCGGCATTGAATACGAAGGCCGCAAATACACCGTGTGGTTTCTGGAGGACGGCATCCACCTCGCCCAAGGCGACAGCATCCGCACCGGATACAGCAAAACCGTGGTCACATGGGAGCAGGCATCGGCGCGTATTTCGGAGCTGCTGGAGGGCGGCACCTACCTGTCTGCCGCTGAACTGGCGCAGGCCCCGGACAAGGTGCTGCACGAAGCGATGGACGCCCTCCTGATGACCGCCCGCGACCTGAACGAAGAAGGCCGCGCGCGGGGCCTATTCCCGCAGACATTGGCCATCCATGACCAGCATAAGACTTACCCGGAACTGGACGAGGATATGGTGGCCTTTGCAAAGACTGAGGGTGGGCTGCAAGCACTGGCACAGGAATATCACACTTTTCTTGCCGTTTATGCCCAAGGTAACGACATTATGTGTTGGCGGTTATCCGATTACAACACCCACCGGATCGGCGTTGTGCTGGATGGCCTCTCCTACCCAGAGCGCAACTTTACCGCCCAGCCGGGTTTCCTGCGGCAGTGCAAGATGTTCATTACGCAGGATGAGATCGACCAGTTCTTCCTAAGTGGCAGTATTGATGAGCGGTTGGCGGTGTACTCCCATTTCTGCTATCCCCACGCACCGGAAGAACACCAGAAGTTCATCAAGAGCCAGTTTGGTGAGTACAGCGGAGGAGCCTGTGCTGGATATTCCCATACTAAGACTTCTAAAGGGCTAGACTATGCGCGAGATTACGAACGCAAAACATACGATACCGTCCATTTGACCATCCCCAATGTGGTCAAGGAATATCAAAAACTCATTACGCAGAAGCGTTTCCCCGGCGAGGATGCGATTGCAAAAATCCCGGAATATGAGCGCAGACAACTGGCACGGGCAGTTTACAACGGCTTCTATAATGCCCCGGATGCAATCCCACGACCCTATCCCCAAAATACGGACTTTTATGATGCTGTCCCCATCATTGAGCAACAGCTTCAGGATAAAGCCAAAGCTGCGGAAATACTGGCGGCGCTGACTTCCCGGCTGGACGGCACGGATGAGAGTGACCGTTCCTATGATTCCGTCCGCCACGCAAGGAAGCAGCTTTCCGAATATGTGAGCGGTACCTTTAGCCTGTTCAACCACAAGCATGACGCCCCGCAGCAGGAACGCAGCTTTGTGGAGCAGGTCGCAGAGGACGCCACACGGTTTGCCGCGGAGCAGTCGCCCGCCTATGAGCG
Organism: Dysosmobacter acutus; assembly: GCF_018919205.1. Lineage (NCBI taxonomy): Bacteria > Bacillati > Bacillota > Clostridia > Eubacteriales > Oscillospiraceae > Dysosmobacter > Dysosmobacter acutus. The sequence continues at coordinate 125,032 of NZ_JAHLQN010000001.1, forward strand.
GTTCGGCGTGATCGAAACTGAGGACGGCTACGCCGTCTGGGACGATATTCGGGACGAGATCTATGTGGACAGCGAGGGTGTTCGTGAAACCTTCCCCAGCGAGTGGCAAGCCGAGGACTATCTGGAGCAGGTCAGAAAGACGGTCAGCGAAAAGGAAGCGGCGGAATGGCTCTATGTGGAGCACGCCAAAGACACCGCAGCGGAGCAGCCAGTCGAGCCTGCCCCGCAGCCAGTACTTACCGATGAGGAATTTGCCGCACAAAATCTTGTTCCCGGCGAAACAGTCTTTGAGATTGAAGGCAGGACCTTCCTTGTGGATCGCGTGGATACCGCGCACGGCGTTGTCAACTTTCAAGACATCACCTTTGTCCAAAAGGTCGGCTTTCCCATCTTCCGCACGGAGCCGATCTCCTTTGTTCGGAAAATTGTGGAGCAGGCGGACCCCGCTGCGCTGGCCCCGCCGCAGCCGCAGACGGACGAGCCGCCTGCGGCGCTTACCTCGCCGAAAAAGGAAAAGCAAAACGCGCTTGCCTATCCGCTGGACGCGGATGGCCGGAACTACCGCATCACCGATGACCACATCGGAGAGGGCGCGCCGCTGGAGCGTTTTCAGCGCAATCTGGACGCGATCCGTACCCTGAAAGCGGTGGAAGCGGAGAACCGCAGCGCCACAGCGGAGGAACAGGCGGTACTGGCGCAGTATGTGGGCTGGGGCGGTCTGGCGGACTTCTTTGACGAGAAAAATCCTCGTTACGCTGAACTGAAAGAACCGCTTACCGATGCCGAATACGCCGCTGCCCGTGAATCCACGCTCACGGCGTTCTTTACGCCGCCTGTGGTCATCCGCGGCATCTATGCCGCCCTGGGGCAGATGGGCTTCACGCAGGGCAACATTCTGGAGCCGTCCTGCGGCATCGGCAATTTCCTCGGTATGCTGCCGGAAGATATGAGCGGCAGCAAGCTCTACGGCGTGGAGCTGGACGATCTCTCCGGACGCATCGCCCGCCAGCTTTATCAGCGCAGCAGTATTGCGGTGCAGGGCTATGAGAAAACTGCCTTCCCGGATAACTTTTTCGATGTTGCCATCGGCAATGTCCCCTTCGGCCAGTTCCATGTGCCGGACAAACGCTATGACCGCCTGAACTTTCCCATTCATGAGTATTTCGTGGCCAAAATGTTGGATCAGGTCAGACCGGGCGGCGTTATCGCCGTTGTGACCTCCAGCTACACCATGGACAAGCGCACCGCCAGCGCGCGAAAATACATCGCGCAGCGAGCGGAGCTGCTGGGGGCCATCCGGCTGCCCAACAATGCGTTCAAGGCCGCGGCGGGTACCGAGGTGGTTTCAGACATTCTGTTTTTGCAGAAGCGGGAACGAATGGTGGATATAGAACCCGAATGGGTACACCTTGCCACCAACGAGGACGGCATCCAGATGAACAGTTATTTCATCGACCACCCGGATATGATCTTGGGCGGGATGAAGATGGTGTCCGGGCCGTTCGGCCCCACGCCTACCTGCGAGCCGTACCCGGAGCAGCCGTTGGAAGCACTGTTGGCGGAGGCCGTTCAAAATATTCACGGCGAGATCGCCGCCTATGACCGGGAGGATGAATTGGAGGGCGAGGATCATTCCATTGAGGCCGATCCCGCTGTCCGCAACTTCTCCTATACACTGGTGAACGGGCAAATCTACTACCGTGAAAACAGCCGCATGAACCCGGTGGAGGTATCCAAGACGGCAGAAAGCAGAATCCGCGGCATGATCGAGCTGCGGGACTGTGTGCGGACGCTGCTGGAATACCAGACCGAGGACTATCCCGATGAAGAAATCAAGGCGCAGCAAGCCAAGCTGAATACCCTCTACGACGCCTTTACCCGCAAATACGGACTCATCAACTCCCGCGGCAACGCCATCGCCTTCGATCAGGACAGCTCCTATTTTCTGCTCTGTTCACTGGAAATTCTGGACGAGGACCGGAACCTGAAACGGAAGGCCGACCTGTTCACCAAGCGCACCATCCGCAGCCACAGACCCGCTGAAAAGGTAGACACAGCGGTGGAGGCGCTGGCACTGTCCATCGGAGAAAAGGCCCATGTGGATATGGACTATATGGGCAGGCTCACCGGCAAGGACGAGGAAACGCTGTTTTCTGACCTCAAGGGCGTGATTTTTTTGAACCCCGCTTACACCGGCGAGAGCGATGGGTATGAGAAATACCTGCCCGCGGACGAGTATCTTTCCGGCAATGTGCGTCAGAAATGGGCGGTTGCCCAAGGTAAGGCGGAGCAGGACCCGCAGTATCAGATCAACGCCGAGGCATTGGCGCGGGTGCAGCCCACCGACCTCACTGCCAGCGAGATCTCCGTCCGGCTGGGCGCTACCTGGTTAGACACCGAATATGTGCGCCAGTTTATCTTTGAAACGCTGGGGACGCCCCGCAGTGCCCAGTGGGGCATGAAGGTCCACTATTCCGGCATCACCGGCGAGTGGCGTATCGAAGGCAAGAGCAAGGATCGCGCCAATGTAAAGGCCATCAGCACCTACGGCACCAAGCGTATCAACGCCTATGAGATCATTGAGGACACCTTAAATCTAAAAGATGTTCGCATTTTTGATTATGTGTACGATGCCGATGGCAGGAAAACCGCTGTTCTCAACAAGAAGGAAACCGCCATCGCCCAGAGCAAGCAGGAACTCATTAAAGAGGCTTTTGCTGAGTGGATCTGGAAAGATCCTGACCGGCGCGAGGCCATCTGTAAGACCTATAATATTCTGTTCAACAGCAACCGCCCCCGTGAGTATGACGGCAGCCACATCAGCTTTTCAGGCATGAACCCGGAGATCACGCTCCGCAAGCACCAGGTCAACGCCATCGCCCACATCTTGTATGGCGGCAATACCCTGTTAGCACATACAGTGGGCGCGGGAAAAACCTTTGAAATGGTCGCGGCGGCGATGGAATCAAAGCGGTTGGGCCTGTGCCAGAAGTCCCTCTTTGTGGTGCCCAACCACCTGACAGAGCAGTGGGCCACTGAGTTTTTGCAGCTCTATCCGGCAGCGAACATCCTTGTCGCTACCCGTAAGGATTTTGAAACCAAAAACCGCAAGAAATTCTGTGGTAGGATCGCCACCGGTGACTACGATGCCATTATTATCGGGCATTCGCAGTTTGAGAAGATCCCCATGAGCGTAGAGCGCCAGCGGGCCATTCTGGAACAGCAGATCGACGAAATTATGATGGGAATTTCAGAGGCCAAGCGAGAAAAAGCGGAGAATTTCACGATCAAACAGATGGAGAAAACCAAGAAGGGCCTGCAAGCCAAGATCGACAAGCTGAATGACCAGAGCCGCAAGGACGATGTGGTCACATTTGAAGAGTTGGGCGTTGACCGAATTTTCATCGACGAGAGCCATTATTTTAAAAATCTCTTTCTTTACACGAAGATGCGCAATGTGGGCGGTATTGCCCAGACCGAGGCGCAGAAATCCAGCGATTTATTTATGAAGTGCCGCTATTTGGACGAGATCACCGGAGGGCGCGGCATTGTCTTTGCCACCGGCACCCCCATTTCCAACAGCATGGTGGAGCTTTACACCATCCAGCGTTACTTGCAGATGTCGGCGTTGGAGGAGCAGGGCTTACAGCACTTCGATAGCTGGGCGGCGAACTACGGCGAGACCGTCACCGCCATTGAGTTGTCCCCGGAAGGCACCGGCTATCGCGCCAAGACGCGCTTCGCCAAGTTTTATAACCTGCCGGAGCTGATGAGCGTATTCAAAAATGTGGCGGACATCCAGACGGCGGATATGCTCAAGCTCCCCGTGCCGGAAGCGCATTACCACAACATCGCCTTGAAGCCATCGGAGTATCAGAAAGAGATCGTGGCATCGCTGGCGGAGCGTGCTGAAAAAGTCCGCAACCGCGAGGTGGACAGCAGCGTGGACAATATGCTGCTCATCACCAACGATGGCCGCAAGCTGGCGCTGGATCAGCGGCTGGTCAATCCCATGCTTCCCAGCGATCCCAACAGCAAAGCCGCCAAGTGCGCGGAAAATGTGTTTGAGATCTGGCAGCGCACCGCGGACAAGCGTTCCACCCAAATGATTTTTTGCGACCTGTCCACTCCAAAGGATGACGGCACCTTCAGCGTTTATGATGATATTCGCGCGAAATTGCTGGAATTGGGTATTCCCGAAAACGAGGTCGCCTTCATCCACAACGCCAAAAGCGAGGTACAGAAGAAAGACCTGTTCGGCAAGGTGCGGAGCGGTCAGGTGCGTATCCTGCTGGGCAGTACCCAGCGCATGGGCGCTGGCACCAACTGCCAGCAAAAGCTCGTCGCTTTGCACCATCTGGATTGTCCGTGGCGTCCGTCCGACCTTCAGCAGCGGGAGGGGCGCATCATCCGGCAGGGCAACGAAAACCCGGAGGTAGACATTTACAGCTATGTCACCGAGGGCACCTTCGATGCCTATTTGTACCAGCTGGTAGAATCCAAGCAGAAATTTATATCGCAAATTATGACCAGCAAATCGCCTGTCCGCTCCGCCGAAGATGTAGACGAACAGGCGCTTTCTTATGCCGAGATCAAGGCACTGGCCAGCGGCAACCCCATGATCAAGGAAAAGATGGATCTCGACATTGAGGTGTCCAAGCTGAAGCTGCTGAAAGCCAACCACCTTTCTCAGAAATACGCGCTGGAGGACGCCATCAGCAAGGGCTTTCCGAAGCAAATCGCGGAAACACAGGCACGGATCGCCGGTTATGGCGCGGATATTGCCACGGTCAAGGAGAACACCCATCCCAATGGGGACGGTTTCTCTCCGCTCACGCTGGCGGGTGTCACCCATGCCGACAAAAAAGAGGCGGGCGCGGCGCTGCTGACCCTATGCCAAAATATGCTCTCCCCGGAGGCGACACAGATCGGCAGCTATCGCGGTCTGACGCTGGAGCTGGCGTTCGATACCTTTGCGCGGGAATACCGCCTGACCATGATCGGGCAGCTCCGCCACACGGTCACGCTGGGAACCGATGTGTTCGGCAATTTGCAGCGCATGGACAATGCGCTGGAGGGCCTGCCCATCAAGGAGCAGGCTTGCCGGGAGCAGCTTTCCAATCTGCAAACGCAGTTGGAAACCGCAAAGGCAGAGGTACAAAAGCCGTTTCCCCGCGAAGAGGAACTTACGACCAAAACGGCACGGCTGGAGGAATTGAATACCCTGCTGAATTTAGACCACAAGGAGCCTGAGATCGTAGACACCGAGCCGGACGAGGATCAAAGGCCGCCGGAGCGCCGCAGACCGCAGTTGGAGCGGTAAAATCAATAGAAATTGGAGGAAATTATGGGTTATCAGGAAAGCTGGCTCTACATCGAGCCGCAGCGCAAGTTTGAAAAGCTGATCCGCGCTTACGAAAAGGCGGAACAGTCCGGCTACTATGAGGTGGCCGGAGCGGAGCCCCGTTCTGTGGTCGTGCTGAAGCAGCCCTTCGGGGACATTCCCGCTGGGAAAAAGCTGCTGTGGGTGTGCGGTGATCGCAGCTTTCACAACGCTGCCGGAGTATTTGCCGGGGAGCTGAAGTGCTCCGGCAGGCTTCGCGTGATCCCGGTGGAGGCGGTGCTGAACGGCACCGACGATCCCCGCATGGAGGGGCTGGACTTTGACAGTCCGGCCCCCAGCGAAAACGCCTATATGAAACGATACAGTGTTGCCAATTACGCCCACCGGATGCGGGCGGGGCTGGCGAGATGAAGGGAGGTTTACCATGACGAAGGAACAGTTGGAAAACAGGCTCTATGAGCGTATGTCTGCGGAAAATGAGGCGTTTCTGGCGGATCTGAGAGTAAAGCCCGTGGACGAGATCATTTCTCACGCCTACGAAATCGCCTGCCGTGACAACCTGCTGATACTTTTTGAGGATGAAACAAGCCTCTCCGAGCGGCAGCTTGCGGTGCTGAACGAGTTTGAGCATCCCCTGTCACAGCTTTATACAGACTGGCTCTCCCGCGATACGGATGAGATGGATGCCTTTCGTGACAGCATTGCGTGCTGTGCGGATGATATTCTGCGAAAAAGAGTCGAAGAAAAATATCGAGATCCCGCGCAGCCCATATACCCTAACACCCGTTCGGAAGCCATGGCTCGTGGAGAGGTCTTTGAGTGGATGGCCAGCCGGGATCGGACGCTGACCTGTGCGGGAACCTTTGAGAAGGACGCGACCAACGCCTACAACGATGGAAAGCTGCCTGCTTTTTTGAAGGAGTGGACAGCGGCTTATGGCAAGGAACGCTGTATGTTCGTGCTGGCCTGCACCATGGCGCAGCGCACGGGAGATGAGCGATTCTACCCACCGGCGCGTCAGGCCGCAGGCCGCTTTGCGGCGCTCCAAAAGCAGATGGGCGGGCACACAGATGTTTACGCGGTGGACAATCACTCCTGCGTGATCAATGCCGCGATGGAGCAGCTTGCCAAGCCGGAGCGCAGTGTGGAGCGAAAGGCGGTGAAAAAAGATGCGCCGGAGCGGTAAGATTATTTTTGAAATAAGGCAAAGAAACAAACGGCTTTATTTCAGAAAGTGGTTTTATTTCTGAAATAAGGCTGCATTGGAGCAGTGTCCGTGAGTTTTCTGAGGCGCTGACCATAAGGGCTTTCTAAAACGGATTTTGCGTGTTATAATGCTTGAAAGAATAGGAGAGACGCTGAAATGACGATTGCAGCAAAAGAACGCAGAATTCAGGCGGTAAAGCTGGCAGATGCCTTGAATGCCATCGAAGGCGTCCCTGTTTCGGAATATACCAAGATGCTCTCACACTGCTGGGCAAACGGCGATTCGACTGGCGAGCAAATGAAAGAGGCTCTGCTGGCCTCCCATTACAGGTTGGCAGCGCAGGAGTATTCTGCTCATGAAACTATGTTTAGTCAAGAACAATAGGAGGAACCGATGCATGGACGATTTAGCAATCAGCAAAAACAGCATCCATCCTGAACAGACGGAGATCATTATGTATCAGACCGAGGATGGTCTGACAAAAATCAATGTCCGCATGGAAAACGAAACCGTTTGGCTGACACAGGCACAGATGGCAGAGCTGTTCCAACGAGAGCGCAGCGGTATCACGAAACATATAAAAAATGTATTTGCTGAAGGTGAGGTAGATGAAAAAAGCAATGTGAAAAATGTTCACATTGCAAATTCGGATAAACCCGTCGCATACTACAGCTTAGATGTTATCATCTCTGTGGGCTATCGTGTGAAGTCGTTGCGCGGTACCCAATTCCGAATTTGGGCCAATTCCGTGCTGAAAGAATACCTCATCAAAGGCTTTGCCATGAACGATGAGCTTCTGAAGCAAGCTGGCGGCGGCAACTATTTTGATGAGTTGATGGATCGCATCCGCGATATTCGCTCGTCTGAAAAAGTGTTCTGGCGCAAAGTCCTGGACATTTACGCCACCAGCGTGGATTATGACCCGCGGACAGAAGCCTCCGTCCTTTTCTTCAAAACCGTCCAGAATAAAATGCACTGGGCCGCTCACGGTCAGACGGCGGCAGAAAAGATTTTTTACAGTGCAGACAGCAGCAAACCCAACATGGGCCTGCACTCGTTTTCCGGAAGTCACCCGACCCAGAACGACGCCCTCATTGCTAAAAACTACTGCACGGAGGACGAATTGCTGGCGCTTAATGATATTGTGTCGGCCTATCTTGATCTCGCAGAGATGCAGGCACGACGCCGCATTCCTATGTATATGTCCGACTGGATCGACACACTGGACGGCTTTCTCAAGCTCTCTAAACATGAGATATTGACTCATGCAGGAAAAATCAGCGCGGCCGCAGCGGAGAGAAAAGCCAAGGAAGAATACCGAAAATACAAAGAACTTCAGTCTGTCGGATTATCCAGAGGTGAAAAGGACTACATTGCCGCATTGGAAAGCGCTGAGCAAAAATTGCTGAAAAAGAGCGAGCAATAAGCGATTCATATTACTCAGAAGCCGTTTGCAGAAATGCAGACGGCTTTTCTGATACCCGGAGGTGATTCCCCATACCCTACCTATCAAAAGACCAGATCGCCGCCGCCCGCGAGATGGATCTTCTGACCTACCTGCGGCGATTTGAACCGCAAGAGTTGGTGCATATCGGCGGAGACACCTATGCCACCCGCACCCACGACAGCCTAAAAATCTCCAATGGAAAATGGTGCTGGTGGTCGCGTGGTATCGGCGGCACAAATGCGCTGGACTATCTGACAACAGTGGAGGGTGTTTCCTTTTTGGACGCCGTGCAGCGTATCCTTGGGGAACCGCCCCATGTGCCGCGCAAATCAGAGCCAACCGAACCGCTCCCGAAAACTGAATTTACCCTCCCACCCAAACACGCCGACACCCGGCGTGTTTTTGCATATCTGCGGAGCCGGGGCATTGACGCGGAAATTATCAACCACTGCATCAAGCACGGGCAGCTTTACGAGGACGCCGAGCGCCATAACTGCGTATTTGTGGGTTATGAACATGGAAAGCCTGCCTATGGTGCGCTGCGAGGGACGCTTTCAGAAACTACCTTCGCCGGTGAAGTACCTGGCAGCGATAAGCGGTTTTCCTTTGCCGTTCCCCTCCGCGCCGGTGGCAAAACCCTCTGCGTGTTTGAATCCGCCATAGACGCCCTTTCTTACCTGACGCTGCTGAAGCTGCGGGGGCAGGATTGGCGCGCCGCCAATACGCTGTCCCTCTCCGGCATCTATCAGCCACGGAAGGACGGCTCGATTCGATTCCCCGCGGCGCTGGAGCAATACCTGACGGATAACCCCGGCGTGAAACGAATCGTGCTGTGTCTGGACAACGATGTGCCGGGACGGGCGGCGTCGGCAGCAATTAAGCAAGCATTAGCAGGCTACGAAGTCATCGACAACCCACCACGGCGCGGAAAGGACTACAACGACCAGCTCCGGCTTGTGAAAGGAATCAGCGGCAGGGTAAAGACCCGTGGCGGTGAGGCGCGCTGATTTGTTTTTCGGCTGGTTTAGGACTGCAAGCGGCCTGCGGCTGCTTTGCAGTCGCAAGCATAGCATTTGGCTATCCAAATGCGCTTGTTAGGGGAGCAAGCCCCCTAAGACCCCATCCTATTTCAAGGAGGAATCTGTTATCAGAAAACGATCTATCTCTATTCTTCTCCGTTTGAACGAAACGGAACACCGGCATCTGAAGGAGCAGGTGGCAATTTCCGGTTTCCCCATGGAGGTCTATCTTCGCACATTGATCGCCGGTGAAAAAATGCGGCCAAGGCCACCCAACGAATACGCCGAGATTCGCCGCCAGCTCGCCGCCATCGGCAATAACATCAATCAGATCGCCCGCACAGTCAACGCCCGTGGCTTTGCCAGCGGTGAGGACATCGCCGCGATCACGGCGGCGCAGGAAACGATTTGGAACATCGCGGAGCGGCTGTGACATGGCATACACCAAGGTATTCGCCATCCGCGCAAGGCTGGACGACCGCGTGAAGTACGCCGTCAATGGGGAAAAGACCGAGCTGGACGAGCGGATCGTCTACACCGCTGACCCGGAGAAAACCGATACCGTGCGCTTTGTGACCACGCTGAACTGCCGGTCTGCCGAAACCGCCTTTGCTGCCATGCAGAAAACGAAAAAGAAATACAAAAAGACGGGCGGCGTTCTCGGCTATCATTTCATTCAGTCCTTTGCACCCGGCGAGGTCGCGCCGGATCAGGCCCATGAGATCGGATGTGAGTTTGCACGGCGGCTGTTCGGCAATGATTTTGAGGTCGTCATCGGAACGCACTTGGACAAGGCCCATCCCCATAATCACATCATCGTCAATTCTGTCTCCCGCACGGACGGCCACAAGTACCATTCCAGTCCGGAAAGCTATTACAACGATGTGCGCGGCACCTCGGACGCACTGTGCCGGGAGAATGATTTATCTGTCATCGCCCCGCAGAGCAAGGGCAAGCATTACGCCGAGTGGAAAGCGGAGCAGGGCGGCAAGCCCACCGTGCGCGGCGTGATCCGCGCCGACATTGACGCCATCATCCACCAAGCCTACACCTACGATACTTTTCTCATGCTGCTGCGAAAGAACGGTTACGAGGTACGCCGCAGCCCCAATCGGAAATACACCACGGTCAAGCCCCCCGGCGCAAAGCGGGCGATCCGGCTGGACAGTCTGGGCGAGGGCTACACCGAAGCGGATATTCTGCTGCGGCTTTCCAAACAACGGCACGGCGGCATAGCCCCGCCAATCATCGCCCATTCCGTCAAGCGTTACCGCATGAAGGGTAAGCTGTCCACCGTCCGAAAAAAGAAAATCACCGGCTTTCACGCACTCTATCTCCGCTACCTCTATCTGCTGCGTGGGGGCAGGCGGAAAAAGCTGCCGCCCAAGCTGCCCTTTTCCGTCAAGCGGGAGGTCATTCATTTGGAGCGGTATGAGCAGCAATTCAAATATCTTTTATCAAGCGGAATTACCACCGAAGCGGAGCTGGAGCAGCGTATCCGTGTGCTGGAGTGGGACATCCGCTTGTTGGAGGAACAGAGAAAACCACTTTATCAGGAAAGGAGGAATACCAACGATGAAGAAGCACAAGCCAAGTACAGCACAGAGATCCAACAGCAGACTGCCGCCTTGCGGGAGAAACGCCGGGAAGTGCGGCTGTGCCGCAGGATACAATCGGACATTCCGAGGGTATCCCAGCAGTGCCAGCAGGCGCAGGCTGAACGGCAGGAAAATCTAAAGAAGAAGGAGGAACACGAGCATGAGTACCAACGGTGAAACCGCTGACCTGATGGTGCGTGAGGGCATCCAGATCACCGAGAGCGCCCTCAAGCTGGCAGGGCTGGGGGCGAAAAATCTTGCCGCCCTTCTGATTGCCCTTGCCAACGACAATCAGAAGCTCGCCGGTAAAACCAACCTCAAGCGCCTGATCCACGACGGCGAGGAGCTGACGATCTTTTCTGTCAAGCAGGAGGACTTGAAGGGCTTTCAGATGGAAGCCAAACGCTACGGCGTCCTGTTTTACCCCATCGTCAATAAGGTGGAAAAGACCGGGACGGTAGAAATTATGGCAAAAGCCAAGGACGCCAAGCAGATCAACCGCATTTTTGAACGCATGGGCTATCCCGCCCCGGTGAAGGAGGATACTGCCGCAAAAAAAGAGAACGCCCGCGCTCCGTCCGAGAACAGCTCCAAGGAGCGCGGGACTGGTGCGAGAGCGTCTACGGAACCGGCTGCGGAGAAAGCTGATGCCCACCCCTCTGTCCGCAGCCGCCTGATGGCACTGCAAGCCGCGGCAGAACGGGATGGCACGGCACCCACCAAGGACACCGTGCGGGAAGCCATTCAAAAGGCTATGCCTACGCGGGAATAAATTGATTTTGAGAAGGAGAAACGAACATGGCAAAGTTAGACGATTTGATCCAGCAGAAGCAGCAGAGGGACGAGGACTGGAAGGCAAAGAAAACAGCGGAGCGCGAGGAATTGGGGCAGCTTTCCGACGATGCGGTCATGCACGTCACCAGTGAACCCGGCGCATATCTGCATTATCTGGATACGCAGGCCATCAACCCGCGATACAGCGCATCCAATGTGATGCTGGCGATGGCACAGAACCCGGAGATCACCTACATCAACAGTCTGGAGGTGTGGAACCGGCTGGGGCGCAGCGTCAATCGTGATGAGAACGGCATGAAGATCCGTGTGTCAGACACCTATGTGAAGGACGGAAGGGAGTATCACGGCTATAAGATCGGGCGTGTGTTCGATATTTCCCAGACCCACGGCAAGGCCGGTGTTCCGGCGCTGAGCCTGAAAGACAATACACCGGAAATGGACGCCGCCCTGCGCCGACTGCTGGACAGCTCCCCCGTTCCCGTGGTCACCAGCAGCACCATGTACCAGGACGCCGTTTATGATCCTAAAACGCAGAGCATTACGGTATCCAGCCGCCTGATCGACAGCAAGATCTTTGCGGCGCTCTCCCGTGAGATCGTCCACGCCGGTATCCATGACCACGGACGCTATCCCTACTATACCCGCGAGGACTGCGCCATGGACGCCGAGAGCGTCAGCTATATGCTCTGCCGCAATTTCGGCGTGGAGGCCCCGCAGCCCGATGTGAGCCGCGTGGGGCAGGTATTCGACGGCATGGAGGTGCAGGATCGCCGCGGCGTGGTGGACAGCCTGCAAAAGTATTTCCGTAAGCTGCAAAATGATATTCAGCGTGAGATCTCTCCGCAGGAGCGCAAGCAGCCGGAACAGAATCGGCCCGTTCGTTAAGAAAGAGAGGTATAATGTGAAAAAGAAACTTGCATTTGCTCTCTGCACGGCGCTGATGCTGTGCAGTATGAGCGTTGCGGCGCTGGCCGCAGAGCCCATGACAGAAGCCGATACGGTATCCACAATGATCTCTGCCGCAGATACGCTCCCCGGCATTTCCGCCTATCCTGCCGAGGTCAGAGCCAGCGAGGAAAACGGTGTGTACCGATTAGAAAAGGTCTACTACCTGACCGCAAAGGACGATCCCGCCACGATCCCCACCGCTGACTTTGAGCGTGAGGGCCGCACCTATACGCTCCTTGATTTGCTGAAAAACGACCAGACAGAAACGGACACGCGGGAGCATATCGAGGTGGTCACGCTGGAGAGCAAGACCAAGGATATGGCGGAAATCCTGAAAATGCTGGAGCCGAAGCTGGAGGTCAAGACCGAGGACGGCTATGAGGGCGTCCTGTCCCTTGACCATACTACCATTCAGGTGGAGGCAGCGGGCTACGGGACCAGCAGCCGCACGGTGACGGCGGAGCGCACCTATCCCAACCTCTCAGACGCGGATGTGTCCCTTGTTCCTAAGTCTGTAAACGAAAATGGCCGCACCCTGACCCTTGCCGATGTAAGCTGGCAGGAGGCGGCTGTCGATCCCACGGACGGCTATGACATTCCCATTCGCTATACCGCTGTGGCAAGCTACACCGGCACCGCCACCAGCAAATACGCCACCGGCTACACCGTCACGGCAGACTATAAAGGTGACATCACCCGTACAAGCTGTGATACAGTGATCTATACCGCTGTCTTTTCCAGCGTCGGCGCTGCGGCATCGGCAAAGAGCGGAGTTGATTTTAACTGGCTGTGGCTGCTGATCCCCGTGGGCGCTGCGGCGCTGGGCGGCTGCGGCTACGCCGGTTACAAAGGCTACAAGCACTACATCAATAAGAAAAGAGGGTACGCCGCATGAAAAAATATCTGACCACGCTGCTGGCCGCCTGCTGTATGCTGGCGGCTTTTTCCATGCCTGCATCGGCACTGGAGTATCACTTTGACGGCCCGGACGCAGGACTGTTTGGACGCCCCACCTCGGACGATACCATTTATGTCACGATGGATAAGCCTGCAAACACCGACCGCAGCAAAAACGCCGCCTATATCCCACCCGCTTTTGGCTCGCCTACCTCTTATACGCTGAATGCCGGAGAGCTGCTGACGCCAAACCTTGTGAGCGGTTCGGCCACGGGAACGGTCAGCGGCACAGGTGGTGTGACCGTCCTGCCGCCCTCCGCTTCCAGCAGCACCGCTGGTGGAAATACCGGCTCCTACACGCCGGTGAAGTACACCGCGGTCACAAAAGACCTCTATTACAGCGGCGGCTACCTCGGTACGCTGAAAATCCCCACCCTCGGTCTGTCTGTCAAGGTGTATCAGGGGACGGATGCAGATGCGCTCCGCAAGGGTGCGGGGCATTTTGCCGGCACCTCCATTTGGGAGGGCAATGTGGCCATCGCCGGACACAACCGCGGCGTCAACAATCACTTTGGCAAAATTCACACCCTTGACATTGGCGACACCATCAAGCTGACCACCCAGCTCGGCACACGCAGCTATGAGGTGTACTCTGTCAGTAAAATCGGCGTGGACGATACCAGCGTTCTAAATGACAGCACGGAGAACATCATCACCCTTGTCACCTGCGTGAAGAATCAGCCGGATTACCGCTGGTGTGTGCAGGCACGAGAAAAATGATGAGATGCTATGATGGTCATTGATGTAAAAACTTTTACTGAGCTCCAACGCCTCCATATTTTTTGACACCCACCAACTTTTACGATACCATGAACCCATCAAAAGACTTTGGAGGTACACACCATGAAGCGAGGAAGTTTTGCAGCCGGTTTTCTTACCTGCCTGCTGTTGGCTGGCATCACTACCACGGCGTATGCTGCCGGGATCATGGCCGAGCGCAGCACCCATCGCATCTATGTCAATGGGCGGGAAGTGCAGATGGAAGCCTATGTCATCAACGGCAACAACTATGTGAAGCTGCGGGACATTGGCAAGGCTGTTGGTTTCGAGGTTTATTGGGACAGCGACAACGGCTGTGTGCAGGTGGAAAGCGGAAAGCCCTACACCGGAACCGCACCCCAGCAGACCGCCGCAGCCCCCACAGACGGTTCTCGGTATGTTCCCAAGGTGGGTGATGTGATCCGCTGCGACGACGGGACCGACTACACCATCACCGATGTGTCCCGCTGGGATAAAAACGCTTTTTCCAGCGCACCGCTGGGAGAGCTGCCCACCGCCACCTGTGACTGGAGCAAGCTGCCCCAGCCGGAAATGCCGAGAGCGGAAGCGCGCCACTTTATCAGCGGCGGGCAGGACTACCTGTTCCAGCGCAACCTCTATGAAACGCGCCGGATGCTCTACACCTTGTATAATGCCATCGGGGACAACCCCGAAACATGGCAGAATGGCCAGCCGGTGAAATTCCCCAGCGGAAATGACAAGGTGAAGATCAACCTGACCATTCCCGCAGAGGTAACGCCGCAGAGCTTTTGGCCGTGGCGCTCGGAGCAAATCACGGAGCTGTTCAACTCCTGCCCTCCGGGGACTTACTCCATGGAGGCATGGGATGTCTACAAAAACGGCGTATTCCAGTACACGGAGTACAGCATCTATGTGAGCTGAAAAATTCATATCCACACGCAGGCGGTATGTGAAAAGCATACCGCCTTTTTTATATCCAAAAAATTCAGGAGGAACACACGATGAAAAAACGATTGATCTCCATGCTGCTGTTGGTGGTCATGGTGCTGGGAATGCTCCCGGCCACGGCCCTTGCCGCCAGCAGCGAGGAGGAAGCCCTGGGCGAAGTCAATATTTACAACGGAGAGCAGAAACTCTCCTATCTCTCCATCAATGGCCGCATCCGTGAGCTGATCTATACCTATTTTAATTATGTGGACAGCAACGGCAGGACGAAGGAGATTCCCGCGTACTGCGTCAACCCCAACACCAAGGGTGTACCGCAGACCGTGGCCCCCGGCGAGAGTATCAAGTATCTCGCAAAGGAAAAGGGCAGCGATCCAAAGGTCATGGGTATCATCGCCAACGGGTATCCCACCCGCGGCCTTTCGGAGCTGAAGCTGGAAAACAAATATCACGCCTACTACGCGACAAAAATGGCGCTGTGGTGCTATCTGCTTCCCAACTGGAACATCAACAACCTGAAGGTCAATCCCAACCTGACCGGCACAGAATTGCAGCGGGCGCAGGCCATTCTCGCCGCAGCCAAGGACATCTATGTGCGCGGCACCGCGTGGAGCAAGGTGTACTCGCCCCGCGTCACTGCCACAGCTGACCGTGATACCGCTTATGCTGTTACCGTCAATGGACAGCAGTATAAACAGCAGGTGTTCACCGTCCATTCTGACACATGGGTATGCAACTATGCCATCCGTGTCAGCTTCTCTGATCCCGCCTCCGTCCCCGCGGGAGCGCGCATTGTGGACATGAACAACAAGGATATTACCACCATCACCACCTCCGGCACCGGGGATGGCTACGGCGGTAAATTCAAGGTGCTGTACCCTGCCGCTGCGGTGGCGGGCAAGACCGGCAGCGTCCAGCTTTCTTTTACCACCGATGTTTATAAGTATGCTGTGTTTTACGCTGTGTGCGCAGAGCAGAACAAGTACGGCCAGCTTCAGAACTATATGTGCGACACCGACCCCACCGTTACCATGCGGCTGTCCACATACAGCAATTACAGCGACGGTGAGAAAACCGAAGAACCCGACACCGGCCTAAAAATCATCAAGCTGGAGAACGGCACGGATACGCCGCTGAGCGGAGCGGTCTTTGAGGTGGTCGATCCCAATGGAGCGACCATTGGCACTTTTGCTACCGGCTCGGACGGCACCGTGACCATTCCGCTGACGCTGGCGGGCAGCTACACCGTGTATGAGCGCGTGGCCCCACTGAACCATCTTATCAGCGATACTCCCGCGCAGAACATCAAGGTGGAGTATGGCAAGGTGGCGGAGCTGACCTGCTGGAACGAGCCTTACGGCACGCTCCGCATTGAAAAGCTGTCCAACACCGGCGCACACCTGCCCGGAGCCATGGTACAGGTCAAGCACATTGAGAGCGGCGTGACCTACACCGCCGAAACCAATTTTGCGGGCTATGCCATCTTTGACAACATCAAGCCCGGTGCTTACGAGATCAAGGAGATCACCGCCCCCTCCGGCTGGCTGAAGGACGATGCCACCTATACGGCTTCCGTGGCCACCGGCGAAACCACGACCTTTTCTCTCGTGAACAAAGAGCTGCCCGGTCTGCGGATCATCAAATATGACCGCAAGAACATGGTTGCCATGCCCAATGTCACCTTCGAGATTTTCCGTGACAGCGTTTCTCTCGGCAAATTTAAGACGGACGAGTTTGGCGAAATCCTCCTGACCGATGCTGCCCCCGGCACCTACCGCGCCGTGGAGGTGGACACCGGCAGCGATGGCCACATCCTCAACACCACGCCGCAGGAGGTGGAGCTGACCGCAGGGGACGGCATCAAGGAACTGCTGTTCTTCAACGATGTAAAGCCCGGTATGCGGCTCATCAAGGTAGACAGCACCGACCCCAGCAAGGTCATTCCCAACGCAGTTTTTGAAATTAAGTCCGTGGCTGGGGATTACGGCCCCAAGGAGTTTACCACCGACCAGAACGGCGAAATTGACCTTTCCAAGCTGCCCACCGGCGCGTATGTGGTGACGGAAAAATCCTGTGAGGGCTATATCATCGACCAAGCGCAGCGTATTATTCAGCTTGACCCCAACGAGGACGCACAGTTTGTTTTCACCAACACCATCAAGCCTTCGTTGCAGATCATCAAGACCAGCGCAGACGGTAGCCGCCTGAAAAATGTTCATTTCCGTATAGCCAAGATCGAGGACGGGACGCATTATCTCGACCGCACCACCAATGAACAGGGCGAGATTCTGATTGCCGATTTGGAACCCGGTGTTTACTCCGTCAAGGAAACCGCCACGGATTCCTCGCATATCCTCGACCTGCGTGAGTATCATATGGAGCTGTTCGCAGGCCGAACCAGCACCCTGACCATCGAGAATCAGAAACGCCCCAACCTGACCGTCTACAAGCACGATGCCGACACTGGTGAGCCGATTGCCAACACCGTGTTTGAAGTCCGGGCGGCAGACGGCCATAGCGTCGATCAGATCAAGACGGACAGCGAGGGCAAGGCGGAGCTGAGGAACCTGCTCCCCGGCGTGTACGAAATCTCGGAAAAATCCGTGCCGTCCCCCTATCTGCTGGATGCGCCCTCTCAGCTTGCCACCCTCTACCCTAATCGTGACCACACCGTTTACTTTGAGAATCACCAGAAGCCCAACCTGACGGTGAAAAAGGTGGACAGCGTGACGGGAGATCCCTTGCAGGGGGCAAAATTCCAAGTAATCTACGCCAGCAACAATACCGGCAGCGGCGAGATCAACGACCTTGGCACTTTCTATACCGACGAGCATGGTCAGTTCCAGCTCACCGGTCTGCGTGATGGCTGGTACAAGGTGACGGAGCTGGAGCCGCCCACGGGGTACGCCGTCAAGGAGACCACGCAGGAGGTCTATATCCAGTCTGGCACTTCCAAAGTGCTGACTTTTGAGAATATCCCTCTGTCTGCGCTGGTGGTGTGGAAGTATGATTCTGTCACCGGCGAAGCGGTGCAGGGCGCTGTGTTTCAGGTGAAGTATCTGACCGGCACCTCCGGCACAGGCGGTACGGTCATCGGCACCTACAAGACTTCCGCCAATGGCAGCTTCACCGTGACGGGGCTGAAGGAAGGCACTTATATCGTCGAAGAGCTTGCCAGTGACAGCAATCATGTGATCGACACCGCACCGCAGACGGCGTACATCAGCGGCAAGCAGCAGGATGTGGTGCAGCTCTATTTTGGCAACAGTCCCAAGGGGGCATTGTTGGTGAAGAAGATCGACAGCGTGACCCACAAGCCCCTTTCTGATGTTGAGTTTTTCGTGACCACAGCGGACGGCAGCGTGGTGGGCGACGCCAACGGCAAATATATCACTGACAGCGCAGGTACTTTCACGATTACGGACATCACTCCCGGCACAACGCTGGTGGTGAAGGAAACCCGCGCAAGGGACGGCTATGTGCTGGACGATACGCCGCAGACGGCCACCATCAAGGCGGGCCAGACGGTTACGCTGGAGTTCCGCAACGCGCCGAAAGGCTCTCTCATCATTGTAAAAAAGGATGCTGTGACCGGCAAGACGCTGCAAGGCGTGGCTTTTACCGTCACTACTTCCTCCGGCCAGTTTGTCGCGGACGCTGAGGGACAGATCAGCTCCAACGGCCTCTATTACACCGACGAGAACGGAAAAATCATTCTCTCCGGGCTGGCTCCTGATACCTATGTGGTAACGGAAACCGCAACGATCCCCGGCTATGTACTGGACAGCACCCCTCAGACCGTGGTGGTCAATCCCAACGACACGCAGACGCTTACCTTTACCAACGAACCCATTGGCGGCCTTATCGTTATCAAGAGCGATGAGGACAGCGGAAAGCGCATCTCCGGCGTTCAGTTCGAAGTCCGCAAGATGAATGGTGAGATCATCGGTGCCTATACAACGGACAGCGATGGCGTCATCTATCTCCCCGAAGCTGAAAGCGGCTGGTACACCGTGACGGAGCTGAAGGCTGCGTCCGGCTACCTGCTGGATACTACACCGCACCGTATTGAAGTCAAGGACGGTCAGACGGCCACGCTGGAGATCACCAACCACAAATCCTCCCGCATTTTGCTCCACAAGGTAGATAAGGCTACCGGCAAGGGCATTTCCGGCGCGGTGTTTCTGCTTTACGACAGCAATCACAATCCCATTGGGGAATATGTGACCGATCAGGACGGTTACATCTACGCCGACGAGGGACTGACCGATGGCCGCTATTATCTGCGTGAGATCAAAGCCGCCCCCGGTTATGTGCTTGATCCTGAACTGAAAACGATCTATGTCCGCTACGGCTCGACCACAGAAATCGAGTGGAGTAATACCGCGGAGTGCGGTCAGATCCAGATCATCAAGAAATCCGCAGACGATAACGCCACCAATGGCCTGCCTGCGGGGACGCTGCTGGAGGGCGCAGTGTTTGAGATCTACGACAAGGCGGGCAATGTGGTGGACACCATCAAGTCCGACCGCAACGGACGCGCCGTCTCCAAAGCGCTGCCGCTGTCCCGCTATACCGTCCGCGAGATCAAAGCGCCTGCGAATTACTCCATCAACCCCACAGTGATGACCGCCTATCTTGAGCATGAGGGGCAGATCGCCACCTTTGAGGTGCAGGACAGCAGTGTTTCCACCGGCATTTCCATTAAGAAAACAGGTCCCGTGCAGGCCGTTCCCGGTCAGCCCATCCGCTATGTGTTTTCCGACATCAAGAACACTTCCAGCGTCGCTCTGGAGTCCTTCTACTGGCGTGATCAGCTTCCCGCGCAGGTGACGCTGAGCAAAATCGTCACCGGCAGCTACAATCAGCCGCTTTCCTACAAGGTGGTCTATAAGACCAACCTCTACGGGGACTACCGCACTTTGGCGGATAATCTCTCCACCAGCAAGGTTTACGTATTGGACGCCCGCCCCGCTGTCCTCGGCCTTGCCGCCAATGAGCGTGTTACCGAAGTCATGTTCGTGTTCGGAAATGTAAAGGCGGGCTTTGCACAGGTAGAAACGCCTTATATCTACGCCACTGCCCGCAGCGGTCTTGCCAACAACTTCGGCATTGTGAATGTGGCGGATGTGGGTGGCCTTTACAACGGGCAGTGGATTCAGGCAGTGTCCCGCTGGCTCACTACCGTCTACACCAAAACAACGGTGAAGCTGCCCAAAACGGGGTACTAAGCCTTGCGGCAGAATGACTTTCGCAGCGCCGCCTCTGTGTGGGCGGCGCTCTCCCCGTTGGTCCTCTGGCTGGCGGCAATTGCCGCCTATGCCTACGAGGACGGTATGAACCTCTTTCAATGGATGGGGCGTTTCAGCCAAGTGCTGGAGCGCCCCTTTGCCATCGGCTGGACGGCGCATACACCAAAATTTATGCTGGTGAGCCTGATTATCTATGCGTTCGGTATCGCGCTTTATTATTCCGGCAGAGAAAACCGCAGACCGGGCGAGGAATACGGCAGCGCTAAATGGGGCAATCCCAAGGAACTGAACCGGAAGTATATGGATCACCGGCATAAGGACGCCAACATCATTCTGACCCAGCGCGTCCGGCTGGGCATGGACGGCTATATCACCCAGCGCAACATGAACATCCTGGTCATTGGCGGCTCCGGCAGCGGCAAGACCCGCTACTTTTGTAAACCGGGCCTATATTCGGCTAATTGCTCCTATTTGGTCACCGATCCCAAAGGGGAACTGCTGAAGGCAGCGGGGGGCCTGCTTCTGTCTCTCGGCTATGAAGTGCGGGTATTCAATCTCATCGACCCCGAACAGTCCGACTGCTACAATCCCTTCGTCTATGTGCGGGAGGAAAAGGATGTGCTGTCCCTCATCGACAATCTTATCAAAAACACTACGCCCCGTAACGCCTCCAGCAATGACCCCTTCTGGGAAAAGGCTGAGGTTGCGCTGGATTCCGCACTCATGCTCTACCTCATCCATGAAGCGCCACAGGATGAGCAGAACTTTGAGACCATGATCTACATGATGAATTTTGCCGATGTGCGGGAGGAGGACGAGCAGTACCGCAGTCCGCTGGATATGCTGTTCCGGGCCTTGGAGGAGGAGCAGCCCGCCCACGTTGCGGTAAAGCAATATAAGGTTTTCAAGCAAGCTGCCGGCAAGACCGCAAAATCCATTCTTGTGACGGCTGCCGTCCGGCTGGCGGCCTTCAATATTCCGCAGTACGCCGCCATGACCTCAATGGACGAGATGGACTTCGGCAGTCTCGGTGAGCGCAAACGCGCCATCTTCTGCGTCATCCCCGTCAACGACAGCAGCATGAACTACCTTGTTGGTATGCTCTATACCCAATGCTTTCAGGAGCTTTACCGCCGTGCGGACCTGAAATACAACGGACGGCTGCCCGTCCCCGTGCGCGTCATTCAGGACGAATGGGCGAATGTGGCCCAGCCGGAGAGCTATCCAAAGATCCTCGCTACCTGCCGCAGCTACAACATCGGACTGAACATCATCGTGCAGAATGTGCAGCAGATCAAGGCGCTGTATGAAAAGGAACACGAAAGCATCATTGGCAACTGCGATACGCTGCTGTTCCTTGGCGGCGGCAACGAGCCGGCCTCACTGGAGTTTATCGTAAAGCTGCTGGGCAGGGAGACGCTGGCCACCCGCACACGGGGACTGACCAAGGGGCGGAACGGCTCCAGCACCACGAACTACCAACAGACGGGCCGTGACCTGATGACCATTGATGAAGTGCGAAAATTGGACACCAATAAAGCGATTTTATTCATCCGCGGCGAGAACCCGGTGATCGACCGAAAATATAACCTTAAGCGCCATCCCAACATCAAATTGACCTCGGACGGCAAGGCAAAGCCATACATCCACAAGCCGCAGGGCGTGCCGGATTACGCACTGCCTGACCTGCCCTATGCGTTCAAATCACTGGACGATTACGAATTTATCAACATGGAGGAAAACGAACATGAACAAACAGAAGAACAACGGCATGATGAAGCCTGACAAGTGGAAGCGGCGTTATTGGACGGCGGCTGGGGCTGCTGCCCTCTGCCTCTGCTGCGTCACGCCCGCGATGGCGGCGGGCGGCGATCCGCTGGACATTGTAAACAATCTTTCGGATTTTATCTTCAGCATCATCAAGGCGCTGGGCGTTATTATTCTCGGCTGGGGCATCGTGCAGGTGGGTATGTCGATTCAATCCCACGATGCCAGCCAGAGAACGCAGGGCTTCCTCTGCCTCTTTGGTGGATTAATGATCGCCTTTGCAAAGGAAATTCTGACCGCCATCGGCGCGATCTAATGAAAAGAGCCGGGAGATACTGCCTTGCGGCGGATCTCCCGGCTCCCTTGCGGGAGGTGATTTTCATTTGGATAACAACTGGATCGTAGAAAACCTGACCAACGCCTTTGGCGTTTGGAATAGTAAAATGACGGAAATGTGGTCACTGCTGACGGAATCGCCCCAGACCTTCAAGGGCGGCACTATCTGGCAGACCATTGTGACCATCAACGGCGGGATGCAGGCCATCGGCTATGGGCTGCTGGTGCTGTTCTTTGCCATCGGTATCTTTCGCAGCGCCTCCGGCTTTCGGGACTTTCAAAGGCCGGAGCACTTGCTGTGGCACTTCATCTACTTTGTGCTGGCAAAGCTGGGTATCACCTACGGTATGGACCTGCTGGTAAATATATTTGATGTGTGCAGCGGCATTGTGGCAACGGCGGCGGGCAGCATTGGTGGCTTGACCGGCGCATCCGTGGCGCTGCCGCAGGAAATCGCAGACGCCATCGGAGATGTGGGCTTTTTTGCAAGCATCCCCCTTTGGCTGGTGACGCTGCTGGGGAGCCTATTTATTACGGTGCTGGCCTTCATTATGATCCTCACCGTCTATGGGCGCTTTTTCAAGATTTATATGTATGCCGCGTTGTCCCCGGTGGCACTGGCTTCCTTTGCCGGAGAGGGGACTTCCCACTTTGGCAAGGCGTTCCTTCGGAGCTATGTAGGCGTGTGCATGGAAGGGGCGGTGATCGTACTTGCCTGCATCATCTTTTCAGCCTTTTCCTCCAGCGGTACGCCGGTGGTGGATAGCAGTGCCTCCGTAGTGACGCAGGTGTGGAGCTATTTGGGCGAGGTCATATTCAACCTGCTGGTATTGGTGGGCTTGGTGAAGTCTGCCGACCACATCGCAAAAGAGATGCTGGGGCTTTAACCAAAATCATGGCGAATACCGCCACTGCTTCCGATTTCTTCAAATGCGCGAATGATCTCCTCAATTTTTTGAAAGCACTCACTGTCATTAAGACGATCATCTTCGATAATTGCTTTGATTTTACAGAGCGCTTGATAGCATTGTCCTTCCACTATCTGTGTAAATGGCTCGTTCTGCTGCGGGAAAGTGATCTGCACCTCACCTTGGGCAAGGATGTGACTTAATAATTCCATAGCCAACTCCACTTTTGAACACCTCAACTTTCTGTATGGGGATTATATCCCCTTAATACATGGGATTATAACCCCCATAATATGAGTAGTCAAGCTGAGGAGGTTCCCATGATTAAATTCGACAAACTATGGGTGGTTATGGAGCAGAAGGGTGTCACTACCTACGCCCTTCGAGAAAAGGGCGGCATTGACAGCAAGACCATTCGGCGGCTCAGAAATAACGAGAACATGGAGACAAAAACCTTAGACAAGTTGTGTAAGGCGTTAGATTGCAAATTGGAAGATATTGCGGAGTATATCGCAGATTGAGTAAAGATGATTTGGAGGCTATTCCAAATCATCTTTTTTTATAACGTTTGCAGAAAGAAGGGTTTTAATTGGAAATCAAAATCAACAAGGAAATTCGCGCGTACCGTGAAACGCTCTTTTTCGGACTGTCCGTTCGGCAATTCATCTGCTCTGTTTTGGCGGTGGGCGCTGCGGTGGGGCTGTACTTTGGCCTAAACCATGTGCTGGATCGGGAAACGGTAAGCTGGGTGTGCATTGTCGGCGCGGCTCCCGTGGCCGCTGCGGGCTTTTTTCAGTACAACGGCCTGACACTTGAAAAGTTTTTGTGGGCGTGGCTGAAATCCGAGGTCATTATGGCAGGCAAGCGTGTCTGGAAAGCGGAAAACTACTATGAAGAAGCGATGAAACGCGAGGTGAAGAAACATTGATCCTTTTCAAGCATCGGCGCAGCGCAGAGCGGGACACTTTTTCCGTTCCCCGCAGCGTCCAGAAATCCATTCCCATCAAACGTATTTATCAAGACGGCGTGTTTCAGGTAAGCGGCAAGTTTTCAAAAACTTGGCGCTTTTTTGATGTCAATTATGCCGTGGCCTCCCCGGAAAAGCAGAGGGAACTCTTTATGACCTACTGTTCCTTCCTGAACTCGCTGCCCATCGGAGCCACGGCAAAAATCACGCTCTTTAACCGTCAGCTCAATCAAAAGGACTTTGGCCGGACATTGCTCATGCCCATGCAGGGCGACCGCCGCGACCTTTATCGGAACGAGTATAACGCGCTTGTTTTGGGCAAGGCGGCGGAGAGCAACAATCTCATTCAGGAAAAGTATATCACCATTTCGGCGGAAAAGAAAAGCGTGGAGGAGGCCCGCGCGTTCTTCTCTCGTGTTGGGACTGACCTCACCACAGGGCTTTCCCGTATGTCCTCCAGTGTCCGGGAGATCACGGTCAATGACCGCCTGCGGCTTCTGCACGACTTCTATCGTCCCGGCGAGGAACAGCTATTCCGCTTCGATTTGGAGGACACCATACGCAAAGGGCATGACTTCCGGGACTGCATCGCCCCTGACTGTATTTCCTTTCAGAAAAATCACTACGAGTTGGGCGATCATGTGGGCCGCACCCTGTTCCTGCGGGAGTATGCCAGCTTTATTTCCGATGAGATGATCACGGAGCTGATGGACTATCCCCGGAACATGATGCTTTCTATTGACATTATTCCCGTGGCCATGGACGAAGCGGTGAGCGATATTCGCAAGCGCATTATGTCCGTGGAATCGGATATTACCCGCTGGCAGCAGCGGCAGAATCAGAGCAACAATTTTACCGCCAATATTCCCTATGACTTGGAGCAGATGCGGAGCGAAACGAAGGAGTTTATGGACGACCTCATGAGCCGCGACCAGCGCATGATGCTGGCTTTGGTGACGCTGACGCACCTGGCAGATAACCTCGAACAGCTCGACCAGGACACCGAAGCCTTACAAGCCATCGGGCGGGCGCGGGGCTGTCAATTCAACATTCTGCGCTATCAGCAGGAGGACGCACTGAACACGGTGCTGCCCCTCGGCCTCAAGCGCATTGACGCCACCCGTACCCTGACCACGGAATGTACTGCCGTTCTCATGCCGTTCAAATCGCAGGAGATTCAGGACGCGGGCGGTATCTACTACGGCGTCAACGCCGTATCGCATAACCTCATCATCTGCAACCGAGGAAACCTGCTCAACGGCAACGGCTTTATTACCGGCGTTTCCGGCTCCGGCAAGTCGATGGCGGCCAAGCAGGAGGTCTCCGCGCTGGCGCTCTCTACCGACCATGACATCATTATCGTCGATCCCGAACGCGAATATGGCGAGCTGGTACGGGCATTGGGCGGCGAGGTCATCACCATCTCCGCCTCTGACCCAAATGGCTGCCACATCAATGCGCTGGACTTATCCGAGGGCTATGGTGACGGAAAGGAACCGTTGGTGATGAAGTCCGAGTTTATTATGTCACTCTACGAACAACTCATGGGCGCGGACAAGATCGAGCCACAGGAGAAGTCCATTATCGACCGCAGCGTGGGCAATATCTATCGGGAGTATCTGAAAAACTATCAGGGACAGCCGCCCACGTTGAAGGATCTCTATGACGACCTGATGAAGCAGGTCAACCCGGAGGCACACCGCATCGCGCTGGCGCTGGAACTGTTCACGGTGGGCAGTCTGAATGTATTTTCCCACCAGACCAATATCAACACAAAAAGCCGCATTCTCTGCTTTGACATTCAGGACTTGGGCGAAAATCTGAAATCGGTGGGCCTGCTGGTGATGCTGGACGCCATTTACAACCGCGTTATCCAGAACCGCAGAGAGGGAAAATACACCCATGTCTACATCGACGAGATCTATCTGTTTTTCGCCAACGGGAGCGGCAGCGGACACAGCATTACCAATTACAGCAGCGAGTTCCTATACAAATGTTGGAAGCGGTTCCGTAAATACGGTGCGACACTCACCGGCATTACACAAAATGTGGAGGAATGTCTGCTGTCCAACACGGCGCGGATGATGTTCGCAAACTCTGAATTTCTGCTGATGCTCAATCAGGCCACCACCGACCGGGAGCAGCTTGCCCGCCTGCTGGGTGCGTCGGATACGCAGATGAGCTATGTAGACAATGCCCCTGCCGGTCATGGACTTATCAAGGTAGGCGGGGCCATCGTGCCTTTCGCCAATGAGCTGCCCAAAAATACGGAGCTGTACCGCTTAATGTCAACACGCCCCGGTGAGGACTGATGCCATGCGGGACTTGAAAATCAAACCCGGCATGGACACGCCAAAGGCAAAGCTGAAGAACCCCGCGCCCAAAGACGCCGATTCCCTTCTGAAACAGCACATGGACAAACGGCAGCGGGAAAAGGAGCCGGAGAGCCATGACCCTGTGCGCTACGCCACCGACCGCGTGGAGAAAAATATGCGCCGTGGCGCATCTGGGGCGGCGGATGCCTCGCGGCGTATGATAAAGCGCTATCAGGAGCAGAAACGGCAAGGTAGGAATAGTGCGTCGGAAAGCCGTACTGCGGCAGAAACGCTCGAAACCATGGACGGTGTGACGCCAACAGAAAGGGGCCTGCCCGATACGCTGCAATCACACGCCGCACGAAATGAAGTCGGAAATCAGACCGTACCTCCGCAAAATCGCGGAGGTACAAAAAGCGCAAATGCCGCCCCGCAGGAGCGTGGGCGGCAGAAAGCCATACAGGACGCAAAAGCCGCCTATCGGCGGAACCTTGCCGAGAAAAGAACAGCAGAGCGGCACATTGTACCTCCACCGTCCGACCGTGGAGGCACAATGACCACTCCGCAGAAAGGCAATTCGGGGGTATCGGCCAAGGGCAGTCCGGCCCCCAAGAGCGGACAGGCCATGACCAAGGCCACGCGCACCATGCGTGTTCGACCAGCTGACCACGCAGCGCCGAACAATGCGATCATCACGCACCGCGCAAGGGCGGCGGCACAGAGAAAGGCGCAGCGGACGATGCTTCAGGATTCTGCAAAGAACGGCGGAAATGCCGCAAAGAAGCTGGGTGGAACAGCGGTGCAGGCGATAAAGGCCGTGGGCCGGGGTGTGGCATCTGCGGTCAGCTCCCTTCTGACCGCAGGCGGCGGTACGGTGGTGCTGGTGCTGCTCCTGACGGTGATCCTCGTGGCGGCAATCGTGGCGTCACCCTTCGGCATCCTTTTTTCCAACGAGAGCCGGGAGGCGGGCGTTGTGCCGATCTCCGCTGCGGTGGCGCAGGTCAACTATGAGTTCAATGAGCGGTTGGAAACCCTGCAAACGGCAGATGATTATGATTCCATCTCCGTGACCGGCCAGCCTGCCGATTGGGTGGAGGTTCTGGCGGTGTTCGCGGTAAAGGTTGCTGGAGCCGATGTAGACGCCGCGGACGTGGCCACCATGGATGCCGACCGCATCGACCGTCTGAAAGCGGTCTTTTGGGATATGACCACCATTGCACACCACATCGAGGTCATTTACCATCCCGGCAGTGGCGATGATGACGGATGGACGGAGCGAAATCTCTATATCACCATCACCGCAAAAACGGCAGAAGAAATGAAAACAGTTTACCATTTCAACCGTAACCAGATCGCGGCACTGGACGAGCTGCTGGAGCAGCGAGACCTCCTGCGGGAACTGATCGAGGATGTGTACTCCGTCAGCGGGGATACGGCGGCGCTGATCCGCAATCTGCCGGAAGATCTATCGCCGGAGCGCGAGGCGGTGGTACGCACCGCCTGTTCTCTTGTCGGCAAGGTGAATTATTTTTGGGGAGGAAAATCCCTCATAATCGGCTGGGACGCCCGCTGGGGCGAGCTGCGGCAGGTCACTGCGGCAGGCAGCTCCACCACGGGGACCTACCGTCCCTACGGGACGGATTGCAGTGGATTCGTCGATTGGGTGTTCTACAATGCCACGGGTGGCGGCTACATTATCGGTCATGGTGGCGGAGCCACCATGCAGCACAGCTATTGCACCGATATTTCGTGGGCGGACGCACAGCCCGGTGACTTGGTATTCTACCCGGATAATTCCCATGTGGGCATCGTTGGCGGCAGGGACGCAAACGGAGAATTGCTCATCATCCACTGCGCCAGCGGATATAACAATGTGGTCGTGACTGGGCTGGAGGGCTTTACCTCTATCGGACGACCGCAATACTACGCCGAAGCAGGCCGCAGTTGACAGTTTCCGACTCCCTCCGTTATAATGCGGTCATACCACAAATGAGAAGGAGAGCGATTTCTATGAACAAAACTGAACTGATTGCCGCCATGGTGGAAGCCAGCGGTCTGACGAAGAAGGACTGCGAGGCGGCCCTCGCAGCCTTTACCGGCGCGGTGGAGACTGCCATGAAGGGCGGAGACAAGGTGCAGATGGTGGGCTTTGGCAGCTTCGAGGTCAAGGAGCGCCCTGCCCGCGTGGGCCGCAACCCCCGTACCGGCGAGTCCATGACCTACCCCGCCTGCAAGGTGCCGGTTTTCAAGCCCGGCAAGGCCCTCAAAGACGCTATCAAGTAATCATAACACTACGGAACAGAAACGCCCCCCTTGCGCCGTGTCGCTCAGACCGGCGCAAGGGGGGCGCTTTTTCTTTACTATGTTTCGTTCTCCTGTTCCTCCTGCGTCTGACGCAGGATTGCGGCATATTGCTGTACCTTTCGGTAGGAATCAAGCCCCGTCTTTCGGAGAATGCTCTTGGTGTGGCTGTAAATGGTGCTCACCTTAACAGAGAATTGAACGCTCATCTCCTGTGGCCCCATGCCGGCAACATAGCCCTCATAGATCTTGCGCTCCGTACTCGTCAGCTTATCCAGCCCGGTCACAAAGATCCGGTACACCTCCGGGTCGATGTCGTCCTTCTGCGCGTGAGCCATCCGGGATGCGTCCGTCTGTACGGTTTCCAACTGACTTTGCGTTTCCTCGACCTGCGCCTGAAGAAATTCGCTTTGCCGCAGGGCCGCGTCCTTCTCGCTCTCCAGCGCGGAAACAGTCTCCTGATGCGCTTCATCCTGCGCCCGCAGAGATCCGGATACGGCGGCAAATTCGCTGTAGCGCATCTGCCCGTCGCCCCGGTTTTCCTCCGTAAGCTGCCGGAGATCCCGCAGCAGCGGAGAGAGGTATCTGCGGCTGAGGACAATGCAGGCCAGACACAGGGCAAAGAGCAGCAGGAACAGCAGCAAAGCGGTCTGCCAGACGCTGCGTACCACAAGCTGCCGGTAATCCTGCGCGGGGATCAGCACCGCCAATGTCCGGCTTTCGCTGTCTCCACCTGCAGCGGTAAAGTCCATGGTTATGCCTACATAGGAAAGGTCCCCGCACTTCATGGATGTCATGCCGTGACGCATGGGCTTGAGTGTGAGACGGTCGTTAATGGGAACATAGCAGTAGTCTCCCGCACCGCCGGTCATCAGACACCCGCCGCTGTCCAGCGTGTTGGACACGCCGCCCTCCGATGCCATGAGGCAGGCAACGCTTTGAAAGCCAGTAGGCTGCTTGTGGTGAGCTGCAAAATAAGTCTGGTTGACCCCAAAGCCGCACAGTCCGTATACCGTGCCGTCCTCCCCGACCATGGGAATGGTCAGCAGAACGGCCCGCTCCGAGGTGCCGGGAAGGGTGATCAGTGCCGAGGTGCGGCAGGAGGCGGAAGATACCGGCGTGGCCGCATCCGCAAGGCATTGCCGGTAATCCGGCAGAGTCTCCGTGTTGAACTCCCGGCTCCATTTCCGGTGGGGCATGACCCCGTGGGCCTTCCCGATCTCCGCCATGCCTCGGTAGAGCAGCAGATCCCCGGTCAGATGCTCGGCGTTGCTCCGCTGGACATACAGCCCGCTGCGGTCAGCCTCGCCGCTGCTCACGCCGATGGCGGCTTCCAGAATGACAAAGGCTCCGGAGCAGTCCGTCTGACGGGCATACTGGCACAGCGGCTCCAGCAGCGCCTCCTCTACCTGTGAGATGGTGTCAAGATTTCCGTCCAGCTCCGAAAAGGTCATGCCCTGTTCGGCCAATGTGTCCTCCAGAATGTCCGTCATATCCTTGGACAGATGGGCGCTCATGCCGGAGACATTCCGCCAGAGGGAGGCCATATCCGAGCGGAACACCTCCATCTGGATGCTCATGCTTTTGGACAGCTCCTCGCCGGGGGTATTGATCCGCCCGAAAATTTGCAGGCTGACCAGCAGCACCGCGGCCAGAAGAAGGCCCATCGCCGCCATGTAGATCACCAGCTTGTGCTTCATGGAGCGGTTGGCGTAGTTCAGTTTTTCCAGTGCATGGCGCATCGATTTTTACCTGCCTGTGGTTCTTTTTTATCCGCATCAGCCCATGGAGCAAAGCATCGTCCATGTCTCGTTGGCCAGCTCATCCACGCTCTCACCGTTCGCAAGGCGGGCGGGATAGGCCTTCTGCGCCTCCCGCAGCGCATCGTAAAGGGCGTTGACCTTGCCGTAATAGCCGGAAAAGCGCGGCTCGGACACCGGTGTATATTCCTGCCTCATGGTGTTCAGCGCGGCGTAGAGATTCTGGTATGCCTGCTGCGGTTCCGGGAAATCCGTATAGTTCTCAATGGCATCGAACGCACCGTTCCGCACGGGCATATAGCCGGTCTCGGCCACAAAATCAAGGTTCCGCTCCGGCTCCGTCAGCCAGTGGACGAACAGGCTCGCGGCCTCCGCCCGCTTTTCATCGGTCTTATAGGCGCAAAGACCCACGCCCGCCTGAGTCATCAGCGCGTCCGCGCCGTCGGTTTTCGGCATGGGCAGGACCTGCAAATTCATCGGCTCCACCGTGCCGTCGAGATAGCTCACCTTATCATTATAGTAGAGGATGGCGGCGGACGAGCCGATGCCGGAGATGGTTTCGCCGGTCATGACCTGCGTATTGGAATAGCGGTCGGACATCTGGATATGCCCCTGCACCAGAGCGCGGGCAAATTCCAGCCAGCTCTCCTTGAAAATGGCGTTGTCCGTGTCGTACCAGCCGTCCTCGGTATAGAAATCCTCCGCACCCTGCTCCATGGCCCGCAGCTCCACAGCGCGGAGAGGATAGTCCAGAGCGCAGAAGGTCTTGCCGCCGCTGTAGTCATAGAAAGCGCCGGCGGTCTGATAAAAGCCCTCCCATGTGGTAAGGTCGCTGTACTGCGCGCCGGTGGCGGCGGAGAAGCGGTCAAAGGCGGAGCCGTTGAGCATCAGCACATGGGTGGATTTGGACATGGGGAATACCAGCAGCTTGCCGTCCGCCGTGCCGTCGTCCAGAAAGCCGGAAACGAACTCCTCGCGCTCCTTCTCGGTAAAGAGGTCGTTCCAGTCCACCACGTTCTCTGCCCCCAGCGCCATCGCATCCCCAATGTGGCAGGTGAACACATCCGGCATCTCCGGAAGCTCGGAGCCGCCCGCCTGCGCCTGCAGCAGAAACGCACCGATCTGAGAGGCGCTGCTGGTAGCGGTGACGGTCACTCGCACGCCCTTTTCCGCGCCCACCGTCCGGTTGAACTCGTCCACAAGCTCGTCCATGGGAGAGCCGGACTGCTCGCCGTAGACGTGCCAGAAGGTCAGCGTCACAGGGTTATCCTTGTCCAGCAGCGATTTCTCGCAGCCGGTGAGGGAGAAAATCATCAGCGCCGCCAGCAGCGCGGCAAAAAATCTTGGTTTCATGCGTTAAACCTCCAGATCGAACAGGCGTTTGGCGAATTGGCGTATTTTTGATGGTTTTTGAAAATTTTTTTGTCTCCGTCTACCCAATTTCGGGTTTTTGGAGATGACAGGAGCGAGGAAATATGGTACACAACAGGAGAACGGACGGTCAAGCAACACTTCGGAGCGTCCGGTCAGCAGAGAGAAATCGGAAAGGGGTACCCCTTTCCGTTGGAGCTATGCTCCAACGGAAGGACCGCTCGCCCCCATTTGATTTTCTCGCATTATAGCACAACCCCCAGTTCTTCGCAAGAAAAAACGGAAGGGAGGAATGTCTGTGGCCGAATCACAGAAAACAGCAACGTA
This sequence comes from Dysosmobacter acutus, assembly GCF_018919205.1. Classification (NCBI taxonomy): domain Bacteria; kingdom Bacillati; phylum Bacillota; class Clostridia; order Eubacteriales; family Oscillospiraceae; genus Dysosmobacter; species Dysosmobacter acutus. Next base: position 157,337 of record NZ_JAHLQN010000001.1, read on the forward strand.
CAAGGTCGTTGCGGACGCCGGAGGCGGGCGGGTGTTTCGCTTCTACTGCGACATCTCCGGTGAGCTGTGCTGCGTGACCAAGCCCATCCGGGCGGACACGGAGGAAGCGGCGCTGGAGATCGCGTGGGACAAGGAGGGCAAGTGGGAGTTCAACCTCTGCCCCAAATGCGGGAAGTATGTATCCTCCGCTATGTTCAATGTCAACGCGGGGCTGTGTCTGGACTGCGCCCCGTGGGAAACGGAGTTCCCCGCCTTTTGCCATCACTGCGGTGTGCGGCTCCGGGAACCGGACGCCTGCTTCTGCCCCGTCTGCGGGGCGAGATTGCAGGTGGGCGGCACAGACGGAAAGGAGGGAGCCGCCGAATGACAGATTATGACCTGAGAACCGAACGAGCCCTGCGCCGGGTGGTGCTGCTGGAATATGGCTTCGGGCCGGAGACATTGCGGGGACGCAAGGTCTGCCCGGTCTGCGGCAAGGCCAACAGCGCCGGTCAGACGGACTGCGCCGACTGCGGCGCTGCCCTGCCGGAGAATACACTCTATGACTTTTACCGTTCCCGCCACCGCTGCTGCCCCGGCTGCGGCGTGGCCGTCACCAATGTGGCGCGGTACTGCCCCGAATGCGGGACGCGCTTGCCGAAGGCAGGCGTGACACGGAGAAAGGGGGCGGCGGTTTGAGCTTGTTCCGAAAGCGGGAGCCGCCTGCCAGCGGCCCCGGAGCGGAGCTGCCGCGCGCGGCGGTCTGCTTCCCCTCCCGCGCCATGACCCGCCGCGCGGCGGACTGGCTGGGTAATTTGGGCGGCTGCCGTCCGCTGGGCATCCTATCCGACGACTGCGATGATGTGGTCTGGCAGTGTACGGCGGAGAAGGCGGATCTTCTGCTGCTGGAGCTGGACTTTTCAAACGGAGTGGAGGATAAGGATGTTTCCGGCCGCTGCGACATCGCCGTCGAGGTGCGGAGGAGACTGCCGGAGTGCCGCGTCTACCTCCTCTGCGAGGACGGCCATCCGGAGAAGCTGGCCGCGCTGGATAAGGCTGTGGAGCTGAAGCTCATCGACGGCTACTGCATCGGCGACCTTTCCGCGCAGCAGATGCGTACATGGCTCGACGAAACAGCAGAGACCATGCCGGGCGGGAGCGCCCGGTAAAAACCGACCCGGCGGCCGCGGGCCGGGGACAAAAACGCGGCGCACAACAAATTCTTTCTATGAAGGAGGCAACGATCTATGCAACGAACAAAAAGCAAAATCCTGAGCATCCTACTCAGCCTGGTGATGCTGCTCTCGCTGCTCCCCACCACGGCGCTGGCGGCAGCCTATCCGGATCACGTCAGGGTGTTCAACGAAAGCGGCACTATTACCAGCCTCAGCGACGGGCAATACCTTGCCGCAAATAATGCTGCCAGCGCAAGCGACGGCTATATCGACGGCACTTCCTATGTCGCACGCTATGAGAAGTCCAGCGGTACGCTGTACCTCAACGACTACCACGGCCTTGCGACAGAGGACAGTATTTTTGCGGCCGGCGACCTGAACATTGTGGTTGAGAGTAACAGCAGCTTTACCACAAGCACGACAGCTACCAATCCTTTGCGCGGCATACGGGCCGACGGCGGCACGCTGACCATCTCCGGCACCGGCACGCTGACTGTGACTGCGAAAGGTAATGGTACTGTCTATGGCATTTCCGCAGATAAGGGCGTCACAATCTCCGCACCGCTGGATGTGCAGGTCGGGAAAGTGGATTCATCGCAGAACGGCCCGGTATACGGCATTCATGCACAGAGCGGTACGATCTCTCTGCCCGGCAACGATATGACCGTTACCGCAACAGGCGGAGCGGAGAATGCCTACGGTGTTTACAACGAAGCACAAACATCGTCGTCCGCAGCCGGCAACGGCAACATCACCATCAGCGGAAAGCTGACCGTGAACCTGAGCGGCGGTAGTAACTACAATAGAGGTATTAGCTCGCAAGGCGGCGACATCACGTTGAATGGCGCAACGGTGAAGATCCTCGGCAGTTATCGTTACGGCATCTTCAATTTAAAAGGAAATGTTGTCATCACGAACAGCCCTAATGTGGAACTCACCTCTACTACATCAAGCAGTGAGGGAATTTGTACATACGATGGCGGCGATCTGACCATTGAGAACAGCACCGTCAAGGTAAGTGTAGATACTCTTGCGGCAAGTCTCAAAGGAAATGTGTCGATCAAGGATTCAACGGTCGAGCTAACATCAAAATATAACCATTACGAAGTTATTAGGACAGGTAACAGCAGCGCGGTGAATACGATCAACCTTTCCACCAAAGGCTCGGTGACGCTCACCGCATCGGGCGAGCAAACAAACGCCATGATCAGCAGCCCGGTATCTCTCGGCGCCAACACGAAATGCGAAAAGGGCAAGATTGACAACGACAGCTATGACGGCGAATACGACGGCAGCAGCAAAACCGTCCTCAAGTTCGTGCATGATGCCCCTGCGTCCACGGCTAACATCAGCCTTGATAAGACCGGCACCGTGGACTTTGGCAGCATGGAAGAGAGCTACACTGCCGCTCCGGCAGCGCAGACCGTTATCATCACCAACAACGGCACGGCGGCTACCGGCCCGCTGACCATCGCGTTGGATGGTGCCAATAAGACCGATTTCACGCTGAACAAGAACAGCATCACGGATATTGCAGCCAGCGGTACGGACACCTTCACCGTGCAGCCCAATCCCGGGCTGACTGCCGGTATTTATAACGCTACCGTTAAGGTCAGCGGCACCGGCGTCACCGAGCAGAGCTTCAATGTGCAGTTCACCGTGACACCAAAGATAACCCTGATCCCTCGTCCCACCGCCACCGCCGGCCTCGTCTATAACGGCACGGAACAGACCGGCGTGAACGAGAGCGCGGGCTATACCCTCATCGGCACCTACAAGGCGACCAATGTGGGAGCCACGAGCTACACCGCCGTCGCAAAGCTGAACAGCAACTATAAGTGGAGCGATGGCGGCAACGAGGATGTGACGATTAACTGGAACATCGGCCAGAGAACGCCGACCGCCGCAGACTTCAACTTTACCCCGCCGGCCTATTTGACCTACGACGGCAACAATAAGACAGCCAGCTTCACCCTTACGAGTCCCTTTACGAACTCCGGCGCAATCACCGTCAAGTATGAAAAGGACGGCGCTTCCGTGACCGAAACCAAGGATGTCGGAGATTATACCGTCAAAATTGATGTTGCAGCTGGAGACAACTTCACCGCAGGCTCTAATCTGAATAATCCTGCATGGACATTCTCCATCACTCGGGCTGATCAGAGTGCGCCTACCGGTCTCGGCGTGGCGGCTCCCACCGCCAGCGGCGGCAAGGGCAAGATCACCGGCACCACCGACAAGATGGAGTACAGTACCGACAGCAGCTTTACTTCTCCTGCTGGTACGACCTGCACGGATACGGAAACCGAGGTTGCCACCGGCACCTACTATGTGCGCTTCAAGGCAGACAGCAACCACAACGCGGGCGCTACGGCGACTGTGACGGTTCCTGCTTACAGCGCGACACCGTACAGCATTACCGTAACCAATGACGGTAACGGCAATGCCAGCGCCGACAAGCCCTCTGCTGTGGCGGGCGAGACCGTCACCCTGACGGCCACCCCCAGCAGCGGCTATGTCTTTGACGAATGGGTTGAAAAGAATCCCACCAGCTTGATCATCGGCACAGACGGCAAGTTTACCATGCCCAGTGGGAATGTGAGCGTCAAGGCGACCTTCAAGGGCGCTGCCCTCACCGGCACGGCAAGCATCACCGGCGACTTGAAGTATGGCGCGGAGCTGACCGCTTCCCTCGCCAGCACCAACAACACCGGCACTCTGACCTACAAGTGGTATCGCAGCGGTGAGACTACCGCAATTGCGACCAATACCACCGGCAAGTACACGCTGGTCGCAGACGACATCGACAAGACCATCACCGTGGAGATCACCAGCAGCGTTCAGAGCGGCAAGATCCCCAGCTCGGCGACAGGGACCATCGAGAAGGCGGATTGCCCTTATGCTCCTACTGCGTTCACACTCACCTTTACGCCCAACGCCGATGGCACGACCTTTACGGCGACCATCCCTGCGTTTGCAGGCGGCGAGTACAGCTTCGATGGCATGACCTATTCACCGACCACCAGCACAAAGATCGACTGCAACCCCAATACAAGCTACACCGGCCATGCGAGGATCGCAGAGACTTCCACTCACAAGGCCAGCGCACCGACCAGCAGTACGCAGACTTCCCCGAAGCTGACCGTTGCCACCCCGACCTTTGCGCCCAACGGTGCGAGCGGCTTCACCGGCACGCAGAGCGTCACCATCTCCTGCGCTACGGCAGGCGCAAAGATTTACTACACCACAGATGGCACAGATCCGACGGCCTCCAGTACCGAGTACACGCCCGCTCTCAGCCTGACCTCCACCACGACGGTCAAGGCTATCGCGGTCAAGGCAGGCATGAATGACAGCGCAATCGCAACGGCTACCTTCACCAAGTATTCCGGCGGCGGCGGTGGCGGCGGCGGCTCCTACACCCCCAGCTACACCGTTTCCGTGGATAAGACCGAGAACGGCACCATTACCGTTTCTCCCAAGTCTGCCTCCAAGGGCGATGCCGTGACCATCACCGTGAAGCCCGACAAGGGCTACGAGCTGGACACGCTCAAGGTTCTGGATAAGAACGGTGATAAGGTAAAGCTCACCGAGAAGAACGGCAAGTACACCTTCACCATGCCTACGGGCAAGGTCACGGTCAAGGGCAGCTTCGTTGAAGAGGCTCCGGTGCAGATTTTCAAGGATGTTCCCGTGGACGCTTACTACTATGAAGCGGTCAAGTGGGCGGCAGAGAAGGGCATCACGGGCGGCGTCGGCAACGGCCTGTTCGCTCCCAACCAGCCCTGCACCCGCGCTCAGATCGTCACCTTCCTGTGGCGCGCAGCCGGTTCTCCCGCTCCCAAGAGCATGAGCAGCTTCGCGGATGTTCCTGCTGACGCCTTCTATGCCAAGGCGGTTGCGTGGGCCGTGGAGAATGGCATCACCGGCGGCACCGGCGACGGCAAGTTCAGCCCCGACGCTACCTGCACCCGCGCACAGAGCGTGACCTTCCTGTACCGCGCGGCGGGCAGCCCCAAGGTCAGCAGCAGCGCTGAGTTCGGTGATGTGGCGACCAATGCCTATTACGCCGACGCGGTGGCATGGGCCGCCAAGAACGGCATCACCGGCGGCATCGGCGGCGGCCTGTTCGGCTCCGGCAACGACTGCACACGCGCTCAAATCGTGACGTTCCTCTATCGTAACTATCAGAGCAAGTAACCGTATACTAACCCCGCAATAAGAACGGCGGCAAAGGATCACCATGTCCTTTGCCGCCGTCTTTTTATCTTTTGGAGCAAAAAAGAAGCAGGGTGTAACCCCCACTTCTCCGTTACTGATCTTTCTTTTTCTTCATTTTCTCTACCTGACGACAGAGATCGATATAGTCCCTTGATTCAGTATCGTCTTTTCCGGAGAAGAACTCCAGAACATCGGCGCTGACGGAATTTGGACGAGAGGTGCCAGCGTGTGCTATGGCATCCAAGCTGATGTGCAGCTCACGGGCAATAAGGAAAATAGTTTCGCCCTTCGGATTGCTGCGACAGATCTCCAAATCCATGATCGTTCTTGTATTCATGCTTAGCTTGCGGGCTAATTCTCGCTGAGAAAGACCCCGTTCCTCTCTGGCCTCTCTCACAGCCTTTGCCAGAAGATCGAGCGCAACATACACATTCATCACCTCTACTACCATTTTAGTGTGTACTCCAGCTCACTTAAATTAGTATGTAGGGCAGTATTATGATGTACCGTAACTCACCATCGGAAAGGAGTTGTATTTTTTGAAGCAAATTTCTAAATTAAGGAATTTCCAGTAAAAGACCGCGTTTGTTGGTGCGATGCGGGTAGCGGACCTTAGTCAAATTGATAGAAGCACGGCTATTTATCATATAGCTTTTACGGTTCTAAACGGTGTATTCAACTACACCGCTTTGTATTGCTTAAATTACCATATTTTCTTTTTCCATCGGCTCATTATGCCGTTGGAAAATTTTTTTGAAAATTTTTGCCGAAAAGTGCGCAAAACCACCCCTCCCAATCGGGATATAAGCAAAGGGGAAAATACACCGCCTCCCGCGGTTCGGGAAGGAGGTGCAAAAACTCATGGAGCTGACGCCGTCCCGGAAGGAAACTGCTCGGCATGAATTCGACAGGCTATGCAAGATGGTGCTGCGCGGAGAGGCCATCGATTATGACAATCACATCGCATGGTGCTCCAAGCATGAGACTTCCCTTTCGTGGTTGTCAGAAAGTCAGGAGAGACAGTTGGGCGTACTGGACGAGTACCCGTGCGAACGATTCTGCTTTCAGGTGCAGGGCTATACCATCCCTATCCGCAGCGAAATCCTTGCCAATGCCCTTGTGAAGCTGTCTGAGAAAAAGCGGGATATTATTCTGCTTGCGTATTTTTTGGACATGACCGATCAGGAGATCGCGGATAAGCTGGATATGGTCCGATACACCGTGCAGCGCAGACGTGCAAAGTCTCTTAAGGAATTAAAAAAGAAAATGGAGGTTGATAGCAGTGACGAACAAACCGGGTAATGCGAATGTATCCCTGCTCCCTTTTTCCACCATTGAAGCAGCATCTTCCGGAGATGTGGATGCGATCAATGCCGTGCTGCGGCACTACGAACGCTATATGGCGGCTCTGGCGACAAGGCGGCTCTATGATGAGAACGGCGTTGAGCATCTTTGCATTGATGAAGAAAAGCTATGCAGGATGCGAACAAAGCTGATCACCAAGATCATTGAATTCAAGGTGATCCGAACCGTGTGAATACATCTGCCGCTCAGGAATGTGTTTGCCCCTTTCCACACTTCTGCGGCGGCATCTCCGTGCATCTGCGAGGAAAGGCCCTTATCTCATGGATAAGAGCCTTTCCCGGCTGATACACAGCCTGATATATGCACCTTGAAAACGCGCGCTGCGCTGCATAGGCAAACGGATAACGTTCCGAGCCGGACGAGCCGGCAGACGGCGCGCCAAGACCCATCCAGATAACTGGACAGGCGAGCGAGCAAGCCAGTCTGTAACCGTGCGTGGCAGCACGGTGGCCATGACTCCGAGTTTGGGATAATGATACTCCCGCGTTGAACGCCCTCAAAGCATTGCGCGGCGCACCCATCAGCATGGGCCGGGGTGAGACTCCCGTGGGCGGCTGCCAGCCGCCGTCCGTTCTTGCCATCATTTATAGCGAGATAATAACAACCTATAATTTTTACTATTTTGGGAGGTATCCCCATGACAGATAAAATCGGCTTAACGATTGAAGAAGCCGCAGACTATACAGGCATTGGCAGAAACACCATGCGGAAGCTCGTGGAATGGGAGAAGATTCCCGTACTGCGGATCGGACGCAGATACATCATCCGCATAGATGTCATTCATAAGTTCATGGAAGCCAACCAGGGTGCAGATCTTCTGGTGCGGGAACAGGTCCGTGCGGTCAGATGAAGGACAGGACAGTGCGGAGCTTTTTATTTGCCGGTTCATGTGAGGTCTGCTATAATAGCAGACAACACATCATAACAGCTCCGTTTGCCGCTATGAGAGGAGAAGCACTATGGCAAAAGGTTCTGTAAGAAAAAAGGGAAAGAAGTGGTACTATCGGTTCTATGTAGAGGATGCCAGCGGCAACAGCGTTCAGAGGGAGTTTCCCGGTTCTGAGAGCAAGAGCGAAACGGAAGCCATGCTCCGCAAGGCCATGGCGAATTATGAGGAAAAGCAATTCGTAGCAAAATCCGAAAATCTAACCCTTGCAGGGCTGCTGGACAAGTGGATTGAGGAGGAACTGAAGCCCGGTTCTCTGAGCAACGGCACGGTGGCCGCCTACATCGACACAGCCAGACGCATCAAGAAGCACCCCATCGCTGACCGTAAGCTGAAGAAGATCACACCGGATCATCTGCAAAGTTATCTGGACCTGCTGAGCCTTGGCGGTGAATGGCCGGACGGCACGGTAAGGAAAGCGCTGAGCAGCGGTTCCATGCGGCAATACTCCGCCGTGCTGCAAGGTGCGTTCCGTTTCGCGGTATTCCCTAAGCAGTATCTCTCCTTCAACCCCATGCAGTACATCGTGTACCGCAAGAGGACGGAGGACTACGACCTGTTTTCGGAGGACGGTGCGGAGGAGGATATTCCCATTATCCCGACGATTTCCTACGAACAGTTTCTTGAATTGAATGAGATGCTGTTCAAAAAGAAAAACCCCGCCCTTCTGCCTATCCAGATCGCGTACTACACCGGACTTCGCATTGGCGAGGTTTGCAGCCTGACCTGGCAGGACATTGACCTGAAGGAGCAGCGGCTGACGGTGAGACGCAGCATCCGCTACAACTCGGCGCGGCACAGGACGGAGATTGGCACCACGAAGCGCAAAAAGATCCGCTCAGTGGATTTCTGCAACACACTGGCGGAGATTTTGAAAGAGGCAAAGAAAACGCAGATGCTTGACCGCCTTGCCTGTGGACCGCTATACAGCCAGAATTACTACTTGACCATTGAAGAAAAGAACCGCACCTACTATGAGGTTTACAGCCTGCCGGTTTCGGAGCATCCTCCAGAGGGTTATCAGGCGATCAGCTTTGTCTGTGTGCGGCAGGATGGCAGGTATGAGTCTCCGGCAACGGTTTCCAATGTGTGTCAGGTAGCAAAGAAAAGAGTGGACGGCATGGAGAGTTTTCATTTCCATCAGCTCCGCCACACCTTCACCAGCAATCTGCTGTCCTACGGCGCAGCGCCGAAGGACGTGCAGGAGCTTCTTGGCCATTCGGATGTGACGACCACAATGAATATTTACGCACACGCAAGCAGAGAGGCTAAGCGCGATGCCGCGAAACTGCTGGACAAGGTGCAATAAGACTTTCCCTTGTTCTTTTCCGGCAAGGGAAAAAACAAGGGAAATTGAGAGCAGAGAAACATCCAGATGCCTTGAAAAGCAAGCAATTTCAGCACTTCCAAGAAAAATGATTTATAAATCGGAATTTGCAAAAGTTTCTCCACGCGTAAATCCCAATAGGAAAAGCATACGGCGCGGCAGACGACCGCGCCGTATGCTTTTCTTCTATTGGGGCGGCGGAACCCGCTGCCGTCTGATCCACTCGCTCCTGATCTGCCAGAGTCCGGCCTGCACGCCTCCCACGCCGCTCATATCCCCTTCCCGAATCCGATCGTGGTGCCGGAACAGCCGCTCCCAGCTCTCCAAAATCCGCTTCTTCCACTGGGGGTGGAACTTCGTCAGCATCACGTCGGTCTCCCGCAGTCCGCAGCGGGCAAGCTCTTTTTGAAACGACCGCTCCTCCCGCTCGTTCTCCCCGATATAGCGCAGCTGCATGACCTTGTTCCAATCGTACAGGTCAAAGAGCACCGCCTGATCAAGGGGCACATCCAAGGTCAGCGCTTCTCCCGTCCCCGTCCGGTCCACGCTGTAGAGCGCGCCAAAGGCCCAGTAGGGAAACTCTGCGCCCCGGGGCCTTGGCACAATGTTCTCCATCCGACTCACAAACCAGGAGTAGGCAGTGAGGAAAACAGGCGCGCTCTCCCCGTACTTGCCTCGGACATACTCCTCCCTGGAAAAGCAGACTCCATCCCGCTCCAAAACCCGCAGCACCACGTCGGACTGAGCGGTGTAAAGCCTTATCGTGTCACATGACTGACCCATTCCCGCCTCACCTCCCAAATGGTCCCGTATCTGAGTTCGCTGCCCAGGTGCACGCTGTCGTCAAACAGGCGATCCCAACTGTCCACGATTTCCTCTCTGATCTCAGGGTAAAACCGGGACAGATAGGCCTTGGCGTCGCTGACACCATACTCCGCCAACAGTTTCGAATGGCGCCTTGCGTCATTGGCGTCGGCGGGAATATAGGAGAAGTTGAGGATCGTCCCCCATTTGGAGACGTGGATGGGGGTGATAAGCGCCTCGTCCATGGTCAGCTCCAGCAGCACGGTGTCTTGCTGCGGCAGCATGGCGGCGTCCTGCCGGTAGGAAACCCACACAGGGTACTCCGCGTCGGCGGGGCGGAAGGCCGCGCCGGGGCTGTTGCGCACCAGCCAGTCGTAGGCCTCCAGCACAAGGTCCGTGTGTTCCTCCAGGGTCAGGGCCACATACTCCCGCTTTGATGTGTAGCGCCCCTGACACTCCAACTGTTCCAAGACGCTTATATGCTGCTTAGTCCACACTTTGCACTTACCCATGCTCCGCCTCCTTCGCTTTCGCCCGTCGGCCCTGCTGTTCAACAATATTTTACTATAGCGGTGCAAAAAAGCAAGAGCCGCGGTTTCCGCGCGGCCCCTGCCTTCTGCTCACTTTGTATCTATCGGAAAAATCAGCTTTAAAAAGAGCTTTTCCGCCGGACCGCCCCGGATCAGGTCAAAGCGCCGCTCACGGCCCCGGGAATCCGTGATGTGGAAATTGGCGACGCTCCGCTCCACCCGGAATCCCAGATTTTCCAGCACCATGCGCAGGGCAACCTCCCACTCCAGCAGGTACAGGGGTTCCTGGGTGTAATAGCTTTCCCAGAGCCAATCAAACTCCGCGCTTTGGCGCCCATTCTCCAGAAATTCCCGCCACAGCAGGGCCTTGTGGGCGGCTGTCAGGGCAAAGAGCAGCTGGCGGGGAAAAAGCCGCTCCCAGCTGAGGTAGGAGAACCTGCCGCCTTCCGGCCGCGCCAGCAGGGAGCTTCCCTCCAGCAGCGCCGCGCCCTTCGGCGTCAACGCGGCGCAGGGCACACGGAAGGGCCGGGCCAGACACACCTCCGCCAGCGCGGCGGCACTGTCCCCGTTCTCCATCTCCATCTGTACGGCCAATCCCTGCAGATGGTCAAAGGGCCGCCCGGAGGGGGAGCGCAGGCGCACCAACGCGCTGTCCCGCCCCTCGGCACAGACCGTCCATTCGGCGCTCTCCCTCCCCTCCGTGGTCCCATAGAACCGCAGTGGGCACTGAGCGCACAGCGCGGCGGCGAGGGCGTCCGTGCAATCCAGGACATCCTGCCAGAGGTAGACCGCGTTGCGGTAGAGCAGCGTCAGCGCTGTGCTCCCGGGGAAACGCACAACTGTGGGGCACTCGTCGAACAGTCTGCTGAGAATCCTTCCGATCTCCAAAAACTGTGCCGGCGGCCCATCGGCGCCTGCGGCGGTCGCAATGGAGATTTGCCGCTCACAAATCATCTGAACCGGATAGAGCATACTCACTCCTCCAAGATTCCGTCCAGAGCAAGATTGACCTTTAGCACGTTGACCCTGGGCTCGCCGAACACACCAAGCCACCGTCCGGTGGTGTACCGCTCAATGACCTGGCGGACCTCATCCTCGGTGAGTTCCCGTGCCTGGGCGATACGGTGCACCTGATACTCGGCCGCCTCCGGACTGATCTCCGGGTCCAAACCAGAGCCGGAAACCGTTACCAAGTCCACAGGGATGGGCGTGCCCTCCATAGCCGGGTCCGCCGCTATCAGATTGTCCATCCGCTCCTGGACCATGGCATCCATATCCCGGCCGGCGGGGCTTTTGTTGGTGGCCCAGGCGTACATCACCGGATTGCCCTCATCGTCGGTGAAGGAGCTGAAATCCAGGTTCATGGGCCGGCCCCACAGGTGCCCGGGCTGGGTGAACTGCTGGGCCAACAGCTCCGAGCCGTAGGTTTTTCCGTTGACCTCGATCACGCTGCCGCCCGCCTGCCGGGGAAACAGCGCCTGTGCGACGCCGGTACAAACAAGCGTATAGAGAAGGCCGCAGAGTACGGTCATTACAACCACCAGGCCGAATGCGCGTAAAATCGTCTGTTTCATATGATTGCCTCCTTAAAGGGACGTGGGCATAAACACCGCCCAGCGCAGCAGGACGGCTCCAGCCATCAAAGCGGCCAGTACAAGCAGTTCCCTGACACCCCTTGCTATTTCGATGCGCTTCCCAGACTTTTTCATAATAAATCTCCTATCTTCAAAACCAGCCCAGCAGCAGGCCCAGCGGTAGAGAAACCGTCAGGACCGTCAGGCAGAGCGACAAAAGCATTCCCGCGCCCATAAGGAGCATTGCAGCCGCAAGCGCCAAAGCGGGATGGCGGCAGATGAGTTCCGGCGCCTTTTCAGCCAAGAGGGGCTCCGCCCGTCCCGACGCCTTACGCCGCGGGGCTGAATTTCCGCGGTACATCACAAACATCTCTTCCATTTCACAGGATCAGCATAGCCACGATCAGGTCGATGAACTTGATGGCAAGGAAAGGTACCACAATGCCACCCAGGCCGTACACCATCAGATTGTGGCTGAGCAGCCTTCCCGCCGGAACCTCCCGGTATTTGACGCCCCGAAGGGCCAGGGGGATGAGGGCCACGATGATCAGCGCGTTGTAGATCAGGGCGGAGAGAATGGCGGTGGTGGGGCTTGCAAGGCGCATGATGTTCAGCGCCCCCAGACCCGGATACAGCGTCATAAAGATGGCGGGAATGATGGCAAAGTATTTTGCAATGTCGTTTGCGATGGAAAAGGTGGTCAGGCTGCCCCGTGTCATCAGCAGTTGCTTTCCGATGCGGACAATCTCGATGAGCTTGGTGGGCGAGGAGTCCAGATCCACCATATTCCCCGCCTCCTTTGCCGCCTGGGTGCCGGAGTTCATGGCCACAGCCACGTCGGCCTGAGCCAGGGCGGGAGCGTCGTTGGTGCCATCACCGGTCATGGCCACCAAGTGACCCTCGGCCTGGAACTTGCGGATCATCTCAAGCTTGGCCTCCGGGGTAGCCTCAGCCAGAAAATCGTCCACGCCGGCCTCGGCGGCGATGGCTGCGGCGGTCACCGGGTTGTCGCCGGTGATCATAATGGTCCGGATACCCATTTTCCGCAGGTCTGCAAACTTCTCCTTTACGCCGTCCTTGATGATGTCCTTCAGGTGGATAACCCCCAACACCTTGTGGTTTTTCGCCACCACCAGGGGCGTGCCGCCCTGGCGGGCCACGTCGGCCACTATCTTTTCACACTGGCCGGTAAAGGTTCCGCCGGCGCTTTCCACATAGGCGCGCACCGCCTCGGCGGCTCCCTTGCGGATTTCGCCGCCCTGACAGTCCACGCCGCTCATACGGGTCTGGGCGGTAAAGGGGAGGAAAGTCTTGTCGCCAAGTTCCCGGCCCCGGATGCCGAAACGCTCTTTGGCCAGCACCACGATGGAGCGTCCCTCAGGTGTCTCGTCGGCCAGGGAGCTGAGCTGGGCTGCGTCGGCCAGCTCCTCCTCGCTGACACCATCCACCGGCAAAAAGGCAACGGCCTGGCGGTTGCCCAGGGTGATAGTTCCAGTCTTATCAAGCAGCAGTACGTCGGTATCTCCGGCGGCCTCGATGGCCCGCCCGCTCATGGCCAGCACATTGGCCTGGTTCAGGCGGCTCATACCGGCGATGCCGATGGCGCTGAGCAGCGCGCCGATGGTGGTGGGGGCCAGACAAACCAGCAGAGCCACCAGGGAGACCACAGAGGTGGGATTGCCCATACCCGCCTGCACGGCGGAAAAACCGGAATAGGCGTACAGCGACGCGGTGACCAGGACAAAAATGATGGACAAGGCCACCAGCAGAATCTCAAGCGCGATTTCATTGGGTGTCTTTTTCCGGTTGGCTCCCTCCACCATGGCGATCATTTTATCCAGAAAGGAGCTTCCGGCCTCCTGGGTCACCCGGACCACCAGGTAATCGCTGAGGACGGTGGTGCCGCCGGTGACGGCGGACCGATCTCCACCGGCCTCCCGGATCACAGGCGCGGATTCGCCGGTGATGGCGGATTCATCCACCGAGGCGGCGCCCTCCACCACCTCGCCGTCGGCGCTGACCTGTTCGCCGGCGCTGACCACAAAGAACTCCCCCTTTTTCAGGGTGGCTCCGGGCACATCCACATATTTGGAACGGTCGGAGGGATCGGAAAGCTTATGAGCCGTCACATCCCGGCGGGAGGAGCGCAGGGAATCCGCCTGGGCCTTCCCCCGGCCCTCGGCGATAGCCTCCGCGAAGTTGGAAAACAGACTGGTCAGCCACAAAATGACAGCAATGGTCAAGATGAAGCCACTGGAGACCAGGTGTTCGGAAATTCCAACTAAGGACAGCGCGTACAATGCCGTGGTGAGGATCGCCGACAGGTACACCAGGAACATGACCGGATTTTTTACCTGGTCCCTGGGGGAGAGCTTTTTAAAGGCATCCCGGATGGCTCTGGCCAGGATTGCCTGATCAGCAAAAGGAGATTTTTGATTCGTCATTTTGAACACCTACCTTAACTGAGACCAATCATTTCGGTATATTCCGCGATGGGGCCAAGGGACAGAGCGGGGAAGAAGCTCAGCGCGCCGATGATCAGCACGATGAGGATCAGCAGAAATACGAACATGGCGTTGGAGGTGGAGAGCGTCCCGGCGCTCTCCGCCACCTTCCTCTTGGCGGCCATGCTTCCGGCGATCACAACGGTTGCCGCCATGGGGACAAAGCGGGCGAAGAGCATCACCAGACCAATGCTGATATTGAGGAACGGGGTATTGGCGTTAAAGCCCGCAAATGCGGACCCATTGTTGCCGCCGCCGGAGGAATAGGCATACAGCACCTCGCTGAGGCCATGGGCGCCCGTGTTGTTCAGGCTGTCCATCGTCCCGGGCAGCAGCGCCGCGATGCCGGAGCCGATCAAAATGGCGATGGGTGTGGCCAAGCACAAAAGCACCGCCATCCGCATCTCCCGGGGTTCGATCTTCTTGCCCAGATACTCCGGTGTGCGGCCCACCATCAGCCCGGCGATAAACACCGTCAGGATAACGAATCCGATCATGCCGTACAGCCCGCAGCCCACGCCGCCGAATACGACCTCGCCCAGCATCATCAGCAGCATGGGGATCATGCCGCCGAGGGGCGTATAGGAGTCGTGCATGGAGTTGACAGAGCCGTTGGATGCGCAGGTGGTCCAGACCGCCCAGGTATTGGAGGTAGTGACGCCGAAGCGGGTTTCCTTGCCCTCCATGTTGCCAAGGGCCGTGTCCACCAGGCCATTTTGCTCCAGCACCGGCGTGGCGGCCGCCTCATGGACGGCGCCGATCCACATAGCGGCAATCATCATTATAAACATGGCCAGGAAAATCGCAGTGCCCTGGCGCATCCCGTGGCTCACACCCATTTTGGAGATGCTGCGTCCAAAGGAAAAGCACAACCCCACCGCGATGACCAGCAGGAAGATCATCTCCACTGTATTGGTCAGCAGGTTCGGGTTTTCAAAGGGGTGGGCGGAGTTGTTGCCCAGCACGCCCCCGCCGTTGGTGCCTAACTGCTTCATAGCCACCTGGCTGGCCTGGGGGTAAAGGGGCAGCACCTGCTGCGTCACAATCTGCGCGCCGGGAACCGTCTGGCCGTCCACTGTAACGGTTCCTGCCTCCAGGTCAATCTCCGCGCTGCTGAGCGCATTGCCTTCGACGTCGATGGCAATGGGCTCCACCAAATCCACATACCTGTTGCCGCCCAGGGTCTGGGGTACACCCTGGCTGGTGAGCACCAACGTACTGATCAGGCAGATGGGCAGCAGGATGTACAGCGTGCAACGGGTCAGATCCTGCCAAAAGTTGCCGATGCCCTTTGCCCTGGCCCGGACCAGTCCCCGAATCAAGGCGTAGAGTACGGCGATTCCGCTGGCTGCGGAGACAAAGTTCTGCACCGTCAAACCCATGGCCTGAGAGAAGTTGGACAGCGTCACCTCCCCGGAGTAGGCCTGCCAGTTGGTGTTGGTGACAAAGCTGACCGCCGTATTGAAGGCCAGATGCCAGCTCAGGCCGTCCAATCCCTGGGGATTCCAGGGGAGATGTCCCTGAAACAGCAGGATCAGGAACAGGACAGCAAATCCAAACAGATTAAAGAGGAGGGCCGCGGCCAGATACTTTTTCCAGCCCATATCCTCCTTCGGATCGATGCGCAGGAGTTTGTAAACCCCTCGTTCCACCGGTCCAAGGGTGCGGGAGACCACTGTCCGCTCCCCTCCCATAATTTTGCTCATGTAAATGCCAAGGGGCAGCGCAAGCGCCACCAGGATCACTACATACAACACATACTGAATCGCCGGGTTCATCTCTTTTTCACTCCTCCTTCATCAACACAACCGTCAAATAGACCAATACCGCTATGGTCACCGCGCCGATGACGCCTAAAACGAGTTCCATACTCAGCCCTCCTTTTGTGCCACTATGGTAGCGCAGAACAAATTAGCGTGCCATTCGGGCTCAGCGTCCCGAATTAAAGTTGCGTTAATCCCCGGCTGTTTTCTTGGCTTTATGCGCTTTTAACGCACCGGGCG
This sequence comes from Dysosmobacter acutus, assembly GCF_018919205.1. Lineage (NCBI taxonomy): Bacteria > Bacillati > Bacillota > Clostridia > Eubacteriales > Oscillospiraceae > Dysosmobacter > Dysosmobacter acutus. The sequence continues at coordinate 173,765 of NZ_JAHLQN010000001.1, forward strand.
GAACGCTAATCCCCCACATATGCGGATCGCAGTACAATTGCTCTAAGGAAGTGATCGTATGGGTGATCTGGCGCTGGTGGTTGGACTTGCCTGGGTGGTGCTGTTCGGATTTTGGATCATGGGCCGGCTGGACCGGTTCTTCAGCCGAGGAGGCATTTCGCCCTGCTGGGACGCGGAGGAGGAGCAAACGCCGCGGCAGGGCGGCAAATAACAGGCCAGCCGGCTGAGCGGGGCTTTCACAAAGCGCTCCTCTTTTCGGGTTTTATCCGAAAAGAGGAGCGTTTTCTCTTCTGTCGGCCTTACAGGGCGGCTTTTTGCTCAGGATGTGGAAATTCATCGTGGTTTTACCCCGCGCCACAGGCCGGATGCGCCGGTTGTCCACCGATATGAAATGTGCTATACTGAACCATACGGAAAAGAGGTGGAAAACGGGTATGAGCATCGTTGGATACGTCAATATTTCCCTTGAACTATGGGGCTGCGTGCTGTCGCTTATCGTGGCGATATGCCTGCTGGTCGGCGGGCGTCCCCGCAGCGTCCAAACCCGGCTGTTTTTGCAATTGCTGGTGTGCAACGCCGTGATCCTGCTGTGCGACGCGGCCGCGTGGCTGTTTAAGGGGCGGTCGGGCGCGGTGAGCTGGTGGGGCGTCCGGATCGCCAATTTCCTGGTATTCGCCCTGGGCTATGTGCTGCTGGCTATCTTTACACACTATCTTACCGCGTATCTTGGCCAGCGAACGCCCGTTTCTGCCGCTCCGCTCCGGTTCGTCCGGGCTCTGTGCGCAATTGCGCTCCTGCTGGTGGTGCTCTCCCAATTCAATCACATGTTCTATGTGATTGACGCGCAAAACGTTTATCACCGGCAGCAATGGTTCTGGCTTTCCCAGGTGGGCGGCATCTTTGGGATGTGCGTCAATGCCGGGATCCTTATCCGATACCGCAGGGCGGTCGAGCCCCAGGAGGAGGAGGCGTTATGGTCCTATATCGCGCTGCCGGCCCTGTCAATGTGCATTCAGATATTTGTATATGGCGTAGCTCTGCTGAATCTGGCCACCACCCTCTCCATTCTGGTTATTTTTCTGTTTCTTCAGGCAGAGCAGACCCGGCGTATGAAGGCCCGGGAACTGGAGCTGGCGGAGATGCGCATTTCCATCATGCTCTCCCAGATCCAGCCGCATTTTCTCTACAACGCGCTGACCTCGATCAAGGGTCTGTGCGTGACGAACCCTCAGCGGGCGGAGCAGGCGGTAGACAGCTTTTCCGTGTTTCTGAGAGGCAATATGAATTCGCTGACTGCTCACCAGCCGATCCCCTTTTCTCAGGAACTGACCCATTGTAAAAACTATCTTGAACTGGAGCGGCTGCGGTTCGGCGGGCGGGTAAACGTATTCTACCACCTGCCGGTGACGGATTTTTCCATTCCGACGCTGACCTTGCAGCCCATCGTGGAAAACGCGGTGCGCCACGGCGTGACAAAGCGGCGGGAAGGCGGAACCATCTGGATTCGCACCGGGGAGACGGATACCGGCTGGAAAGTCACCGTTGCGGATGACGGTGTCGGCTTTGATCCGCAGCGCCCCGACGGCCGCAGCCATGCGGGAATCGAAAACGTACGCACACGGTTGGAAAGCCAATGCGGGGGCAGTCTGAGCGTCAAGAGCAATCCCGGGCAGGGGACCACTGTGGAACTCAACATCCCAAAAAAGGGGGAGGGATATGCGCATGACAATATTGGCCGTGGACGACGAGCCCATCGCCCTTGACGTGCTGTGCCGCGCCATCCGGAAAGCCGTACCCGACTGCGCCCTGATCCCGTTTACCGACCCCCGGGCCGCGCTGGACGAGGTGCGGCGCCGCCCGATTTCCCCCAATGCTGCCTTTCTGGATGTGGAGATGTTCGACTTGACCGGGCTGGAGCTTGCCAAACAGCTGAAGGACCTCTATGCCAATGTAAACATCATCTTTGTGACCGGGCACGCGGACTACATGGGGGAGGCGTTCTATCTTCACGCTTCGGGCTATATCCTGAAGCCAGCGAGCCCGGAAGCGATTCTTACGGAGTTGGACAATCTGCGCCGTCCAGTGAAAGACGGCCGGGACGGTCGTTTGCGGGTACAGTGCTTCGGCAATTTTGAGGTGTTCCTGGGGGAACAGCCGCTGAACTTCGCGCGGAGCAAGACCAAGGAACTGTTCGCTTATCTGGTAAACCGCCGAGGAGCAGTCTGCACCGTGCGGGAGCTGGCCGCCGTGCTCTGGGAGGACAGGTCCAACTCCCCCGCCGTCCAGAGCCATCTGCGGCAGTTGGTCAAGGACCTGACCGACACCCTGGCGGCGGCAGGGGCTCCCAATGTGCTGCTGAAGGGGCGCGGCCGCCTGTCCGTGGTCCCCGACGCGTTTTCCTGCGATTACTACGATTTCATCAGCGGCAGCATACAGGCGGTCAACGCCTATATGGGCGAATACATGGCGCAGTACAGCTGGGCGGAGTTCATGATTGCCTATTTTGACAAGCAATAAGCCGCAGCCACGACATCAATCCTTCTTTGAGCGGTCCCTTCTTTTGAGAGGGGACCGCTTTTTTGTCACGCTTTTGTTACGGTTGCCTTGTCACAATTCAATCATGGAAATTTATTGGCAATTTCACAAACCGACAACAAAAAAAGACGGACCGTGCGGTAAACGGTTCGACCATTGACAACGGCCCGAAAGCGTTAGATGCTCCGACAGTTCAGCTGCGGCGGGATCCCCATGACACGGTGCCGGCTGCGGCGGAGTCTCTGGCAGAGCATCTATACGGAGCTGCCGGAATCATAAGGATGGGAGTGCGAATCCTTCATGAAGTCAATCCAGACAAAATTTATCACCCTGATATTGTCCTGTGTTCTGCTCTCCTCCCTGGTCATTGGCGGAGCGGGCGTGCGCATCGCCCACACGGTGGTGGATCGGGACTCCGCCCAGATCATGAACCTGCTGTGCAGTGAAAAGGCCAGCGAATTGGACGGTCTCTTCTCCCGCATCGAGCAGTCTGTGAAGACACTGGCCCTCTATACGTCCGAGCAGCTGGAGAGCCTGGAACGGCTGAAAACCGACCCGGACTATATGAATGCCTATACGTCGCAGCTGATGTCCGTGGCAGTCAACGCGGCCGACAACACCGAAGGCGCCTTGGCGGTTTACGTCCGCTTCAACCCCAAGTTTTCCCCGCCCACCTCCGGTCTCTTCTGGAGCAGGACCACGCGAAACGGAAATTTTGAGGAGCTGACCCCCACTGATTTTTCCACGTACAGTCCAAGCGACACGGAGCATGTGGGCTGGTATTATGTCCCGGTGAACAATGGCGCTGCCACTTGGATGGACCCGTATTACAACCAAAACATCGACGTTGAGATGGTCTCCTACGTCATCCCCATCTATCGGGACAACGAGACTGTGGGAGTCGTTGGGATGGATATCGATTTCAGTATCATTGAGGACGTGGTCAGCGGCATTCGGGTCTATGACAGCGGCTACGCCTTCCTGGTGGATACGCAGGGCATGGTGGTCAGCCACCGGGAAATCCCCATGGGCACGCCCATGGGAAACGCGGACAAGAGTCTGATCCCTGTGGTGTCAGAGCTGGAAAACGGAACCACGGGCAGCAGCCTTTTCTCATACGTCTGGAGGGGCCAGGATAAGGAATTGTCCTTCCGCACCCTGCGCAATTCCATGCATCTGGCCGTTTCCGCGCCCGTCTCCGAGATCGACTCGGCACGCAATCGGTTGATCCTGCACATTCTCACGGCGCTGGTTCTGATTTCCGCCCTGTCCGTCTTGCTGACCGTGATCTTTACGCGCCGTCTTGTCCGGCCTCTGAAGGAGCTCAACGCGGCGGCGAAAAAAATTGCCGAGGGCGATCTCAGCGTCACCATCAGCCACCAGACCAGAGACGAGGTGGGCACTCTGGCGGACAGCTTCCAGAAAACAGTGGACAGCCTGCAAAAGTACATCACCTACATCAATGGGCTGGCTTACCGGGACCCACTGACGGGGGTAAAAAACAAAACCGCCTATCTGGAGGCCGAGCGGCTGATGGAAGAGCGGATGCGCACGGGGCGGCCGGAATTCGCCGTGGTGGTCATGGACATCAACGGCCTGAAGGAGGTCAACGACACCTGCGGCCACGACTTTGGCGATATCCTGATCATCGACGCCTGCAAGCTCATCTGCAGGACCTTCAAGCGCAGTCCGGTCTACCGCATCGGAGGCGATGAATTCGTGATCATCCTGGAAAACGCGGACCTGGCACATTATCCCGAGCTGCTGGAGGAGTTTGCCCGCGGAATGGCCGGCTGCTGCGGCGGCCGCCCGGGCGAGTCGCTCTCCATCGCCCGGGGCATCGCCATCTATGACAGCCAGACGGATCTTGTATTCGCCAACGTGTTCAAGCGGGCCGACGACGCCATGTATCAAAACAAGGCCGCCATGAAAGCGCGGGCGGTTTCCAAAAAAGAGGACGCGGCCCCCTCCTCCCCCGCCGATGGCGTGAAGCCGCTTTGAGCGGTGGAAGCGGAGGAATCCCGGCGGAATCCGCTCCCGCTGTGTGCATGTGCAGGGACCCCCTGAAACCGTATGGTTTCAGGGGGTCCCTTTTCGATTGAGCGGTTTTCTGATTTGAAACGGATTCCCGGATAATCACGCGGGAGGGCAATTCACCCGGTCAGTGTCCCTTCTCTGCGCGGCGCCTCCTTCAAAACAGTTCAAAATAGGCCTGCAGCACTTTATAAAAAGCGTTTACCTCCTCTATGGTACAGCTTTTCAGGAGCGCGGCCTGGGTCTGCATGATATCATTATTGTCGTAGATTTTATGTGCCAGCGCCAGACGGGCGCCGGCCTGCGTTGTATAGAGGAGATGGGAGCGGGCGTTGTTTTCATCCTTTTTCCGATAAATCAACCCCTTGCTTTCCAGTACTTTAATGTTCTGAGAAATCGCGCCCTTTGTGCGGTTCCAGCTCTTGGCCAGTTCACTGGCAGTGATCCCGGGGCAATCGTCGATCTGTGTCAAATTATGAACCGCAAGCATCCCAAGCTTTTCTCCCGTCCCGTAGTCACGAGGCTCAAAAATATAATTGGAATAGGTAATGACAAAGGCGTAAAGAAGGTCCGCCTTGGGGCTCAGCTGCGCATAGATCCGGTCTATTTCCGCTTTGTTGTCAAACGTCATCGTTGTACAGCACCTCTCTTAGTTTACACACTAAATAATCTGCGTGTTTTAGAGAATTATAGCAAACGATTATCAAAAAAGCAAATAAACAAATGAATCCCCCAAGTTATTTTGTGTTTATGCACAAAATAACTTGGGGGAAACGTGCATAATTCACGAATAAATGCGTGAATCCTTCCACAGATACAAATTTTATTGACAGAAAAAGGTTTAGGGAGTATACTTATCAACATAAAAAATATATTTGTTTTATGCCTCTTTTCCCTTTCCAGTTAGTTTATACACAGAACCAAATGGCCAACAATTCCTATATGGAACATATCGCAGGTCGCTGCAAAGGACCCGCTTATGTATAATTACATCATTTTTGAAAGGTGGAAAAAACATGTTGAAGATTGGCAGTGCGCAGGCGGAAAAAGGGAAACTTGTTAAGGGCTATATCGAGATGGGCTCTTTGGCCGACGGTCCGGTTCGTATGCCGGTTATGATCGCCTCCGGCGAGCAGGATGGCGAGGTGCTCTGGCTGGAGGGATGCATTCATGGCGGCGAGTTCGGCGGCGCGCTCTCCATCGCTCAATTTATGAGGGAACTGGACCTCAAAGCGCTGAAGGGGACCATCGTGGGCGTTCCCGTTGTAAATATTCTATCTTTCCGCAATCTCAGCCGCAACACCCCGCTTGACGGCATGAACATCAACCGCATTTTCCCCGGAGATCCGGACGGCGTCTATACCATGCAGCTGGCCGCCAACTACATGGAGCTGATCTGCGGCAATGCCAACTATTTTGCGGACTTCCACAGCGGCGGCTTCACAAGCCACTGCCTGTTCTACGCCGGCTATAAAAACGACCACAGCAAAGAATCTGAAGTTGAGCGGAAAATGTGCGAATCAATTGGCTCTGATATCATCTGGGATCACTTTGACACCATGCAGGAGTTTGGCGGCATCATTGCCTCCCAGGTCGCGGAGCGGGGAATCCCCGCAATCACCTGTGAGTGCGGCGGCGGTCAGGTTTTGGACTCCGACATTGCAAAGTACAAGGGCGCGATGACGGGCATTGCCCAGGTGCTTGGATTCCTGCCGGGCGAGGCCGCTAAAAAGAGCAGCTATACCCACATTGGAAACTGCTTCTGTCCCGTCACACACGCCGGCGGCTTCTTCATGGCCAAGTGCAAAGACGGCGATATTCTCAACGAGGGGGATGTGATCGCTGAGATCATGAACCTGTTTGGCGAGATCGTCGAGGTGATCCGCTGCCCGGAGAACAACATTCTGGTCGAGTGCCTCTACCAGAAAAACTGCCCCATTTCCTCCGGCGAAGGCATCGGCGAGTTTCTGCATATTTATGAGAAGTGATGCGTGCCGTTTCCGGCGAAATACCAACTGGTAAAAGTGAGAGCTGCGATGATGAATCAGTATAATTTTGATTTGGTCATAGATCGTACAAAATCAGATTGTGCAAAGTGGAGCGCGGACAGCCTGAACTCCTATTTCGGGAAAGAGGATCTGCTCCCGCTCTGGGTTGCCGATATGGATTTTGAAGTTGCTCCGGCGATCAAGCGGGCGGTTGTACAGCGGGCGGAGCACGGCATTTATGGATACAGCACCAGGCCCCACGCCTATTATGAAGCGGCGATCAACTGGATCAGGCGCCGCTTTGGCTATCGCGTGGAGGAGGAGTGGATCGTATACTCTCCAGGAGTGGTTCCCGCCATCTGCAACCTGCTCCAGGCGCTCTGCCGCAAGGGAGATAAGGTCCTGATTCAGGAACCGGTGTACTATCCCTTTAAAGCCGCGATTGAGAGCAACGGCTTCGAAGTGGTTGTCAGTGAGCTGAAGAACAACGGCCAGTTCTATGAGATGGACTTTGAGGATTTTGCGGAAAAGGCCAGGGATCCCCGGGTTGGGGTTTTCATCCTCTGCAATCCGCACAACCCCGTATCCCGCCTCTGGACACGCGGGGAGCTGGAAAGAATCGGTTCGATCTGCCTGGAGAACAACGTGGTCGTTATCTCAGACGAGATACACAGCGACCTGATTTACCCCGGATGGCAGCACACGATGTTCGCCTCGATCAGCGATGCCTTTGCAATGAACTCCGCCACCTGCATGTCGCCCAGCAAGACATTCAATCTGGCCGGAATGCAGGCCTCCAACATCATCATCCCCAACGGGCGGATCCGCGACAAATATCTGGCGGTACAGCTCCAAAACAATACGGAGCTGCAAAATCCCTTCAGCATCGTTGCCAGTATCGCCGCTTACAACGAGGGGGAGGCGTGGCTGGAGGAGCTTCTGAACTATCTTGTCGGCAACATTGCCTATATCCACCAGTATCTATCCGACAATCTTCCGCTGGCACACATGATTGATCCCCAGGCCACCTATCTTGGATGGATTGATTTCCGCGCATACGAAGCGGATGGAAAAGCGCTGGAGAACGTTATCTATCATAAGGCAAAGGTCGCTATGGACGGGGGAACCTGGTTCGGCAGAGGCGGAAGCGGATTTATGCGCATCAACTTTGCCTGCCCCCGTGAAACCCTGAAGATGGGCCTGGATCGGATTGCAAAGACAATCCACGAAACATACGGGTCTCCTCCACAGAGCAATCCCTGCAACCCAGCCCCCGCGGAATAACAGCGACAGGAGGAACAAACATGAAACACAAAACGCCTTTGGTGAGCTTATTTCTTGCGATCCTGATGATTTTTTCCCTTACTGCCTGCGGCGGCAATCAGCAAAGCGGCGGAGGGAGCGAGACGCGGGACTCCGTCAATTTTGGCCTGACGGGCGAGCCCTCTTCGCTGGACCCCCACCTTCTGACAGACCAGATGTCTTATGCGGTCTGGTACCAGCTGTACGACACCCTGATTGCCAGAAATCAGGATGGGGAGCTGGTCCCTGCCATCGCGGAGAACTGGGAGTGGAATGAAGACAACACCGTCTTGACCCTCAATCTCCGCAAGGACGTCAAATTCCATGACGGGAGTATGCTTACAGCCGATGATGTCGTCTTTACGATCGAGCGGATCCACAACTCCAAGCGGATCGGCTCAATGCTCATCTCGTTTGACCGGGTGGAAAAGGCGGATGACTACACCGTCAAGCTGTACTATACGGCCCCCTACGCGGGAGCCCTGAACTCGCTGGCGTCCAGCTCGTTCAGCATCGTCCCCAAGGCGATCGTCGAAAAGGATGAGGAGGGCTTTGCCAACGCCCCCGTCGGCTGCGGCCCGTATAAATTTGTCTCCCGCTCAAGCGGCGAAAAAATTGTTCTGGAAGCCTTTGACGACTATTACCGCGGCGCCCCCAGCATCCGGCATCTTACATTTAAAATCATGACCGACGGCGTCTCGGCCGCCATCGCGCTGCAAAAGGGCGAACTGGATATCCTCTCCCACGCTCCTTTGACGGAACGCCAGAACCTGATCGACGACCCCAATATAGAGTGGTATGAGACGGAGATCGCCGGCCTTATGTACCTGCTCTACAATACGGCGGATCCCGTTTTCTCCAATGCAAAGCTCAGAGAGGCCATCAGCTATGCCATTGATAAAAACGCCATGATCCTTGGCGCCTGCGAGGGCCTCGGCACCCCGCTGGAGGGCTGGCTGCCTCCCTCTGTCACAGGCTATGATCCCAATTACAAAAACGGACACGAATTGGATCTTGAAAAGGCCAAACAGCTTATGGTGGAGGCCGGCTATCCCGACGGGCTGACCATCACGGTGCTGTCCCAGGAGATGGATATGTATTACAAGCCCACCGAAATCCTTCAGAACCAGCTCTCCAAGATCGGCATCACGATCGAAATTCAAAAGATGGAGCGCGCCGCCTGGATTCAGGAGATCGGGAAGAAGGCATACGGCATGACCATCATGCACTGGACGGTTCCCGTGGGCGACGGCGATGTCCTCTATGAACTTTACCACGGGGACAGCATCCAGAGCGGGCAGAACTACGTGGGCTGCGATGACGCGGATTTAAACGCCCTGCTGGAGCAGGCCCGCGTGGAGGTCGACGCGCAAAAGCGTGTCCTCCTGTATAACCAGGCGCAGCAGATCATAATCGACAGGGGCTATTCCTTCCCGCTGTATACGTTCATGGCGGGAGCCGCCGCGAACAAGGACCTGAAGGGGTTCCAGGCGGATGCGATCTACAGGTTCCATGTATATGACTATTCCTGGGCATAAACCGACGCGCCCTGTTGAGGAGGCAACAGTTCACAAATGACGGGGGCTTCGGCTCCCGTCACAATATAGGAGGCCAGATGCTGAAATTCATTGGAAAAAGGCTGCTGATGATGGTTCCCGTCATCATTGGTATCTCTTTTATTATCTTCTCCATTATGGAGTTGACGCCAGGTGACCCTGCGCGGATCATCCTGGGACAGGCGGCCACCGAGGAGGCCGTAGCCGAGCTGCGGGAAGAAATGGGCCTTAACCAAAATTTTTTCATTCGGTACGGAACGTATATCCTCAATGCCCTGCAGGGCAATTTCGGCGAGTCGTACCGCACTCAAATGCTGGTCACGGACGAACTGGTTTCGCGGATTCCAGCAACCCTGCTTTTGACTTTGGGCGCCACAATCCTGATGGTGGCAATCGGCATACCGATCGGCGTCATATCGGCGGTCAGGCAGTACTCCGTCGTTGACGTCACCAGTACTGTTTTGACCCTGATCCTGACATCCATGCCCTCTTTTTGGCTGGGCCTGATGCTCATGCTTTACGTCTCACTGCAGCTGAATCTGCTTCCGGCAACGGGAATCGATACCTGGAAGAACTTTATACTGCCATGCATCACGCTTTCCTCCGTCTCCCTGGCGACGATCGTCCGCATTACGCGCTCGAATATGCTGGAGGTCATACGCGCCGATTACATCCGCACGGCCAGGGCAAAAGGTGCCGCCGAAAAGCAGGTGGTGCTCCACCACGCCCTGCGCAACGCGCTTTTGCCCATCATAACAATCGTTGGCCTGAATTTTGCCGTCATGATGGGCGGAGCGGTGGTCATTGAGAGCGTGTTTGCCATTCCCGGCGTTGGCACGCTTCTTCTGACCTCGATCCGCGCAAAAGATACCCCTACCGTTATGGCCTGTACGCTGTTTATCGCCTTTGTCATTGGCTTTACCAATCTGCTGGTGGACATTCTGTACGCCTTCATTGACCCCAGGCTGAAGGCAAAATACACCAGAGCGAAATAGGGGATGTGAACGCATGACAACTATAAAGAAAAGGAGCCGGTTCGGCTCTATCTGGTTTCGTTTCAAAAAAAGCAAATCCGCAATGTTCGGTCTGTTCCTGATGGCCGCTCTTGTTTTGATCGCATGCTCCGCGGACCTTATCTGCGACTATGAGGATCAGGCGATCGAGCAGAAAATGGAGGAGCGGCTGCTCTCCCCCAGCGCGGATCATTGGTTCGGCACGGACCAGTATGGACGGGACTTGTTTGCCCGTGTTGTCTTCGGCGCAAGGCTTTCCCTCTTTGTCGGCGTTGTGACGATCCTGATTTCGCTGACAGCGGGGACCCTGATCGGCGCCGTGGCGGGATTTTACGGCGGGAAGATCGACAATATTTTAATGCGCATCATGGACATATTCCTTGCCATCCCACAGACGCTGATGGCCATTTCCATTGTTGCCGCGCTTGGCGGCGGGCTTTTTAACCTGTTGATTGCGCTGAGCATTTCCATGATCCCCGGCTTTTCCCGCATCGTTCGCGCATCGATCCTCACCATCAAGGACCAGGAGTTTGTGGAGGCGGCGAAGGCCTGCGGCACAAGGGACAGCCGTATCATTCTCAAGCACATCATCCCCAATGCCATCGGCCCTATCATCGTACAGGCGACGCTGAATATGGCATCCACCATTTTGAGCATTGCCGCGTTGAGTTTTATCGGCCTCGGCGTTCAAGCCCCCACGCCTGAATGGGGCTCCATTCTGGCGGAAGGCAAAACCCAAATGCGTTATCACCCCTATCTTGTTATTATACCGGGAATCGCCATCGTCTTATCCGTTATGGGGCTGAATTTGATTGGGGACGGCCTTCGTGACGCGCTGGATCCAAGGCTCAAGAATTGAAAAGGCAACACGATTTTGCAGTGGGAGTAAAACCTATGGAAGAAAAATTGCTTGAAATTAAGGACCTCCATGTGACATATCAAACGGATGAGGATTTGATCTATGCGGCAAACGGCATCAATTTGACAGTCAACAAGGGTGAAACGCTGGGTATTGCCGGCGAAACCGGCGCGGGCAAATCCACAATGGCGTTGAGCATTATGAAGCTTCTTCCCCGCGTCGGATCAATTACGGGGGGGTCCATTGAGTTTGAGGGAATGGACCTTGTCAAGGCAAGCGAAGCGGATATGCGGCTGCTCCGCGGCGAGAGCATCTCCATGATTTTTCAGGACCCCATGACCGCGCTGAATCCCATACTGACTGTGGGGGATCAGATCGATGAGGTGCTGAAGCTGCACGAGTCCGGGGCAAGCGAAGCGCAGCGCGCGGCGCGGGTGGATGAAATCATGGAACTGGTGGGAATCCCGGCCGAGCGGAAGGTGGAATATCCCCATCAGTTTTCCGGAGGAATGAAGCAGCGGATTGTTATCGCGATCGCCCTTGCCTGCGAGCCCAAACTGCTGCTGGCCGACGAGCCCACCACCGCGTTGGACGTGACCATTCAGGCGCAGATTCTTGAAATGATGAAGGCGCTGAAGGAAAAGCTGAACACGGCAATGATTCTCATCACCCACGACCTTGGTGTGGTCGCGGAAATCTGCGACCGTGTTGCGATCATGTACGCCGGAGAGATTATCGAGAGCGGATCTGCGGAGGATATTTTTGAGGGCGGGCGCCATCACCCATACACCACCGGGCTTTTCAACTCCATCCCCGATCTGACAAAACACACCGACCGGCTTTCTCCGATCCCCGGCCTCATGCCGGACCCGGCAAATCTTCCGGACGGATGCAAATTCCATGACCGTTGCCCGCACTGCATGGAAAAATGCACGACCGAGGTTCCGGCGGTGATTCGGCAGGGCACCCACGAGATCGCCTGCCATCTGTATGCAGCGGAGAGATGCGAATGCTTTTAAGCCGAGAGGAAAGGATGAGCTTATGGATCCTTTGATTCAAACCAAGTCGCTGAAAAAATATTTTAAAACGCCCCGCGGGCCGCTCCACGCAGTGGATGGCGTCAGCATCCAGATTCCACGCGGAAAGACTTTGGGCGTCGTCGGGGAGTCCGGCTGTGGCAAGTCCACACTTGGCCGCACGCTTTTGCGCCTGATCGAGCCGACTTCCGGCGAAATCCTCTATAATGGAGAGCCAATTCTGAACTACAGCCGAACGCAAATGCAGGAGATGCGCAAAAAGATGCAGATCATCTTTCAGGATCCATACGGCTCTCTCAATCCGCGCATGACCGTCAATGAGATCATAGCCGAGCCAATGAAGGTGTGCCGCACCGTGCCCGGACGCCAGGAGCTGAATGACAGGGTTTTGTCCCTGATGGAAACCGTGGGCCTTGCGCAGAGATTCGTCAACACCTATCCCCACGAACTGGACGGCGGCCGCAGGCAGCGGATCGGCATTGCAAGGGCGCTCTCCCTTGACCCGGAGTTCATTGTCTGCGACGAGCCGGTCTCGGCCCTGGACGTCTCCATTCAGGCTCAGATTTTGAATCTGATTATGGATCTACAGAGCAGCATGGGCCTTACCTATATGTTCATCACCCACAATCTGAGTGTGGTAAAGCACATCAGTGATGAAATCGTCGTCATGTACCTGGGGCAGTGCGTTGAGCGCGCACCGGTCGATGAGCTTTTTGAGCACCCGGCCCATCCCTACACCCAGGCGCTGCTCAAGGCGATCCCGGTTCCCAATCTCAGCCAGCGCGGACAGCTCAAGGGGATCATCAAAGGAGAGGTCAGCAATCCCATCAATCCAAAGCCCGGCTGCCGCTTTGCCAGCCGGTGCCCCTACGCGGCGGCTGTATGTACGGAATGTGATCCGGCGGAAAAAGAGGCCGCGCCGAATCACTTTGTGGCCTGTGCCCTTGTCAAATAGAGCGATGGAAAGAAATATTTTGCTGGTTTTTACCAGCCCCAGAAAAAACGGGAATACGTCTGTGATAGCGCAGGCGTTTTGTGATGGGGCGCAGAGCCGTGGGGCCGTCGTCCATCGGATCGACATCGGCGGCAAGCCGATCCGCGGCTGCCTGGAGTGCTACGCCTGCTGTCAGGACCACCAGGGCTGTGTTCAAAAGGACAGTCTGTGGGACATTTACGCGAATTTTCACCTGTATGACGCCGTTGTTTTTGCCGGGCCAGTCTTTTTCGGCGGCCTGCCGGCGCAGATGAAGGCCTTTATCGACCGGCTGTTTTCCCTATACCCCGGAGGGGGAAGCAAAGACAGCGCTCTCCTCATGACGGCGGAGGGCGGAGAGGAAACCGGCTTGGGCGGCATGAGCAATCTGGAGGCCGCCCGCCTGGGCTACCAAACGGCGCTGCACTACATCCAATGGAACATTCAGGGCATTGTCATTGCCACGCACCTGAAAAGCTATGAAGACGCCCTGCGGTGCGAGGCCCGCCGGGAAGCCTATGAACTGGGCCGGCGCATGGGGGGATAGCCTCCGGCCCCCCCTTCTGAGCGGCTCATCAAATCCATGACAGGGAAAGGAAGCTGAGGACTTATGCTGAACAGTTTTGTTTATGACATTCCGACAAAGGTCTATTTTGGCAAGGATCAAATGAATCATCTCGGCCCGGAGCTCAGGAAATTCGGGACACGCGTACTGCTGGTCTATGGCGGAGGCTCGATCAAAAAAACAGGGCTCTATGATCGGGTTGCAGAGGAGCTCCGGGACGCGGGACTGAGCTGTTTTGAGCTTTCGGGTGTGGACCCCAACCCCCGCATCACCTCTGTTGCGCAGGGGGCGAACCTCTGCAGGGAGCACGGCATCGACGTTCTCCTGGCAGTGGGTGGCGGTTCAGTCATCGACTGCGCAAAGGTCATTGCGGCGGCGGCAAATTATGACGGCGACCCGTGGGACATTGTCACCCAAAAGGTCCCCTGCCCAAGCTGCCTGCCTGTGGTCACCATTCTGACCATCGCGGCAACCGGCTCGGAAATGGACCCCGGCTGCGTGATCAGCAAACCCGACACCATGGATAAAATCGGCGTTTACACGCAAGCGCCCCGGGTGTCCTTTCTGGACCCCACCCATACGTTCTCCGTCGGCAGGAGGCAGACCGCATGCGGCTCCGCGGACATCCTGAGCCATGTCATGGAAGTATACTTCAGCAGGGACTACAGCATGGATATGATCGACGGCTTTATGGAGAGCATGATGCGGTCTGTGCTCAAATACGCGCCGGTCGCATTGGCCGAGCCGGAAAACTATGAGGCGCGGGCGAATCTGATGTGGGCGGCGTCCTGGGCAATCAACGGCTTCATCGAGTACGGGAAAATTCAGCGCTGGGCCTGCCACCCTATGGAGCATGAGCTTTCAGCGGTCTACGACATCACACACGGCCTTGGACTTGCCATCCTTACCCCCAGGTGGATGGAATATGCGCTTTCAGAGCAAACGGCCCCCAGATATAAGCAGTTTGCCGTCAACGTTCTTGGCATGGACGCGGGTCTGGACGATATGGAGGCCGGCAGAAGCGTAATTGAGGCCCTCAAGCTCTTCTTTTACGACAAGCTTGGTCTCGAAAGCACCTTTACAGAAATCGGAATCGGCGATGAACACTTCGCCGCAATGGCGGAAAAAGCCTGCGGGGGCAGTGTGCTGAACGCCTTCCGGCCCCTGGCCCGGCAGGATATCGAGAATATTTTCCGGATGTGCCTGTAGCAAACCACTCAGGCCGGCGTCTTCCCGGCTCACAGGCACTCACGCGGCAAAATCGGCCGGCGCCCAGTGTTTTCCACGCCACGGGCCGCCGCCAGGGCACATCTCTCACCCGGTCGCGCCGGGCTTGGACCCTGTTTCCACGCGGGCGGGACAGCAGCGCGCCCTTTTGAAGCGAATTGCAGGACATCAGCCCCTGAGGACACCGCCGGAATCGTATGATTCCGGCGGTGTCCTGTTTTATGGCCTGCGGCGGGTTTTCCTTTCGTTTTTCAAAGTTCGACAGGCGAACGGCTGTTGATTTACAAGAAAGACCTGTTAGATTTTCCGATGAATACCGGGGTATATTCGAATCAGCAGAGGTGTCTTCTGTAAATTGAACTGCAAAGGAGTTGTGCCAAATGTTTTATATCAAGGCAGACCGGGGTATCACCGGCGATGGGAAAACCGTCCTGTCTCCTGTTTATGTGGGTGTCGACGGCGACAGGATCACGTATGTGTCCGCGCAGCGGCCCGCAGCCGTACAGCAATCTGACTGCGTGGACATGGGGGACGTCACGCTGACCCCCGGCCTTTTCAACCTGCACGACCACGTAAACCGCAAGATTCTGCGCGACCACCCCACCGATCTTCCCGTTGCGGTACGCTCCAGGGAATTTATGTCCAACTCCAGGGAGTATATGCTCCTCCACGGGGCCAAAAACGTCCACGACATGTTGAGGGAGGGCATCACCTTTATCCGTGACTTCGGCCTGGGCGGCTACACCGCCGTCACACTCAAACGCGGCATCCAGGAGGGCCTTGTGGTCGGGCCTGGGATGATGGTCTGCGGCAGGCCCCTGTGTATGACCGGAGGCCACTGCCACAAAAACGCACACGAGGTCGACGGCGTGGACGGCATGATCCGCGGCGTCCGCGAAGAGCTTAAGTAGGGGGCGGACTTCATCAAATTCATGGCCAACGGCGGACTGGATCAGTTCCCTATGGAAGGCCCAAAGTATCCCGAGCTGACGCTGGAAGAGCTGAAGGCCGGCATCGCCGCGGCCCATGACGCGGGCAGGCCCACCACGGCCCATGTCTATCCCAAGGAGGCGATCCTGCGGATCATCCAGGCCGGCATCGACTGTGTGGAGCACGGTGTCATGATGGACGATGAGTGCATTGACGCAATGGTCAACCGTGGCCTTCCCCTGGTCCCCACAATGACCGGGATGCGAGGCGCATACTTCATTCCCCCTGTCAGCGGAAGCCCGCTTAAAGACCCGTGCGCTTCTTGAAAAACGCATCTGGCAGCCTCACAACGAATCTGTGCGCAAGGCCGTGGGAGGCTGTCTCATGCTGTTTTTGATCCTTGTGGTGCTGCTGATTATGGGCTGTTTCATCGACGCTATCACCATCCGGATCATCACCGTGCCTTTGCTTTCTCCCATCATTGATGCGCTTGGCATCAGCCGGCTGCACTTTGGCGTCATCCACACCGTCGTCACCCTGCTTGGCATGTCCACGCCGCCGGTAGGCACGGGGCTGCTGACGATCTTTGAGGGAAACTCCCAGGAGACGGAGGCCGCGCTGGACCATGCCCAGATCGACCTGCTCATCGGATACCCGCCCCTGAGCAAAAACAGCATACAGAGCATCCCCTTTTGGGAGGAGAAGACGGTATTGGTGATCCCCCATCAAATCCTGGTCCGCTATTTCCCGGCGGAGTGCGGAGACATTCTGTCCGGCAGCAGGAAACTGTGCCTTGGGGATGTCCGGCACTGTCCCGTTCTGGCAATGGATGTGGAGACGCGGCTGGGCTGCAAATTTTATGAGGCCTGCGCCAAGCAGGGGTTTGTGCCCAAGGTGGTCCTGAAGGCAAAGAGCTTGAGCGTGCTGGTGCCGCTTTGCTTAAACGGGCTGGGCATCATGGTCTGTCCAGAGGTGTTTCTGCTGCCGTACCGCAACCAAATCGGCTCCAGGGAGGATGGGCGGGTCTTTCTCTTCCCCCTCAGCGAGGTATTTCCCCCCAAGGATATGTGTGTGAACTACCTGAAGAGCAAGTATCTCTCCACTACGGCCCGGGGATTTGTCCGCATCATTGAACAGGAGAAGGCCCAATTGGCATGGACCCTCTATTGAGCACGAAAGCAAATGAGCCGCTCTCCGAATCCCTCAAAGCCCCGGACTCCCCCGCCCACTTAAAACTCCATTATTGATACAAAGGGCCCTGAAAGCAATGCTTTCAAGGCCCTTATGACGCCGCGTCAGAGGCACTCGATACAGGTCGCGTTGATCTGCGGGGGAATGCTTCTGGTCATCATGCCGTCGTAGTGGATGCAGACCCGCTGACCCACATGGAAGCAGCAGGCGTTGTCATAGTGGACGATCACTTCCTGCTGTGTACAGTGATCACATACGCACAGGCAGCAGCGGTGGACTTTGCACACCGTCGCGCGCATCGTAGTTTCTGTGGACATCTCCATTTCGTATTTCTCCTTTCCAAGAAAGAACAGGCTCTTCTGTTGAATCGGCCGCCGGATCAGTCCGGCAGCACCGGCGGTGACAGTCCGCATGGTCATGCCGACCACCTTCAATCCCCGCAGTACAGAATATGCCGCAGGGCGGCGGGTGTGCCTGCCGTCCTTTTTGCAGCGCCCCGGCAGGAAGCCTTTTTAGATCAGTTTTTCCCTCCGCCTCCATACTACAGAAAATTCTTTTCCTTTTTCCGCAACGATGGTACGCTGGAATACGAATATAGATACAAAGGTGGTGAGGACGTGGAGCAGGAGGAAACGTGGATCCGGGAGATCCAGCGCCGGGGTTCCCGGGCCGCGGCGGACCATCTCATCCGCGCCTATTACGACGAGCTCTACCGGTTTGTCTACCGGCAGACCGGCAGCAAGGAGGACGCCATGGACCTAACGCAGAGCATCTTTCTGGCCCTGCTGCGCGCCCTGCCCTCCTACCGGCCGGAGCGTTCGTCCTTCCGCACCTATCTGTACCGCATCGCCTCAAACAAGGTGATTGACGCCCGCCGCAGGGCCAGGCCCGCGGCCGCGCCCCTGGAGGAGCAGGAGCTGCCCCTGGAGGAGGATTTTGCCGCCCGGGTGCAGGACCGGGACCTCCTCTCCCGGATCGAGTCCTACGTCTCCGGGCTGGACCCTCAGACCCAGACCGTATTCCGCCTGCGCCTATACGCAGAGCAGACCTTCCCGGAGATTGCCGCCGCCCTGGGCCTGCCGGAGCCGGCGGTCAAGGCCCGCTACTACCGTCTGATGGGACGGTTGAGAAAGGAGTTTGACCCCCATGGATGAGCAGAACATCCCCATGCCCGGAGAGGAAGAGAAAAACCGGGCCATCGCGCAGCTTCTCAGCGCGGGCCTGATCGCTCCGCCGGGCCTTTGGCGGAGTCTGGGCGAGGTGCGGCATACCGTCGGAGTGCGGACCCTTTTTGGAGGCGTGGGCGACTGCCTGTTCCTCTCGGCCCTGACGCTGGCCCTGTGCCTCCTTCCCATGGCCGCCGCGGCCCAACAGGGCCGCCTGGCCCCGGTGCTGTTTCTTCTCTCCCCCGCCCTCTACGCCTCCTTGCATCTTCTCACCGCCTGGAAGGAATCCATGAGCGGCACCCTGGACTGGAAACTGACCTGCCGCGTCTCCTTCCGTGCCATGACCGCACTGCGGATGCTGATATTCGGCGGCGTGTCGGTGGCGGTCTGCGTGCCGGTGGACGGCCTTTTGTGGACTCTGGCCCACGGCGGCCCGCCCCTCCTCTGGATGCTGGGCCTCTCCTGCTCCAGCCTGTTCCTCTATGGAGCCCTGTCCCTCCTCTGTCAGAGGCTGCGCCGCCTCCCGGGCCTGCTGGCCCCGCCGGCGGCCTGGGCCGCTCTTGGCGCGGTGCCCCTTTGCAGCGAGCGGGCCGCGGCCTGCCTCACCCGGCTTCCCACGGCGGTCTTTTTCCTGCTGGCCGCCGCCGGGCTGGCCCTCTATCTGCTGGAGCTGCGCCGCTATTGTCTGCATCATACGGAAGGAGGAAGCGCATATGCTTTCAGTTGAACATGTGACCAAACGCTACGGCGCCTTTACCGCCCTTGAAGACATCTCCCTCACCTTCTCTTCAGGGGTCTGCGGATTACTGGCCCCCAACGGGGCGGGCAAAACCACCCTCATCAAGATGCTCACCACCCTGCTTTTCCCCACCGAAGGCCAAATCCTGTGGGACGGGGAGGATATTCTGAGCATGGGCTCCGACTACCGGGGCCTTCTGGGCTACCTCCCCCAGGAGTTCGGCTACTATCCCAACTACACGCCCAAGCAGTTCCTGCGCTATGCCGCCGCCTTACAGTGCATCCCCCGTCAAACGGCGGATCAGCGCATTGTCTCCCTTTTGGAGGTGGTGGGACTTTCCGATTCGGCGGACAGGAAGCTGAAAAAATTCTCCGGCGGTATGCTCCAGCGGGTGGGAATCGCCGTGGCTATGCTGAACGACCCGCGGCTGCTGATTTTGGACGAGCCCACCGCCGGGCTGGATCCCCGGGAACGGGTGCGCTTCCGCAGCCTCATCCACTCCCTTTCCAAAGACCGCATTGTCATCCTCTCCACCCACATTGTCTCCGACATCGAGACCATTGCCAGTCAGATCGTCATGCTCCGGGATCACCGCCTCTACTGCTGTGAGAGCCCCGCCGCCATCTGCGGCCGGTTCCGGGGCAAGGTCTTTGAGGTGCCGGCGGACACGCCTCTGACCGGCGGACAATATCTTCTCAGCGAGGGCCAGAGAGACGGCGGCACGGTGCTGCGGATTCTGAGCGATGCGCCGCCTCAAACCGCCGTAGCGGTGACGCCGGGACTGGAGGACGCATTCCTTGCCATCTACCGGGAGGAGGGACGGTCTTGAGACAGATGGTCTGCGAGTGGCGAAAGCTCTTCCGCCTGCCGGCCCTGTGGGTGTTTTTGGCGCTTTGCCTTGCCTTCAACACACTTTTGATTCTGGAACACTCCAGCGGCCGGGACTTCTTCCGCGATGTGTCCGCCGTCGCAAAAGACCTGGGCCAGCAGGTGACTCCTTCCTTTCTGGAGGGTCTTTCCCGGCGCGGCGCCGGCGAAAGCCGGGACATTCTGATCGCCTCCACCGCCGCTTTGGAGGACATCTTTGAGACCTATGACACGGGGGAGCTTGAGGCGTTCTACAAAGGGGTGGTTTCCTCCTCTCCCCTGGCCGCCCGGTGGATGGAGTGGAAGTACGGCCTTCTCTCAGGCCGTGTGGCGCATTTGGCGGCCAAAGACGCGGCGCTCACCCTGTATGCCGGCCCCATCACCCACGACAGCCACCAGTTTCTTTTCTCCACTCTGCTCCGCTCCGTGGTGGCGGAGGGAGCCATTCTCTCCATGCTGGCCACGCTGTACCTTCTGGGCTATGAGCGGATGTTCCGGACCGAGAGCCTGATTTTCACCGCCCGGACAGGCAGGGCGCTGCGGCGGATCAAGGTGCTCTCCGCCCTCCCCGCCTCCCTGGTGCTCTACGCCCTTTTGGCTGTGGGTTCCCTATGCCCCTACTTTGCCCTATGGGACTACGGCGGCGTGTGGAGCGCCAGCGTGTCCAGCCAGTTCAACTACCTGACGGACATGCTCTACTCCCGTCCCTTCCTCACCTGGGGCGACTTTACGGTGGCGGGCTACCTTGCCGCCGCGCTGGCCCTTGGAGCGGCTCTGTGCGCAGCATTTGCCCTGCTGGCGGCGGTATGCGGCATCCTGATCCGGAACACCTACGGCGCCGCCTTGGCACTGATTCTGCTGTGCGCCAGCGGACTCAGCCTCACAGTCCTGCTGGCCCAGGCCAAGCTGTGGCCGCTCTACTTTCTCTCCTGCTTTCAGCCCGCCGGCGTGTGGCTCTGCATAGGCGGATGGTTTACGGAGCTTGGCCTCAGCGCCGCCATACCCTGGCAGGAGACTGTGAGCACGCTCTGGAGCCTGCTGCTTGCAGGGGCTTCGGCGGCCCTGGCGCTGCGGCAAACCAACAGAAAGGACCTCTTGTGATGGAACTTCTCAAATGGGAGCTTCGAAAAATCTGGCAGGGCGGCATCCTGGCCGCCATCGCCCTGTTGGGCGCCCTGTACTATTTCCTCTTCCCCTCCTTTTACATCAAATACTTCTGCAACGGCCCCGCCTCCCAGGCCCAGTTTGACCTCTCCGCCGCCTGGGTGGAGCGGTTCGGCCCCACCATCGAGCAGTCGGAGCTTCCACAGATCAGGGCGCAGCTGGCGGAGGAGATCGCGCTTTTTGGGACCCGTGCGGCGGCCATCCCGGCGGCCGTGGAGGCCGGCCTCACCGGCTACGATGCATTCCTCTCCTTTCAGAACGCCTATTATGAGGCTGTTCGGGTGGGCAACGGCCAGGCGGACATGGATACGGAGCGGTTGAACTATCTGATAATGGAAAACACCAACTACTATACCATCACCGCGTTGGAGGAATTTCTCCAGAGCTATGACGGCCGAGCGGAGCCCTCCCGGCAAGACCTGCTGGACATCGGGTACACGGACGTCATGATCCGCCGCCTAAGCGCCCTTGCCCAGCCGGACCTGCGCTCCGGCTATCTGCCCAGCGGGATGATGGACTCCACCAACGAGTACGCCAAAGGTCTGGCGGTATGGGCGGTTCTCAGCACGGTTTTGTTGCTCTCCCCCACATTGGTGCGGGACCAGCTGCGGCGGACCCGGGCCATGCAGTGGACCTCCCGCCGGGGCAGGCGGATCCTGACCGCTCAGATGGGGGCCGCCGGCCTGTCCGCCCTGGCGCTCTGGGCGGTCAGCATGACGCTCTACGCCTTACCGTTCCTTTCCAAGGGGCCGCTGGTCTTTCGTGATTGCAGGCTCTACAGTCTCTGGGACGGAAGCGCCCCCTGGTTCAACTGGACCTATGGCACCTATCTTCTGGCTCTGATGGGGCTGATTTTTGCCATCTCCCTGACCACCGCCGCCCTGACAGTGTTCCTTTCCCAATACAGCGCCAACTATGTATCCATGCTGCTCAAGTCGCTGCCTCTTTTTGTGGTCCTGGGACCGCTGAGCGCCGCGTGGATGCTGGACCGCGCCTTTTTCTTCCGTCCACTGTGGCCAAAAGCGCAGGGCTGCGCCTGGGTCTTTGCCGGAGGAGAGGCCGTCCTTGCGGCCCTGCTTCTGTCCCTTGGCCTGGGGCTGTGCCTGTTGTCCTGCGTCCGGCAGCGGCAGCGTCCGCTCTGATCCGTCTGCGCGTCAAAGCGCCTGAGAGGGCAAAACCTCTCAGGCGCTTTTTATGGGAAGAAGAGGCCGCAGAGAAAGTCCGCAAGCAATGTCTCCTCCATGGACCTCAGGCAGTACTGTGCCAGATCCGGATTGTCCGTGACGATGCCATCGGCCCCGCATTCGATGATCTTTCGGATCGTCCGCTCCGTGTTGGCGGTCCAGGCGAACACCTGCTTGCCCTGGTCACGGGCCCGGAGCACCAGCTCCCGCGTCAGAGCGGTGGCCTCCACGCTGTAAGCGTCCACGTATTTCAGGTCATAGGTCCGGGAGAGGAGCAATGCGGAGATATACACGGTGGCCATCTCGGGGCAGCGCTCCTTCGCCTCCCTGAGGCTGAGCAGGCTGGTGGAGGCGATGGCGCACTGGTCCTCCATGCCGCAGCGCTTTAGCAGGCGCAGCGTGTCCCCCACCAGCTCCTTTCCCCGGCCGTCTCCCTTGAGCTCGATCATCAGGCGGATGCGGCCCTTTGCCGACAGGAGCAGCTCCTCCAGCGTGGGCACAGGCTCCCCCGCAAAGCGTGTGGAGTAAGCGGAGCCCACATCCAGCTGCTTCACCTGATCGTAATCCGCGTCTTCCACCGCCAGATTCACGCCAGCCGTGCGCCGGAAGTTTGCGTCGTGCACCACAACCAGCGTGCCGTCCTTCAGCTGCCGCACGTCGATCTCCGCCATATCCGCTCCGGATACAATGGCCTCCTCCAGTGCCGCGGATGTGTTTTCCGGCCCGAACGCGGCTCCGGCCCGATGGGCCACCACCCATGCCGAGCGCCCGTCCGTGTTCCAGACGCGGCCTCCCGCCTCCGACTCACTGAATATCAGCAGAGCGCTCAGCGTGCACAGGGCGGCCGCTGTCCGCCGGACCGCTCCCCATCCGCCGGGCTTCACAGCCGCTCTTCCGGGCCTGACATCTCCACGGTATTGATGGAACAGCAGTACAACCACTGCCGATAAAAACGCGGAAATCAGGGCCCCCGCCGCAATGGGCCAGACCCCCTCCAGGGCAAACACCCAGGCCCGGAACTCCCCTCTGCCGGCCTCCTCCCCCAAAAAGATCCGCAGGCCAAGGGCCAGGAGGGCGACGGCGGCGACCGCGGCTCCCCAAAGCAGCGCAAGGGAGGCGGCAACGCACCCCGCCAGCCGTCCCGCCGTCCGCCAGGCTCTGCCCCGCAGAAGCCGCAGGCTCTCCCGCCAGGAATCCGGAAACGATCCCCCCTGCAGCAAGAGGACCGGAAATCCAAAGAGATAGAAAAAGGCCGCAAGGTGGGCCCCAAGAATGACCAGCAGGAACAGACACAGCGTCAGCGGCTCGCCGGCAAGATATTCGGAGATGAACTCCGGAATGCGCACCTTGCGAAGATATCCGCTCTCCACCGCAAAGACCGACAGCATCATGGCCGGGAGCGCCCCAAGTGCCAGCACCCGTTTGGGGTGCGCCAGCGCCGCCGCCCGAAGGGCCGTTTCCCTCCAGAGCCGCCAGAGCGTAATTTTCTCCCCGCGCCACCCCTTTTCACTGTAGAGCAGCAGGGCGGACAGCTCAAAGCAGATGAAAAGCCCCGCCAAAAGGGCCGCGCTCAGAAGTGCCAGCAGGGCCTGGGGCCGCTCAAAGAGCCGCGGCAGATTTTCCTGGCTCAAAAACGCCTCGCCCGCCAGTCCCGGCAGACGGCCAAGGATGGTCTGAAGCATCGGGAAGAGGAGGAGAAATCCGGTTCCCCGATACAGCATCTCAAAGCACAAAAGCACGCTCCAATTGTAGAGGACCATCTCCCATGCGGTCCGAATGCGCTCTTTCATCGCTGCGGCACGCACCTTTCCCAAGCCTTTTTCCAGCCGCCTTTCGCCCTGCGTCCGGATGCTCTTTTCATACAGCCTTTGCCGAAATCCCGCCTCTATACATCCGCGTCCAGGCAAAGTTGTTGACAGGGCGCCGAAAAGGTTATATGGTTGACCTGTAGCCGCATGTGAGGAGCGGACCATTCCGCCTTCCCGGCACGGGTTCCCCGCGGAGCCGCGTTTGAGACGGCTTTGACAGCGGCGCGCGTAACACAACAGAGTCTGAGGAGGTCATCGGATGAAGGCAATCATACTGTACGCATCCACCCATCACGGCAACACAAAGCGCCTTGCGGAATGCATGGCGGAGTACATCGGCGCCGATCTCGCCGATCTCACAAGGGAGGACGCGCCCGACACCTCCGGTTACGATATCATCGGCCTGGCGTCCGGCATATACCACCAATCCTTCCACGAAGCCATAAGGTCCTATGTGAACGACACCACTTTTGCGCCCCATCAAAGGGTATTTCTTGCGGACACCTGCGGCACCTCCTTCCGGGACTACACCAGAAGCATGCGAAAGCTGCTGATGGAAAAGGGCGTATGCTGGGCAGGCAGCTTCCAGTGTACAGGCTACGATACCTATGGGCTCTTTGGGAAAATCGGTGGCATCGCCAAAGGCCATCCCAATGAGAAGGACCTTCAGCGCTCGCGGGACTTTGTCCGGCGCATCACCCGGGAATAAGGAACGGCTTTCTTCTCTCTTTTTCATACAGGAAAGGACTGTCCAGACGGGGCGGTCCTTTTGCTTTGTCCCTCCTTCTTTGCCGCGGCATCGATGGCGCGGGGCACAAAAACGCCTCAGCCCCCGGATTTTTATCCGGGGGCTGAGGCAAGGAAACCTATGAGAGAAAGGAGAGAGTAAATTACTGTTTCCGGTACTTCTCCGGGCAATACCCCAGATCGGCGCTGTATACATCGGTGCGCCGGTTGGCCAGACGGCTGTTGGTGGGGTGGAAATACTTGCGCCGGCTGTCGCACAGGTCTACGTCGGCGTAGAGAATCTCCTCCCGGTCATTGTGGGCGGGCCCGGCAATGGGCGCTCCCCACTGGTCGGCAATGACGCTCTGGCCGGCAAACCTCACCGACCCGGTCTTACCCACACGGTCCGTTCCCACCACCAAGACATGGTTGGACAGGGCGTTTGCCATGCACAGCGTGGACGCCATCGTGTAATAGGGGTCCGGCAGATGCCTGGATTTCTTCACATCGCCCGCGTTGAAGGGGACGCAGATGACGTCCGCCCCCTGCATGGCCAGAATCCGGAAGGTCTCGGGGTAGTACGCGTCCAGGCAGACCAAAAGGCCGATCCGCCCGATGGGGGTGTGAAATACCGGCAGGCCCAGGTTTCCGGGCTCGATCCAATAGACTTCATCCTCGCAGGGGTGCAGCTTGCGGAATTTGCCCACCAGTCCTTCCGGCCCGGCCAGAACGGCCGTGTTAAAGAGGTCCGGCCCTTCCTGCTCCACAAGGGAGGCGACAATGTATACGCCATGGGCCTTGGCCATCTCCAGAAGAAGCGCTGTGCTCTTTCCTCCGGGCACCGGTTCCGCCACGGCAAACACCTGGGCCCGGTTGTCAAAGACACAGCCCGTGTTGAACAGTTCAGGCAGCACCATCAGCGTGGCCCCCTGGGCGCAGGCCTCCCCGATCATCCTGCGCGCCGTGGCAAGGTTTTTCTCCACCTGCCCCTGCTCAATATCCATCTGGACACAGGCTACCCGCGCCGGGGACTGATTTTTTTCCATGAAATATCCTCCTTACAGCTCCTGATAAACGGGGTTTTTGTGGTCCAGCTTGCTGAACACGATCATGGCAACGCCGGACGCAAGGCAGCCCCAGATGACATAGGGCACCACGGACTCAAACTGCATGGACACGGCGCAGACCACGATGCCGGCCACCATGCCGGCGATGACGCCGTTTTTCGTGATGATCCCCTTCTTGCGCAGGATGTAGCTGAGGAAGATGGGGCACACCAGTCCGGCGGCGGAATAGGAATAGGTCAGAACCAGCAGGCTCAGCACCTGGGGGAAGAACATGGCAAGGAGCGCGGCGCAGATCAGCACCGCCACGGACAGCACGCGGGAGATGCGCACGGCCTTTTTCTCATCCACATCGGGCTTGAGGACACGGTAGATGTCCCGGTTCAGGTTCACCACCACGGACTGGACGCCGGAGCTGATGGTGGAGAGGATGGTGCACACGACAAGGCCCGAGAAGATGGCCACACACCAGATGGGCATCTCGTTCATCAGCCATCCGGTGGCCATTTCGCTCTCAAGGGAGGGATTCATGGAGCGGACGCCCAGGCCCACGATCACAGCCCACACATAGGCCAGCAGGGCGCAGCCGGCGGAGATCAGCAGGCTCTTTTTGACCTTGTTCGTGTCCTTGCAGGCCAGGATGCGCTGGTAGTACATCTGGTTGGTCAGTCCGCCGGGCGTCAGGGAGAAAATCCACAAAACCGTGGTGGACAGGCCCACGCTGAAGAGGGATCCGGGCAGCTCCACGATCTCGGCAGGCACGGTGGTCATGATGTGGTTCATGCCGCCGGCCATATTCACCGTGACAATGGCCACCGCGGTGCCCACAATCAACATCAGGCAGCCAAAGATGAAGTCCGTCCAGGCGACCGTCTTGAGGCCGGAGGGCAGCACAAACAGCAGGCACAGAGCCGCCATGACGCAGATCAGCACATTGATGGGAATGCCGGTGATGGTGGTATAGAGCTTGGCAAAGGCCGTCAGGTTGGAGCAGCACCAGCCGAAGGGCACCACGATGGTCATGATGCCGGCCAGAATCCGCACCACCTTGCTGGGGCCGGTGTAGTGCAGCAGAATTTCCGGCACAGTGGCAAACTGGTGATCGCGCAGCCACTTGGCGATAAACATCAGGATGACAAAGGACAGCTGGCAGAGGATGCCGTAGAGCATGACGGAAAATCCATTGCTGAATCCGTTGCCCACCTGGCCCACCAGGATGCCGCCGCCCATGGCGGTGGCGAACTGGGTGCCCACCACAACATACAGGGGGAGCTCACGCCCGCCGACTTCCCAGTCGTCCACGCTGACGCTTTGATTTTTCTCTTTTTTGCGGGTCAGTACCATGCTGATCCCATAAGTAAGCGCAAGGGTGATGAGAATCGCAAGAATGATGATGACTGTCTGACTCATGATATTCCTCCTCAAATGATTTATCTCTCTATATCAAAGCGGGCCTCCCGCCTGAAAACTTAACTGTGTGTTCACAATATTATTATCTTTTTATGGTAATATAATAATATTATTACTTGCTGGGTAAAAAAAGAAACCTGCCGGGTCCGTTGTTTTTTTGTGGAATTGCCACTTTTTTTGCGTCTTCATTTTCGCTATACTGAAAGCAGGAATGTTTTGCCATACGGGAGGAAAACATATGCAGCAACTGCTTAAAACCATACAGAGTTCGTACAGCGCCCTGCCCCAGGCCCAGAAGGCGGTGGCTGAGTATATTGTGGATCACTATCAGGATATTCCCTTTTTGTCTGTGACCTCCATGGCCAAGGAAATCGGCGTCAGCGACACCACCATCATCAAATACTGCATGCAGCTGGGCTTTTCCGGGTTCGGAGACTTTAAGCGCACCGTTACAGAGTATGTACAGACCCAGTCCAACTGGCACGACCGCCTGGAACAGCATCTCACCGAGATCGAGGACCAGGATGTCTATTCCAAGGTATACCACTCAGAGATCGGAAACATCAAAAACACCCTTGAGAGCGATTTGAACCGGCAGAACTATGACCGGCTTCTCAATTCCCTGGATCAGGCGGAAAACATCTACATCATGGGATTCCGCTCCTCCTCCATCCTGGCCCGGTTCCTCTCCCTGTCCCTGGGCCAGCTGGGCTACCGGACCTATCCCATCACGCCGGAGGCCGGGGATTACTATGAGCTGGCCTGCCGTATGACGCCCAAAGACCTGCTGATCTCCATCTCCTTTTCCCGCTATATGTCGGATGCGGTGATCATCGCGGAGGCCGCGGCCAAAAATGGGGTTCCCCACGTGGCCTTTGCCGACACCATGCTCAGCCCCGTGGCCGCCCATTCGGATTACTCCTTCATCTGCGCGGTGGAATCCTACAACAACGCCCCCTCCCTGGCCGGCGGCTTTGTGCTGATCAGCACCATCCTCACCGGCTGCGCCCAGCGTCATCCTGAAAAGGCCAAATCCTACATGCTTCAGGTGGAGGAATTCTTGGGCGGCCATGGGCTGCTGTATCCTCTGCAGCCCCGGGAGCAGTGAATTTTCTTTTTATTTCTCTGCTGTGCATAATATCATAATAATATTATTATTTCAATTGTTTTTATTTTATAATTTAATTATTATGCAATCTGTTGGATTTTCCATGCCCTTTTTTGATCAAGTCGACGAAAACGGACTGCATTTGACCAGCCTCCTCTCCCTCTGCCCGGCGTCTGGAGCAAAGGGCCTCCTCCAGAGTTCGGGTGCGAACGGCGGCTATGCGATGGCCTTTCACCAAATATTCTGTTTCCCATTCCCAATCTTATGGGAAAGTAGCCAATTATTTGACTTTTTGAAAACTTTTCTGCACATTTTGCAAAAAATGTGGTATACTGAACTATACAACGTGCGGTTTTAACAAACGTAAGTCCGGTTGTTAAAGCTGCGCGTCTTTATATTTAAAGGAGGAACGGTCATGTTTGAGACGGGACAACTGGTTGTGTATGGCACCACCGGTGTATGCCGGGTAGAGGGGACCGGGACACCGGATTTGAAGGGCATCACCAAGCTCTACTATCTGCTGCGCCCCCTGTATCAGGACGGTGTGATCTACGCGCCGGTGGACAGTGAAAAAGTGCTTATACGGCCGGTGATCTCCCGGGAGGAAGCGGAGCGGCTGGTGGCTTTGATCCCCTCCCTCCACGTGCAGGCCTGCCGCGGCCGGACCCTGCAGCAGCTGGCTCAGCATTACCAGTCCATTGTGCAGACCAGCGACTGCCGGGAGCTGATGGAGCTGACCATGTCCATTTACACAAAGCGGCAGGAGGCGGAGCAGCAGAAGCACCGTCTGGGCATGGTGGATGAAAAATACATGCGTCAGGCTGAGCGGCTGCTCCACGGGGAGTTGTCCGCGGCCCTTGGGATCCCCTACGATCAGGTGCCGGCCTTCATCGCCTCCCGTGTGGGCAAGCCCGCCCAGTAAATAGCAGGCAGTCTTGTGAAGACTGCCTGCTATTTTTGTATTTTCCCACGCTTTCATAAAGTTTTTATATGATTAAATATAATTTCTGTATTGGACTTGTCGTGGAAATAGGAGTATTTTTTATGTAGCGAAGAATCGAAAGAATTTTCCACATATATCCGGTGTTTTTCCTTTGTTTTCTCATGTCCGCCTGGGAATTTCAGGCAATTTTTAGCGGGTGGGAGCTTGGAAAACCAACCGGCGTCAAAACAAATTATGAGGAGGTATACACTATGATTATTGACTTTCACGTACACATCCGGAAAGACAAGGGAACCGTAGACAACTTCCTGCGGGGCATGGATGAGAACAACATCGACATCTCCGTTGTACATCCCATTGTCCCCGGCGGCACGCTGGGCCTCTCCGACAACGAGTTTGTCGGTCAGCTGTGCAAGGAGCATCCCGACCGCCTGATGGGCTTTGCCTGCGTTGTGCCCACCGAGTTGGGCGCTGCCGACGAGCTGCGGGCCGCCCTGGACAAGTATGGCTTCAAGGGCCTCAAGCTCCACCCTCCCATCCAGAACTTCTCCATGGCCGATCCCCGGATCGCGCCCTGCATCGAGGTTTGCATCGAATACGACGTGCCCATTCTGATTCACACCGGCGGCATCTATACCCAGGGCGCCCGCATGGCGCTGAGCGACTCCTCCATCATTGATGACCTGGCCATCCGCTATCCCAAGTGCAAGTTCATCATTGCCCACGGCAACCCCTTCACCTGGGACCCCGTCATCGTGGCCAAGAACCCCAACGTATACATGGACACCTGCGGCACCATGGCCCGCTGGATGACCCTCTTCCCCCAGATCGGCCCCGCCACGCTGGCCCAGATGCGCACCAACGACCGCCTGCTGTACGGTTCCGACGCCAATGCGCTCAACACCGCGCGCTTCAAGGAGAACCTGCAGCCCATCCTTGACATGGACGTCTCCGACGAGATCAAGAACAAGATCCTGTGCGAGACCGCCAAGAAGCTGCTGAAGATCTGATTCCCTTTTGCGCGCTTAGGCGGCAGCGCCGCCTGTTAGGAAAGATTACAAAAATTTTAGGAGGTTGTCACAATGTCTGAGGTAACAATTCAAGGCCACAAAGTCGCTGGCGGTACCCGCGCATACTTTACCCTGCCTGTCAGCTACATGGCCAACGGCTCCATGATGGAGATCCCCGTCCACGTCGTCAACGGCGTCAAGCCCGGCCCCAAGCTGATGCTCACGGCTCTCTCCCACGGCGATGCCCCCACCGGTTTGGAAGTCATCCGCCAGGTGCTGGAGACCGTGGACATCGATCAGCTCAGCGGTACCATCATTGCCGTTCCCTGCCAGAACCCCGTTGCATTTGAGTGGAACCGCAGAAACACCCCCCTTGACTCCTACAACATGAACCGCACCTATCCCGGCAACCCCAAGGGCTGGTTCACTGAGCAGCTGGCCGCCACCATCTCCCCCCTGTGCGACGACGCCGATTATCTGATCGACTGGCACGGCGGCGAGTTTGGCATGGCCATCAACTATGTCCTGCTGAAGCTCAATGGCGGCGATTACGTGGACGAAGGCGTCCAGATGGGTAAGGCCTTCGGCCTGGAGTATATGTACGGCGGCAAGCCCGCCGGCGCGCTGAACTCCTATGCCGGCAGCCTGACCGACTATATGCTGAGCTTGGGCAAGCCCGCTATCATCGCGGAGCAGGGCCACGGCATGCCTTTGGCCTTTGATCAGAACGCCCTCTCTGTTCAGGGCGTGTTCAACGTCCTGAAGTACATCGGCGCCTATCCCGGCAAGCCCATCCTGCCCAAGAAGCAGTACTTCCTGCAGGAGCGTCCTCTGATGCGTCCCCGCAACGGCGGTATGTTCTATCCGGAATGCGGCATGGAATTGCTGAACAAGGTGGTTCCCAAGGGCACTCTGATGGCCACCATCCGCAACCCCCTGACGCTGCAGGTTGTCGAGCAGATGTACGCTCCCTGCGAGGAAACTGTCTTCCTGATGATGCGCGGCTGGATGAGCGTAGTCAATCCCGGCGGCTATGCTTACATCATGGGCGAGCGCAAGACTGCCAAGGTCTTTGAAAACGAATAAACTCCATCCACCCCATAAAAAGAATGCGCCCTGCCTTTTGGCAGGGCGTATTCTTTTGCATAAACAGGTCCGGCGCTTCAATCGCAGGACCTGTCTTCTCAATTGCGCCGAACCGCAGTCCTCAATGTTTATCAAAATTGAGCGGCGCAGACTCCTCCACAAAGGAGATGAACTGCTTGGCGGCGCTGTTATAGGCCCGCTCCGTGCTGTAGAGCATGCACACGCTGCGCTTGACCGGGTGGTCGCTGATCCGCAGCAGCGAAATCTTGTCCAGGCTCAATGTAGGCAGGCGGGGCGCGATGGTCACGCCCACACCTGCCTCCACATAGGAGATCAGCGCCTCGGTATTGTTGACGGAGAACACGATCTTTGGAATCACATCCATGCTTTTGAAGTATTCATCCATCTGTCTTCGGAGTCCCTTCTCCGGATTGATGGCCACATAGCTCTCGTCCTTAATCTCATCAAATTTGACGCTGGTCCGCTTTGCCAGGCGGTGGGTTTTGGGCACCAGCAGATAGAGCTCCTGCTCATAGACGGGATACATCACCAGGGGCGTGTCAAAGGTGTTGCGGTAAGGCCCGGCAGCAAAGGCCACGTCGATCTCCTTGGTGTTGATGCGCTCCATCATGTCGTCGATGACACAGGGCACAAAGTTGATGGGCTGGTCGTGATGGCCAAGGAAATTGTAGTAGAGCTCAATCACCGGCGGCAGGAAATCCAGGCTGAGGGAAAAGAGGTATCCCACATTGATCTGCTCCGCCTGGGCATCCTTTTTGTCCCGCACCGCCGCAACGCCGTCGGCCAGATCGGAAAGGACCCGCTTGGCATAGGGGTAGAACAGCTCCCCATACTCTGTGCGGCAGAATTGCTTTCCTTTTTTGGAAAACAGTTTGACCCCCATCTCCCGCTCCAGCTCGCCGATGGCATAGCTGAGGCAGGGCTGCGAGACGTGCATCCTGCTGGCAGCCTTGGTGTAATGCATCTCCTCGCAGATGGCACAAAAATACGTGATCTGTTGCAGCGTCATGCTTCCTTCCTCCCCTATCCAAAGTTTACTTACTTCCAATTTCTATTATAGCGGCTTTCCCTCTCTATTGCAAAGCCAATTTGCACCTGACTCCTGATCCATTTCTCAAGTGCAGATGATCTCCTCCAAGTCCTTGGGGAAGTAGGTCAGCTGTTCCACGCCGGTCTGCGTAATGTGCAGCGTGTCTGAGACGCGGAAACCTCCCAGCCCCTCCACATAGAGTCCAGGCTCCACGGTCATGCACATGCCGGGCTGGAGCACCGTATCATCCCCGATGTCAAAGAAGGGGATCTCGTGGCCCTCGGTGCCGATGGCATGGCCGGTATGGTGGCGCCAGCAGTCCTGAAGACCGTTTTCCCGGTAGAACCGGCGCATCTCCCGGTCCACCTCGCTGCACCGCACGCCGGGCTTGATGACGCTGAAGGCGGTCTTCTGTGCCTCCAGAGCGAGGTTGTAGTAGCGCAGCTGCTCCGGCGAGGGCTCGCCCACAAAGAGCACCCGCTCCATCTCCGTAAAATAGCCCTGGATATAGGCGTTGGTGCCTGTCACCAAGCCGTCGCCTTCCTTCAGCTTGGCATTGATGACCACCGCGTGGGGCAGCGCGGCGTTCTTGCCCACCTGGCCCCGGAACACCGCCCGGACGCCGTCTCTGTCCATGCCGCTCATGCGGTAGTGGGGCCCAAACGCCTTCAGCATGGCGGAGGCGGTTTCCGAGGAGGCGCGCAGGCAGATCTCTATCTCCCCCAGACCAGGCTTGCTGTACTCCTTGAGCAGCACGTGGGCCAGGTTGCTCCACTTGGAGCTCTCCCGCATCAGCATCAGCTCAAAGGGCGATTTGATCCTGCGCAGCTCAGGCACCAGATGGGGAAAAAGCGTCAGCTTCATCTCCGGGCACAGTTCCTTCAGGGCCGGTCCACGGTAGCCCCAGGCGCTGGAATAGCCGCCCGCGTCCGCCGCCAAAAAGGCGCTGGTCAAATGCAGCTCCTCCAGCAGCTGGCGCAGCTTCTCCATGGGATGGACCTCGTCCGGGTATTCAGTGTAGCAGACCACCCTGCAGCCCTTGACTGTCAGCTCCACATGCTCCACCTCCATGCGGGGGACAAAGAGAATGTTCTCCTTCCCCGGGATGTGGATCAGAACCACCGGACGCTCCGTCTGGCTCAGGGCGCAGCCGGTGAGGTAGAAGATGGACCGGGCGGAGAAGACCAGCATGGCCTCCGCGCCGCCAAGCGCCGCGTCCAACTTTTTCTGGCGGCTCTCAAACTCCTCTATCGGAGGGATCAGGGGACTGGACAGGGAAATATGACTTAGATTCATGGCGTGCTCCTTTCAAAATGGGGGGCCGGGGATTGGCTCCGGTCCGCTTGTGGCTGTGCCGGACGAAACCCGGCACGCAAAAACACCGGACAGGTCCTGCATCCATGCGTCCTGTCCGGTGTATGAATTTCCTATTTTTGCAGCTGCTGGCAGAAGTGGCACGCGGAATAGTGACCGGGGCAGATCTCCCGGTATTCAGGCTCCTCCTGCTCGCAGATCTCTTTCCGGTAAGGACAGCGCGTATGGAAGCGGCAGCCTTTCGGCGGATTTTTGGGGCTGGGCAGGTCTCCTTCCAGGACAATGCGGTTTTGCGCCTTTCCGGGGTCCGGCACGGGAATGGCCGACAGCAGCGCCTTGGTATAGGGGTGCTGCGGATTCTCAAACAGCTCCTGGGTGGGGGCCAGCTCCACAATCTTGCCCAGATACATCACGCCCACACGCCTGGAGACGTGACGGATCACGTTCATGGCATGGGAGATGAAGATATAGGTCAGGTCCAGCTCCTCCTGCAAATCGTTGAGCAGGTTCAGAATCTGGGACTGAATCGACACGTCCAGCGCGGAAACCGCCTCGTCGCACAGCACCAGCTTGGGCATCAGAATCAGGGAACGGGCGATGCTGATGCGCTGGCGCTGGCCGCCGGAGAACTCATGGGCATAGCGGTCATAAACATATTCCCGCAGACCCACCTTGGCCAGCATATCGATGGCCCGCTGGCGGCGTTCCTCCGGGTCTGTGACGCCGTTGACCAGCATGGGCTCCTCCACAATTTTGCCCACCGGCATGCGGGGGTCCAGGGAGGAGTAGGGGTCCTGGAAAATGATCTGAATGTTCTTGCGGATGGGGCGCAGCTGATCTTTGGTAAGATGCGTGATGTCCTGCCCCATGAATTTGATGCTTCCCTCGGTGACATTTTCAATCCGGATAACGCTGCGGGCCAAGGTGCTCTTTCCGCAGCCGGACTCGCCCACCAAACCCAGCGTCTCTTTGGGATAGACGTCCAGGGAGACGCCGTCCACCGCGTGGACGAATCCCTTTTTGTCCTTTCCAAAGCCGTTGTTAAAGGGGAAGTAGGTTTTTAAATCCCGAATTTCGAGCAAGGGCTCCCGATCAGCCATTTTCTTTGCTCCTTTCCGCCCGCTCCTCCGGCGTAAAATAGCAGGCATACTTGCCGCCATTCAGCTTGCGGAGCTCCGGCATCTCTACCTTGCATTTGTCCTGGCAGTATACACAGCGGTTATGGAACCGGCAGCCTTCCGGGAAATTCTCCGGGTTGGGCACATTGCCGCGAATGATGTCCAGACGGTCTTTGTCCATATCCACACGGGGAATACAGCGCAGCAAACCTTCGGTGTAGGGGTGCTTGGGGTGGTAGAAAATCTCCTGGGGAGTTCCCTCCTCCACGATCTTTCCCGCATACATGACCACGATGTAGTCCGCGATCTCCGCCACAACGCCAAGATCGTGGGTGATAAACATGACGGCCATGCCCTTTTTACCCTGCAAATCCTTGATGATCTGCAGGATCTGGGCCTGGATGGTCACATCCAGGGCGGTGGTGGGCTCGTCCGCGATCAGCAGCTCAGGATCGCAGGCCATGGCCATGGCGATCATGACGCGCTGGCGCATACCGCCGGAGAGCTGATGGGGATAGCACTTTGCAATCCGCTCCGGATCGGGCACGCCGACCAGCTTCAGCATTTCCACCGCTTTGGCCCAGGCCTCTTTCTTATCGTCCTTGGCGTGGATTTTGTATGCCTCTCCAATCTGCTTGCCCACCTGGTGAACCGGGTTCAAAGAGGTCATGGGCTCCTGGAAAATCATCGAAATCTCACTGCCGCGGATCTTCCGCATTTCCTGGGGGGATAGAGTCAGCAGGTCTTTGTCCTTAAACCAGACATTCCCGCCTGCATAAATTCCGTTGTCCGCCAAAAGATGGAGGATCGACAGGGCTGATGCGCTTTTCCCGCAGCCGGATTCGCCAACAACGCAAAGCGTTTCCCCTTTGTTGATCTTAAATGTGATCTCATCAACGGCAGTTACAACACCCCTGGGCGTATTAAACTGTACCTTTAGGTTCTGTACATCCAGCAAAGTGTCCATATTACTCCTCCGACATGGGTGTTTTGGTATCCCGCAGCTCATCCCTGCGTCCCTGTTTCCGGCCCGGAGGGGAATTTACCCCCTCCGAACCGGAACAAGTCAAAATTGCTTCTTTTTTACTTGGCAGCGATATCCTTGCCCAGGACATACTGGTCCAGGCGAGGAGTCCAGTCGATCTTCTCGCTGATGCCATAGATATCAACCTGCTGCCACAGGAAGATGTAGGGGCAATCCTCGTAGAGCTTGGCCTGGAGCTCCTGGGCCACGCCGGCGCGCTCATCCTCGGGAACGGCGCGCAGCTGGGCGATCAGGGCGTCGACCTCGCTGTTGCTGTAATAGCTTGTGATGCCGCCGGTCTCAATGGCGCCGGCCAGATGGCCGTCGGGGGTCTGGGGCTTGGAACCCCAGTTCCAGCCGAAGATTCCCTTCACGGCGTGGGCATCCTGGCCATTGATCAGCTGGGCGCGCAGGGCGTTATACTCCACCTCGGTGACGTTGACGGTCAGGCCGATGTCCTCCAGGTAGCCGGCAATTGCCAAGCAGGTCTCCTCGCACTTGAGGAACATCTGAGGCGTGTAGTACAGATCCAGGGTGAAGCCGTCGGCATAGCCGGCCTCCGCCAGAAGGTCCTTGGCCTTGGCGGGATCATAGGAATATGCGCCCTCGGGGCCGGAGGTCTTCTCATCATAGCCCACATAGTCGGGACGCCAGATGGTGGCCAGCTTCTCAGCATTGCCCATGTAAACGCTGTTGATGATGGTGTCGCGGTCAATGGCATAGTTCAGGGCCTGACGGACGCGGACGTCCTGCAGCTCCTTGGGGCTGTCGGCATTGAGGGTGTCGATGCCGATGTAGGCGACGCGCTTGCTCAGGGCGGAAACCGCGGTATAGCCCTCATAGCCGTTGACGGTATCAATATAGTCGGGGTTCAGATCCAGAACGATGTCCACGCTGCCGGCCATCAGTTCGGCAAGGCGGGTGGAAATCTCGGGGATGGTGCGGAAGGTCATCTTCTTGCAGTCGGGAGCGCCGTCCCAGTAGTCTTCGTTGGCGACCAGCTCAATGTAATCGTTGGTGGCCCACTTGCCTAACTTATAGGGACCGCAGCCCACAGGCTGGGTGCCGAAGCCGTCGGCTCCAACTTCCTCACAGTACTTGGCAGGCAGGATCGCCATATCATAGAGACGGGTGGGCATATCGTTGCAGGGCTCTGCGGTGTGCAGATCAACGGTATATTCATCCACGGCGGTCCAAGAGTCCAGCACCTTCAGGTTGTAGGTGGTGCGGCCGGAGTCGGGTTCAAAGATACGATCCAGTGTATAGGTCACACTCTCGGCGTTGAAGGGCTCGCCGTTGGTGAAGGTGACGCCTTCTCTCAGCTTAAAGCGCCAGGTGTTGTCGTCGGGCTGCTCCCAAGAGGTCGCGAGGCAGGGAACCACCTCTTTGCCGTCGGGGCTCATGCGAACCAGGTAGTCAAACAGGTTGTAGCTCATATTGCCGCCGGCGGCCGCGCCGGACAGCTGGGGATCCAAGGATTCAGGCTCTGCCGCGGACGCAACAATCACCTCAAAGCTCTTGTCGGTTTCGCCGCTGCCGGAGCCGGAGGCGCTGCCGGAACCAGAGGCGCTGCCGCCGTTTCCTCCGCAGGCCACGAGCCCAAAGACCATGACGCCCGCCATCAGCAGGGTAAATAAGGACTTCGCTGTTCTTTTCATGTTTCCACACTCCTTGATCTTATATTTTCACTCGCTTCCACCCCTCATAGAAGCAAGGGCCGGGGACTTTCTTTTCATCAAATCTCACTGTCCCGCCTCGCGGGCCAGTTTGGTCAGGTAGTAGAGGTACGCGGCGCAGGACATCTCGTTTTCCCGCAGCCCTTTGACTGTGTGGTATTCATTGGGCGCGTGAATCCGGCCGCCCTGCCCCAGCCCGTAAGAGACAAAGGGGACGCCGCAGCGCTGGGTAAAGAGATAGGCGGGGCCGGTGCCGGGAAAAATGGGCCATGCGTAGCCCTGGTCATAGCCGCTGTTATCCAGGGCCATCAGCGCCGCCCGGCAGGCCAGTGCCTCGGGGTCGCTCTTGGACCAGGGAGAGCTCTGACGGACCGTGATCTTCACGTCGTCATAGCCATGCTTGTGCAGATGCTTTTTGATCTTTTCCAGCATCATGTCGGCGGTCAGCGGGGGTACCAGCCGGACGTCCACCTTGGCCTGCACCTTGTAGGGAATCACCGTCTTGGTGGCCGGTCCGGTATACCCGCCCCAGATGCCGTCAATGTTCAGCGTGGGCGTCCACATCAGTTTGCGGACCGCCTCCTCCCCATGCATGTCATGGAGGAACCGGGAGGCATAGAGCCGCTCGTTCAGGAACATCTCCTCGTCAAAGACGGAGGCAAAGCGCCGGGTCAGCTGCTCATCCGCCTCGGACAGGGGCTGCAAATCATCATAGAACCCCTCGATGAGGATGTCGTCCCCCTGGCGCATGGTGGCCAGGGCGTTGACCAGCCGCCAGGCCGGGCTTCCCACCCAGGCGGCATTCATGCTGTGCAGATCGATCTTTTGGGGACCGCCCCACTCGCCGCCCGTGACCTCCAGATCCAGGTACAGCGTACCCTTGTTGCCCAGCAGCACGGCCGGACGGCCCTGTTCATCCTGACGGGCGCCATTGAGGAATACGCCGTCAAGCTTGGCAATCTCCTCCTTGTGGGCCTCCACAAAGGGGATCATGCTCCCGCTGCCCAGCTCCTCCTCGCCCTCCACCACAAAGAGGACGTTGACCGGCATATAGCCCAGCGTCTTCCGGATGGAGTCCACCGCGTTGATAAAGCATACCAGCGGGCCCTTGGAGTTCATGATGCCCCGGGCCACAATGCACTCCCCATAGTCCTCAAAGTCTATGCGGGCGCCCTCATAGGGAGAGACAATCCACTCGTCGTAGGGCTCGGGCGGCTGTACGTCGTACATGCCGTACATGAGGATTCCAGGGGCGTTCTCCACGTCGGCGTTCAGCCTGCCCACCACCACGGGGCTTTTCACATACCGCTCCAGGTGGACATCCACACAGCCCACGGAACGCAAGAGTTCCATCACCTTTTCCGCGCACTCGTCAATCCCCTCCCCGGTTCCGGCCACGCTGGGCTGGCGGACCAGGTCCAGGATTTTGGGCAGGTGCTCGGATTCAAAGGCCGCATTGATATGGGAATAAACTTCTTCCAGCCAATCTGCCTTTTCCACAGTTCAATTCCTCCGTTCTGCTCCCTTGCCTTGAAAGGCTTATTTGCTGCCCCGCAGTCTGGGGTCGCGGGCGTCGCGGATCCAGTCGCCCACAAAGTTGATGGACAGGCTGACCAGGAAAATGGCAATGCCGGGGATCATCGTCAGCCACCAGGAGGTATAGATGTAGGACCGGCCCGAGGAGATCATCTGTCCCCAGGAGGGGATGGACGCCGGCAGACCCATGCCCAGGAAGGTCAGCGCCGCCTCAGAGAGGATGGTGTTGGCCATCTGCATCGTGGTGATCACGATGGCGGAGTCAATGACGTTGGGCAGCACATGGGTGCGGATGACCCGCCACTTGCTGCACCCCACTATTTCAGAGGAAATGACGAATTCCCGCTTGCGGATGGACAATACCTCCGCACGCACGGTTCTTGCGTATGGCACCCATCCCGTAATTCCCAGGACAAGGATGATATTGCCCAGTCCTGAACCGAGAGCCACCATGAAGCAAAGGGCCATAAACATGAACGGGAAGGCCAGCATCACGTCCACGATGCGCATGCAGACCGTGTCCACCCTGCCGCCGAAATATCCGGCCACCAGGCCGATGGTGGTGCCGATGCACATGGATAAAACACCGGCCACAATTGCGACAATCAAAGAGATCCGTGAGCCGTAGATCAGCCGGCTGAGAATATCCCGGCCCACCTCATCGGTGCCCAGCAGATGAGCGCTGGAGCCGCCTTCACTGAACGCGGGCGGAATAAAGCTGTTTGCCACATCCACCTTCGTGGGATTATAGGGAGCCAGCAGCGGCGCGCAGATGGCGATGATCACCCAAAGCACAATGACCACCAGGCCGATCTTGGCCAAAACGCCCGCTTCCTTGTAAAGCTCCCAGAAATTTTTCAATTTCTTTTTCATTTTCAGCCCTCCCCTTACTGCACGCTGATGCGCGGGTCGATGACGGTATAGAGAAGGTCAACCACCAGGTTAATCCCCACGAACAGGGCCGCCATAATCACGATACTTGCCTGCACAACGGGATAGTCGTACACCAGAATGCCGGTCACCAGCACACGGCCGATACCGGGATAGGAGAACACCGTCTCCACCACGATGGAGCCACCAAGCAGGTTGCCCACCTGCAGAGCGATCATGGTGATCACGCCCACCAGGCTGTTGCGCAGGCCGTGGCCCACAAGCAGCTGCGTGGGCGAAACGCCCTTGGCCTTGGCCGTGGTCATGTAGTCCTGCCGGATCACCGAAAGCATGGAGTTTCGTGTCAGTCGGACCGTGCTGGTGGCAAGGCCCATGGACAGGGTTATGGCTGGCAGGATCAGGTATTTGAACCCTCCCGAGCCGGACGGCGGCAGCCATTTGAGCACCACCGCGAATAAGTACATCAGCAACAGGCCCAGCCAGAAGGTGGGCATGGACCGGCCTGTGATCGTCAGTGCGGTCAGCACGTTGTCCAGCCACGAGTTTCTCTTGACCGCGGCAATGATGCCCACCATCATCGCCAGCGGGATGGCCACCAGCATCGAGAGCCCCACCAGCTCCAGCGTATGCGGCAGCGCCTCGCCGATCATATCAATTACCGGGCGCTTGTAACGGTAGGAACTGCCCAGGTCCAGCGTAAACATTTCTTTCAGGAAGTTCACATACTGTACCGGCAGCGGGTCGTTCAGTCCCAGGTTTTCCTTCAGCTGTTCATACTCTGCCACGGTTGCGTTGGCATCTAACATCAGCGTCGCGGGATCTCCCACGATACGCATGATGAAGAACACGGTCGTGGCCACCAAAAACAATACGATCAATGCGTGAAAACATCTCTTGACTATGTATCTACCCATACTTTCACATCCTTCTCTTACCACCGGGGCGGCAGTGAACCAAACAAATTTCCTGCGGCCTCATCGGGCCTGCGATAGCAGCTCTTTTTCACTCTGTGCAAGAAACGGATAGGGGACCCCTCTCCACTCCGATTAGCCCTGTCTGCATCCCTCTTTCCTCTGCCTTGCAGCTGTTGATTTCGCCGGCCCCGTGGCCCCGGGGGCCGGCTGAACTTGAAAGCGTCCCATGTTGTGATTGAATTTATCCTAAGTTTAAGTGGATTTGCTTCTTCTGTCCAATACTCTTTTTTTATTGTTTAATACAATGATTTTATATGTTGACTGTGAATTTTAAGACAATTTGCTCAGTTCTTCCCTTGATTGGGACAAATTTCAGCCCATTTGCGATTAAACGCCCCAAAAAGTCAATCCTTTGGTGCTTTTCCCATAAGGGCCCGCTTCAGCCCCCACGGAAACTGTGCAGGATTTCCCACTTGGCAAACCGGGACAGCGCCTGCCTTTGCCTGAATCTGTATGCATTGCGCTCCAAGCCATCGTGCCGCGGCCCTGATCTGGCGGACCGCTTTTACTCCATCGGGCAGTGGCGGGCCTATTTATACTATTATATATAAAGAGCGGTTATTGCCACCGGTTTTGAGCGCTTCAGCCATATTGACACACCAAAAAATGCCTGATAGAATTCCATCGACCGGAGGACTATTCTTTTTCCGGTCCTTCGTCTCCGTGTCCCCTTTGTCCAAAAATTCAGATTTAGGAGGAACATCAAACATGGCAGAAACCGTCGTTTTAGGGAAAAAGTTAGGCAGCGGCGAGCGTGCATATATTACTTTGCCGGTCACCACTATGGCCAGCGGATACCGTCTTGAGGTCCCGGTCCACGTGCTCAACGGCATGAAGCCCGGCCCGAAAATCTTCCTCAACGCCGTCTCCCACGGCGACGCCTATACCGGCATGCGGGTCATCAAGCGCGTGCTGGAGACCGCCGACGTCAACGAGCTCTGCGGCACCATCATCGCCGTGCCCTGTGCCAACCCCATCGCATTTGAGTGGGATTCCCGCAACACCCCGGTGGATATGAACAACCTCAACCGCAACTTCCCCGGCAGCGCCAAGGGTTGGTTTACCGATCAGCTGGCCGATGTGGTCTGCTCCATCTGCTCCGAGGCCGATATGCTCATCGACTGGCACGGCGGCTCCTACGGCACCGCCATCAACTATATTCTGATGAAGAAGGCGGAGGGCGAGCTGTCCGACCGCATTCTTGAGCTGGGCCTGGCCTACGGTCTGGAGATGTACTACAACGGCGCTCCCGCCGGCCCCGCCGCCAAGTACACCGGCACGCTGACCGACTACATGATCGGCCTGGGCAAGCCCTCCATTGTCGCTGAGATCGGCGCGGGCACCGACCTGCCCTTTGATCAGATTGCCCTCTCCGCCCAGGGCGTGTTCAACGTCATGCGCAAGATGGGCATGTATCCCGGCGAACCCATCGTCCCCAAGACCCAGTACCTCATTAAAAAGCGTCCCCTGCTCCGTCCCAAGAACGGCGGTTTGTTTGTTCCCGCAGTGGGCTTTGACCACCTGAACAAGACCGTGCCCCAGGGCACGCTGCTGGCCCAGATCCTCAGCCCCCTCACCCTCGAAGTCATTGAGGAGATCGTGGCGCCCTGTGAGCAGACCGTCTTCCTGAACATGCGCGGCTATGCCACCAAGGTCCATCCCGGCGACTATGCCTATATCCTGGGCGACCTGGCCAGCGC
Organism: Dysosmobacter acutus; assembly: GCF_018919205.1. Taxonomy (NCBI): domain Bacteria; kingdom Bacillati; phylum Bacillota; class Clostridia; order Eubacteriales; family Oscillospiraceae; genus Dysosmobacter; species Dysosmobacter acutus. Next base: position 216,534 of record NZ_JAHLQN010000001.1, read on the forward strand.
GGAGCAGTTCCACAACTGATCCTGTATCCTCCAATTCTTTTTTCTTCCGCGCAAACCCCTCTATACATAAAAGCGTTGACAGATCCCTGGTCTGTCAGCGCTTTTATGCTTTCTCTCTTCATGATTCAGTTTCTGGAGCATTTTTCCGCGTCGATGGCCAGCACCACCATCAGCGCGCACAGCACGTCCTGCCCGTCGGCCACATCGATCACATAGGTATCCGTCAGGTGAAAGAGCTCTTTGGAAATCCGGGCCACCTCCCGCCCTCCGGAATCGGTGATGGCATAGTCCCACTCCATAAAGTCCCCGTCGATCCGCCAGCCGTTGCAGTCTATTTCAAACCTTGGATGAAACAGGGAAAACTCTTTTTCAATGCACCCCACATAGGTTTCGCCCAGATAGAGCTCGAATTTGGGCAGCAGCGTAAGCACGCGCTCCCGCACCGTGCCGACATGGGTCCCGAGCCCGTCCAGCACGTGCAGACAGTGCCCCCAGGCCAGCTGTCCCTCCACGGTAAAGACCACCCGCCCCTGCTCATCGTAGATGTCGTAGCTGTCGAACCAGGAAAAAAACCGCTGGCGAAAAAGAAGCTTCATATAAATCCCTCCCTGTGTGCGCCTGAGGCCTCCACTGCGATCCGCCGTCTCTTTTTGTACCGGCGCATCGTAAGGTCAGCAGGCTCCGCGCAGTTTTAAACCGTATTTTAGCGGTATATGGGGCAAAACGTAAGATAAAATCGATCTGTTTTGAAAGGGAAGCAGGCTTGTCCCGTGGGCAGGCTCCAGGGGCGCTGACCATCCATACACCGAAAAGCGGCTTATTTTGTAGATCGTATCATATGCCCTCCCCTCTTGCAAGGAGAAAACAGTCGGCTTTTTCATCCGATTTGTCACAATCCCACGGAAAGCTGTTGTGCTTTCCAAATCCGCGTGCTACAATTGGGTCGTCTCTTCTTCATACTTTATTCACATACAGGGGAGTTCGTCATGAAAATTATCATTGCCGGCGTAGGAAAGGTCGGCTCCATATTGACCAAGAAACTGGCGGCGGAGAACCACGACGTCACCATCATCGACCAGAACCCGGACGTCATCGCGGAGCTGGTTAACGTGTGCGATGTGATGGGCGTGTGCGGCAACGGCGCCAGCTACAGCGTGCAGGAGGAGGCCGGCTCCGAGGGAGCGGACCTGCTGATCGCCACCACCTCCGGCGACGAGGTGAACATTCTTGCCTGCCTGGTTGCCAAGAAATTGGGCGTGCGCCACACCATCGCCCGTGTCCGCAACCCCGAGTATGAAAAGCAGCTGCGCTTTATGCGCGAAGAGCTGGGGTTGTCCATGGTCATCAATCCGGAAAAGGCCACCGCCCGGGAGATTTCCCGGGTGCTGCGTTTTCCCTCCGCCCTGAAGGTGGACACCTTCTCCAAGGGCCGCATCGAGCTGGTGGAGTACCGCATCGGGGAGCAGTCCTCCCTGTCCGGCGTACGCCTCACCGATCTCTATGAGAACACCCGGGCCAAGGTGCTGATCTGCGCCGTGGCCCGGGGAAATGACGTGTATATCCCCTCCGGTGAATTCCTGCTGCAAACCGGCGACAAGATCTACGTCACCGCCTCGCCCCAGGAGCTGGAGGCCTGCTTCCGCCACCTTGGCGTGTTCCGGGCCCAGGCCCGGGCCGTCATGATCGTGGGCGCCAGCAAAATCTGCTACTACCTGGCCTCCGAGCTCTGCAGCACCGGCATGTCCGTCAAGATCATCGACTCCGACGAGCAAAAATGCGTGACCATGAGCGAGCGCCTGCCCCAGGCCCTGCTCATCCAGGGCGACGGCACCGACGCGGAGCTTCTCAACGAGGAGGGCGTGGGCCAGAGCGACGCCTTCGTCTCCCTCACCGGTTTGGACGAGGCCAACATCATTATGGCCATGTATGCCTCCAAGCAGGGTGTGGGCAAGGTGGTGGCCAAGGTCAATCGCCAGTCCTTTGTGGACCTGGTGGCCTCCGGCAGCATGACCGACAGCATCGTCTCCGCCGGCGGCATCACTTCGGAGCTGATCCTGCGCTATGTCCGGGCCATGCAAAACGGCATGGCCTCTCATGTGAAGACGCTGCACCGCATCGTGGGCGACCGGGTGGAGGCGCTGGAGTTCGGCGTCCCCCGGGGCTCTCCCCTGGTGGGCATCCCCTTTAAGGATCTGAATCTGAAAAACGACCTGTTGGTGGCGGGCATCGCCCGGTCCAACGGCAAGATCATCATTCCTTCCGGCCAGGACAGCCTGCACTGCGGCGACAGCGTGATCGTTGTGACCACCCACACCTCTCTCCGCGACCTTTCAGACATTCTGAAAAAATAAGGAGGCAGCGTGTGAATTACAGAATGGTCGGCTTTATTCTTGGCCGCATTTTACTGGTGGAGTCTGTTTTGATGCTCCTCCCCCTCATGGTGACACTGGCCTACGGCGAAAGCGCCGTATTTGCCTTCTGCCTTCCAATTGTTCTTTCAGCCCTCTGCGGCGCGCTGCTGGGCGTACGGACCCCGAAAAACACCACCATCTACGCCAAGGAGGGCCTGGTGATCGTGGCCCTTTCCTGGCTGGCAATGTCTCTTTTCGGCGCGCTGCCCTTTTATCTCTGCGGCTCCTTTTCCAGTTTTGTGGACTGCTTTTTCGAAACCGTCTCCGGCTTTACCACCACCGGCGCCAGCATTCTGACAGAGGTGGAATCCCTTGAGCACGGTATCCTCTTCTGGCGCAGCTTCACCCATTGGGTCGGCGGCATGGGCGTGCTGGTCTTTGTAATGGCCATTTTGCCCCTGGCCGGCGGCCGCAGCGTTCATCTGCTCCGGGCGGAGGTGCCCGGTCCCTCCGTGGGCAAGCTGGTCAGCCGCCTGGGCAACACCGCCAAAATCCTCTACGGCATCTACATTGTGCTGACGCTGATTGAGGTAGTCTTTCTGCTTGCGGGCGGGATGTCCCTTTTTGACGCCCTGATCCACTCCTTCGGCTCGGCGGGCACCGGAGGCTTCTCCAACCGCAATCTCAGCGTGGGCGCCTACAACAACGCCTATTATGATGTGGTCATCAGCACGTTTATGCTGCTGTTCGGCGTCAACTTCAACCTGTACTACTTTCTGCTGCTGCGCCGCTTCCGGGAGGTCTTTCGGTCCGAGGAGCTGAAGGTCTATCTTGGAATCGTCTTTGCCTCGGTGATGATGATCGCCGTCAATCTGCTGCGCTACTATGACACCTTCCTCCAGTGCCTGCGCTACGCCTTCTTCCAGGTGTCGTCCATCATCACCACCACGGGCTACGCCACAGCGGACTTCGAACAGTGGCCCTCCTTTTCCAAAACCATCCTGGTGATTCTCATGTTCATCGGCGCCTCGGCCGGCTCCACCGGCGGCGGCATCAAGGTGGCCCGGATCGTCATTCTCTGCAAATCCTCCTACCGGGATCTGCAGCGGATGCTCCATCCCCACGCCGTCACCACCGTCCGCTTTGAAGGCAAGCCCCTGGACGATAAGACCCTGCGGGGAACCTATATGTTTTTCTCCATCTACATGGGCATTTTTGCCCTGTCGATTCTGCTTTTGTCTCTTGAGCATTTTGACCTGATCACCACCTTCACCGCCGTAACCGCCTGCATCAACAACATCGGCCCCGGCCTCTCCATAGTTGGGCCAATGGGGAACTACTCCGGCTTTTCCGCCCTTGGCAAGCTCCTGCTCTCCTTTAACATGCTGGTTGGCCGGCTGGAGATATTCCCCGTGCTGATGCTGCTGGCGCCCTCGGTATGGAAGAAGCCCCGGCGCTTTTCCTCAAGCAAAAAGCCCTGTCCTTATGAAACAGAAGAGGATGCCTGACGGCATCCTCTTCTTTCTATCCATTTAATTTTTTCACAAAATTTCCGTCCACCGTCACGCCCTGGTTGATGATGAAAAAGGCGTGGGGATCGATCTCGTGCACCGCGTGGCGCAGATCTTCGATCTCATACTTGGAAAGACACACGCACAGCACCCGGATCTCGTCCCCGGTATAGCCGCCGTGGCCCTCCCAATAGGTCACTCCACGGCCCATGCGCTTCATGATAAACTGTGGCAGCTCCGGGTGCTCATCCTTGGTGAAGATCAACACCTGCACGGTGATATTCTGCTGGTGCATCCGATCCAGCACCATGGCGGAGAAGAAGTTGTAAATCACCGAGTAAATCACAATGGTGGGCCGGAACAGCAGCAGGCACGCCCCATAGAGGAAAAAGTTGAAGCTCAGGTTGAACTTGCCCACGGTGAAGCCCCGCTTTTTGGAGAGGTACAGCCCCACCACATCCAGCCCGCCGCCGGAATAGCCGCAGGTCAGCACGATGCCGTTGCCCACGCCGCCCAAAATTCCGCCAAGCAGGCAGGAGGTCAGCTTATCATAGATCACCGGACTCTCCGGCACCGGAATCATAGCATAGAAAAGGGAGTAGGCCAGGGTGCAGATCAGGGTATTTACCGCCATCTCCTTGCCAAGGCTCTTAAACGCCAACAGCAAAATGGGGATGTTGGCCAGAAAATAGAGGACACCGGCCAGATCGCCGCCGGACATCACAACGCCTAACCCATCCTGCAGCAGCGTCCGGATCACCTGGCACAGCCCCAGCAGGCCGCCAGTATAAAATCCATGGGGCACGATAAAAATATTGACCGCAAGGGAGGCCACAACCGCGCCGCAAAGGGCCACCAGCAGACGCAGCCAGCGATTGTGCATTGCACGATAAGCCAAGGCAGAGTCACCTCTTCTCCGGAACGTTCTAATGCGCATTATATTGGAACTTTCCAGAAAGTCAAGGGAAATCTGCAATTCTCCGACGCCGCCTTTTAAAGCCCGTAGCGCAGGCAGCGGTACAGCCGCTTTTTGGCCCGGCAGATGGTCCGGGAAACCGTGGAAGTGACCACCCCAAGCTCCGCGGCGATCTCCGGCATGGTCTTTCCCTCGTCGTAGTACATGGCCAGCATCTGCCGCTGCCGGGGCGTCAGCTCCTGCTCCCTGGCCCGGCGTAAGTTCCGGCGCAGGCGGCTCAGCTGCTCCTCATTGTCCTCCTGCACGCTGCGCAGCCACACGCTCATATCGCCGGCAATTCCGCCGGCCCTGGAATCATAGGGTGTACTTTTCATTTCGATAGTAGCTCCTATCGTAGTAATGCGCTGTCAGCGATGCCAGCTCCCTGGCCTCCTGCAGCAGCGGCGTCAGGTCCGTGATGCGCCGCTTCAGCCGCCAGCACTCCTCCGGGTCCTCCTCCTGCTCCAGTCGCGCCCGGAGCTCCCGGATTCGCGCGCGGATGGTCACCTCGCTGTCCCGGTAGACTGCGGATAGTTCCAAAAGCGTCATAGCCGCTTCTCCCCTCCCCGAATCAGACGGAAGGGAGAAAACACCTCCCTTGCGAAGCCGGGAAGACACTCCTCACAGATTTTACCGCCGTTGATGTACCAATACTGTTCCCCGCCGCCGATCTCCCGGCCGCATCGGCTGCAAACCGGTCCGCCGCAGCGCAGGGCATAGCGCGGATATCGCAAATTAACCCCTCCAAATCCAAAAAAATCGTATTGACAAAACCATCAGATTCTGTTAAGATAATCCATGCTGTTGGAAATGCTGGTGTAGCTCAGCTGGTAGAGCAGCTGATTTGTAATCAGCAGGTCGGGGGTTCGAATCCGTCCACCAGCTCCAGTATTTGAAATATGGGGGAATTCCCGAGTGGCCAAAGGGGACAGACTGTAAATCTGCTGGCTTCGCCTTCGGTGGTTCGAATCCACCTTCCCCCACCATCGTCCGCTGTGCCCGTCGGCGCAGCGGACTTTTTGGATTTTTATTTCCATTTGCCCAGATAATTTGTTTAGTTAGATGTGTTTCAACAAGAATCTTGTTCATATTGTAAGCATACCACACTTGTCCTGTGTTGTCAATGCCATTTTACAAGAATCTTGTTTAATCAAATTGACAATGTCACTTATTCAGGGTAAGATAACAACAGCCGCACAAGGAGGGGAGGATTCATATGAATTTTGGCGAACGACTTCGGGCCCGGCGGGAAGCCCTTCAGATGTCCCGGGACGAGTTGGCCGGGCACTTGGGCGTGTCCCGGTCTGCCATCGGAAACTATGAGACCGGAGTCAGCTTTCCAAAGGAAGAGGTCATGCTGAAGCTGTTCGACGGTCTGAGGGTAGATGCCAACTATCTCTTTCAGGACAGCTTTTCCGCCCCGGAGACGGGATTGACCCACGCTGAGCGCACCCTTCTGGAAAAATACAGAAGCCTTCCCCAGGTGGGCCGCAGGACGGTCCAGTCCGTGATCAGCGCCCTGTGCGTCTATCGGGATGAGCTGGAGCAGGAGCAGCCGGAGCCGGAGCTGCGTCAGATCCCGCTGTATTGCAGCCCTGCCGCCGCGGGCTATGCGGCGCCCGTATTCGGCGAGGACTACGATCTGATCCCGGTGACGGAGGAGGTTCCCAAGGGAGCGGAGTACGCCATCCGCATCCAGGGCGACTCCATGACGCCCCAAATTGCGGACGGCTCGGTGGTCTATATCAACCGGGACCCCATCTCCAACGGGGACATCGGCATCTTCTGCGTGGACGGCGACATGCTGTGCAAGCAGTACTGCCGGGACGAGCGGCTGGGGATTGTCTATCTCTTCTCCCTCAACCGCCGTCGCTCCGACGCCGACGTGGTGCTGACCGCCAGCAGCGGCCGGACCCTGGTCTGTTTCGGTCGTGTCATGATGCACGCCTGCCCCCTGCCAGGGCTGCAGTAAGCGTAACAAAAGGAGAGCGCCGTAATCATACGGCGCTCTCCTTTTATTCAGATGTTTCGGTGTTCTCTCTCCTCAATATACCAGCGCAGCTCAGCAAATCCGCCATGGGGATAGGCGGAGAGGTCCGCCTCCTTTTTGTTGATGAGGCAGTCGGTCAGCAAAAAGACCTCCATTCCCACCGCGCGGGCCACCATATCCTCCTCCACGTCGTTCCCCACCATCAGGCACTCTCCGGGGTTGCAGTTCAGCCGGTGGGCGATGTCTTGGTAGTAGGCCGGATTGGGCTTGCAGTATCCCGTATTCTCATAGGTGGTGTAGAGCGCAAATTCCTCCGGCTCCAGGCCGGCCCACCGAATCCTGCTCTCCGTGGCCACGGATGGGAAAATGGGATTGGTTGCCAGCACAAGGCGATAGCCCCGGCCCTTCAGCTCCTCCACCGTCCGCTTTGCCTCCGGGTTGAAGCCGCAGACCTCCGCCACCTGCTGGAACTCCCGGCGGTAATACTCGTCAAATACCGGGTAATCCCTCAGAGCCCTCTCTCCGAAAATGCCGCGAAAGCACTTCCAGAAGGCCTCCTCGTTGGTGCAGCTTCCGTCATTTCGCACCATGGCGGCGGTGCCGGCCCAAATTCCGTCGATCAGCGCGTTCGGCTCATAGCCGTGGGGCGCCAGCTTGGCAGCCAGCCGTTTGAAGTACGTCTTTGTAAAAAGCTCCTGGTCCATGGGCAGCAGCGTACCATCCAGGTCGAATAAAATGGTTTTGATCATGGATACCCTTTCTTTATTTATACAATGAATCCGCCATCGGCGGTGATGACCTGCCCTGTGACAAAGGACGCTTCATCAGAGGCCAGGAAGGCCACCAAGCCGGCGATGTCCTCCGGCGTGCCCAGGCGGCCCAAGGGAGTTTGAGCTGCCAGGTCCCGGCGGGTCTCCTCCGACAGCACAGACAGCATCTCCGTATCGATGACACCGGGCGCCACGCAGTTGACCCGGATGTTGGAGGGGCCCAACTCCATGGCAAGGGAGCGGGTCAAGCCGATGACAGCGGCTTTTGCAGCGGAGTAGACCACCTCGCAGGAGGCTCCCCGCTGGCCCCAGATGGAGGAGGTGTTGATGATGCAGCCCTCTTTTTCGTGGATCATGTTGGGCAGCACCGCCTGGATGGTGTGGAAGGCCCCGTTGAGATTTACGCCGAAGCAGCGGTTCCACTGCTCCTCCGTCACATCCTGAAACAGCATCTGCCCGGCCACGCCAGCGTTGTTCACCAGCAGCGAAACCGGACCAAACTCCCGCTCCACCCCGCGGACCATCCGATCCACGTCCGCCCGGCTGGCCACATCGGCCTGCTCCACCATCACGCGGCAGCCCTTGTTCCTCAGCTCCAGCGCCAGAGACTCCGCCTCTTCCCGGTGGGCCAGATAATTGATGCACACCGCCCATCCGCTCTGAGCAAGGCGGGCGGCGGTCCGCCGTCCTATGCCCCGGGCGGAGCCAGTAACCAATGCAATCTTCTCCATCGCAACCTCCTGCTTTGATCTTTTGACCAGTATAGCAACTTTTTTGGATTTTTACAAGAAAACCGTTGACAAAATGCGTTCCATACGGTAACATATATTCGTTCGCTTCGGACGATTAGCTCAGCTGGCTAGAGCACCTGCTTGACGTGCAGGGGGTCACAGGTTCGAGTCCTGTATCGTCCACCAGACAAAAAGCCCGTAACCGTAATGGTTACGGGCTTTTCGTCATTTTTATGAAACAAGTTTTAAATTAATTTATAAAACGAGCGAAAAAGTTGCAAAAATCCAGAAACGGGAACCCCGCCCACAGCTTTTGCCGGACGGGATTCCCGTTCTCATTTTATGGAGTATCCCCACACACCTATTTTTCACGCGGGCCCTTTCATTTCGGAGCTTTTTGGTTTTCCGCGTCATTCCACAGCTCTTTATGCATCCTTTTGAGCTTCTGCCAAGAGCCTTCCGGGAGGATAGCATTCCATCCTGTCATGAGTGAACCATCCGCCAGATCGTACTGCGGCTTATCCCCAGGCGAAGCGCGGCTTTGGATTGGTTCATCCCCTCCTCTTCAAGGACAAGGCTGACTATACGCTTGTTGATTTCGTTGAGAGACTGTGTAAGATCAATATCGGGCTGAAGCGGCAGCCCGCTCTGAACGCTTTCCGCTTTCAGAGCCTCTTTGATATCTGCCTCTGACAAATAGTAATATCTGCAACGCATCATCGCAGATTGGAGCACCCGCTTCATCTGAATGCGATTGCCCGGCCATATGTAGTCCCGAGCAAAAATTTGAGCCTCGGGGGAGAGTCCAAGAATTTGCTTCCCCATGGAAATGTTCAAAACATTGATGTAGGCCGCACAAATACTGGGGATATCATTCTTCAGCTCCCGGATGGGAGGAATGCGGACACATCCGCAGAGGATATCTTCGGTTAGATAACGGTGCAGTTCGCTATTTTGAAATTTGCAATCCGATTCTGCGGAAAAAATATAGCGGCTGCCCTGGATATTGCCGTACAGATAGGCGACCGCATATTCCTGCTGCTGCAAGCTCATCGCCTCGGCATGCGCAAAATAAACGGTGCTGTTTCTTTTGTAAAGCAGGCTCCTCCGCTCCGTGAGCAAATTCTCAAATTCCGCATCAGATATTCGCGCGCAGTTAATCAGGATAAAAGAGTTTTCAGCAAACTCACTGTGGATATGCATGTAAAAAGCGGTCTCGTCACAATTGCTGCCGCGTTCTCCACAGAGGAGAATCGTCCGCCTTGTGCAGGCAAGCTGTTCTATGATATGTATGAACTCCTGAGCGGTTTCGCAGGCACCAAAGTAGTCATTGAAAATGCTTGCATCCTGTTGATTGTATATCCTGACTGCGGATTCCTCAGGGATTTTTGCCGAATGTGTCCCGGTGGCGCAGAACATACACATCTGTTCCTCTGCAGCCTGAATCATGAACCCGTCGAAGTCATAAACCGTAGTATCCGCCTGCCTGCTGAAAGAGACGCTTCGCCCTTCTGAAACCACAGGAATATATTTTTTAAACGTGTTTTCCAAAGTCGGATCCGGAAGGCTTGGGGCGGCATAAACAAGGTCGCCTTTTTTTGTGTAAACAGCCGACGGCGGACACATCTGAAGCATGGCGCTCATAAGGGCGCAGCGGTCTTTCAACTCCACATACGCCTGACAAATCTGTTTTGCCTGGTTGAACGCATCTTGTATGCTTTCCAGGCCCGACGTGATCAAAATCGCATTCAAGCCGAGACGGTGGGCATAGGTGGCAGTTATCATGTCTCCCAAAATTGTCTGATACCCCTTTTTCGTTGCTTCCTCAAGAATTCTTTGAACGTCGGCGGCGCTCTCAATTGTAATGATCTCCGCATCGATTTGCAGAAGGTCACACAGCATCTTGGCGCAGCCGGTGATGTTCTCAAACCCAATGATTATAAAATTTTCAGAGAAAGAGCGCGCCAGCCTGATAGCGCGGAGGACATCATAAGCGGACAGCGATATCTCCACGACCGGAATGGAGAAATGCGTGCGGATCATCTTTGCAGTACCGCCTCTGGAAATAATGGCATCTGTATCCGGTGTGATGTAGCGTTCCACAACCGCTACGCCAGCGTCTAAATCCCCAAGAAACGCAGTGAGTTCAATATCGCTTCTCTGCTGCGCCACATTCTGCATCAGTTCAATCATGCCCTCATAAGGGGCAATCCCAAGCAGTTTAATTTTTCTCACATCGACCATCTCCTAATTCAGATCGCACAGTCACGCCAGCATATAGTATCAAAATTATACAATCGTTTTGTAATTTTGTATCATATTAAATCTATTTTGTCAAGGATACTTGTTGATATCAACCAATTGCGTCTACTATAATGTAAACAAAAGAAGGGGAAACTTGGTGTAGAATGGATGAACAAATATGAAATTGTTGATTTTAGCTGATGATTTGACAGGTTCCATTGATACAGGTGTACAATTGTCTCAAATTGGAGTCTCCACTCGCATTGTAACAAATTTAAACACAAATCTTGCAGCGGCAGCCGATGCCTGTAATGTGGTCGTTGTGGATACGGAGACGCGGCATCTCCATCCGCAAAAGGCGGCTGAAGTGGTTGCCTGCCTGGTTCAAAAGGCGCGGCTTGTCCCCTTCCAAATGATTTACAAAAAAACAGATTCCGCTCTGCGGGGAAATATTGGCGCGGAGCTTGCCGCGCTGGCGGAAAACGGGAAGGGGACCGTCCACTTTGCGCCAGCCCACCCGACTCTGAACCGTTTGACGATAAACGGCATCCACTATATTGACGGACAACCCGTCAGCCAGTCCGTATTTGGGAAAGACCCGTTTGAGCCGGTCCGGCACTCCTCCGTGAGAGAAATCATCGGACAGCAGAGCGGCATTCTGGTTCATGCCATTAAAGAGTGCACAGCCTTTCCCGTACCGGGAAGCGAGATTCAGATACTGGCTTACGACGCCACAACCGATGCACGCCTGGACGCGTTGGCGGAACATTTGCTGCAGCACGGCTTTTCAGGTACATTGCTCACGGCAGGCTGCGCGGCTTTCGCGTCACACCTTGGGCGATTCCTGGAAAAGAAGAAGTCCGGGCGCTCCAAGGAGTTCACCTGCGAGCCTGGCCTTCTTGTGGTTTCCGGCAGCATGAATCCAATCACGCGCGGCCAAATCACAGCGGCCAGGTCGGACGGGTTTGCCTATTTGTCTCTTCAGAATGAATTGCTGCCGTCCAACTCCGAACAGTTCCCTGCGTTGACTGAAAAAATCGAAACGCTCTGTCGGGACAATGCCTGTGCGATCGTGGAAGTGGGGGGCGAATCCCACAGTACGCTCTCAGGAGAACTGAAAAATATGGAGGAGGGGCTTTCCCTTGCCCAGGGCAGCGGGAGGTTGATCGGTCAGGTCATCGAACGGGGATTCCGGGGCACAATCGCCGTCACAGGCGGGGACACGTTGAGAGGTCTCATCAATGCCGTCGGGATACAGGATATCCAGCCCGTCTGCGAGATAGAGCCGGGCGTGGTGTACACCATCGCCAGCATCGGCGGACAGAGGTTTGGTATGGTGACAAAATCCGGCGGTCTTGGTTCTGAACATGTGTTTTTGAACATCCGCAATTTTTTGACAAACAATCATCAGCGTGGAGAAGAGGAGCGTTGTGTATGAATTATCACGCTTTGAAAATGCCCGCTCAGGTTTACGGCGGGCAGGGTGCAGCGGCCGCCGTCGGAGAAATCGCTCAGGGTCACAAAAAAGCCGTTCTGTTCACAGACAGGGGCATTTCCGCAAACGGGCTGCTGCAAAAACCGTTGAAGCAGTTGAAACGGGCAGGCGTGGAGGTTGCACTGTTTGACGACCTCCCCACCGAACCAAGCGTCTATCAGGCAGACGAGGTGATCCGGCGGTTTCGGGCGGAGCGGCCTGACCTGATTGTCGCCGTAGGCGGCGGAAGCGTCATGGACGTCGCAAAGCTTTGCTCTGTGCTGGATACAGACGAGTACACCGTGTTCGACCTGCTGGAGTCCCCCGGAGCCGCCCGCAAAACAGTCCCCGCGGTAATGCTTCCCACCACCGCCGGTACCGGAAGCGAGGCAACACCCAACTCCATCGTGCTGGTCCCTGAAAAAGAGCTGAAAATTGGGATTGTAAACCCGCAAATGATCGCAGACTATGTGATCCTGGATGCGGAACTACTGTCAAAGCTGCCTCCGAAGGTGTGCGCGGCCACCGGCGTGGACGCACTGGCTCACGCCATTGAATGCTATACCTCCAATAAGGCCACGCCGTTTTCAGACCTGTACGCACTGGGTGCTTTGAAGCTGATTTATGAAAATTTGGAAAATGCCTACTCTCAGCCTGAAAATCTTGCCGCAAAGCAGAACATGCTCCTGGCGGCATTCTACGGCGGCGTTTCTATCGCGGCCGCGGGGACAACGGCCGTTCACGCGCTGGCATATCCCTTGGGGGGAAAGTATCATATTGCCCACGGCGTCTCCAACGCCATGATGCTGACGTCGGTCATGCGCTTTAACAAGCCATACTGCACGGATCGGCTGGCAAAGGTATGCGATGCGCTGGTGCCCCAGCCCGGTCTGGACAAAAATGCCAAGGCGGATTGGGTCCTGGACTGGCTGGACAGGATCGTGCAGCAGGTACATATCCCCACGGATCTCAAGGAATTCGGCGTGCGGCCGGAGGATTTGGAGACGCTGGTCACGTTGGGCATGGACTGCAAGCGGCTTTTGAACAACAACTGCCGCGTGGTCACGGAAGCCGACGCCAGGAAGCTGTACGCAGATTTGCTGCTGAACTAAAATAAGAAAGGACAAGGCTCAATGGGAAACGCTTATCTGCCTATTCTTGGCATCACTATGGGAGACCCCTTTGGTAACGGGCCGGAGATCACCGTAAAGGCGCTGATGCACGCCGGTGTGTATGAGTGCTGCAGGCCTCTGGTTATCGGCGATGCCAGCAGCATGGACTATGCCGCAAAGATCGCCAGAAAAATGACCGGCAGCTCCGTGAAGATCCGGCGCATCAAGGATGTCCGTGAGGCGCGGTTTGACTATGGCACCATTGACGTTTACGACATGGGCCTGGTTCCGGCCAGTGCGATTCCAGATATCTCCGACAGGGATGAGCCCGGTCCGTTCGGTGTTGGGGCCTGCGCCCTTGGCGGCGAAGCGGCTTTCCAGTATGTGGAAAAGGTCATCGAACTTGCCCTGGCGGGTGAGATCAGCGCGACAGTTACCAATGCCATCAGCAAAGAAGCCATCAATCTGGCCGGGCACCACTATTCCGGACACACTGAAATCTATGCCAAGTATACCCACACGAATGAGTACACAATGATGCTGGCTCACGAGGGGCTGCGGGTGGTCCATGTCTCCACCCACGTCTCCCTGCGGGAGGCCTGCGACCGGGTAAAGAAGGACCGGGTGCTGGAGTGCATCCGCATTGCCGATGCCGGCTGCAGGGCGCTGGGTATCAAAACCCCAAGAATCGGTGTGGCCGGGCTGAATCCCCACTGCGGTGAAAACGGCATGTTCGGAACCGAGGAAATAGAGCAAATTCAGCCGGCCATAGATGCCGCCCTGGCGGAAGGCATCCACATCCCCGAGAAAAGGCCCACCCCGCCGGACACCGTGTTTTCCAAAGCGCTCGGCGGCTGGTATGATATTGTAGTGGCTATGTACCATGATCAAGGCCATATCCCTCTGAAGGTCAAGGGCTTTGTATACAACAGGGAGGCGCAGCGCTGGGAGGCCGTAGCCGGAGTCAATGTGACGCTTGGGCTGCCCATAATCCGTTCTTCCGTGGACCACGGCACCGGATTCGGACATGCCGGCAGCGGCCGCGCTAATGAGCTGAGCCTTGTCAACGCCATAGATTACGCCATTCAGCTGGCAAATTTCTCCGGGAAACAGGATCATTTCTCCTGATATGGGAGTGGTGAATATAAAAGAAAGGGAGATTTTATATGAAAAAATTTTTTGCTCTGATTCTTGTCCTGGCAACCATACTTTCTTTTGCAGCCGGCTGCGGCGGTACATCCGATCCCCCCGCCGAGAGCAAGGGCAGTGAATCCTCCGGTTCAGCGGTAGACAATCCCCTGTGGCTGACCTCCCCTGTGTCATTGAAATATGCAACCCAGGGCGCTGGAACATCCAACTACACCAACGCCGCGACAAAAATCAATCTGCTCTTAAAATATCTGCCTTCCGGTTCTTCTATCACGCAAGAGACCATTTCCACCGGCAATTCCTCTGTAGGCTATCTGATCGAGGCGGGCTCGTGTGATTTGGGCGACGGTGAAAATGCATCTGCCGCCACCGTTGGTTTGGAAAGCCGGGGTCCCTACACCAATATCAGCGCGTTGTGGGGCGTCAAAACCATGGATTTCGTCATGATGATCACCACCAAAAAATTCAATGACAAGACCGGCTACACTTCTATCCGGGAAGTGCTGGAAAACAAATATCCCGCCGTTCTGTGCTGTGAAGACGTCGGCTCTTCCGACTACACCTGCATGAAGTACACCTTTGAAATCCTGGGCTATACGTTCGAGGAATTTGAGTCCTGGGGCGGCCGTATCGTCACCACCAGCGGCGACGCCTGCTGCGAGATGCTCCAGGACAACCAGGCCGATATGATGATCGGCCACTGCTCTGAGGAATCCTCCTCAATCGCGGAACTGGCCATCTCCACCGACGTCATCATGACCTCCATTGACGATGAGCTTATCCAGGGCTTTATCGACAGGGGGTTTGGCAACGCCACCATTCATGCCGGTGCGTTTGACCGCTTTGAAGAAGACACTCCATCCGCCGCCATCGGTGCCAGCTTCATCTGCAGCACCGATTTGGACGAGGCGACCGCTTATACGTTGACCAGGATTTTCTGCGAACACCTGGATGAATTCGCCGAGGAGATTCCTTCTATTCGTGGCCTCACCTATAAAGAAATCGTAGATACCTCCGTCACCGTGGTCCCCCTGCATCCCGGCGCTGTTCAATACTATCAGGAAATCGGCGTTCTGGATAACGCCGGAACTTACGTCGGCGAGCCCGCCTGAACGAATTTCCGCGCTATGGCGTGCACAGGTAAAACATAGTGTCAATATTCGGAGGGAAGGCCCTCCTTCCCTCCGAATACCGCCGTGCTGATCCACACAATGAAAGGTGAATCCATATGGCTACAGAAAACAAGGAAAGGCTCTCTGTGGGAGAGCACATCCGGAAGACGCTGATCCGGGAAACGCCCCGCGCAACTGCTGCGGTCTGGGCAACCCTTGCATATTTGCTCTTTCAGCTTTACCGAACCTTTATTGATCCCCTGCCTCCATTGATTCTTCGCCCCATCTATGTCTCTTTTACCGGCCTTATCTGCTTTTTATATAATCCCGCGAAACGAGATGGAAAATCAAAGTTTGTGAACATTGGAAATACCGCCATAGACTGGTTCGTTTTTGTAACCTTTCCCTATCATATCTGGTATACGCTTTCCCAGTACAGCCGGATCCTGAGGCGCATCCCCTTTTTGGATCCCGTCCTGCTGGTGGACAAGGTGGAATGCGTGCTGCTGGTCGTTATGATCATTTGCGCCATCTACCGCACTGTGGGCAAGGCCCTGACCGTCTTCTGCCTGGTGTTTTTGGCCTACGCGTTTGCCGGCCGCTATCTGCCGGGAATCCTCCATTACGACGGCATGACCTTTGAGAAACTGGTGGATCTGCTGATCATGGGGAATAACGGTATTTACGGACAGGCAGCAGGCGCCGGCTCCGGGTTCTTGTATTGGATCATGGTCTTCGGCGCGCTGTTCGCCACCTGTGGAGGCGGCGAGGTCCTGATCGATCTTGGCATGAGTCTTGGGTCCAAGTCCAAGGACAACTCCGGACCCGCCAAAGCCGCCGTGATTTCCAGCGGCCTGATGGGCATGATCTCCGGCAGCGCCGCGGCCAATGTGGCCGGTACCGGAGTTATTACCATCCCCTTGATGAAAAGCGTTGGCTATGAGCCGGAGGAAGCAGGAGCGATTGAGTCCTGCGCCTCCACAGGTGGGCAGATTATGCCTCCCATCATGGGCGACGGCGCCTTCATTATGGCGGAACTGCTGGGCATTTCCTATCTGAAAATATGCGCGGCAGCCACATTGCCCGCCTGCATCTATTACATGGCCATTTTGCTTCTGGTCCATCTGTTGGCGAAAAAGCGGGCGAAACTTACCAATTACAAGCCCATGCAGGTCAAGTCAAAGCCAATCCTGCCCAGGCTTTACCTGCTTTCTCCCATCCTTGTCCTGATGATTGTCATCGGCATCGGATACACATTGCAGCGCGCCGCCCTCTGTGCGATCGCCGCGGTTTTGATCATCAATATCGTCAGCCCCCAGATGCGCCATGGCCCCCTGTATATCGTCGACCAGCTCCTCAATGCCACAAAGCTTTCATCCGGCATCTCCCAGCCAATTAACGGCTGCGGCATCATCATTGGCATTGTCACCATTTCCGGACTTGCCACACGGCTCTCCGGCGTGATCACCTCCTTGGGGGACAGGGGATTAATGTGGATCGGTCTGATAATTGCCATGATCGGCTGTATGTTCCTTGGCATGGCGCTTCCCACTGTGGCCGCCTACCTGACGGCATATGTCCTATTTTACCCCACGCTGCGGGCCATGGAGATTTCGCCTTTGGCCGCCAATATGTTTTTGTTCTATTTCGGCATTTTCGCGCAGATTACGCCTCCGGTCTGCGTGGCTTCCTATACCGCGGCAGGCATCGCGGACGCCTTCCCCTGGAAGACCGGATGGAAAGCATTCAGCTTTGCGCTGTGCGCAATTCTTGCGCCGTTCGTATTTGTGTATCAGCCCGGTATCCTGATGGAGGGCAGCCTGTTCGATATCATTCATGACACGGGTATCCTGGCCATGGGCACCATATTTTTGACCACGGGATTAGCTGGCTATATTTTTATTCCCTTTAAGGCCTGGGAGCGGATTGCCATGGTGATCGCGGGCGTCTGCACCTGTATCCCGGAGGCCATCAGCGACTATATCGGCATTGCCATCGCTGTCGCCATCATCGTGGAGCAGGTGATCCGTCGAAACAGAAACAAGCACAGCGGGGACAATTCCCGGGAAACGCAGGAATCCCCGGTTTCCACAGCCGCTCCAAATTAGAGGAAAGCGAGGAGGAAAGATATGTCCTTCAAACCGCAGGGGATCATCGCCGCCATGGTAACATGCATGCATGACGATGAAAGCCTTAACACAGAAGAGATTCGGCGTCAGGTGGAGCGCCATATCGAAGCCGGCGCCAACGGTGTTTTCTGTCTCGGCACAAACGGCGAGGCGTATATTCTCAGTGAAGAGGAAAAAATCACAGTCATCAAGACCGTGGTCGACCAGGTCAATGGCCGGGTGCCCGTCTATGCAGGTACAGGAATGCCCGGGACCAGGGAAACCATCCGGATGTCCCAAATCGCGGCGGACTGCGGCGCGGATGTGCTCAGTGTGATCAGCCCCTATTTTGCCGCCATCTCTCAGGATGAATTGACCAGCCACTACACAGTTCTGGCAAAAGCAGTGGACCTGCCGATTGTACTGTACAACATGCCCGCCCGGACCGGCAATAACCTGGCGCCGGATACGGTGGCCAAGCTGAGCCAGGTGGACGGGATCGTCGGCATCAAAGATTCCAGCGGCAACTTTGACAACATGCTTCAGTATATTGAAAAAACAGACAGCTCATCTTTCAGTGTACTGTCCGGAAATGACTCTTTGATCTTTTGGAATCTGCTGGCCGGAGGCTGCGGAGGAATCACTGCCGTTGCAAATATTTACCCCCACGTCATGGTTTCTATCTACCAGAATTTTAAGAAGGGGGACTTGGAGGCCGCCCGGGCCGCACAGGAATCCATCCGGCCCATCCGGAACTGCTTTAAATACGGAAATCCCAATACCATTACAAAAAAAGCTACCAATCTTGCAGGATTTCCGGTGGGGCCCTGCCGAGCGCCTTTCTGCGGGCTTAGCAATGCGGCTGTCAGCGCGATCGCCGAAACGCTGGATGCGGATAAGCGGCGCGGGATGAACTGATTTTCGGAAAGGATATGGAAAGATGAAAGGAAAGACGGAACCGCGCGGTGTGATTGCAACCGTGATCACACCCTTTGACGAGGCCGGCAATATCGACTATGAATCCCTGGAGAGGGAGTTTCAGTGGGGCCTTGATGCCGGGCTGACTGGATTTTTAGTGCCCTGTGGCGCCAGCGAGATCAAATACCTGACGCTGGAGGAACAGATCAGTCTGTTCACCACCGCGAAAAAAATCTGTGGGGATCAACTGTTCCTGATGCCCAACCTGCCCGGGCCCACAGAAAAGGAACTGGTGGAGCAGAGCAAACTGTATCTGGACCTGGGAGCCGACGGCCTCAATATCAATACGCATTGGAGCCCCCGCAAGGGTCCTGCCGAGGACTATATCAAACTGGTCCAGGCGGTGGATGCCCTGCACCCGGACTTTCTCTGTCTGCAGGATGACGACCTCGAGAGCGGGGATGGCATCCCGGTGGAGGTGGCCGCACGGTTATTCAATGAACTGGAATCTGTGCGCGCACTCAAATGCGACCTACAGGTGGCCAACCGAAAATGCACGGCGCTGAAGGCCGCCACCGGCAACGAGATGCTGTACTACGGCGCGGATGAGAGCCATCACTCCCTGGAAGGATATGACCGCGGGCTGGATGGGCTGATGCCCTCGGGCATGTTTGAAATCTTCAGCAACATCTACAAGCTGTACCATAACAAGAGCCGGGAAGCTGGTGCGAGGCTGTTCTTTGATTCCCTGCCCTGCGTCTGTTTCACCCGCCAGCCGGGACTCAACCGCATCTACCACAAGTACTACATGAAGCGCACCGGCGTGTTCAAAACCACCTACAGCCGAGATCCCCAAGACAATTACGATGCGTATACCACCCGTTACCGTGAGGAAATGATTACCCGAGCCCTGGATATTGCCGCTCACATAGACGAATATTGGAAGTAACCTGCCAGGAGCCTGGGATGGCTTTGAGGTGTCTTTATGAAAAGCAAACCTATTTACGAGTTGGCGCATATTGGAATCAATCTGGGAAGCGAATCTGAGGCCCAAAAAACAGCGAGTCAGTTGGCGGACCTGTTCGGGCTGGAAATCAAATCGGGAAGCAAGTCCTATTTTGCAGGGGCAATGTTTGAGTGCATCCGCATCCCATTCCGGGGGACCAACGGCCACATAGGACTTCGGGTATCCAATATGGAACAGGCGCTGGCGGACCTGAAGGCGAAGGGCGTCCAGCTGGACATTGACGGAACCGCCGAATATAACGCGCGGGGAGAACTTGTAAATGTCTATCTGCATGATGAAATCGGCGGATTTGCGGTTCATTTGATGAAACAATAAAAAATGCGGAGCATCTGCGTAATTGCGCTGGTCCGTCAGAAGCCGGCCGTGTAAAATCTGTCGTATAGGAAAAGTTTTCCGAAAACCAATGGGGCGGCGTTTTCCCTTCCGCAGCCCTGTTCGCACTCATCCTTCATCCACTGTATTTTAAAAGAGGAAGCACGCCTTTTGCGTGCTTCCTCTTTTAAAACTTTTTCTCCCATAGGCCGCCGGCCCCGCCCATCAGAGCCGTTCTCCGCCCGGCAGATTCAGTGCCAGCGCAAGGGCCCGGGCAAGGCACGCGTGGTGCCGCTCCGCGTCGTAGCGGAGGTACGCGCTGAGCGCCGGGTCGCCGCAGTAGCCCTGGGGAATCAAATCCCGGTCCTCCCGGTTTCCCGACCGCCACTTTCCGATCTGTTCTCCCCGTAGCTGCGTGGGCTTCAGGGAGGGGATCGCCGTCTCGCGCACCAGCTCCGGAATCAGTTCCCGCATGGCGGCCGTCTCAAAGGCGCCGGCGTGGACGTCAAACCCGTCCGATCCCTCCCGCTGAACCGTATAAAAGTCCTCTTCCTCAAAATGCAGCACAATTGCAAAGTCCTCATCTCCCCGGAGCCCCCTGCGGGAAAGTTCGTTTTCATAAACCGGCCAGTAGGCCCGGAGGGAAAGCTCCTTATTGGCCGACCGGACGGCCTCCATCATGGCCTCCTGGTGGAAATTGTCGCCGTGTACGTTGAAAAACACGACCCGCTCAAAGCCTGCTCTGTCAAGGCTCTCCAGTATTTCCTTCACCAAGCGGACGATGGTCTCCCTGCTGGCCGTAAAGGAGCCGGGAAACTGTCGGGTCAGCGCCTGGATTCCGCCCCAGTAGAATGGCGGCGCCACCAGCGAGGAGATGCCCTCCCGCTTCCAGGACTCCATAACCGCAAAAGCCTGGATGACCGACGTATAGATATCGGTGCCCAGGGGGAGATGGGGCCCGTGGGCCTCCACCACACCCACAGGAAGCAGCACAACCGCCCGGCGGCGGGCGGCCTCCTCCACCTCTTCCCACGTCATCCCAAGCATGGTCTGCTCCAAAAACATCTGACTCATCGTGTTCCCTCCTGTAGTAGTTTTGCCTTCCCCTCCATCCAATCGGCGGCCCGGCCATGGCAAGGGCGGTTCATTTCCGCAAGCCGAAAAACAGGTTTGCCTTTATGATAGCACAGCTGTTTCCCATTTGCACGCAGCCTTTCAGAAAACCCGGCCCCTCAAGCCCAACTTTTGAAAACGATTGTGGTTTTTCTCCTCCGGCGGTATAATGGGACATATGCTGCTCAGTGCATGCAATCCGATGGAGGAATGAGCCATGGCAGAGATTTTGATTGTTGACGATGAGGCGGCCATTGCCGATCTGGTAGAGGTCTATCTGAAAAACGAGGGGTACGGCGTCCACAAGTTCCACAACGCCGCGGACGCCCTTGACTGTGTGGAGCACACGGAGCCGGACCTGGCCATTTTGGATGTGATGCTGCCGGACATGGACGGCTTTGCCCTGTGCCAGAAAATCCGGGAGAACCACCTCTTCCCCATTTTGATGCTCACCGCAAGGGTGGAGGATATGGACAAGATCATGGGACTCACCTTAGGCGCCGACGACTACATCACCAAGCCCTTCAACCCGCTGGAACTGATGGCCCGGGTCAAGACCCAGCTGCGCCGCTACACCCGCTACAATACGGCCTCCGCGCCTCAGGAGGAGGCCACGGAGTATGATGTTCGCGGACTTCAGATCTCCAAAGCCACCCACAAGTGCAGCCTTTTCGGCCAGGAGCTGCCGCTGACCCCTCTGGAATTTTCCATCCTCTGGCACCTCTGTGAGCACCGGGGCAAGGTGGTGTCCAGCGAGGAGCTCTTTGAGGCCGTCTGGGGTGAAAAATACATGGACAGCAACAATACGGTTATGAGCCACATCGCCCGGCTGCGGGAGAAGATGCATGAGCCCAGCCGCAAGCCCAAATTCATCAAGACCGTGTGGGGGGTGGGGTATACCATTGAGTAGGAAGGGAACCTATCGCAGCCAGCTGTCCAACAGCCTGATGCTGCAATACTTGGTCGCAATGATCGTATTTGTCGTGGGCTTTGTGGGCTTTGTTCTGGTTGGCTGGCGGGTCTGCAACTCCATCACCTGGCATGGGGATGAGCTGTTATACAGGCCCCTCCAATGGGTCAGGGAGTATATTCTGCTGGTGGGGGGGCTCTGCCTCATAAGCGGATGGGCCGTAATCACCTACTTCTTTTTCCGAAAGCCTCTGCGCTATTTGGACGAGGTGATCGCCGCCGCGGAGCAGCTGGCCCAGCCCACCGACGCGGCCATTGTGCTGCCGCCGGCCATGCAAAACGTTGAGGACGAACTGAATCTGGTCCGTCAGCAGGCCCTGCGGGACGCCCAGGCGGCCCGGGAGGCGGAGCAGCGAAAAAATGACCTTGTGGTCTACCTGGCCCACGATCTCAAAACGCCCCTGACCAGTGTAATCGGTTATCTGACGCTGCTGCGGGACGAGCCCCAGCTCTCCGACGCGCTGCGGTGCCGCTACACCGGCATTGCCTTAGACAAGGCGGAGCGTCTTGAGGACCTAATCAACGAATTTTTCGACATCACCCGCTTCAACCTGACCCACCTGGAGCTGGAGACCTCTCCCGTGGACCTTACCCGCATGCTCCAGCAGGTGGCCAGTGAGTTTGCGCCCCAGTTCGCTGAAAAGCAGCTCACCTGCCGCCTGGATCTGCCCCGGTCCCTGGTCTATGACTGCGATCCGGACAAGCTGGCCCGGGTCTTTGACAATCTGCTGCGCAACGCCTTTTACTACAGCTTTCCGGGGACGGCCGTGGAGATCACGGCCCGGCAGGAGAAGGGGGAGATCGCGCTCTCCTTCACCAATGAGGGCAAGACCATTCCCGCAGAGAAGCTTGAGCGCATTTTTGAGCAGTTTTTCCGGTTGGACGCCGCCCGGACCAGCCAGACCGGCGGCGCGGGCCTGGGACTTGCCATTGCCCGGGAGATTGTAGAGCTTCACGGCGGGCGCATCCGGGCTCACAGCGCGGATAACCGCATCACCTTTGACATTCTTCTTCCCGGCAATGCCCAGCCGTAAGAAAATCGCAAGAATTGCACAGGAATTTTTCAAGGATTCCTCAGGAAATGACACAGATATCCATCGCCTTTCTTTGTTACCATTCAGGTGACAAGGAAAGGCGATTTTTTTGCAAGGAGGTACTCTCAGATGACACAAAAAACCATTCTTGTTCTCTTTGGCGGCTGCTCCGACGAGTACGGCGTATCCCTCCAGTCCGCCTACGCGGTGCTGACCCATATGGACCCCCGGCGGTACCGCCCCCTGGCGGTGGGCATCACCCGGGACGGAACGTGGCTCCTCTACACCGGACCTCTGGAGGCTCTGCCGGAGGACTCCTGGCAGGAGGACCGATCCTCCTGCATTCCCTGCACCCTGCGCCTGGACCGGCACAGCCACGCCCTTTTGCTCTTGGATGGCAGCGCCCGGGCCCTGTCCTTTGACCTGGCAT
Source organism: Dysosmobacter acutus (assembly GCF_018919205.1). NCBI lineage: Bacteria > Bacillati > Bacillota > Clostridia > Eubacteriales > Oscillospiraceae > Dysosmobacter > Dysosmobacter acutus. Next base: position 239,844 of record NZ_JAHLQN010000001.1, read on the forward strand.
TTCCGGTGCTCCATGGAAAAAACGGCGAGGACGGCACCGTCCAGGGGATATTCGAGCTCTCCGGAGTCCCTCTTGTGGGTTGCGGGACGCTCTCCAGCGCGCTGTGCATGGACAAGGACCGATCCCACAAAATAGCGGCCCTGGCCGGCGTGCGGGTGCCCCGCAGCGCGGTTTTTGACTGCGGCGCCCAGCTGCCGGCAATCCGCCAGGCGGCCTCCGGGCTTGGCTATCCGCTCTTTATCAAGCCGGTGCGGGCCGGCTCCTCCTATGGCGTCACCCGGGTGGAGGAGCCGGGGCAGCTTGGCCTCGCGGCGGCCCAGGCCTTCTCCCACGACAGCCAGATTCTCATGGAGGAGGCCGTCCCCGGCTTTGAAGTTGGCGTAGCGGTGCTGGGAAACCGGGAACTGACTGTGGGCCTGGTGGACGAGATCGAGCTGAGCCAGGGATTTTTCAACTTTGAGGAGAAGTACACCCTGAAAACCTCAGCCATCCACTGTCCGGCCCGCATCAGCGCTCAAAAGGCCGCGGAGCTTCAGGAGACGGCCCGGCGCATCTACAGAGCCTTGGGCTGCCGGGTCTTCGCCCGGGTGGACCTGTTCCTCACGCCGCAGGGAGAGATTGTGTTCAACGAGGTCAACACCATCCCCGGCTTTACGGCCCACAGCCGCTATCCCACCATGATGGGAGGCATCGGACTGAGCTTCACAGACCTGGTGAGCCGCCTGATCGAACTGGGGGTGGAGCGATGAGGACCGTCACCATCACAAGGGACCGGCTTGGCCGGGGGCCGCTGATCCTGGTCAACCGCAGTCATCCCCTCCGGCCCGCTCCGCCGCCGGAATGCGTCCCGGTGGACTCCCGGTGTCCGGCGGTGGCGCTGGAAAAGCAGGCCGCCGCCCTTTTGTCGGCCTGCATCCAGTCGCTGAACGGCGGAGCGCAGATCGTCCCCGTGTCCGGCTGGCGCAGCGCGGAAGAGCAGCGGCGCATCTGGGACGAGACTCTCCACCAGGAGGGGGAGGCGTTCACGGCGCAATACGTGGCCTATCCCGGGTGCAGCGAGCACCAGACCGGTCTGGCCGTCGACCTGGGCAGGGCCGCGCCCCACATTGACTTCCTCCGTCCGGACTTCCCCTATCACGGCATCTGGGGCCGCTTTCGCGCCGCGTCGGTAAAGTACGGCTTTATTGAGCGTTATCAGGCCCATCAGACCCACCTGACGGGAATCGCGGCGGAGCCCTGGCACTTCCGGTACGTGGGCGCTCCCCACGCCGCGCTGATGACGGAGCAGGGCCTGTGCCTGGAGGAGTATTCCGGCTTTCTGGCCCAGACGCCCCGGCGCTGCGTCCTGGATAACGGCAGGGCCGTGGAGGTCCGCTATGTCCCCTGCATGGGGCAGGAAACGGAGATTTCCCTGCCGGAAGAGGGTTGCTGCCAGATATCCGGAGACAACGCCTCCGGTTTTGTGGTGACGGTATGGGAGGCGGGATGATGAAACAGCGCAGCTCCCATGCCGCCCTGGACCTCTTCCGGGTGGCGGCCGCCGTTCTGGTGGTGGCCATTCACACCTCCCCCTTAACAAGCTATACGCAGGCGGGGGACTTCTTCCTCACCCGCATCCTTGGGAGAGTGGCGGTGCCCTTTTTCTTCATGGTCAGCGGGTACTTTCTCGCTCAAAAGGGCTGGGTCTCCACCAGGTCATTTCTCAAAAAGACTCTGGCGCTCTATGGTGGCGCAGTGCTGCTCTACCTGCCCCTCAACTGGTACCAGGGCGGCTTTTCCCCGTGGGAGTGGGTCAGGCGGCTGCTGGTGGAGGGCACGCTCTACCACCTGTGGTATTTTCCCGCCCTGGTTGTGGGTGTTCTTCTTGCCAAGGGGCTTCTCCGCCTAAAGCTGCCTTTGGCCCTTACCGGGGCGGCTCTTCTCTACCTTGTTGGACTGGGCGGAGACAGCTACTATGGTCTGGCGGTTCAGATTCCCGGCTTAAAGGCCCTCTATGACGGCGTGTTCCAGCTCTTCTCCCACACCCGCAACGGCCTTTTTTTCGCGCCGCTGTTCCTGCTGCTTGGGGCGGTGGGCATCTCGCTCCGGCCCGCGGTCGCCGCCGCGGGGCTGGCATCCTCCTTTGCGGCCATGACAGCCGAGGCGTTTTTGCTCCGCAGCTTTGGCGTACAGCGCCACGACAGCATGTACCTCTTTCTGCCTCTGTGCATGGTCTTCCTGTTCTCCCTTCTCTTAAGCGCGAACAGCGGAGAAAACCGGACCGGCCGCCGCCTGTCCGCGCTGATCTACCTGCTGCATCCTTGGTGCATCGTACTGGTCCGGGGCGGGGCAAAAGTTCTCCGCCTGAATGGTCTGCTGATAGAAAACAGCCTTTTCCATTTCGCCGCCGTACTGACGCTGAGCTGCCTGCTCTCGGCGCTTATCCTCCTGCCCCGCCGGCCCCGAAAGGATGCCCGTGCCTGGCGGGAGATAGATATCGGCGCCCTTGAAACCAATGCAAAGGCCCTGCGCTCCGTCCTGAGCCCCGGCTGCCGGTTGATGGCGGTGGTCAAGGCCGATGCCTATGGCCACGGCGCGGTTCCGGTGGCCCGCGCCCTTCAGCGCCAGGGCATCCGCGAATTTGCCGTGGCCTGCCTGGCGGAGGGGGTCGCTCTGCGCAGGGCGGGAATCCGGGGGACCATCCTGATCCTTGGGTATACCGATCCCACGGAAGCGCCCCTTCTCTTCCGCTACCGCCTGACCCAGGCGGTAGCCGACCTCTCCCATGCCCAGGCCCTTTCCGCCCGGAAGCTGCCGCTCCATGTCCACGTAGCCGTGGATACGGGGCTGCACCGCCTGGGCGTCGACGCCGGAGACCACGAGCAGCTGGCGCGCCTTTATCGGCTCAGGCACCTTCGTGTTGACGGAACCTTCTCCCACTTAAGCGACTGCGACAGCCTCTGCAAGGAGGACATGGAGCGCACCCGCTCTCAGCTGGAGCAGTTTCAGGAGGCAGTGGACGCCCTGCGCTTCATGGGCTGCCGTCCGGGCAAGGTCCATATCCAGTCCAGCTATGCGGTTTGGAATCTTCCTCCCCAGCGCTGCGACTATGCCCGGATTGGAATCGCGCTCTACGGCGTCTACAGCAGCAGCTCCGCCGTGTACCACCCCCTGGCGCTGCAGCCGGTGCTGTCCCTGAAAAGCCGCGTTGCCTCGGTGCGCACCCTTGACGCGGGGGAGTGGGCCGGCTATGGCAAGGTCTTCCAGACCCGGCGGGAGACCCGTTTGGCCACGGTGTCCATCGGCTACGCCGACGGTCTGCCCCGGGACCTGCCCCAGCGGGGCGGCACGGTTTTGATTCACGGCCAGCGCTGCCCCATGGTGGGCAGGATGTTCATGGACCAGCTGCTGGTGGATGTGACGGACTGTGCCGATGCGGCGGCCGGCGACGTGGTAACGCTCATCGGCCAGGACGGCCCCCACTGCATCTCAGCGGAGCGGCTTGCCGTCTCCTGCGGCACGATCACCAACGAGCTGCTCTCCCGCCTTGGGCAGCGGCTAACGCTCATCGTGCGGTGATGCGCAATGCGGCGGAGACGTGTTTTTCCGTCTCCGCCGCTATTCTAAGCCAGACCGCTCTCAGACGCTATACCTCTTCCGCTAAGAGAACGCCCTCGGCCCTGGCGATTTCCTGAAGGATGCGGCCGTGGTCGGAGCCCTTTCGCGTCTGCAGCGTGAAAATCGCGCAGGCGCTGTTGGACTCCCCGCCCTTTTTGGTGATCTCCGCGTCCACCACTTTGACGCCTGAGGTATGGCAGTGCTCCATGATCCCCGTGAGGCAGGAGGGGCTGGCGTACTCCACGTATACATTGATCTCCCGCACGTTGCGCAAAAGGCGATACTCCAGCCGGGAAAAGAACACCTCCGCTACCAGCACCAGCACGGTGGCATAGAGAGCCCCTTCGTAAAAGGCGGCGCCGCAGCAAAGCCCCACGATGGCCGCCACCCAGAGCCCGGCGGCGGTGGTCAGTCCCCGCACCCGGCGGCGCTTGGTCATAATAATGGCTCCGGCGCCGATAAAGCTGACTCCGGCGATGACCTGCGCCCCCATCCGGGCCACATCGGTGGGGTATCGCATGACCACATATAAGTACTGTCCGGTGGCGGTGGTCATAGCGGCGCCCAGGCAGATCAGGATGTGGGTGCGGAATCCGGCTGGGCGGCGCTTGTGCTCCCGCTCGATGCCGATCAGTCCGCCGCAGAGCACCGCCAGCACAACCCTTGCGCTGATGCCCCATAAGTCCATTCCCCGAAGGGAGGAAAAACACTCCAGCATGGCTTCTCCTTTCAGATCTCGTCGATGGCATAGACATCCGGGCAGCAGGACAGGGATGTCACCAACTGGGTATGGGACTGCTTTTTGGGCAGATAGAGATAGAATACCGCGCTGGAATGCTGCAGATGCCTGTGGTCCATGGACCGCTCGATCTCCACATCAAAAATCCGGATGCCTCTGGCCTTGATTTCGCTGATGAACTCCCCCATCCGCTCCAGGGAGACGAACTCCACGTAGAGGTTCATGTTCCGGGAATTGGCCATGGCCAGGTCCTCAATGCAGGGAAAAAGCCGGATGCTGAGGAAAATGGCGACGAAGCCCAGAAGCATGCATTCATAAAAACCGGCACCGATGGCAAGGCCCATGCAGGCCGAGGCCCAGAGCCCCGCCGCCGTGGTCAGACCCTTCACCTCCCGCTGTCCTGTCACAAGGATGGTGCCGGTGCCTAAAAAGCCGATTCCGTTGATGACTTGGGCACCAAAGCGGGTGACGTCGGTCTTCACGCCAACGGCGTCGAATGCATCCGCCCATTCGGTGCGCAGCATCAATTCCTCGTATTGGCTCAGCACCATGGTCAGCGCCGCGCCCAGGCAGACCAGCATATAGGTTCGAAATCCCGCCGGACGGCGCTTATGCTCCCGATCCATGCCGATGATTCCGCCAAATACCACCGCCAATGTCAGACGCAAACATACAGACGCCGTATTGAGTTCTCTCAAATACTCCAATTCTTCCATTCTGTCATCCTTTCCGTCAGAGTATACCGGGGAAAAAGGCCCGCGGCAGACATGCTGCCGCGGGCTTATCTCAAAGCGGAAGGAAGACCGGCTGGTGTTTTTTGTAGATGCAGTAGTACTTGAATCCCGCATCCTTTAAAATCTCGCCGGCAATATCAAAGCATCCTCCAATCCGCTCCGGGAAGTGCGCGTCAGAGCCAAGGGTCACCAGCTCGCCGCCCAACTCCCGGTAGCGTCTGAACACGTCGGCGCCGGGACTGGAGTCCCGCATGCCGATGACCAGGGATTTCGTGTTCAGTTCCAGAGCCTTGTTTTTCCGGATGGCCGTTTTCAGCAGCTCATCCAGAATGTCTCCATACTGGCGGTAAGTGAAGCCCTCGTTCTTCCCGGGAATATCCCGCAGGACAAAGTCCAAGTGCCCGATGGAGTCAAATCCATCCGTCAGTGTGATATTATCCAACTCCGTCTGGAAGTATTCCCGGACGGCCTCCTCCTTGGACCGTCCCTTGTATAGAGTCTGGTCCTCCGTATCCCGCCCGCTGAAGCAATGGGTGGAGCCGATGACATAGTCAAAGGGATACTGGCCGTACTCCCGGTTATGCCGCTCCACCAGATGGGGCTGAAGTCCAAACTCAATGCCGATCAGCATCTCAATCCGGTCGGCATAGGCTGCCTGAACCTCCTGGAGCTTCTTCAGGTAACTGTCCACATCCCCTGTTTCGGACAGCAGATAGATGCTGTGCCAAGGCGGGTAGTCGTAGTCCTGATGGTCCGTGATGCAGATCTGCTTCATGCCGCGGCGGATGGCCCGCTCCACCTGGTCTTCTATGGGGGTGTTGGAGTCGCTGGAAAATGAGGTGTGAATGTGAATATCTGAATACATGTTGTTGTCTCCCTGTTACCGCTGTAAGGTCTCTTCCTTCAGCTTCTGGGCCTCTATCTGCTTGGCGGTAGGCTTGGTCTTCATGCCAATTCCGGTGAAGGCGTAGAAAATAGCCAGAATCCATACAATCCAGCTGAAGAAGGAATACTTCAGGAAGGTCAGGTTGGAGGAGAACAGCACTCCGGCGTATAGGATACCGGAAGAGGTCCACGGGAAGAAGCCGGAGCAGCCGGTGCCGAAGTCCTCCAGTGTTCTGGACAGGTTCAGCGTATTGACGCCCATCTCCTCATACTTGCTCTTGAACATGTTGCCGCCTAAGAGCAGCGCCACGGTGGAGCTGCCGCCCACCATGATCAGCACCACCACGGAAATGCCGGTGGTCAGGATCAGGCTGCCGGTGGAGTGGACAAAGCCCATCAGGGTGTCCAACAGCACATCCAGGCATCCGCACAGTTCGGCGATGGCCGCAAAGTAGAAGCACAGCCATGTGGCCACAAAGGTCTTATTCATATCGGAAATTCCGCCGCGCTCCAAAAGCGTCTTGGCCGCCTCGCTCATGGTTTCCACGTTGAAATTGGGGTGAGCTGCCAGCACCATGTCGGAGCTGAAGCCGCTGTAGAGCACATTGATGCCGTCGGCCGGGGAAAAGCCCTGATAGAAGATGCCGATCAGGATGGAAATAAATCCGGAGCCGAACAGGATCAAAGTGGTGGGCTTTTTGGTGAGGGACCCCCAGAGGATAAAGATGACGGGGATCAGCAAAATCACGTTGAACTTGAACATTTCACTCAACGTGGAAAGCAGCGCCGTGGTGGTCTCGTTGGTAACGCTGCCGGTGGTGTGGGTCGTCAGTCCGATGATGATGTAGATGATAATGGAGATGGCAGCGGCAGGGACCACGGTCTTTGCCATGTGGGCGATGTGATCAAAGATATCATTGTCCGTGGTCAGAGACGCCAGAACCGTGGTATCGGACAGCGGAGACAGCTTGTCGCCGAACTGGGAGCCGGCGTAGCAGGCGCCAGCCACCAGACCCAGGTTCACGTTGTCCATGGCCATGGCCAGTCCCATCATGGCAAGGCCGGCGGTGGATGCGGAACCGTTGGAGGTGCCGGTCACGGTGGAGAAGATACAGCACAGCAAAAACGCGCACAAGGCGATCCACCGGGGACTGACGATTTGCAGGCCGTAGTAAATCAGCATGGGCAGCGTACCGGAGAACATCAGTCCGCCTAACATAAAGCCGATGGCCAGAAGGATCGTGATCACAGGCACCGATTTGCCGATTCTCTGTCCCACGGCGGCTTCCATCTCTCCCCAGGTGTAGCCGCAGCGTTTGGCGATGAACGCGGCATAGGCGCCCACAACCACCATCAAAGGCACGTAGTTCAGGCCATAGGCAGCGCCCAAGCCAAAGCAGATGAGAAGGAATATGATGGCCGAAATGGCCTCTAACTTTGTGGGCTTGCGCTTTTCACGCGGCGCTTTTTTCTCTTTCTCTTTTTTGTCTGACATTTGTTTTCCCTCCTGTAATAAAGTTTTATATTACAACTTTCCGAAAACAGCACAGCCGGCTGACCAACCCCGGCCCGCTTTTACCGGAAAAATTGCACACACAAACAGCGTCTGCCGCCAGAGGCCTTTCATCGCCTTTCCCAATAACAAGCAAGTCAGGTGCCAAAAAGTACACATAATAAAACTTTATGTCTTTTGGGCAAACTCCCCCAAATTCACTTATTTATTTTAGATAATCTAACCGTAACCAATCAGAATGCATTATGTCAGAAGGGGGTCATTATAAAAATTTATTGACAGTATTTTAGGATTTTGACACAATATTTGTCAAAATTGACATTTTCTTCTCCGAAATTTTCATATAACTGCATAAAACTGTAAAATTTTCTGCCGGTTTTGTTAAAATTGTGTCAAGAACTCATGAAGCTCCGCCAGACCGGAGCGCAGCACCTCCGGATCAATGGCAAATCCCAGCCGAAGGGACTTGGGCTCGTCGAAGCAGTCCCCGGGCACCATAAAGGTCCCGGTCTCCTCCATCAGTCGGCGGCAGAAGGTGACTGAGTCGATATCCATATCGTAGTGCAGCAGCGCCGTGGTACCCGCCTGGGGATAGAGATAGGAGATATGAGGCTCGCCCGCCACCCAGCGGTCCACAACGGGCAGGTTTTCGGCGATCAGCCTCAGGTTTTTCTCCAGCAGCTTGTCCACATGCCTGAGGGCCAGCGCCGCCACAGCCTCGTCAAAGAGGCCGCAGCTGATGAGCGTATACTCCCGATGGGAGGCACAGGCCTTCAGAAGCTCTTTGCTCCTTGTGGCGATCCAGCCGATGCGCAGACCGGCCAGGGAGTAGGCCTTGGACATGCTGCAGGTGCTGGCGCCCTTCTCGTAAAGGTCAGCGATGCAGTCGATCTCCACGCCCTTGGGGCGCATGGGCAGATACACCTCATCGCTGAGCAGATACGCGCCGCAGGAGCGGGCGATCTCCACCACCTCCCGGAGCATGGCGTTGTCCATCAGGGAACCGGTGGGATTGTCCGGATTGTTGATGCAGATCAGCTTGGTCTTCTCCGTCACCATGGACCGCAGCTCCTCTATGTCCGGCAGATAGTTGTTCTCCCTGCGCAGGTGGAGGATGTCCACCTTGGCGCCAAGCGAATCCGGGATGGAATAGAGCTGCTGATAGGTGGGCTTAACGGAAATCACATGGTCTCCCGGCTCCACAACGGCGGAAATCAGCAGATGGTTTGCGCCGGAGGTGCCATGGGTGGGGATGATGTGCTCTGGGGAGAGAGTACGATAAAGTCCGCACACGCCCCGGAGAAAATCCGGGTTTCCGTTGATGTCACCATAGGACAGCTTCCGCCGGGAAAAGTCCCGCCAGAACGCCTCCAAATCCTCCCCCATCATCTGAAACAGTTCCTCTATCGTCACTGGCACGGCGCTGGTCTTGGTGATGTTGTACTTTACTTTTGTCTCGTAGGCGGTCAGCCACTGCTCCACCTGAAATGCGTCGATTTTCATTTTCTGTTCCTGCCTTTCAATTTACCTACAGCTCCGCTGTGACGCCGAGGCGGCGTTCCTTTGCCCGCTCCACCGCCACCTTGGACACCACCAGGTCCTGAAGCGCGATTCCGGTGGAATCAAAGACCGTGACCTCCTCCCTGTCGGTTCGTCCGGGCAGCGCGCCTTCAATGAGGTCTCCGATCTCCCCCGCAATCTCCTCCGGGCCCAGATGGCCCTGGCGGATGGCCATCTCACACTCACCCACGGAGACCGCCTGGGTCAGATCATCCACAAAAATCCGGGCGTCCCCAAGGATAGCCCCGTCCAGCTCCTGCTTGCCGGCCATATCCGCGCCCACGCAGCTGAAATGAGTGCCGGGGCGCACCCACTCCCGCCGGATCAGGGGCTGATGGGACGGCGTGGCGGTGACAATCACGTCGCTGCGGCCCACGGCCTCCTCCAAATTCTCCGCGGCGGCAATGATGTAGGGCTCCGCCCGCCCGCCGTTCAGCAGCTCCTCTACCGCCTGCCGTATGGCGTCCAGGCGATCCGCGGCCCTGGACGGGCTGCGGGGGCTGCACAGCTCCACCGTGTCGATGCCCGGCATGGCCAGCAGCACAGCCGCGATTTGGTAGGGCGCCTGGGCGCCTGTCCCCACCATCAGCATCCGCCGGGAATCCCTCCGGGCCAGATACTTGGCCCCCACGGCGCCCGCCGCGCCGGTGCGCATCCCTGTGACCGCGCCGGCGTTGAGCAGCGCCACAGGCACGCCGGTGGAATCGTCAAACAGCAAGGTGGTGCCGAACAGGGCCGGCAGGCCCTTCTTCTCATTGTCGCCAAACCAAGACACCATCTTCAGGCCATATATCCCGCTCCGGGCCAGGTGGCCGGACTTGATATCCAAATCCGCCCGCTCCGGTTCAAACACGTGGCAAATCAGGGGAAAGAGACAGCCGGCTCCGGTGGATTTCTGGCAATACGCCTCTTCCACGCCGCGGATGGCATCGGACATGGTAAGCACCCGGCCGATCGTCTCCTGAGAAAGAATCAAAACTTCAGACACAGCATATGCCTCCCTCTTTTTACTTGATACCGCCACAATATCATAAAAATTGCGCAAGCGCAAACGCGGATCCGCATTGCGTCCTCCGCCCAAAGCGGCTATAATGGCTTTATCAGGCAGGAAAAGAGGAGGATGCATATGATTCAGATTGACCGCGGTCTTTGTGTGGGATGCGGCCTGTGCGCCGACATCTGTGAGTTTCATGAGATCTCCATGACAGAGGAGGGGCCCGTCTTCCTCAACCAGAGCTGCTGCGGCTGTGGGCACTGTCTGGCCGTCTGCCCCCAGTGCGCCGTCTCCATGCCCCAGTGCGACATGGACTCGGTTCAGGAGTACGACCCCGGAACCTTTGACGTGGAGCCGGAGCATCTGCTGAACATGATCCGCTTTCGGCGCAGCACCCGAAAGTTCCAGAGCCGCTCCGTCCCCCGGGACGCAATTGTCCAGCTGCTTCAGGCCGGGCGCTACAGCCCCACCGCCTGCAACAATCAGGACGTGCGCTACGTGGTGGTGCATCGGGAAATGCCCTCTGTGCTGGATCAGCTCTGGGATGGTTTTCTGGTCCATGCGCGGGACATCGGCGACCGGGAGTTGGAGGAACGCTGCCTCCAGTACCGCCAAACCGGCGCGGACACCCTGACCTATGGGTGCAGCCACCTCATTTTTATCCTCTCCGGCCGGCAGCTCAACGGGGGGATTGCGGCCTGCTCCATTGAGCTGATGGCCCATGCCATGGGGCTTGGCGCTTTGTACCTTGGATACGGCGAGCGCGCCGTGGCGGCGTCGCCGGAGCTGCAGCGCTATCTGGGGCTGTCGGAGGAGTGCCGGCTCTGCGCCATCCTGTGCGTCGGCTACCCGGCGGTGACCTGGCACCGCACTGTGCCCCGCAACCCTTTACAGGTCACCTGGCGCTGAGCCGCGCAGAACCTAAAAAAGAGAAGGTGTTTTGTCATATGACAAAACACCTTCTCTTTTGCCTCTACTGTGCAAAATCGATAACCGTACCTCACGTCTTCTTCGTAGTAGAGCCAAGTGAATCAGCTCTTTCATGGAAGTACAGGAAAAACTGTCCAGTTATAAAGTCTCCTCAAAGACGGAGATTCACACCAAACAGTTTTTTCAGCACCGTTACAAGTATTCATAACAATAAGTCCAAAAGACCATATAAAACAAAAGATTCATGGTAGAAGCAAGCGCATATTGCATACATAATTATTTGACTCTTTTTAACCGCCATGCAAATGCAGGGCCTCGTTTTCCAGGAACCGGTTCTAATAAGCCTTGATCTCGTAGCCGCCAGAAGACTCTCTTCATAGCGTTTTCAGACTTTATACCGGTGATTTCTCTTCCCTTACTATTATTGATCTCAATATTGCTCTTCATAAATTCCATAACTATCTCTTCGGGTGAAGCAAGCCGTTCATGCCGAATAATTACAATAACAGAATTATCTTTTTCAAAGATCTCTGGAACTCGTAGCCTGAGTTTTGTCATGGCTTCAAAGGCCGTATTCAGGCCTTCCCCTACGTCTTTATTAGGGGGATCAGGAAACTTATTAATAATTCTTACAATTTTTGGATTGCGTGCGGACTGCTCATTTAAAATATTCTGAACAGTAACGTGTCCCGGTAGTTTTCCTGGGCTTTCTACTTCAATCCTATTATCGAATATTCTTATTTGAATATCTGTTGCAATACTATAATCTCTATGAATAACAGCGTTGGTTATGATTTCATGTAAAGTTTCCTCAGGATACTGTATTGCTTCGAAACCTTCACCAAGCTTTTTCATACTTTCAATGATTTCTTTTGTGGTGCGCACAGCCGAATATATCTGATCATATGCACACCCTTCAATTGATAACGGCTGAGTAGCTAACATATCTCTATCTGCAATTCCAGAGGTCTTATAGCGAAAGACTTTAATAGCGGATCTTTTAGGTAAAGTAATTTGCGGCTCTTCAGCAAACAAAAGAATTCCTGCAACAGTTGGTACATTTTCTTTACAAAGCTTTTGCTTTTGAATCCATGTGTGTTTTTCTACATTAGGAATTATAGCCGACATGAAATCCGCAAATATTTTAGATTCTGTTAAATCAGTAATGGATGATTCTGCTACCGGTTCGTTTTCAAATTGAACAATACCTTTATCTAATTCAAGGCGGCGTAGTTTTTCTGGTGTGTCAACAGGAAGCTTCTGCGCACCCCTGCGAATATACGGTATATCATTCGTAGCAAAAACAATACTGCCAGATTTCATAATCGAAATTTGGATAACAAATGTATGTAATATAGGGTGCTCTAAAAAACTAATATCATAATTATTGGCAAGTGGGGTAAGTCCATCTATCATTTGAACAAATGCATTGGCATCTTCGATTTTCTCAAATCCATTCCAAGTTCGTACGCCATTATTCTTGTCGAGTTCTTCAATTCCTAAATAAATATCTCCACCACTTGCATTGGCAAAAGAAGAAATACACTCTGACAATTTACTTGGACTAATTCGTCTTCCTTTTAAATCGTTAAAGTGATCTTCGGACATATTAAGTATTTTTTCAATTTCCTTTTCGGCAATAATTGTAGACTTAAAGTTCACGTGTTCTCCTCCAACAGCTGTGAGTATATCGAGTAAAATACTCACAATTTATAAGCTAAATTATTTTTACAAAAATAAGAGTCAGGTAAGCCACAAGGGATCACCTGACTCTCTTTTTGGAGCGGGCGACGAGGCTCGAACTCGCTACCTCCACCTTGGCAAGGTGGCGCTCTACCAGATGAGCTACGCCCGCACAGCAAAAATGATTTTAGCAGACGTTTCTCAATTTGTCAAGACAGATTTTCAATTTCATCCGTTACTTCTTCCGCATTTGCAGACGGAGTCTCCTCTTCCGGCGCAAAGGAGCCGTCCAGCACAAACTCGATCAGCCCCACATCCGTCTCGCTGGGGTAGTAATAGGCGCCCCAGGGCGGGTCCTCCTCACTCAGCCCCTGCTGGGACCGGAGTTCGGAGAGCATCCGCTCCACTGTGGCCTGTTCACCGTTGAAATAGCCGATCCGCACCGCCAGCTCCGTCTTGCCCTCCCGGAGGGCGGCGTTCAAGAGCTCCGGCAGCGCCGTTGGGCTGGTGGCATTGACCACCGACTGAATCTGCTCCGCCGTTCGGCGGTAGCGCACCGACACAGTGATCTCATAGTAGCCCCGCTGGGCCTGGCTTGCGGAGGTGATGTACTCCACCGCGTAGGCGCCCATGGGCGTTTCCTGCTGGACCTCGCTGGAGGCCTGCTCCAGCGCCTCGGACACAGTCATGTCGTCCTCATAGTCATAGAGGCGGATGACAGCGTTTTCCGTGTGCTGTCCCACTAACAGCAGCAGATCGTTCACCAGGTCCTGATAGTTCTCCGCCCGCAGCGTATCGGCCTCACTTTCCCAATACCGGCTGTTGTGAGGCTCCACGGAGCTGAACTCCCGCTCCAGGAGGGAACAGCCGCCAAGCAGCAGGCAAAGTGCCAGCAGCGCCGGCATTCCACGTGTCTTCACGCCTGTCCCTCCCTTGCGTAATCTGTCTTCACCAGCGGATCAATAGCCCAGTTCCTCATCCACCAGCACGACCTCGGTCTCCATGCCGGTCATGGGTTCCCACAGCACCACCAGCGCCCGGCAGATCCGGCCGGGGCCGGCGCAGTCGTAGCACCGGTCGCCCTTGGCGGCGCAGGGGGTCTTGGCCCCCAGGCGCTTGGCGTTTTTCGGCGCGGCGATGTTCCGCGCCCGCCACAGCGCCTCCTCATATGTGGGGGCGATCTTATTCCGCCCCACCACCAGATAGACCTTCTCGTGGCCGAACAACGACCCGGCCACCCGGTTTCCGCTGCCGTCGATGTTAACCAGCTCCCCAGTCTCCGCCAGGCCGTTGACGGAGGTCAGATACACCTGAGTGGTCATGGCCTCCCTGCGCAGCTCCGGCCCGCCCTTCCAGTGCCAGACCACCTCATTGTGGCTGCCCAGGGTCTCGTAAAGGCCCATCTCCTGCAGTGTGACAGACCCGCCGAATCCCACCGTCTTACCGTCGATGGATTGGTTCAGGTAGTCCGCCGCCTCGGCCGCCGTACCAAACCGGCTCACCGCAAAGCCGCGGCTTTTCAGCGCCTTGCTCACTTTGTCAAACATCATGCCATCCCCTTTCTTTTTACAGCAGCTCAAGCTGCTGTTCCTCCTGATCTTCCTCCCGGAGCAGCGCGCCGGCCGCCGGAATCTGGCGCACCCGGTAGCGGCTGTGGTTGACAATAGGGGTCTCCTCCGGCGCAGCCACCCGCTCCAGGCGGTACTTGGGCTTGAGCTTCATCACCGCCACGCCCTGGGTGGAACGGGTGGTCTTGGGCACAAGCAGGGCGGTGGACACCATCAGGGCCCTGGGCTCCGAGGAGTAGAGCACTATCTCGCAGTCCTCCTTCAGCTCCCGGATGGCCACCAGCGGACTCTTGTCGGAGTATGCCCCGGTGAGCTTTCGCCGGTTGGAGGCGGTGCGGTAGGCGCTCAGCTCCACCCGGGCGGCCTTGCCGTTTTCAAAGAAGAACAGCACCTGGCCGGAGTAGTCCCCGGGAAGGCAGGCGTACACCACGCTCTCTCCCTCGTCCATGCCTAACTTGCCGGGCAGGTAGTCGCCCAGGACGCTGGCCTTCGCATCGTCAAACTCGCTCAGGCGGGTCTTGTACACCTGGCATCGGTCGGTGAAGAACATGATCTCCGCGCAGTTGGTGGACTCCATCTGGCGGCTGAGAGCATCACCGTCCTTGAACTTCTGCTCGCTGCTCATGCGGAGCGAAGCGGGAGTGATCTTTTTGAAGTACCCCTCCCGTGAGAGGAAGAGGTTGACGGGATAGTCCTCCACCTCATCCTCCTCCGTGTACTCCTCCACCTCGTCGCCGTAGATCAGGGTGGTCCTGCGGTCCTCGCCATATTTTTTCTCCACCTCGGCAAGCTCGTCGATGATCACCTTTTTCACCCGCTGAGGGCTCCCCAGCAGGTTTTCCAGGTCCTCAATCTCCTCCTGAAGGGCTTCGGTCTCCTTCACCCGCTTGAGGATATACTCCTTGTTAATGTTGCGCAGTTTGATCTCCGCCACATACTCGGCCTGGACCTGGTCAATGCCGAAGCCGATCATCAGATTGGGGATGACCTCGGACTCCTCCTCCGTCTCCCGGATGATTTTGATGGCCTTGTCGATGTCTAACAGGATGCGCCTGAGGCCCTTGAGCAGGTGCAGCTTGTCCTTTTTCCGGTTCAGGACAAAGTATACCCGGCGCCGGACGGACTCGGTGCGCCAGGCCGTCCACTCCTCCAGAATCTCCCGGACCCCAAGGACCTTGGGCTGTCCGGCGATGAGCACGTTGAAGTTGCAGCTGCAGCTGTCGGAGAGCGTGGTCAGCTTGAAGAGCTTGGCCATCAGCTTGTCCGGGTCAACGCCCCGCTTCAGGTCGATGGCCAGCTTCAGTCCGGAGAGGTCCGTCTCATCCCGCATGTCGGCGATTTCCTTGGCCTTGCCCGCCTTGATGAGCTCCGCCACCTTGTCTAAGATCGCCTCCGTGGTGGTGGTATAGGGAATCTCATAGATCTCAATGAGATTCTCCTCTTTGACATAGCGGTACTTGGCCCGGACCCGGACGCCGCCCCGGCCCGTGCGGTAAATCTCCTCCAGGGAGGACGCGCTGTAAATCAGCTCGCCTCCGGTGGGAAAGTCCGGCGCTACCAGGGTGTCGGAGAGGGTGCAATCCGGATTCTTCAGGTAGGCTATGGCGGTCTGGCAGACCTCCCGCAGGTTGAAGCCGCAAAACTGGGAGGCCATGCCCACGGCGATGCCGGAGTTGGCGGACACCAGGATGTTGGGGAAGGTGGTGGGCAGCAGTGCCGGCTCCTTCATGGTGTTGTCGTAGTTGTCCACAAAATCCACCGTATCGGAGTCGATGTCCCGGAAGAGCTCCGCGCAGATAGCGGAGAGCTTTGCCTCCGTATACCGGCTGGCGGCGTAGGACATATCCCGGGAGTAGACCTTGCCGAAGTTGCCCTTGGAATCCACAAAGGGCGCCAGCAGCGCGCCGTAGCCCCTGGAAAGGCGCACCATGGTCTCGTAGATGGCCGCGTCGCCGTGGGGGTTCAATCGCATGGTCTGGCCCACGATGTTGGCGGACTTGGTGCGGCCGCCGGTAAGCAGGCCCATCTTGTACATGGTGTAGAGGAGCTTTCGGTGGGAGGGCTTGAAGCCGTCGATCTCCGGAATGGCCCGGGAGACGATGACGCTCATGGCGTAGGGCATGTAGTTGACCTCCAGGGTGTCGGTGATGGGCTGTTCCACCACCGCCGCCTGGAGTCCCAGCACATTGGGGGGGACCACGGAGGTCTTTTTCGGGGTTTTGTCGTTTTTCTTCATAGACTACCTCTGGATTGAGCCGAACTGCGGTCGCACAGCCGGATTTTTAAATTTACGTATTAGGGTATTATATCATTTTTTCCCGGGAATGACAACAAACGCTGTCGAAGGGCAGCGCTTTTGTCTTCTTTCCCGCCCTTTTCCCTCATGCCGTTTCCGGCAGCAAGGCCCCGCCCGCTTTTGCGGGCGGGGCCTTGCGGAATCATTCCGTGAACAATGCCTTACAGGATGGTCTCCTCCGCGGGCAGGGGCTCCTCGTCGTAGCCATAGGAGTTGATGACATTGGCATCGGCAGGCAGCTTGCCGGGGGTCTGCTGGGTCTCGCTGGTGGACGCCGTGTAGCGAATCTCCAGGTCCATGGTGTTTTTGAGCTTCATCACCAGATTCATGTTGACGCCGGTGGAAGACACCTTGCCGTCGGCGGTGACCAGCATCACAGGGATGAAATAGCCCGCATCCTGGCTCTGCATCTCCACCTTGAAGGTGGCCGCTCCGTCCCGGGCAATGCGCAGGTCCGCGCTGAGCTTGTTAAACTCATTGTAGTAGTCTGCGTCCTCGCCATAGGTCTCCTTTAGGTAGGCCTGATAGTCCTCCATACCGTAGTGGAGCACATCGTAGCCGCCCTCGCCCTGGAAGCAGCCGTCGCCCAACAGCACGGCGGCCTCGTCGGCATACTCCTGAATCTCCTGATAGAGGTGCACCGCATTGTAGTAAACACCGCCTTCATCAGCGCCGCTGAGCCCGGTGGCGGAGGTGTAGATCAGGCTGCCCACACTGGAGGCACCCTCGTTCAAATTCAGCCCCATGGCGGGGATGGCGACCCAGTCGTCCTCCGCGAACTCCGTCTCCGGCAGATAAGCAAGCAGGGGCAGGTTCAGGTACATCATACCCTCTTTGCCATCGTAGATCAGCTTGAACTTCACATTGGCAAGCGCCGACTTCAGGCCGCTGAGCTGGGCGGAGGTCATTCCCGCGAAGAGCTGGTCAAACTCCTCCAACTTGCCCAAGGCGGCCAGGTCCAGCCGACCGGTGACGCTGGCGGCGTCAGCGCTCTGAACCAACTCCAACGAGGCATCCATGTTGTAGGTCTTGTTGCCGTTGATGGAATCCAGCAGCGTCAGGTCCGCACCAAGGGAGGCAGCGGTCCTGTAATTTTTGGAGGGGTCCCGGGCCAGGGATTTTAGCAGCCGGTTGAGCACGGTAAAGCTGCTGTCCACCTCATCCACCAGAGCCTGGCGGTTCAGCAGCACGGCTGTTTCAAAAAGGGAATCGTAAAACACATCGCAGCCCAGGGTCTGGGCGAAAAAGCGGACGGGGATGTAAGTGCGGCCGTTTTTAAAGTAGCATTTGGCATCCATCTGCACGTTAAGCTCCTGGCCGCCCGCGCGGACGATGACCACATCGCTGCCGGCCTTGAAATAAAGCGCCGCGTCGCCCTCCACCGTCTTGCCGCCGGCGGTGACAGACGCATCCTTGAGCCGGCAGACCGCCATGCCGTCCTCATAGGAGACGGTTCCGCCCATGGCCTCCAGCACCTGGCGGCAGGGCACCATGGTCCGGCCGTCCTTCAGCTCCGGCTGAGCGTCGAACTTCAAATAGCTGCCGTCCAGCATCACGCCCAACTGGCCGGGCACACCGCCCAGGGCCTTCTTGCTCTCGGCCACCTCTTTTGCCGTCTCATCGGCCCACCACATCTCCCAGAGGTAGTCGTCCAGCAGGTATTCGTTGAGCTCCTCCTCGCTCTCAAAGCCCATTTCCAGCATGTAGTCCTCTTTGCTCTGGTAATAGTCTCCGGCCCAGTACTCCTCGGCCCAGTACTTGTCCGGGTCAAAGGCCTGGATCTCGGCGTCATGGGCCTTTTTCCAGTTGGCATAGTCCACCTCATAGGAGATGTCCTCATAATAGGCCTCCAGGTCACCGTCGTAGTAGTACTCCACGCACTCCTCCAGGGAGTCGAAGCCCCACTCCTGCCACTGGGGCGGGTCCGTGTCCTCATAGCCGTAAGCAGGCAGCGTCAGTGAAAGCGTCAGAAGCAGGCAGAGCAATGCGGAAATAATCCTTTTCATATTCAGTTCCTCTCTTTCAGGCCGGTTCGGCCAATATTCCCTGTGGATGAACCAGCGCCGGTTCTCCCTCCGGCCGCCGGGACAGGACTTTGTGGAACGCAGCCCTACGAAATATCCGCCATTTCCAGATACTTGTATCCGTTTTCGGCAATGTGATCCTTTCTGCCCGGCAGGTTTTCCCCCAACAGCAGGTCAAACACCCGGGCCGTCTCCTCCACATCCTCCGGCATCACCCGGATCAGCCGTCTGGTTTCCGGATTCATGGTGGTCAGCCACATCATGTCCGGGTCGTTCTCACCCAGTCCCTTGGACCGGTCCACCTTCACCTTTTTGCCCTCCAGCTCCTTGAGAATGCTGACCTTCTCCTGATCGGAGTAGGCAAACCAGGT
This sequence comes from Dysosmobacter acutus, assembly GCF_018919205.1. NCBI lineage: Bacteria > Bacillati > Bacillota > Clostridia > Eubacteriales > Oscillospiraceae > Dysosmobacter > Dysosmobacter acutus. The sequence goes on from NZ_JAHLQN010000001.1 coordinate 258,738, forward strand.
CTTGTCGCCGCAGCTGATCTCAAAAAGGGGCGTCTCCGCAATGTAGACATAGCCCTCCCGGATCAGTGTGGGCGTCAGGCGGTAGAGCATGGTCAGGATCAGCGTCCGGATCTGAAAGCCGTCCACATCGCCGTCCGTACAGATGATGACCTTGTTCCACCGGAGGTTTCCAAGGTCAAAGGAGGCCATGTCCTTGACGTGCTTATTCTGTACCTCCACCCCGCAGCCAAGGACCTTCACCAGGTCCGTGATGATCTCGCTCTTGAAGATTTTGCCGTAGTCCGCCTTCAGGCAGTTGAGGATCTTGCCCCGGACCGGCATGATCCCCTGGTAATCCGCGTCCCGGCTGAGCTTGACGCTGCCCAGGGCGGAGTCGCCCTCCACGATGTAGATCTCCCGCTTGTCCACGTCCCGGGAACGGCAGTCCACAAACTTCTGCACCCGGTTGGCAATGTCGATGCTTCCGGAGAGCTTCTTCTTGATGTTCAGCCGGGCCTTCTCCGCGCTCTCCCGGCTGCGCTTGTTGATGAGCACCTGTTCGGCGATCTTTTCCGCGTCAAAGCGGTTTTCAATGAAGTAAATCTCCAGATTGCTGCGCAGGAAGTCGGTCATGGCCTCCTGGACAAACTTGTTGGTGATGGCCTTTTTTGTCTGGTTTTCATAGGACGTGGCGGTGGAAAAGTTGGAGGACACCATCACCAAACAGTCCTCCACGTCGGCCCAGGTGACCTTGGATTCGCTCTTCTGGTACTTCCCGTTTTGCTTCAGATAGGCGTCAATGGCGCTGACAAAGGCGGACTTGGCCGCCTTCTCCGGGCTGCCGCCGTGCTCCAGCCAAGAGGAATTGTGGTAGTGCTCGATGATGTGCACCTTGTTGGAAAAGCAGCAGGCCACGCTGAGCTTCACCTTGTACTCCGGCTTGTCAGGCCGGTCGGAGCCCCGGCGCTCGGCCTGCCAGAAGACCGGCGCGGTGAGGCCGTCCTCCCCGGCCAGCTCCGCCACGTAGTCGCTGATGCCGTTTTCATAGAGAAACTCCGCGGTCTCAAACTTCCCCGGCCCCACCTCGTTTCGAAACCGGAAGGTGATGCCGGCGTTCACCACCGCCTGGCGCTTTAAGACGTCGGTGAAGAACTCCGCCGGGATGTCGATGTCCGTGAACACGTCCAGGTCCGGCAGCCACCGGTGGCGCGTGCCGGTCTTTTTCCGGCTCAACGGCGTCCTGGACAGCTCCCCCACAATCTGGCCCCGTTCAAAGTGCAGGGCGTACTCAAACCCATCCCGCCAGACGGTGACGTCCATATAGCGGGAGGCGTACTGGGTGGCGCAGGCGCCCAGCCCGTTTAGGCCCAGGGAGTACTCATAGTTGTCCCCCTCATTGTTATTGTATTTTCCGCCGGCGTACAGCTCACAGTACACCAGCTCCCAGTTGTACCGGTTCTCCTTGGGGTTCCAGTCCACCGGGCAGCCCCGGCCGCAGTCCTCCACCTCCACGGAATGGTCGCCGTACCGGGTGACGGTGATGACCCTGCCGTGGCCCTCCCGGGCCTCGTCGATGGAGTTGGACAGGATTTCAAATACGGCGTGTTCACACCCCTCCAGCCCGTCGGAGCCAAAGATGACGCCGGGGCGTTTTCTGACCCGGTCCGCTCCCTTCAGCGAGGAAATGCTCTCATTGCCGTAGCTTTTTGCTTTGCCCATATATCCTCCAGAATCCATGGCGCGTGCGCTTTTGCGCCACTTCCTATTTGATCTATTTTATCATAACGTATTTTTTCCCCTCTGGCAAGGGTTCCCTTTGGGCCTTTCCTTTCGATTTTTCATTTTTGGTGCCGAATGGGCGGGAAGAAACAGGTGACATAAACAATCTGTAATTTCTTGTAACACTTTGTAAACAGGAGTTATGCACATTTTCCACACGGTTTTCCACACCATTATGTAAACTTCTCTTTCGGCAAAAAAATACCGCTTTTCCTTTTCTTCCTCCACGGCCTCCCGCCGGCTTCTGTATCGTTTGTTTCCGCCCGTGCTGCGCCGCGTTCTCGTCCGCTTATAAAGTCCATAAGCAATTCCTTTAAACTGCTCCCATTTTCTACAAATCCATGCGAATCGCACAAAAAAGACGGGGAAAGATAGGTATTTAGTCAGCTTGACAGGAAAAGAGCGGAAATAGTATGATAAAAACATAAGCGCAGAAGAGGTCGAACCTTAATACGTCTGGGGGATTGTCATGCTGCAGCCGGTGATCAAAAAGGCTCTGAGCGACAACGCAAAGGAGAGCCTGCGGCAGAGCATTTTTGATATGGATTTGAGCGGGGGCGGCAAGCTGCCTCCGGAGCAGGACCTGGCCAGGCGGCTGAACGTCAGCCGCGGCACCATCCGCACCGCCCTCCAGGACCTGGAGCAGGAGGGGCTTGTGTTGCGGATCCACGGGAAGGGCACATTCATCAACCCCGAGGCCCTGCGGATCCGGGCCAACATCGGGGGAATGACGGAATTCAGTTCCGTCATCCAGCAAAACGGGTACGATCCCGGGATGAAGCTCCTCTCCGTCCGGCAGGAGGCCGCCTCGGAGTCCATTGTCAAGCACCTGCACCTTTCGGTGGGCGCCCTGCTGATCCGGGTGGAAAAACTCTACTTCGCGGACAAACTTCCTGTCATTTTGAGCATTGCCTGGGTTCCCGCCTCTCTTTTTCCCCAACTGCCAAGTGAAGAGGACTGGGCCAGCCACAACAACTTCGGCCTGCTCTACCTTCAGGCGGAAAAGGTCATCACCCACGATATCGTGGACATCTCCTCTGTTTCAAGGGAGGAGATGGAATCACAGCTGTGCCACAAAAGTGCCATGGCCTGCCGCAGCATGCTCTGCCTGGAGGCCTGCGCCTTTGACCAGGACAACATCCCAGCCATCTTTGGGAAGGCCTTCTATGACACAAGCCGCATCCGCTTTCAGCTTTTCCGCAGCCAGGAAGCCAATCTGTAAGCATCTCACCGCAGGTGGGGACTGCTTTTTATTTGTTTATAAGGTTTGACCTTTGTACCTTATAGCTCTCTGAACAATCCGGAAAATTGAAAGGAAGTAGGGAACATGAAAACACTGAAAAAACTCTGGTGCGCACTTCTTGCAATGACCATGCTGCTGGCTTTGTCAGCCTGCGGCGGCAGCGGCGGCTCCTCCTCCGCTCCCGGCGCGGACGGCTCCGGCAGCGGCGCCGCATCCTCCTCCGGCGAAGAGGCCCACAAGGTGGCCATGATCCTGCCCGGCGCCATCACCGACATGAGCTGGAACTACACCTCCTATGACGGTCTGATGAAGATCGAGGAAGCAGGCGCGGAGGTGTCCTATCAGGAGAAGGTGGACACCGCCCAGGTGGAGGACAGCATCCGCACCTACGCCAGCTCCGGCTACGATCTCATCTACATCGGCAGCAACATCTTTGAAGAGCAGACCCTGGCCGTGGCCCCCGATTTCCCCGACACCACATTCATCATCATCAGCGGCAGCACCATTGAGGGCAACGTCTACAGCTTCCAGATGTCCGACGCGGAGAAGGGCTTCCTGATGGGCGTTGTGGCGGGCCTGACCACTGAGAGCAACTCCGTGGGTCTGGTTTCCAGCGTGAAGATCACCCCGCTGCTCAACGCCGAGGCTGGCTACAAGTACGGCGTGTCCTATGTGAATCCCGACGCCCAGGTCAATTCCGTCATCACCGGCAATTCCTCCGACACCGCCGCCGCCAAGGAGACGGCCAAGGCGATGATTGACGCCGGCGCGGACATCATCGCCGCCAACGCCAATGCCGCCAGCTCCGGCCCCATTGAGGCCGCCGAGGAAAACGGCGTATGCTGCGTGGCTCCCGGACCGGGCTATGAGAGCATCGCCCCCTCCACGCTGCTGACCTCCGTCATCATGGACAACGGCGTGCCGGTTTACAACATGTATGAAAAGTATCTGGCCGGCGAACTGCCCACCGAACTCTATGAGTACACCGCCAAGGACGGCGTGGTCTACATGGGCGAGTGGCAGGCCAACGACAAGGCCACCGACGAGGTCCAGTCCCAGGTGCAGTCCATTTATGAGGACTTGGCCGCGGGCAAGATCGACGTGCCCAAAGCCTGACAACAAAGCGCAGTTTTTTCAGCCCATGCGGCAGTGCAATCCCGCACTGCCGCATTTGGGTATTTTATCCTGTTATGGGAGGCTGGTCGTTTGAACGGAATTTTTGGCAGAGCCAGCGGTTTTTTCACCGCCCTGTGGTCCATCCTTCTGGCATGCTGCATCACCGGCGCGGTGATGTACGCCATGGGTTATGATCCGCTGGACGCGTATTACCAGTTGATTTTCGGCTCTCTTGGCGGCGTATCGGCCCTCAGTGAAAGCATTGTAAAGACGGTGCCACTGATCTTCACCGGACTGAGCTTTGCCGTGGCGCTGCGCTCCGGTATGGTGAACCTGGGCGCCACCGGGCAGCTGTACTTAGGCGCGCTGTGCGCCACAGTGGTGGGCGTCTATGTGCCGGGCCTTCCCGCCCCGCTCCATCTCCTGCTGGCGTTGGCCGCGGGGTTTGCCGGCGGCGCGGCGGGCGGCGCGGTGGTGGGTTTTTTGAAAAACCGCTTTCAGGCCAATGAGCTCATCACCACCATCATGCTCAACGAAATCGCCATGGAGCTGGTCAACTGTCTGGTGGACGGGCCTATGAAGGACCTGGACGCCATCACCCAGTTTCCCCAGTCCAAGGCCATTTTGGGCAGCGCCGTGCTGCCCAAGCTCCTCACAGGCACCCGCCTCCACATCGGCATCTTCCTTGCCCTGCTGGCGCTGGTGTTCTACGGCTTCTTCCTGAAGAAGACCAAGTGGGGCTATGAGCTGCGGGTGGTGGGCGCCAATGCGTCCGCCGCCCGGACCGCGGGCATGGATGTGCGCCGGACCCAGCTTCTGGCCATGGTCCTGGCGGGCGGATTTGCCGGCCTTGCCGGGGGCATTGAGCTCTTGGCCATCCAGAAGCGGCTGATGCAGTCCTTTGCCGGGAATCTGGGCTTTGACGGCATCGCCGTGGCCCTGTTGGGCGGCAACCAACCCCTGGGCATCCTGCTCTCCGCCTTTTTATTCGGCATGATGAGCAACGGCTCCAACAAGATGCAGATGCTCTCCAACGTCCCCAGCGCGGTGATCTATCTGATGCAGGGGCTCATCGTCCTCTTTGTGGTGGGCCGCAAGCTCTATACCAGGAAGGTCTGGGCGGGACTTTTCCGCAGAAAAGGTGCAAAGGAGGTGCGTTCATGAACTCGCTTGGCGTCTTTTTGGGCTCCGTGGTCATGATGGCCGCCACCTATCTGCTGGCGGGAATGGGAGCCGTATTCGGCGAACGCGCCGGCATCGTCAACATCGGGATCGAGGGGCTTATGCTCACCGGAGCGCTGCTGGCGGTGGTAGGCTCCTACGCCGGCGGCTCGGTCTGGATCGGACTGCTGCTTGCAATCTCAGGCGCGGTGCTGCTGTCCGCCGTGTTTGCCTTTTTCACCGTAGGGCTCCAGGCCAATCAGACCGTCACCGGCGTGGCGCTCAACATCCTGGCCTCCGGTCTGACGGTGCTGGTGTTTCGCACCGTATTTGGCCTCAACGGCATGATCCCCAGAATCGATACCTTTGAACCGGTGGCCATCCCGCTTTTGAGCAGTCTCCCGGTGGTGGGCACGCTTTTCCGCCAGCCTGTCCCTGTCTATCTGGCCTTTGCCCTGGTGCCCGTGTGCTCCTTTGTGATGCACCGGACCAACCTGGGCCTCATTGTCCGCAGCGTGGGCAACAACCCCCGGGCCTGCGACACCGTGGGGCTCCCGGTGCACCGGGTGCAGGTGGGAACTATTTTGTTCACCGGACTGATGTCCGGCATGGCCGGGGCGTTTCTCTCCACCGGCCAGCTGAGCTTTTTCACCGAGGGTATGGTGGCCGGGCGGGGCTACATGGTTTTGGCGGCGGTGGTCTTCGGCAACTACTCTCCTCTGGGTGTGATGGGAGCCGCGCTGCTCTTCGGCGCCAGCGAGGCGCTTCAGTACCGCCTTCAGGTGGCCAGCACCGGCATCCCCACCGAGGTTTGGGCCATGCTGCCCTACGCCATCACCCTGCTGGCCATCTGCGCCTACCGCCGCAGGTCCAACCGCCCGGTGTGCAGCGGCCGGAACTATGTGCGCTGAGGAGGGAGTCCATATGGCTTTTTTGGAAATGAACCACATCTATAAATCCTTCGGGACAACCGCCGCCAACAAGGACGTCCACCTGAGTGTAGAACAGGGGGAGATCCACGCCATCTTAGGCGAAAACGGCGCCGGAAAATCCACGCTGATGAACATTCTCTACGGCATGTACGCACCGGACAGCGGGGAAATCCTTCTGCGGGGCCAAAACGTGCGCTTTTTCTCCTCCGGCGACGCCATTGCCCAGGGCATCGGCATGGTGCACCAGCACTTTATGCTGATCCCGGAGCAGACCGTTATTGAAAATGTGGTGTTGGGCGGAGCCGAAAACCCCTTTGTGCTGAATCTGAAGGAGCAGGCCCGGCGCTTCACGGAGCTGGCCCACAGCTACAGCATGGATATCGATCCCTGGTGCCGGGTGGAGCAGTTGTCCGTGGGCCAGCAGCAGCGGCTGGAGATTCTCAAGGCGCTTTATAAAAAGGCGGACCTTCTGATTCTGGACGAGCCCACCGCCGTGTTGACGCCCCGGGAGGTCCAAGAGCTGTTCCGCATGATGCGCCAGCTGTCCGCTCAGGGCTGCACCATCCTCTTCATCACCCACAAGCTGCCGGAGATCATGGACGTGTGCACCCGGTGCACCATCCTGCGCCAGGGAGAAACCGTCTGCACCATGCCCATCACACCCGAGGTAAACCGCCACGACCTGGCGGTGCGTATGGTTGGCCGGGAGGTGGAGCTGGGCCTGAGCAAGGAATCCGCGAAGCCCGGCGACCCGGTCTTGCAGGTTGAGCACCTCTCCTATGTGCGCCCAGACGGCGTGGAGGCGGTCCGGGACGTCTCCTTCTCTGTCCGGGAAGGGGAGATTGTGGGCATCTGCGGCGTGGACGGCAACGGCCAGTCGGAGTTGATCCGCTGTATCACCGGTCTGCTGCGCCCCTCCTCCGGGGAGGCTCTGGTGGAGGGCAAGCCCTGCAAAAGCGCGAAGCAGGTGCTGCGTCAGGGCGTGGCCCACATCCCTGAGGACCGCCTGAAGATGGCGGTGGTCAAGGAGATGAGCATCGGCGACAACATGGTGCTCATGCACTACGACCAGGTGCCGCTTTGCCGCCGTGGGCTCATCGACTGGAAGGCCGCCCGCCAGCGCGGCAGCCGCATCTGTCAGGAGTACCAGGTGCGCATGGCCGGGCTGGACCAGGCGGTCCAGGAGCTCTCCGGAGGGAATCAGCAGAAGATGGTGGTTGGCCGGGAGCTGGACTGGGACCCCAGGCTGCTCATTGCCGTCCACCCCAGCCGGGGACTGGACATCGGCGCCACCCGCTACATCCAAAACAGCATCATCGCCGCCCGCCAGCGCGGCACCGCGGTTTTGGTGGTATCCACAGAGTTGGAGGAGATCATGGAGCTGTCCGACCGCATTCTGGTCATCTTCAGCGGCCGCATCATGGCTGATCTCACCCAGTCCCAGGCCACCCGGGAAACCTTAGGCGCCCTGATGGCCGGTATCAAGGAGGAGGGAAATCATGCAGGTTGATCCAAACAAGGACCGCCCGGCGCTGCTGTCGGCAGCCAACGGCCAGGTGCCCTGTGACCTGACGGTCGGCAACGTAGTGATCTTCGACGTGTTTACAGGCGCCCTGACCCCCGGCAGCGTGGACATCTTTCAGGGCGTCATCGTCTGCGTCCGGGAGGGGGAAACGGAGGACGCGGGGAAAAGCAGGGGGTATTACGACGGCAAGGGCGCCATCCTTCTGCCCGGCTTTATCGACACCCACATCCACGTGGAGAGCACCATGATGATCCCCGAGCACTTTGCCCGGACCGTCCTGCCCTGCGGCACCACTACCGTGATGACCGACCCCCATGAGACGGCCAACGTCGCCGGGATTGCAGGCGTCCGCTTCATGCTGGACAACAGCCGGAAAACGCCCCTGCGCCAGTACGTGCTGGCCCCCTCCTGCGTGCCCTCCGTCCCGGGCCTTGAGGAGAGCGGCGCGGCCTTTGGCCCGGAGGAGATTGGCGCACTGCTGGAGCTTCCCGGCGTGGCCGGCATCGGAGAGGTGATGGACTACGTAAACGTGTGCCGGGATGAAAAGCGGATGCGGGGCATCGTACAAAAGGGACTTGAGCGGGATGTGTTCATCCAGGGCCACGCGCCCCGGCTCATGGGCCAGGGTCTCAACGCCTACATTCTGGCAGGCGCGCAGAGCGATCATGAATGCCGAAGCCGCCAGGAATGCGCCTTGAAGCAGCGGCTGGGAATGCACGTCAACCTCAAGAGCAGTTCCCTCTCCAACCATTTGGCGGAGAACCTTGAGGCCGTCCGCACCCAGCGCTGGAAGGACAGCGTCTCCATCTGTACCGACGACGTCCACGCCAGGCGCCTCCTGACCGAGGGCCACATCAACCGGGTGATCCGGGAGGCCATCGAATGCGGCGCCGACCCCATGGAGCTCTACCGCTGCGCCACCTACAACGCCGCCCGGGAATACCGCTTCCGGGATATCGGCGCCGTGGCGCCGGGATATGCGGCGGACCTGCAGCTGCTGCGGGCCCTGGACGGCGGCACGCCGGAGGCTGTCTTTGTGGGCGGCTCCCTTGTTGCAAGGGACGGGGTCTACTGCGCTGAGGACGACCGCTCCGCCCCGGCTCCGGTCCCCTGCCCCATGGAGCTTGGCTACCTCGCCTCGCCGGAGGACTTCCGTCTGAAAGCTCCGGAGGGCGCCGCGCAAACCGTGCGCACCCTGGTGATCCACAGCAAGTACCAGGGCTCCCCCTTCAATCAGGGCTTTTATGAGCCCCTTCCCGTCCGCGGAGGCTATGTGGAGCTCTCCGGCCTGGAGAACACGCAGTACTGCTGTGTGTGCAACCGTTACGGCCGTCCACGCCGCACCATCGGCGTCATGCGGGGCTTCGGCATCCTGCGCGGCGCCCTGGCCTCCACGGTGGCCCACGACTGTCACAACCTGACCCTGGTCTACACCAATCCGGAGGACGCCTTCCTGGCCATGGAGGCGGTTAAATCCATTGGCGGCGGCTTTGCCGTGGCGGCAGAGGGTAAGGTGCTGGCGGTGCTGCCCCTGCCGGTGATGGGGCTGATGTCCGACCGGTGCGCCCGGGAGATAGTTCCCCAGATTGCGGCGGTGGAACAGGCCCTCTCCTCCATCAGCGACGGCAGCTGCTACCTGCTCAAGCATGCCACCATGGCCCTGCCCGTCCTGCCGGGGACGCTGATCACCGATCTGGGGCTGGTGGACGGTCCTTCTCAGACCTTCCTGCCCCTGTTTGACAAGGATTGAGTGTGGAAAGGAGACTTTCATGTTATCTATCCGGGAATATGTATTTGCCGAATCCGTGGAGGAGGCCTGCGCCCTGGTGCGAAAAAGCCCCGCCAACCGGATCATCGGCGGCGGGTGCTGGCTGCGGCTGGAGCGCCGCCCCTATGGGACGCTGGTGGATATAAGCCGCCTGGGCCTGGACCAGATTGAGGAGGCGGACGGATTTTTCCGCATCGGCGGCTGCTGCACCCTGCGGCAGCTGGAACGAAGCGCCCTGCTCCGCAGCCGCTTTGGCTCCCTCTTTGCTGAGTGCACCGCCGGCATTGTGGGCGTGCAGTTTCGAAACTGCGCCACCCTTGGCGGCAGTCTCTACGGCCGGTTCGGCTTTTCCGACCTTGCCACGGCGCTGCTGGCGCTGGAAGCGGAGGTGGATCTTTGCCAGGCCGGGCGCCTTTCCCTGGAGGACTTCCTGAAAACCTTCCGGCACGGGGAACGGGATGTGCTCACTGCCGTCCGCATCCCCGCGGACGCCCGGGCCTCCTTTGCGTCCTTTCGCCTCACCGCCACCGACCTCCCTGTTCTCAATGCCGCCGTAGGCCGCCGGCTGGGGCGGTGGCGCATCGCGGTGGGCGCCCGGCCCGCCGTGGCCGCACTGGCTCCCAAGGCAGCGGAGCAGCTTGCAGCAGGAACGCCGCTTGCGGCCGAAACCGCAGCCCGGGAGCTGCGGTTCGGCTCCAACCTGCGGGGAAGCGCCCAGTATCGCGCCGCACTGTGCCAGGTGCTGGTGGAGCGGTGCATCCAGGCGCAGAAGGAGGAGATGTCATGCGGATCTTGATCACGGTCAACGGACAGCCCTGGCAGGGGGACATCGCCCCCGGGGCCTCTTTGCTGGACTATCTGCGAAGCCGGGGCCTGATGGGCTCCAAGGAGGGCTGCGACACCGGAAGCTGCGGCGCGTGCACGGTCTGGGTGGACGGCATTCCCGTCCTCTCCTGTTCCTATCCCGCGGCCCGGGCGGCCGGCGCCTCTGTCACCACCATCGAAGGCGTGCGGGAAGAAGCTGAGGAGGTGGGCCGGTTTCTCTCCAGGGAGGGCGCCGAGCAGTGCGGCTACTGCAGTCCCGGCCTCATTATGACGGTACTGGCCCTGGAGCGGGAAAACCCCGGCGCCGACGATAGTGAAATCAGCACCTATTTGGCGGGGAACCTCTGCCGCTGTTCCGGTTACGCCGGCCAGCTGACCGCCATCCGCCGGTATCTGCACCGGGAAAGGGGGAATCGGCTGTGAAGACGGTAAACCAGTCCTGCCGGAAAAAGGACGCCGCGGCCCTGACCTGCGGCACGGCCTCCTATACGGACGATCTCTCTCCGTCAGGTAGCCTGTGGGTCAAAGTCCTTCGCAGCCCCCATGCCCACGCGCTCATCCGCTCCATTGACTCCACCGCCGCTTTTGCGGTTCCGGGTGTGGTCTGCGTCCTGACCCACGCCGATCTTCCCAAAATACGCTGCACCTATGCCGGGCAGTGCGCGCCGGAATCCTCGCCCTATGACCGCTACATCCTGGAGGACCGGGTGCGTTATGTGGGCGATCCAGTGGCCATTGTTGCGGCGGAGACGGAACAGGCGACGGAAGCCGCGCTGCGCCGAATCCGGGTGCAATATAAGGTGCTTCCCGCCGTGCTGGATTTCGAGCAGGCCCTGGACGCGCCCGTGGTGGTGCATCCGGAGGCGGATTACCACAACAACGTCCCCATCGGCGGCGACGTAAAACGAAATCTCCTGTGCAGCCACAGCGCGGAGTACGGTGATGTGGACAGGGCGTTTGAGGACTGTGACCTGATTCTGGAGGACACCTTCTACACCCAGGCCGCCGCCCACGCCATGATGGAGACCTTTCGCACCTGCTGCTACTTTGATTATCAGGGAAGGCTGACCATTGTCAGCTCCACCCAGGTGCCTTTCCACATCCGCCGCATTGCCGCGGCGGCTCTGGGCCTGCCCCAGTCCCGGGTCCGGGTGATCAAGCCGCGGGTGGGCGGAGGCTTCGGCGCAAAGCAGTCCATCGTCTCGGAGCTCTTGGCCGCCGCAGTCACCGTGGCCACGGGCCGCCCCGCCAAGCTGGTTTTCACCCGGCGGGAGTGCTTTACCGCCTCCAACAGCCGCCACCAGATGCGGCTTCAGGTGAAGATGGGCGCCACCCGGGACGGCGTGGTCCGGGCCATCGAGCTCTACGCCCTGGGCAACGGCGGCGCCTACGGGGAGCAGTCCTTCCCCACCAGCTTGCTGGTGGGCCACAAAACCATTCCCCTGTACGCCCACGCCGCCTTTCGCCACCGGGCTGATTTTGTCTACACCAACACCATGCCCGCCGGAGCCTGCCGGGGCTTTGGCGCCACCCAGGGATGCTTTGCCGTGGAAAGCATGGCAAACCGCGTGGCCCATGCCCTGGGCCTGGACCCGGCGGAGCTGCGGCTGAAAAACATCCCCCACGCCGGAGAGGTGATGCCGGCCTATTTCGGTGACGTGCTGCAAAGCAGCGGCCTGGACCGGTGCATTGAGACCGGAAAGCGCCTGTTCCGCTGGGACGAGCGCCGCCATGCCCGCAGCGTCGGCGGCGGAAAGGTCCGGGCAGCCGGCATGGCCGTTACCATGCAGGGCTCGGGCGTGCCCATGAAGGACGTCTGCTGCGCCACGGTGCACTTAAATGACAACGGCTACTACACCCTTCACATCGGCGCCACAGACATCGGCACCGGCTGCGACACCATTCTGGCCCAGATGGCGGCGGAAGTGCTGAACTGCTCCGTCGACCAAGTGGTCACCGAGGGCGTGGACACCGACCACTCCCCTTATGATAAGGGCTCCTACGCCTCCAGCACCACCTATGTCACCGGTCAGGCCGTGGTCAAGGCGGCCTCCGCGCTGAAAGAGCAGCTGTTGGAGGAGGGGAGCCGGCGCCTGAATCTTTTACCGGAGCGCTGTGATCTGGACGAAGGCGGTGTCTTTGAGCGGAGCGACCCCTCCCGCCGGCTGAGCCTCCAACAGTTGGGCGCCCAACTGGTTCTGCGGCCGGACTGCCGTTTCCTCACTGCCACCGCCCAGCACTGCTGCACCTATTCGGCGCCCCCCCTGATGGCCGGCTTTGCAGAAGTGGAGGTAGATACGGCCACGGGAAAAGTCTCTGTAACCGACTTTCTTGGGGTAGTGGACTGCGGGACGGTCATCAACCCGGCCCTGGCCACGGTGCAGGCCCAGGGGGGGATTCTGCAGGGGATCGGGATGGCCCTTTATGAAGCCGTCAGCTGTTCGCCTGAGGGAAAGCTGCGCACCAACTCCTTTTTGCAGTACAAGATTCCCGTCCGGCCCGACGCGCCTCCCATCCGGATTGCCTTTGAGCCGGATTGGGAACCAACCGGCCCCTTTGGGGCAAAATCCATCGGCGAGGTGGTCATCAACACGCCCTGCCCCGCCATTGCGGACGCGGTCTTTCAGGCGGTTGGCGTATCCTGCGCCTCCCTTCCCATCACGCCGGAGACGGTATGGCGCGGCATCCGGGAGGGTTCCCAATAACCCTTTTCCCTCCCATCACATCAAAAAAGCTCCCTTGCCGCTTGATGCGGCAGAGGAGCTTTTTTCACCGGTTGGCGGCCGGTTGGCTTTACCAAGGGATGCGGTCGCCCTCCATTTGGGCGGGAATCAGGTGCTGGCGCTGCATGGCCGGCAGCAGCAGCTGGAAGAGCATGACCATCAGAAGAATCTGTACGGGGAGGTACAGAACATTTTTCACCAGACTGGCAGTCATGTAAAAGAGATAGCCCTTGGAGTAGAGGATGGCACTCCAGAGCGAGCCCAGCAGCACATTCTGAATATTGGTCAGCACCTTGGCCAGGATGATACGCTTCACGGTGATCTTGGAGCGATAGAAAAACAGAGCGTAGATGTAGCAGCCCATCATGGTGGTGAGCATATAGCCGGGGAAGTAGGGGTAACCGCCGGAGCTGACGAAAAAGCTCAGCGTATCCTCGGCGGCGGCAAAAATAAGGCAGCCCAACGGCCCGTAGACCAAAGAGCACAGAGCCCTGGCCAAAAACGTGATGCTGATGCTGAGGTTTTCCCCCATGGGAATCTTAAACCGGGAGAGCACGATGCATGCGGCGATCATCAGTGCCGCAAACAGCATGCACCGAAGGTCCCTCAGGCTGACCGCGGCCTCCGTCCAATAGCCCTTGGACAGGGGGGAGGCGAAGAGATGTTTTTCGCGAATGAGCATAAAAATACCTTCCTTCTGTGTGAATTTGGCAGTCCGGAATCCGGAAAACCGCACAGAGGAAGGCGCCACCACATCTCTCATATGCGGCAGCGGGATGCGGAAAGCATACTGCAGATCAAGTCTTTTCGTCCGGTGAACAACTCCCCGTCTCACCGGCACTGGTCCTTGTGAGGACTTACACATGCTTTCCTACTCTGCCTTGTTGCAGTCTATTATAGCTCAGCACCGTCAAATTGCAACCCCTGAACAAAAAAAAGCACCCGGCGGAAAGCCGGGTGCTTTTCAGACAACGGTCAGGACTTGGCGGCAGGCGCTGCCTCTGCGGCAGCCCTGGCCTTTTCCGCCTGGGCCTTCTTAATGGCCTTGTACTTTTCCTTCTCCTCCGCGGAGGCGATGGGCAGTATGGCGTCCCGGGGGCAGACCTTGGTACAGATCTTGCAGCCCTTGCACTTATCGTAGTCGATGACCGCCACGCCGTTCGTCACATTGATGGCGCCGAACTTACACTCCTTCTGGCACAGGCCGCAGCCAATGCAGGAATTGGAGCAGACGCTCATGGCGGCCTTGCCCTTATCCTGGTTGGCACAGGCCACATGGACCTTTTTGGAAGCGGGAACGGAGGTGATCAGCTTCCGGGGGCAGGCGGCGGCGCAGGCCATGCAGCCCGTGCACTTGTCGCTGTCCACCACGGCAGCTCCGTTCGCTCCGATGTGCATGGCGTCAAACTGGCAGGCAGCCACGCAGGAGCCAAAGCCCAGGCAGCCAAAATTACACTCCAGAGAGCCGCCGGCCACCTTGGTGGCGGAAAGGCAGTCCTGCACGCCGCGGTACTCAAAGCGCTTCTTGGCGTTGGTGCCGCCGTTGCAGCGGACAAAGGCCACCTGACGCTCGCCGGAGGGAGCCTCCTGGCCCATGATCCGGGCAATGGCAGCGGCGTTTTCCGCTCCGGCAGGGGCGCAGGCCGTCACAGGGGCCTTGCCCTCCAGAATGGCGGCGGCACAGCCGCCGCAGCCGGGGTAGCCGCAGCCGCCGCAGTTGGCGCCCGCCAGGTGACCAAGGATTTCCTCCAGCCGGGGGTCCTTTTTCACCTCAAACACCTTGGAGGCCACGGCCAGAACCAGGCCAAATACGGCGCCCAGGATGCCGAGCACCAAAATTGCAGCTAAAATATTCATCACGCGCCTCCTTACCAGACCTTCAGGCCGGAGAAGCCCATGAATGCCAGGGCCATCAGACCTGCGGTGATCAGGGCGATGGGAAAGCCCTCGAACGCCTTGGGATAGTCTGCGAACACCAGCCGCTCCCGGATGCTGGCAAAGAGCACGATGGCCAGCAGGAAGCCCAAGCCGCCGGTGATGCCGTAGACCACAGATTCAATGAAGGTGTAGTTGTTCTGGATGTTCAGCAGCGCAACGCCCAGCACCGCGCAGTTGGTGGTGATCAGAGGCAGATAGATGCCCAGGGCGGTATACAGCGCGGGCATGGACTTTTGCAGGAACATCTCAATGAACTGCACCAGGGAGGCGATGACCAGGATGAAGGCCACGGTCTGCATGTACATCAGGTCAAAGCGCACCAGGATGAACTGGTTCACCGCCCAGGTGATGGCGGATGCAAGGCCCATGACGAAGGTCACGGCGATGCCCATGCCCACGGCGGTATCCACTTTCTTGGACACGCCCAAGAACGGGCAGATACCTAAGAACTGGGAGAAGATAAAGTTATTGACCAGGATTGCTCCCAGTGTGATGGAAAGAAGTTTTTCCCATTCCATTACTTGCTTTCCTCCTTCTTTTTGGACTTGGCAAGCGCCCACTGCATGGCCGCGATCAGGCAGCCCAGCACCAGGAAGCCGCCCACGGGCATCGTCAGCATACCAGCGGGAAACTGGGCGGGCAGGATCTGAATGCCCTTGGCTTCAGGCCCTAAGAGCCCGGCGCCGAAGGTGCCGGCGCCCAACAGCTCGCGGACAATGCTCATAATCATCAGCACGGCGGTGTAGCCGATGCCCTGGCAGATGCCGTCCACCGCAGAGGCCAGCACGCCGTTTTTGTAGGAAAAGGACTCCGCGCGGCCCAGGATGATGCAGTTCACCACGATCAGGGGGATGAACACGCCCAGGGAGTTCGCCACATCCGGCAAAAAGGCCTGGAGCAGCAGATCCACGCAGGTGACAAATCCGGCGATGACCACGATGAACATGGCGATGCGGATCTTGTCAGGCACCACCTTGCGGATGGCGGCGATGACGATGTTGGAGAGCGTCAGAATGATAAGCACGCTGACGCCCATGCCCAGGCCGTTCATAAAGGACGTGGTGATGGCCATGGCGGAACACATGCCCAAAACCTGGACCAGGACGGGGTTGTTGGTAATCAGACCCTCTTTAAACTGCTTTTTAAAATTCATGATTCCACTCCCCTCTCTCAGCCGATCTGGCCGGCCGCGGCCAGCGCGCCGTTGACGCCGGTGGTGACGCCTCTGCTGGACACGGTGGCGCCGGAGATGGCGTCCACGTTGGCCCCCACCTCAAGCTGGCCGTCCGCGGCGTTCTTTCCGGCGAACTGATCAAGGACGCCGTTTTCGTTGTCCATGACCTTGGTGCCGATGCCGGAGGTTTCAGAGTGGTTCACAATGGATACGCCGGTGACGGCGCCCTCGGCGTCCACGCCGACCACCATTTCAATGTTGCCCTGGGAGCCGGAGGCCACCACCTTAAAGGCATGGCCGATCAGCGCGCCGCCGTCCTTGGCCTCATAGACCTCCTTCAGCGTGGCGCCGGTGGCGGCGACCGCCCCTTTCATATCGTCGGTGAGTTCCATCTTGGGGAACTCAGGGGCGGACGCGCTCTGGAACACAGAGGACAGCGCCGCATTGGTCTTTTCCAGATTGATCTGCTCAATGGGCCCCTTGGTCACGCTGTTGACCAGGCCCAGAAGGCCCGCCACGATGATGCAGGTGACCAGCAGCGTCACGGTCAGCTTGATGAGGTACTTGGGATCCATGTCCACTTTTTCTTTGACTTGCGCACTCATTTTGCAGCCGCCTCCTTCTTCTTGTCGGATTTCACGACGCCAAAACGAGCGGGCTTGACGTTCTTGTCAATCAGGGCCACCAGCAGGTTCATAACCATAATGGAGTAGCAGACGCCTTCGTTGTAGGAGCCGAAATAACGGATAAACACAGTGAACAGTCCGCAGCCGATGCCGAAGATCAGCTGTCCCTTGTGGGTGACGGGCGAGGTGGCGTAGTCGGTGGCCATGAAAAAGGCGCCCAACATCAGTCCGCCGCCCAAAATGTTGTAGAGCATCCACTCCATGGCGCTGCCGCCCTTGGGGAAGAGATAGGTCAGCACGGCCACGGTGCCGATGTAAGCCACAGGGGTGTGCCAGGTGATTACCTTGCGGATGATCAGGTACACGCCGCCCAACAGCAGCATCAGCGCGGAGACCTCGCCCAAGGAGCCGCCGATGGTGCCCACGAACATGTCGTTGATGCTGACTCCGGCCGCCTTCAGGCCCTCGAGATCACCGCCGTGGAGGTACTTCATGGGGGTGGCGGCGGTCACGGCGTCCGCCGCAGAGCCAAAAATGCCCAACTTGGAGCCGGGGGCAATCCAGGTGGTCATGACGCTGGCATAGCTGCCCAGCAAAAAGGCCCGGCCGGCCAGGGCGGGGTTGATGAAGTTCTTGCCGATGCCGCCGAAAAGCTGCTTGACCACCACGATGGAGAAGAAGTCCCCGATGAGGATCATCCAATAGGGGGTGGGGGGGGGGCACACGAACGCGATGAGCATACCGGTGACCACAGCGGACAGGTCGCCGATGGACTGGGGCTTCTTCAGCACCTTGCGGTAGGCCCACTCCCAGAATATACAGCCGATCACGCTGATTGCGGTCAGCGTCAGCGCGCCCCAGCCGAAATTGTAAACGGCGAAGGCCAGGGCGGGGATCATGGCGATGATCACATCCAGCATGATGGACTTGGTGTTCTCAGCGGAGCGGATGTGGGGAGAAGAAGTCGCAATCAGCTTCAAATTTTTGTAGTCTGTCATTTGTTTACGCCTCCTTCTTCTCTTCCGCGGCCTTCTTGGCCGCCTCGGCGGCAGCCCGCTCGGCGGCAGCCTTGTTCTTCACCAGCTGCTTGCCGGTTTTGAACATGTGGGTCAGATGCATGCGGGCGGGGCAGACGTAGGCGCAGGCGCCGCACTCCATGCAGTCCATGATGTTGGCCTCGTTCAGCTCATCCACCATGCCCTTGGCAGCATACTGATATAAAAAGAGGGGCTCAAGGTGCACCGGACAGGCGTCCACACACTTGCCGCAGCGGATGCACTGGGGATTCTCCACGGTCTGCTCCTCGTCCTCGCAAAAGGCCAGGACGGAGCCGGTGCCCTTGGCCACGGAGATGTCCGCGGTATACTGGGCCATACCCATCATGGGGCCGCCGGCGATGATCTTATAGGTGCCGTCCTTCAGCCCACCGCAGGCATCAAAGAGTTTGGATACCGGCGTGCCGATGGGGCACTCCAAGTTCTTGGGCTCCACCACGCCGGAGCCGGAGACGGTAACCACCTTCCTCACCACGGGCATACCGGTGGTGATGGCCCGGTAGATGGCGCAGGTGGTGTTGATATTGAACACGGCGCAGCCGATATTGGAGGGCAGTCCTCCCGGGGGCACCTGCTTGCCGGTGATGGCCTGACAGAGCTGTTTTTCACCGCCCTGGGGATAGCGGCAGCGCAGGGACTCCACCACCACGGGGGCCTTCTTCTCCGAGATGACCTTATTCATGGCGTCGATGCCGTTTTGCTTGTTGTCCTCCACGCCGATGACCACCTTGTCCACACCGAACATTCTGGCCAGATAGGCGGCGCCGCCGATGATCTCCTCCGGCCGCTCCAGCATGGCCCGGTGGTCGCCGGTGATGTAGGGCTCGCACTCGGCGCCGTTGATGATAACGGTATCCACCTTGCCCAGTCCGCCGGAAATCTTGACGTGGGTGGGGAACGTGGCGCCGCCCATGCCCACGATGCCCGCGTTCTTGACGATCTCCACCATCTCGTCCACGCTGAGAGCCTCCGGGTCCGCCGGAGCGTGGACCTCTTCGCTGATCTCGTCCTGAAAATCGTTTTCGATGATTACGGACGTGATGTCGCCGCCCATGGAATAGGGGCGGGGCTCCACAGCCCTGACCGTACCGGAAACGCTGGCATGGATCGGGGCTCCCAAGCCGTGGAACTCACCGATCTTCTGGCCAATCTTCACGCGGTCTCCAGCCTTGACAAGCGGCGTGCACGGTGCACCAAAGTGCATCGACATGGGAATCACCACTTCTGCCGGGGCGGGCAGCTGTTCGATGGCCTTTTCATTGGTAGCGGCCTTCATGTCGTGGGGATGAACGCCGCCAAAGAAAGCTTGTGCCATTGTCTTCACCTCATTTTTCTCCTGGGCAGCCACGCTGCCCCATACTGTGCTAAATCATACACCAATTTCAGGTGGTTGTCCATACGTTTCCGGCGATTTCCTGTCGGATTCGTGAAACTTTTGTCACATTTTTTGTAACAGACAATCCTTTTCTTCCTCCACTTTTCCGGTAAGATTTCAAATTTTACCTTTCGAAACATGTCTTGCCATTTCCCCCAATCTGTGATACGCTACCAGGAAACAGATACTGTTTGCGCGGCGCCGGAACCGTGCCGCCGCTGAATAAGAGAGCTGCCCGCCGCGGGCACAGGAGGTTTTCATGTACATTGATCGTCGCCGTCTGAAAGAGGAAGCCAAGTCCATTCTCCAGGGGGCCAGCGTCTCCCCCATTGCCATCACGGCGCTGTATCTTGCCATCTGCCTGGGGCTGGATACACTGGACAGTGTGGTTTCCGGAGGCGCCATGGCGGTGCTCTCAGGCGCCGGGATGCTGCCCACCTTCATCACCATTTTTGTCTATCTGGTGGAGCTTGTATTGGGCATGGGGCTGACCGTCTACTGCCTTGGCGTGCGCCACAGCGTGCACATGGAGCTGTCCACTCTTTTTGACGGATTCTCCTTTGTGGGAAAGATCATCCTGCTGTTTCTTGCAGAGGGCGTCTTCATCTCCCTGTGGTCCATGCTGTTCTTTTTCCCCGGTATTGTGGCTATGTACCGCTACCGCTTTGCCTTTTACAATCTCTGTGAGGACCCGTCTCTCAGCGCCTTTGACGCCCTGAATATGAGCAAACGCCAGACCAGCGGCTATAAGCTGTCCCTTCTGACGCTGGACCTCTCCTTCATCGGATGGGGCTTTTTGATGACGCTGCCCTATACCGTGGTCAACAGCATGATCTTGAATGATGTGGCGATGCCTCTGTCCCTGCCGGTGCTGACGGTGATCTGCGGCGTGCTCTCCGGCTTGGTGGCCCTGTGGGTCCGCCCCTATCTGATCACCACCAACCTGGGCTACTATGAGCTGGCCAAGGCCAGCAGCGGCGTGGGCCGGGGATACGGCAGCTCCGATCCGCTCAGCGGCGACTCCGGTGAACCGTGGGACAACGATACCTTATAATATATTGAGCACTTCCTGCGGACATGCAAAAAAGGAGCGGCGAGAACGCCGCTCCTTCTCTTTTTGCCGCTTTTGTCCCCCTCTTCCATCCGGTCCGCGCCTTAAAAAGCGCTCTCCGGGACAAAAGAGGTTTTGCCCCAGGCTCAAAGCTGCTTCTCCCGGGCCCTCCAGCGGCGGAGCAGCTCCTGGCCCGCAGCCTGCAAAAAAGTTCCCCGCCCGGTCACCGCGTTTACAAGGCCCCTGTCCTTCAGCCGGCCCACCAGGCCCTTGACCTGGCTCTCGCTGAGGGACAGTCCATACTCTTCCGCCAGCTCCCGGGTCAGGACCTGGCGGGAGAATCGGTAGGGCGGGCGGTCCAGCAGCTCCAGCACCGCCCGGACGCTCCGGGGATCGTCCGTCTCCTGCTGTGCCTCCTGCGTCCCCTGCCCTTCCTGCGCCTCCCGCGCCCCGTCCGAGTGGGAGAGGGGGTGGAGTACGCCGGGAAGCCGGTCCGGCCAATTGGGGTCGAAGCGGGCAAAGTTGGAGACATACTCCGCCACATTGCGCAGCTCCCGCACATTGCCCGGCCAGGGGTAGTCCTCTATCTCCGTCCGGACCTGCCGGGAAAGCTCCCCGCCGTCCACACGGAACTCCTTCAGGAAGTGAGAGAACAGGGGGAGGATGTCCTCCCTCCTGCGCCGCAGCGGCGGCAGATACAGCGGCAGCACATTGAGCCGGTAGTACAGGTCCTCCCGGAACTCCCGGCGCTCCACCAGCGCCCCCATGTCCTGATTGCTGGCGGCGATGATCCGCACGTCCACGGGAATCAGCTTGCTCCCTCCCACCGGAAGCACCTTCCGCTCCTGAATGACCCGAAGCAGCTTTTTCTGCAGCTCCAGCGGCGCATCGCCGATCTCATCAAGAAAAATCGTGCCCTTGTGTGCCAGCTCAAAAAGCCCCTTTCTGCCGCCCCGCCGGGCGCCGGTGAAGGCGCCGTCGGCGTAGCCGAACAGCTCCGACTCGCTGAGAGAAAGGGAGATGGAGGCGAAGTTCACCGCTACAAACGCCCCGTTCCGCCTGGGCGATGCGTTGTGGATGGCCTGGGCCAGCAGCTCCTTGCCGCTGCCCGACTCCCCGTGGAGGAACACGGTGGACTCCCCCCGGGCAAACTCCCGGGCGGTTTGAATCAGCTCTCCCATGGCCGCTGAGCGGTAGATGATGTCTTTAAACTCATATTTGGCCGCCAGCCCCTTTTCCGTCAGGGCCCGGCGGTAGCTGTTTTCGATGCGCTCAATCTTCTTCACATCCCGCAGCATAACAATGGTGGTCCGCTCCCGGCCGCCGGAGGAGGATATCCGCTCCACATAATAGCTGTCGCTGCCGGTGCGGTGGAAAAAGTGCGGATCCTCCCCGTGGGCGCGCAGCTCCTCCACCAGGGCCCGCAGGCGGCCTTCCCCGGATCCCAGCATCTTCTCTGCCATGGGATTGATGAAAATCGGGCGCATCTGCTGATCCAGCACCAGGACGCCGTCCTCCATCAGGGCGATAATTTTTTGTAAATCCTCGGAAGTATGGGCATACTTGATATGGAGTTTCGCCAAATCCTGGGTCAGCCGGATCATCGGACGGATGTTTCCGGCGGTCAGCGTTCCACGCAGCTGCTCATAGAGACCCAGCTCCCTGGCAATAAGGACGCAGGCCTCCATGCTGAGCAAGCGGCTGTGGAGGTCCGTCACGGAGCGGTACTCTCCCGGCGGCACCGCGTCCATCTCCCCAAAGGTGATCGCATACGGGCAGTTTTTCCGGTACTCCCGGATCCCCGGGTAATAGGGGTGGTAGCGCAGCCCCTCCACCTCATAGAGTTCCATCTGCTCGATAGCCTCCTCCGTCAGCTCCCGGGTGGTGTTCACCACCAGTACATCGGAGTCGGCGGGGAGGGCAAACAGCCGCCGCACCTGATCCGGGTTCACCGCCCGGTCCGCCACCAGCACCCGGGTTCCGGGCCGAACGTACCGGATCAACTCCTCCATCTGGCGGGAAATCACCACCAGGTCGGCGTCCACCGAGCCCTCCGCCACCATGGGCCCGGCTATTACCACCTTCACCCTGGCCACCTCGCCGAAGATCTCCCGCATCTGCTTCCCGGTGTGAAGAGCGGTCCCCTGGTCCCGCAACAGGATCGTCAAGCGTTTCATCTTCATCCCTCCCATTGGATTGTACCATTTTTTGTCCGATATTGTCTATCTTTAGTTAAAATAATCAGGACAAACTTTTATCAACTCCCTGTTTTTCTGGTTTTTATAAATTGGCACGCATTTTGCTAAATAAAGAATGCGCCGCGCGGAGCGCTGCGGCCCCAAGTTCTGATGATAGATCAAAGAGAAAAGGAGAATTGCCATGAAAGAGAAAAAAGTCCGCCAGAAGCGCAAGCCCACCCTGCTGGAAGCGCTGATCCCCATCATCGCCATGCTGGTGATCCTGTTTTACGGCAAGGGATTGAAGGGCTGGTCCACTGAACCGCTGCTGATTGTGGTGGCGGCCATTGCCGCCCTGATTGCTGTCCGGGTGGGCTGCACCTGGGACGAGATGCTCAATGAAATTTCCAATAAGATCGCCAAGGGCATGCCCGCCATTTTGATTCTGATTTCCGTGGGCGCCCTCATCGGCACCTGGAAGGCCTCCGGCACCATTCCCATGATGATCTACTACGGCATCCAGATCGTCAACCCCAAGTTTTTGCTGGTCACGGCGTTTTTGATCTGCGCCCTTGTCTCCATCGTCACCGGCACTTCCTGGGGCTCCGTGGGCACCATGGGCGTGGCCCTGATGGGCATTGCCTCCGGCCTGAACGTGTCCCTACCCGCCACCGCCGGCGCCGTCATTGCCGGCTCCTATTTCGGCGATAAGCTTTCCCCCCTGTCCGACACCACCAACCTTGCGCCCATTGCCGCCGGCAGCGAGCTCTACAGCCACATCAAGCACATGCTCTGGACCACCATCCCCGCCACCGTGGTCTCCCTGATCGTCTACGCCATCGTGGGCTCCGGCACCGGCGTTGCCGCCGTGCCCAACCCCGAGACCGTGGAGACCATGCTCTCCACCCTTGACACCATGTACAACTGGAACATCCTTCTGCTGCTGCCCGCCGTCATCATTCTGGCCGGGTCCGTAATGAAGCTGCCCACCATCCCCGTCATGTTAGGGTCCTCGGCCGTGGCGGGCGTCATGGCCTTTGCCTTCCAGCACATCTCCCTGGCCAACATCCTCTCCTCCACCGTGGGCGGCTTCGACGTCTCCATGGTCACCGCAGAGGGTTTTGACCCCTCCGCCGTCATCTGGGAGGTCACCCGCCTTATCAACGGCGGCGGCATGACCAGCATCATGTCCACCACGCTGCTGGTCTTCTGTGCGTTCTGCTTTGCCGGCATCATGAGCTGCGCCGGATGCCTGGACGTGGTGCTGGAGAACCTGCTGAGCGTGGTCAAGTCCACCGGCGGCTTGATCGCCAGCACCGTGGTGGCCTGCCTAACCATGGCCCTGACCACCGGCAACTCCTATCTCTCCATCCTGATCCCCGGCGAGATGTTCCGCGACGCCTATAAGAAGCGGGGCCTGGCCGCGGTCAACCTCTCCCGCACCCTGGAGGACGCCGGCACCGTGGCCGTGCCCATTGTCCCCTGGTCCGCGGCGGGCGCCTATATGACCGCCACCCTGGGCGTGGAGACCCTGGAGTATCTGCCCTGGGCCGTGCTGTGCTATACCGGATTCCTGTTTGCCATCTTCTACGGCTTCACCGGCATCGGCATCAAAAAGCTGACACCGGAGGAAATGGCAAAGGAGGACTGATCCATGCTCCTGATCCGTTCCGCGGACGTCTATTCGCCTGAGCACATCGGCGTCCGGGACCTGCTGATTGCCCAGGGCGTCATTTTGGCCATGGAGGAGCACATTGACCTGAGCTGCTCCGCCCTGAAGGTGGAGGAGATCGACGCCTCCGGGCTCATCGCCTGCCCGGGTCTGGTGGACCAGCATCTCCACGCCATTGGAGGCGGCGGCGAGGCGGGTCCCTACAGCCGCACCCCGGAGGTACAGCTCTCCACCGTCATCAGCTCCGGTGTCACCACGGTCATCGGCGTACTGGGCACCGACGGCACCTCCCGCCACGGCGAAAGTCTGCTGGCTAAGGTCCGGGCCCTGGAGGCCGAGGGCATCAGCGCCTATATGCTCACCGGCTCCTACGAGCTGCCGGTGCACACCATGACCGGGGACGTCCGCCGGGACATCATCCTTGTCGACAAGGTGTTAGGCGTGGGGGAGATCGCACTTTCGGACCACCGCAGCTCCCAGCCCACTCTCAGCGAGCTCAAGCGCCTGGTGACCCAGGCGCGCCTGGGCGGCATGCTCTCCGGCAAGGCCGGCGTGGTGCAGTTCCACATGGGTGTGGGGGAGGCGGGCCTCTCCATGCTCTTCCGCCTTCTGGACGAGACGGAGATTCCGGCCCGCCACCTGATCCCCACCCACGTCAACCGCTCCGCCCGGCTGATGGAGGAGGGCATGGCCTTTGCCAAACAGGGCGGTTATATCGACCTGACCTCTGGCATTCGGGCCTGCGACGGGTTTGAAGGCTGCGTCTCCCCCGCCGCGGCCATCCGGCTGTGCCTGGAGGGCGGCGTGCCCATGAGCCATGTGACCATGAGCTCCGACGGCAACGGCTCCATGGCGGTCCACGATGAGCAGGGCCATGTCCGGCGGCTGCTGGTGGTCCCCCAGTCCTCTTTGCTTGAGGAGCTGCGCGCCGCCGTCACGGAGCAGGCTGTCCCTCTTGAGACGGCCCTTGGCGTGTGCACCCGGAACGTGGCGGAGGCCAACGGCCTGTATCCGGCCAAGGGCGCGCTGCGCCCCGGCTCCGACGCCGACCTTCTGCTGCTCAATCCCGACTTTACCCTCTCCACCGTGGTCGCCCGCGGACGCGTTATGCTCCAAAGGGGACAGCTTCTGGTCAGGGGTACATTTGAATAGGAGGAAACAAGCTTGAAACTGTTCCAAAACGCCGATGTCTATGCGCCATCTCACCTTGGGAAAAAAGATATTCTTGTGGAGGGCGGCCGCATCGCGCGCATCGACGACGCCATCACGGACTATGACAGCGCCCCGGATGTGGAGCGCTTTGACCTGGGCGGAAAGCGCCTGGTGCCCGGCTATATCGACCTCCATGTCCACGTGACCGGCGGCGGCGGTGAGCAGGGGCCGGCCTCCCGGACGCCGGAGGCCTCCATCTCCACTTTGCTGGACTGCGGCGTCACCACCGTGGTGGGCCTTTTGGGCACCGACGGCATCTCCCGCAGTTTGGAGAATCTGCTGGCCAAGACCCGGGCATTGACCGAGGAAGGGCTGACCTGCTATATGCTCACCGGCTCCTACGGCTGGCCCACCACCACCCTCACCGGCAGCGTGGAGCGGGATATGGTGCTCATCCCCGAGATTATCGGCGCCAAGATCGCCGTATCCGACCACCGCAGTTCCAACCCCCAGGGCGAGGATCTGATCGCCCTGGCCACCGCGGTCCGCCGCGCCGGGCTGCTGGCCCCCTGCTGCGGCCTGCTGACCATGCACATGGGCAGCGGCAAAGGCCGGCTGGACCCCGTGTTCTATGCCCTGGACCACTCCGATGTGCCCGCCAAGACCTTCCTGCCCACCCACATGAACTTCCGCGGCAGAGAACTGATGGACGACGGCATCCGCCTGGTGAAGATGGGCGGAACCATGGACTTTACCGCCGGCGGCACCATGGAGGAAAACGTCACCCTGGCCGGTCACATCCGCTACTGCCTGGAGCAGGGCATGCCCCTTTCCGGCCTCACTGTCTCCAGCGACGGCTACGGCAGCCAGCCCCGGTTCAATGAGAAGGGCGAGTGCGTCGGTCTGACCTACTCCACTCCCCGGGGGCTCCACCAGCTGATCCAGGCCCTGGTATGTCAGGAGGTGCTGCCTTTGGAGGACGCGCTGACCCTGGTTACTGCCAACCCCGCAGGGGTTCTGGACAAAAGCGGCGTCAAAGGTTCCGTGGTCCCCGGCGCCGACGCGGACTTCGTGATCTACGGTCAGGATTTCTCCGTGGAGAGCGTGGTGGCCAAGGGAGAGCGGGCCGTCTGGGAAGGACGGCACCTGATCCGCGGCCGGTTTGAGGCATAAATTCACCATTACGGGACGCGCAATTCGGCCAGGCCCATCAAAAAGCGGTTTGATGGGGAGCTGATCTCCCTGCTGCTTGCCCTGAGCCGTTGGGAGTTTGAGCCGGATCGGCTGGCGGATTTCCTGCCGGTTCTCTGCAGCAGCAACCTGGAGGCCCTGCGCGCGCAGCTCAGGAGCATGGCAGCGGGGTAATTGGTGCTTTACGGCCAAAAGAGGCGTCCGGCTTAAGCCGGACGCCTCTTTTTCAGGGTGAAGCAATCAGCACTTTTCAAACACAGTGGCAACGCCCATTCCGCCGCCGATGCACAGCGTGGCCAGACCCTTCTTGGCCTCGGGACGCTTCTGCATCTCGTGGAGCAGCGTGACAATGATGCGTGCGCCGGAGGCGCCCACAGGGTGGCCCAGGGAGATGGCGCCGCCGTTGACATTGACCTTGCTCATGTCAAAGTGCAGCTCGCGGGCCACGGCAACAGACTGGGCGGCAAAGGCCTCGTTGGCCTCCACCAGGTCGATGTCCTCGATGGTCACGCCGGCCTTGGCCATGGCCTGACGGGAGGCGGGGACAGGGCCCACGCCCATGATCTTGGGATCCACACCGCCCTGGCCCCAGCCAACTAACTTGGCCATGGGCTTCAAACCGTACTTCTCCACAGCCTCGCCGGAGGCCAGCACGATGGCGGCGGCGCCGTCGTTGATGCCGGAGGCGTTGGCAGCGGTGACGCGCTGGGTGCCCTTGTCGGCGGCATCCTGCACGCCGGTGGGCTCAAAGGTATGGACCACCTGGGGGTTGGGAGACTCGGGGCCGATGGGGAAGGCGCCCTTCAGCTTGGCAATGCCCTCGGCGGTGACGCCGGCCCGGGGGAACTCATCCACCTTGAAGTCCACGATCTCCTTCTTGACCTTCACGGGGACCGCGACGATTTCATCGTCAAACCGGCCTGCCTTCTGGGCGGCCTCGGTCTTCTGCTGGGAGGAGGCGGCAAACTCATCCAACTCCTGGCGGGTGATGCCCCAGATGTCGCAGATGTTCTCAGCGGTGGTGCCCATGTGATAGTTGTTGTAAGCGTCCCACAGGCCGTCCTTGATCATGGTGTCCACAAGCTTCTTGTCGCCCATGCGGGCGCCCCAGCGGGCGTCCATGGAGGCAAAGGGAGCGGCGCTCATGTTCTCGGTGCCGCCGCAGACCACCACGTCGGAGTCACCGGCCAGGATGGAGCGGGCGCCCTCGATAACGGACTTCATACCGGAGCCGCAGACCATGCCCACCGTGTAGGCGGGAACGCTGTAAGGGACGCCGGCCTTGATGGCCACCTGGCGGGCCACGTTCTGTCCCTGGGCGGCGGTCAGGATGCAGCCAAACATCACCTCGTCCACCTGCTCAGGGCTGACGCCGGCGCGGTTCAGCGCTTCTTTCACCACGATGGCGCCCAAATCGGCGGCAGGGGTGTTCTTCAGTGCGCCGCCAAAGGAACCAATTGCGGTTCTGCAGCAGTTGACAACATACAGATCTTTCATGATTGTCCTCCATTTTTAAAAATTCATCCGGTATCAAAGCGTACCAGTGCTATTAGAGCCAGTGTATCACAGTTGCCGTGTCGTTTCAAACCGTCTGACGGGAATTTCATGCTGTTTCTTGCGGTTTTCCTTCAGGTATACGATTACTTTTGTTAAATTATTATCAAACTCTTACAGTGGCTATTATACAGAAGAATCCTTTTCCCGTCAAGGGCGTGTTGGTCCTCCCCTCAAATTTTGTTAAATAATTGACAAATACCCCCTGGTTTTCGTCAACTTGACGAAAACCAGGGGGACCGTTTACAGCTTTTCCCGAAGGGCGGTCACCTTTTCATAGTAGGAGGCGGCGTCAATGGTGTCCCAGGTGTCGGCATAGGTGATCTCCGCCTCTTCCGCGGCCCGGCTCAGCGCCTCATCAAAAAAGGCCCCGGCCGCCGCCGATTCCTCCAGGGGCTGGCGCAGCAGCACAAAGACTCCCTCCGCCGTCTCCGCCGCGCCGCAGCTCCCCTCCGCGATCGCAGCCGCCTGGGCACACAGCGCGTCCTCCGGCGTCAGCGTGACGCTCTGGGCGCTCTCGCCGCCCAGAGCGGCGGTGGCCTCTGCAAAGGGCCTGCCGCCGTTGACGGACGCGGCGATCTCGTCGGCCCTGGCCCGGGCGCTCTTTCCCGCCGCGGCGGGCACGGCGCACCAGCTGACAGTGGCGCAGCGGGCCTTATACTCCTCCAGACTGCTGCCCTCGGGGCAGAGCGACGAGGTGGGATAAGCCTCTTTCAGGTGGCCGTAGAGATAGTAGTCCGCGCTGAGGGAGTCGGCGCTCTCCCGGTCCAGACCCATGGAAGCCAGCCGGGTAAGGTATTGCTCCTCGCCGCCGTATTGCTGGGCGTTGGCCGCAAACTGGCCGTCGATGGCGGTTTGGTCCTCAGCCGTCAACCCGCATCCCGCCTGGCGGGCCCACTGCTCCACCACGGCGTAGAGGGCTGTGCGGCGCAGGGCCTCCTCTTTTACGTAGTCCGCAAGCGTACCGCTCTCCCGCTCCTCGCTCCAGTCCAGACCATCGCCCAGGGCCTGGGCCGCATAGTCGCAGGTGTAGGTCAGCCAGTAAAAATACCGCTGCGCCGCCACATCCTGTCCGTTGACCGTCAGCAGCACCGCGTCGGGGCAGATGCCGGAGGCGTCGTAGTACAGCCCTTCTTTAACCGTACCGCCTCCGGAGGCTCCGCAGGCCGTCAGGCAAACCGCCGCCAACGCGCACGCCGCGGCCAGAAATCGTTTCATATGGTTGATTCCGCTCCTTCCAGATCACTCCGGCGCGGACAGACCGCACTATGACAGCGTCCGGACGCCGATCCAGGTATTTTTCGGCAGCAGGGACAGGCTTACCAGCGCCCTGGCCTGAATGGCGGACAAGGGGATATAGGGGTTGCCCCACCAGCGGCTGTCCAGGGAGCTCTCCCGGTTGTCGCCCAAGAGGAAGACGCAGCCCTCCGGCACGGTGAATTCCGCCCCCTCCACCGCGGGATAGGTCTGTACCCCATCCACAAGGTACTCCTCCTCTATCTTCTCGCCGTTGCGCACCACGGCGCCGCCGTCAAAGGCGATGGTGTCGCCGGGCACGCCGATCACCCGCTTGACCATGACCTCATCCAGCTCCTCGCTGCGGAACATCACGATGTCGCCCCGCTCCGGCAGAGGGTCGCCCACCACATAGGGCAGCCGCACGCCAAGGAACATGGAGTGGGTGGGCAGCGTGGGCTCCATGGAGCCGGTGGGCACATAGGCCAGCGCCAGAATCACCCGGAACAGCACGATGACCACAGCCGCAGTCACCACCAAGTAGCCGTAGTTCTTCCACAGCCGGCGCGCCGTGGTCTCCTCCCTTACGGGTTCGTTCTTTTGTTCATCCATTTTCGTTCTCCTTTGTATCCGCCAAACGAAGCTCCTCCACCAGGTCCAGGGCACACTGCAGCACGTCGGCCTTTGGAGCGAGGCGGAGGCTGAGGGCTGGGGTCTCCCCGGCGGAGAGGGTCAGGCTGCGGCGGTATTTGGGCATGGAGCATACGGCGCTGATGGCCTCCGGCCGGAAGTTTGCAAGCGCCAGCACCAGACGCTCTCCCTTTTGGGAGATGTCGGCCACGCCGGCTCTGGCCGCGGCGGAGCGCAGCAGCGCCACATCCAGCAGCGCCAGCACCGGTTTGGGAGGATCACCGTAGCGGTCCATCATCTCGTCCAGAAGGTCCGACGAATCCTCGGCGCTGCGGATGGCCGCGATGCGGCGGTAGAGGTCCATCCGCTGCTCCGGTGAGGGCACATAGTACTCCGGGATGTTGGCGGAAATGGTCAGATCAGCGGAGCACTCGGTCTCTACGGCCTTCTCCCGGCCCTGCTCCTCCAGCACCGCCTCCTCAAGCAGCTTCAGGTACATGTCATAGCCCACGCTCATCATATACCCGGACTGCTCCGGGCCCAGCAGGTTGCCGGCGCCGCGGATCTCCAGGTCCCGCATGGCGATCTTGAAGCCGGAGCCGAATTCCACGTACTCCCGAATGGCGCTGAGGCGCTTGGAGGCCGTCTCCGTCAGGATCTTGCCCCGGCGGTAGGTGAGATAGGCGTAGGCCCGGCGGGAGCTGCGGCCGATGCGGCCACGGATCTGGTGGAGCTGGGCCAGGCCCATCCGGTCCGCGTCCTCTATCACAAGTGTATTCACGTTTGGAATATCAATGCCTGTTTCAATGATTGTGGTGCATACCAGCACGTCGGCGGAGCCGTCCACCATCTGCTGCATCACGTCGGAGAGCTCCTGCTCGCTCATCTTTCCGTGGCCCACTACCACCCGGGCGTCCTCACCTAACATCTTGCGGATGCGGGAGGCGGCGGCGTCGATGGACTCCACCCGGTTGTGGAGGTAGTAGACCTGTCCGCCCCGGGCCAGCTCCCGGCGCATGGCGTCCTCCACCACCGCCCAGTCGTGTTCCAGCACATAGGTCTGTACCGGCTGGCGGTCCATGGGCGGCTCCTCGATGGTGCTCATGTCCCGGATGCCGGAGAGGGCCATGTTCAGCGTCCTTGGGATGGGCGTTGCCGTCAGGGTCAGCACATCCACCTGCTTGCTCATCTCCTTGAGCCGCTCCTTGTGGGTGACGCCGAAGCGCTGCTCCTCGTCGATAATGAGAAGGCCCAGGTCCTTGAAGGCGATGTTTTTCTGCAGCAGCCGGTGGGTTCCGATCAGAAGGTCCACGCTGCCGTCCCTTGCGTCCTGGAGGACCTGCTTGCTCACCCGGCCGGTCTGAAACCGGGAGAGCACCTCAATTTTCACCGGGAAGTTGCGAAAGCGGCTGACCGCCGTGGCGTAGTGCTGCTGGGCCAGGACCGTGGTGGGCACCAGGATGGCGGCCTGCTTGCCGTCCAAGACGCACTTCATCACCGCCCGCAGCGCCACCTCCGTCTTGCCGTAGCCCACATCGCCGCACAGCAGCCGGTCCATGGGCCGGGGTCGCTCCATGTCCGCCTTGATCTCCGCGATGCAGCGCAGCTGGTCGTCAGTCTCCGCGTAGTCAAAAGACTCCTCAAACTCCTGCTGCCAGGGGGAGTCGGGAGAGAAGGCGAAGCCGGGCCGCTTCTGCCGCTCGGCATAGAGGGCGATGAGGCCCTTGGCCAGGTCCTTGGCCGCCGCCTTGGCCCTGCTCTTCTGCCTGGCCCACTCGGTGCCACCCAACTTGTTGAGCTTTTGCCGCTCCGTGTCCTCACCGCCGCCGATGTACTTGCTCACCTGGTCTAACTGAGTGGCCGGGACATAGAGGCAGTCGCCGCCGGCGTAGGCGATCTTGATATAATCCTTTTCCACACCGTCCACAGGCATGCGCTGCATGCCCACGAACCGCCCCACGCCGTGGTGGACGTGGACCACCAGGTCGCCGGGGGAGAGGTCGGTGTAGGACTGGATCTTCTGGCGGTTGGAATCCTCCTTCTTCACCCGCTGCTTTTTCCGCTCCGGGGCCATCAGCTGGCCCTCCGTCAGAATAGCCAGGCGGAGCTGGGGATATTCGGCGCCGGCGGAAAGGGCGCCTAAGGTGACGCGCACCTGCCCCGGCTCTACCTCCCCCGTCCCCTCCAGGTCCAGTACGGGGGGGATATCCCGCTCCTCCAGCAGCCGCTGAAGGTTTTTGCACCGGGTCTCGCTGCCGCAGAACACCAGCACGCCGCTGCCGGTGGAGCGGTAGTGGGCCATGTCGGACACAGCCGTCTCCAGGCTGCCGCCATAGGAGCTGAGCTGCTTGGCGGAGATGGACAAAAGGCCCCTGGGCCGCATGGGATAGCGGGAGGTGGGCAGCGCGTCCATCATCATGGTGGGGAACTCCTCCAGCTGGGCAAACAGCTCCTCCGGGCTCAGATAGAGCTTGCTCCACTCCCCGGCCAGCACGCCGGCGGAGAGCAGCGTCTCCGTGTCCTGCTTGCACTGGAGCGCCCTGCCTTTGGCGGCCTCGTCCACACGGGCGCTTTCGCTGATGCACACCAGCGCGTCCGGCGGCAGGTAGTCTGCCCCTGACGTCACCTTCCCATACAGCGCCGACAGATACCGGTCCGGCCCGTCGGGCATGGCGCCGTCGCTCAGGCGCTCCGCGTCGGCGCGGAGCGCCTGGGCCAGCTTTTCATGCTTTTTCTCCGCCTTGGCCGCCTGGGCCTCCAGCGCCTTTACCAGCGCGGAGATGCCCCCTTCCCCGTAGGCGGGGAGAAATTCCGAGGCCGGAAGGATCAGGGCGGACTTCACATTCTTGATCCGGCGCTGGGTGGCTGTGTCAAACAGCCCGCAGGAGTCGATCTCATCATCGAAAAACTCGCAGCGCACCGGCCGATCCATCATGGGGGAGAACACATCCAGAATGCCTCCGCGGAGGGCAAACTGTCCGGCGCCCTCCACCTGGTCGGAGCGGGTATAGCCCGCCGCGGTCAGCTTCTCCGCCAGGGCCTGGGGGTCCGCCCGGCCGCCCACCTTCACCGTAAAGGCCGCGTTCAACAGCACCTCCCGGGGAATGGAGCGCTGCATCAGAGCGTCCACCGTGGCCACCACCACGCCCTCCCCGCCCCTTGCAAGCGCGTAGAGGGCGGCCAGGCGCCGGTGCTCCCAACTGCGGGAGAAAGCGGCGGAGGTAAGCTGGAAGTCGCGGCTGAGCAGCCGCAGCGGCTCCCGTCCCATCAGCGTCTTCAGGTCCAGACACAGCCTGAGGGCCTCTTTTTCATCGCCGCAGACCATCACCAACGGCCGGCTGAGGCGCTGGGCCAGGGACGCGGAAATCTGAGACCGGTGCACCGGGGCCGTTCCGGATACCGCCACCGGACAGCGGCCGCCCTCAATCCGCCGGGCAAGCTCCTCGATCTCCGGAATTTTCAGCAGTGCGTTTGTCAGGGCCTCCATATCGGCCTCCTTGTCTTAATTTGTTAAAATTTGCCAATTATACGCGCATAGGGGCGCACTCCGCCCCTTGCGGGGAGGGGTGTGCCTCCGAATTCATCCTGATTTATAGTATACGCCCGCTGTCAAGGCGAACCATGTTCTTTCAGTTGAAGCGCCCCATGGCCTTGCGCAGCTCCTCGCCGGAGCAGATGGCCTCCGCCGCGTCAGCCGCCCGGGCAAAGGAATTCAGAAGAATTTTTCGCTCGGCCATGCTTGGTGTGCCCGTCACCCAGTCGGCCATGTCGTAGTCCGGATTGGTGGGGGAGCCCACGCCGATCTTGATTCGGGGGAACTGGTCGCTGCCCAGGTGGGCAATGATGTTTTTGATGCCGTTGTGGCCGCCCGCGCTGCCGGAGGGCCGGATGCGTATTTTCCCAACCGGCAGGTAGATGTCGTCGAAGATCACCAGCAGGTGGTCCAGGGGCACCTTATAAAACTTCACCGCCTCCACAACCGCCTCGCCGGAGAGGTTCATATAGGTCTGGGGCTTCATCAGCAGCACCTTGGCGCCACCGAAGGAGAAGATGTTACAGGCGGACTTGAACTTGATCTTGTTGATCTTGACATGCTCCCGCTCCGCAATCAGATCGGCGGTGAGGAAGCCCATGTTGTGGCGGGTATTGGCGTACTCGCTGCCCGGATTTCCAAGGCATGCGATGATCCACTCCACGCCGGAGGGTTTTCCAAACATAAAGTATCCCTTTCCAGAAAAGTGTAAGGGCGGGGCAGGGGAAGCCCCCCGCCCCGCTTTTATCCGTTTGTTTTAGCGGAACAGCTTGGAGATGGAAATCTCCTGGTAGGTGCGCTCAATGGCCTCGGCAAACATGGGGGCCACGGTGAGGTACTTGATCTTCTCGCTGGCACCCTCGGCAATGGGGGGGATGGTGTCCAGCAGGGCAAGCTCGGTGATCACGCTGTTGTTGATCCGCTCGATGGCGGGGCCGGAGAGGACGCCGTGGGAGGCGCAGGCATGGACGCTCTTGGCGTGGCCGATGTCGATCAGCGCCTTGGCGGCATTGCACAGGGATCCGCCGGTATCCACCATGTCGTCGAAAATGATGCAGTCCTTGCCCTCCACGTCGCCGATGACGTTCATGACCTCGCAGGAGTTGGCCTTCTGGCGGCGCTTATCCACAATGGCCAGGGACATATGGAGCTTCTGGGCAAAGGCGCGGGCCCGGGCCACGGAACCCACGTCGGGGGAGACCACCATCATGTCCTCGCACTGGGAGCCAAACTTCTTGGCATAGTAGTCCACAAAAATGGGGTTGCCGGCCAGGTTATCCACGGGGATATCAAAAAAGCCCTGAATCTGGGAGGCGTGCAGGTCCATGGTCAGCACCCGGTCCGCGCCGGCGGCGGTGACCATATTGGCCACAAGCTTGGCGGTGATGGGATCACGGGCCTTGGCCTTGCGGTCCTGACGGGCGTAGCCGTAGTAGGGCATCACCGCGGTGATGCGTCCGGCGCTGGCCCGCTTAAGCGCGTCGATCATGATGAGCAGCTCCATCAGGTTCCGGTTCACCGGATTGCAGGTGGACTGGATGACGAATACGTCGGAGCCTCGGACAGTCTCATACAGCGAGACGAAAATCTCACCGTCGGAAAATGTCCCAACCTCAGACTCGCCCAACTTGGTGCCCATGATTTTGCAGACTTCCTCCGCCAGCTTGTGGTTCGCATTGCCTGTGAACACCTTGATATCTTTGCCGTGTGCAATCATTTTAAGCGCCCTCTTTCTGTTATCTATCGTTATTTTTCAGTCTTTCTTCTCCGCGTGGAGCGCCCGCCGCCGGGCGGCCCAGCCCTCCAGGTTCTTCTGCCGCGCCCTGGCCACCGCCAGCGCGTCGGCCGGCACCTCGTCGGTGATGGTGCTGCCCGCCGCGGTGTAGGCGCCTTCGCCCACCGTCACCGGTGCGATGAGGTTGGTGTTGCAGCCGATAAACGCACGGTCGCCGATGGTGCAGCGGTATTTTTTGAACCCGTCATAATTGGTGGTCACGGTGCCGCAGCCGAAGTTGACCTTTTGGCCCACGTCGCTGTCTCCCACATAGGTCAGGTGGGAGATCTTGGTGCCGTCGCCGATGACGGAGTTCTTCACCTCCACAAAATCGCCCACCTTGATGTCGTCGCCGATGACGCAGCCCGGGCGGATATAGGCGAAGGGCCCCACCTTCACCCGGCTGCCGATGGTGCTTTCGTTGGCCTGGGAGGCGTTGACGGTGGTCCCATCTCCCACCGTGCAGTCCCGGATCATGGCGTTGGGGCCGATCTCGCAGTCCCGGCCGATTGTCGTCTCTCCCCGCAAAATGGTGCCCGGCAGCACCACCGTGCCCGCTCCAATCTCCACCCGGGGGTCGATGTACACAGAGGAGCCGTCCAGAATGTGGACGCCGGCGGCCGCATGGCGCCGTACAATCTCGTCCCGGCAGGAAAGCTCCATCTCACGCAGGCGCGGAAGGTCATACACAGCGGTAAACCCTGTAAGCTCCCGGGCGCCGGGGACGGCGCCGCCGCTGCCTTCCCTCCAGCTTTCGCGCAGAGCCGATGCCTGTGCGGTATAGGCGTAGCAGCTCCCGCCCGGCAGCTGCAAAGGAAGCATCTCACAGGGGAAAACCTCCACCTCTCCCTCCTGGGATAAAAAGTCCATCAGCGCCTCACGGCTGCCGGAGACCAGGACATCCGCCTCCGCCGGGAAGCATCCGCGCAGCTCCGCGGCGTACTCCTCTTTGTCCCAGACAACAAAAAACCGCTGGATACTGCGCGCCATCAATGTCTTGCCCACCCAAGTCAAAAGGGGACAAAATAAAACGGATTGCAGCATCAGCGGCCGGACCACTCCCTCACAGGAGGCTTCATCAGGCAAAAAGAGAACTGCTCGTGTCTGATTCATAGGAAATCCCTCCTGTCGTCAAGTCTTATCCACATTATAACAAACAAAAAGGGAAAATCCAGTGGTTGGGATAAAATAAATAATAGAATTTTCCCCCTGGTTTTTGGATAGATTGAACGGTTTTTGATACACGGTCCATCCTCTTCCAAATGGGAAGCATGAAATTTTGTCATTTTATGTTGTTTTTTCAGACAGAGCTGTAAAATTGTTGTGATTTCTTTTGAATTTCTGATAAAATTCTCACTTTACAGTTGAATTTGCGATTGGAATGCATTACAATAGGGTGCGTTCATCTGGACGGAGGTCGTTCTATGCTGCATATTGTTCTGGTGGAGCCGGAAATCCCGCAAAACTGCGGCAATATCGCCCGCACCTGTGCGGCCACCGGCAGCCATCTGCATCTCATTGAGCCCCTGGGCTTTGACATCTCCGAGCGGGCTGTGCGCCGGGCCGGCCTGGACTACTGGCATCTGGTGGATGTGTCGGTCTATGAAAACTTAGATGCGCTGTTCCGGCTTCATCCGGAGGCGGCCGACAATCTCTACCTGACCACCACCAAGGCGCCCCGGCCGTACAGCGAGGCCGTCTTCACCGACGGGTGCTGGCTCTTTTTCGGCAAGGAGACCGCGGGGCTGCCCCAGGACTTCCGGGAGGCATATGCCGCCCGGTGCGTCCGTCTGCCCATGGTTTCCGAGGCCCGGAGCCTGAACCTCTCCAACACGGTGGCCGTGTGCGCCTATGAGGCGCTGCGCCAGATGGGCTTTCCCGGTCTTCTGGACCATGGGGAAATGGCCAGATAGCGGCTCAGTTTGGGGAAATTTTCTGATTCTCCGGCCATACTATGCTTATCCTGATTCCAAATCATCCTGTCGCATAAAGGAGATACCATTATATGAACTACAATAAAAAAACGGTCAGGGACGTGGAGGTCCGCGGCAAGAAGGTTCTGCTGCGGTGCGACTTCAACGTGCCCATGGCCAAGGACGGCAGCGGCGTCATCACCGACGACAAGCGCATCCGGGCCGCTCTGCCCACCATCACCTACCTGCTGGACCAGGGAGCCGCGGTGATCGCCTGCTCCCACATGGGTAAGCCCAAGGGCGAGGTGAAGCCGGAGCTTTCTTTGAAGCCCGTGGCCGCCCGGCTCAGCGAACTGCTGGGCAGGGAGGTCATCATGGCCGGCGACGTGGTGGGGCCCGACGCCCAGGCTAAGGCCGCCGCTTTGCAGGGCGGTCAGATCATGCTCCTTGAAAACACCCGCTTTGAACCCGGCGAAACCAAGAACGACCCGGCTCTTGCAAAGGCCATGGCCTCTCTTGCGGACCTCTATGTCTCCGACGCCTTCGGCGCCGTCCACCGGGCCCACGCCTCCACCGCCGGTGTGGCCGGGTATCTGCCCGCCGTCTCCGGCTTTTTGATTGAGAAGGAGTTGGAGGTTATCGGCGGCGCTCTGCAGAACCCCAAGCGTCCCCTGGTGGCCATTTTGGGCGGCAGCAAGGTGTCCTCCAAGATTGGGGTCATCAACAACCTGCTGGAGCTGGCGGACACCATCATCATCGGCGGCGGCATGGCCTACACCTTCTCCGCCGCCCAGGGCGGCAAGGTGGGCGAGAGCCTGCTTGAGGCCGACTGGGAGGGCTACGCCAACGAGATGGTGCAGAAAGCAGCAGACAAGGGCGTCCGGCTGTTGCTGCCCGTGGACACAGTCTGCGCCGATCAGTTTGCCCCGGACGCCAAAAGCCAGGTGGTGAAGGCCGGCGAGATTCCCGACGGCTGGCAGGGCCTGGACATTGGACCCGAAACCATCGCCCTCTACTGCGGCGCTGTGGCCGACGCGGGCACCGTGATCTGGAACGGCCCCATGGGCGTCTTTGAGTTCCCCGCCTTTGCAAGGGGCACCGAGGCTGTGGCCGAGGCGCTGAGCAAAACCGGCGCCATCACCATCATCGGCGGGGGAGACAGCGCCGCCGCCGTGCAGCAGTTAGGCTACGCCGACAAAATGACCCATATCTCCACCGGCGGCGGAGCCAGCCTGGAGTTCATGGAGGGCAAGGAGCTTCCCGGGGTGGCCTGCCTGCTGGACAGGTGAGCTCCGGTCCCCGGGCGCGTCAAAGATCGGGAAGCCTCGGGATTGAACCGGTCTCTCATTTGTATCCTCTTCGCGGCTGTGTGGGCCGCATCACATATTAGATAAGGGAGTATCAGAATTCATGAATCGCAGATATCGTAAAACTATCATCGCCGGCAACTGGAAGATGAATAAGACCGCCACGGAAACCAAGCAGTTCGCCGAAGAGCTTAAGCCCATCCTGCCCAAGGCCAAGTGGTGCGAGGTGGTGGTCTGTGTGCCTGCCTGCAACATCTCCACGGCGATCCGTGCCTTCAAGGATATGCGGGTGTCCATCGGCGCGGAAAATCTCTACTATGAAAAAAGCGGCGCTTACACCGGAGAGGTGTCCGCCGACATGCTGAAGGACCTGGGCGTGAAATATGTCATCATCGGCCACTCCGAGCGGCGGCAGTATTTCGGCGAGACCGACGCCACCGTCAGCCGCAAGGTGCACGCCGCTCTGGACGCGGGCCTGCTGCCCATTATCTGCGTGGGTGAATCCCTGGAACAGCGTGAGGCGGGCGTCACCGCCGATTGGATCGCCCTGCAGGTAAAGTCCGCTCTGGTGGGCGTCAGCGCCGACAAACTGCGCAAGTGCGTCATCGCCTATGAGCCCATCTGGGCCATCGGCACCGGTAAAACCGCCACCGCCGAGCAGGCGGCTGAGGTCTGCACCGCCATCCGCGCCACCATTCGCTCCCTCTACGGCGCCCGGGTGGCCCGCAGTGTCACCATCCAGTACGGCGGTTCCATGAATCCCTCCAACGCGGCAGAACTGCTGGCCCAGCCCGACGTGGACGGCGGCCTGATCGGCGGCGCCGCCCTGGTGCCCCAGAAGTTTGTGGATATCATCAACGCTGCAAACCAGGAGTAACCAATCCAGTCTGAACAAAGCGCATCTGAAGAGCGCTCCCAACAAGTTCGATGGAGTCTGCCCTTTGCAGACAGAATGAGGATAGTGGAATCATGAATAAAACACCTACCGCATTGATCATTATGGATGGGTTCGGCCTGTCCGACGCCGTGGACGGCAATGCCATCCGCGCCGCCAAGACCCCCTGCCTGGACCAGCTGTTCGCTGAATACGCCCACACCACCCTCTCCGCCTCCG
Source organism: Dysosmobacter acutus (assembly GCF_018919205.1). NCBI lineage: Bacteria > Bacillati > Bacillota > Clostridia > Eubacteriales > Oscillospiraceae > Dysosmobacter > Dysosmobacter acutus. The sequence continues at coordinate 298,260 of NZ_JAHLQN010000001.1, forward strand.
GGCTGGATGTGGGGCTGCCGGAAGGCCAGATGGGCAACAGCGAAGTGGGCCATACCAACATCGGCGGCGGCCGGGTGGTTTTCCAGGACCTGCCCCGCATCACCCGCTCCATTGAGGACGGCTCCTTCTTTCAGAACGAGGCCTATCTCCGCGCCATGGACCAGTGCCTCAGCAAGGGCACCTCGCTGCACCTGTTCGGCCTGCTCTCCACCGGCGGCGTACATTCCCACCTGAACCACCTGTGGGCCCTTTTGAAGCTGGCCAGGGAAAAGGGTCTGGAGAAGGTCTATATCCATGCCTTCCTGGATGGGCGCGACACCTCTCCCACCTCCGGGGCAGGATTTTTGGAGGAGTGCGTCAGCAAGTGCGCAGAGATCGGCGTTGGCAAAGTGGCCACTGTGATGGGCCGCTACTACGCCATGGACCGCGACAAGCGCTGGGAGCGGCTGGAAGCCGCCTATGACGCCATGGTCTACGGCGAGGGCGCCGCTGCAAACCCCGATCCCGTTGCCGCGGTGAAGGCCTCCTATGAAAAGGGCGTCACCGACGAATTTGTGGAGCCGGTGGTCTGCGACAGCGACGGCTGCGTGGGCGACAACGACAGCATTATTTTCTTCAACTTCCGCCCCGACCGGGCCCGAGAGATCACCCGGGCCTTTGTGGACCCGGAGTTTGACGGCTTTACCCATCAGTATTTCCCCGTGACCTTTGTGTGCAACACCGAGTACGACGCCTCCATGCCCAACGTGGAGGTGGCCTTCCCCCGCATCCGTGTGGAAAACGGTCTGGGCGAGTATCTGAGCAAGTTGGGGCTGACCCAGCTGCGCATTGCCGAAACGGAGAAGTACGCCCATGTCACCTTCTTTTTCAACGGCGGCGTGGAAACGGTTTTCCCTGGAGAGGACCGGGTGCTGGTGCCCTCTCCCAAGGTGCCCACCTATGACATGCAGCCGGAGATGAGTGCCGTGGAGGTCTGCGACAAGTGTGTGGAGCGGATTGAGTCCGGTGCCTATGACGTCATTATCCTCAATTTTGCCAACTGCGACATGGTGGGCCATACCGGCGTCTTTGACGCGGCGGTCAAGGCGGTGGAGACTGTGGACGAGTGTGTGGGCCGGGTGGTGAACGCCACGCTGAAGATGGGCGGCATCGCAATGGTCACCGCGGACCACGGCAACGCCGAGCAGATGAAGCAGTCCGACGGCAGCCCCATGACCGCTCACTCCACCAACCCGGTGCCCTTCATTCTCTGCGGCGCCGGCGCGGAGCTGCGCAGCGGAAGGCTGGCCGACATCGCCCCCACCATCCTTGATGTGATGGGTCTTCAGTGCCCGCAAGAGATGGACGGCAAAACGCTGATTATCAAGTAAACAGGGACCGTAAAAAGGGACGGACAAATTGTCCGTCCCTTTTTTGTGTGTAATTTTACCCGTCTTTTCCAGGGGCGCCGGCGGATGACTCCTCAGCGATCCCGCCGGTCTCTTCCTTTCCGCTCTTTTTCCACGCAAGGAGCAGCACGGAGGCCAGCACGCAGAGAATCCCAACGCCTGAGCGCAGGGTCATTTCCTCGTGGAGCAGCACGACGCCGGCTACCACACTGGTCAGCGGTTCAAAGGTGCTCAAAAGCGACGCATGCTGCGGACCGCATAATTTGGTTCCAATCTGGAAGAACATGGTCGCCGTGGTGGTGCCGATGGTGAAAAGGCAGATCAGCGCCCAGCCCGTCAGCGTCAGGTGTGCCCGCAGAGTGCCCATGGCTAAATTCAGCGCCAGCAGCGCCACAGCGCCGGGCGCCTGAATCCAGAGCAGGAGCTGATAGGGCCGCAGCATCTCCTGCAATCCGGATTTGGCAAGGATGATGATATAGAGGGCATAGGTGATCCCCGACAGAAGCGCGATGAACACGCCGAACGCACTGCCGCTGTCACCGGGCGTATAAAAGGACAGCACGCCCGCCATACAAAGGACGCAGCAGATCAGCTCCCTGCGGCTGATCTTTTCCCGGAAAAACAGCGCGCATCCCACCAGCACCAGCACGGGATAGACAAAGTGGAGCGTGGTGGAGAGCCCGGAGGAGATATAGTTATAAGAGAGGAAGAGAAACGCGGGCGTGGCGGTAAATCCAACGGACAAAAGCGCTATCTGGCCCATCCGGCGGCGGCCGATGTGGACCTTCTCCTCCGTATCGCAGCGGCGGCGGTCTGCCCGGTCCAGAAGGTACAAGGGCAAAAGGCTGAGGGTAAAGCGCATCAGCGTCAAAAAATAGGAGTTTCCCCCATTGGCATAAATGGCCTTGGCGCCGATGGGCATCATACCGAAAACCACCCCGGAGAGAATAATGTAAAGAATTCCTTTTGTCTTCACGCTCACCCTTCTTCCCTGATCAAAATTTCAGAGGATTGTTTTTCACGCTGTTTATTCAGTATATCAGATCGTCCGGCCCATTGTAAAGGCCAACGGCGGCCGGAAAATGCGGAAAAGCGGAGCATAACGCTCCGCTTTTCCAAAGTCTAAGAACCGATGCTGTATGCAGGATGAATCAGCTGCAGCGGCCGCCGTCCACCACAAAGCTTCCGCCGGTGGCGTAAACGCTCATGTCGGTGGCCAGGAACAGGAAGGTATAGGCGATCTGCTCGGCAGTGGCGATCCGGCGCAGCGGACGATAGCTGCCGCAGGACTCAAGGAACTTCTCCATGGCCTCCTTCTCCTCAGGGGTCTTGGGATCGGCGGTGGTGATCTTGCCGGTCTGGATGCCCTCGCTGATGAGCATGGGGGTGATGATGTCGCCGGGGCAGACGCAGTTGACGCGGATGTTGTACTTGCCGAAGTCCACGGCCATGCCGCGGGTCAGAGCCGCCACACCGCCCTTATAGGCGTTGTAGGGCGCGGAATCGGGGACGCCCTTGATGGCCGCGCCGGAGGCGGTGTTGACGATCACGCCGCCGCCCTGCTTGATCATGATGGGCACCGTATGCTTGGAGAACAGGAACACGCCCTTCAGTCCGATATCCAGACAGCGGTCCCACTCCTCTTCCGTGGTGTCCAGCACGGTCTTGCGCACGATGATTCCGGCGTTGTTCACCAGAATATCGATCCGGCCAAAGGCGGCCTTGACCGCCTCCACGGTGGCCTTGACGTCCGCTTCGCTGGACACGTTGCACTTAAAGAACTTGGCGGCGTCGCCGATTTTGTCCGCCTCCTCCTGGCACTTGTCGCTGATATCCACCATGGCCACCTTTGCGCCGTACTTGACATACAGCTTGGCAACCGCCAGACCGATGCCGGAGCCGGCGCCGGTGATGATGGCTACCTTGCCTTCCAGAGACAGATACTTATCCTGAATTTCCATTGAGAGCCTCCTATAATGATTGACTTGCGCGCTTTGGCGCAGAAATTAAGAGCGGGAATACACTTCCCTGCCGCCAAGGTACGTCTTTTCCACCTTGATCTTCAGCAGCTCAGGCGCCTGTACGCCAAACACATCCTGATCAAATACCGTAAAATCTGCAAGTTTTCCAACTTCAATGGTTCCCTTTTTGTCCTCGTCGAATGAAGAATACGCGGCATTCTTGGTATAGAGGCAGACCGCCTCATAGCGGCTCAGCCGCTCCTGCGGCTGCCATCCCTTGGGCAGATACCCATCATAGCCGCTGCGCGTCTCCACCGCGTAGATGCCGACCAGCGGATTGAGGTTTTCACAGGGGTGGTCAGAGGAGCCGCAAAGCGTCAGTCCCATATTCATCAGGGTCTTCCATGCGAAAAGATACGGCGCTCTGTCCGGACCCACCCTGTCGTCGCTCCAATGGATGTTGGTGGAGACGTAGCCGGGCTGCATGTCGATAATCACACGCAGTTCCTTTAACATCTCTATAATCTTCGGATTGATAAGTGAGCAGTGGATCAGGCGGAAGCGGATCTGGTCCCAGGGCCGGGGATTGGCCTCATAGGCCTTTTTCAATGCCGTCAGCGTCATTTCGACCGCTTGATCCCCAATGGCGTGGACGCCGATCTGAATGTTCCGGTCATATGCCGCCTTCACCATCTCATCCAACTCTTCCTGGTTGTAATGGCATGTCCCGGAGGTTTCGGGCACGTCATAATAGGGCCTGGTCATCAGCGCGGTGTGGCCTCCAAGCGAGCCGTCGGTGTAGATCTTATAGAAGCCGTACTTCATCATATCGTCGCCCAGGCCGGTTCGGATGGAGCATCCGGGAAGTTCGTCGTCACCCATATAGATTCGGGCGCTCAGGCGGCCTTCATCATACAGATCCTGATAGAGATCGGTTTTCTCAAAGAGATTGCACATTTTCCCCTGGATCGGATGAATGCTGGTAATGCCGTAGCTGTTGCATCTGTGCAGGGCCTCGCCCATGATGTCCTTCAGTTCTTCATAGCTCAGATCGACACCGCCGTTGATGACGTTGACCATCTCAGCGGCCTCACGCTCATGCATGCAGCCGGTCAGCCTGTGCTCCGCGTCGCGCTCGTAGCCTTCGGTAAGCGCCGACTCCTCGCTGATGCCGCATTTTTGCAGCGCCAGGGAGTTTGCCACGCTGATATGGGTGCAGTAACGGCCAATGAGCACAGGGTTGTTGGGTGAAACCTCATCCAGGTCCCAGCGGGTCGGGAGCCGCTTCTCGTCAAACCTGGTGTCGTCAAAGGCACAGCCAAGAATCAGCTTGCCTTCAGGCTCCCTTGCGATCCGCTCCCTGATGCGCTCCTTTACCTCCACAATGGAGGTGGCGTCGGAGAGGTCAACCTTCAAAGCGTTCTTTGCATAGGTCTGTACGTGCTGATGGTTGTCGATGAACCCAGGCAGTACGCATTTGCCTCCAAGGTCAACAATTTCGCCCGTTTCCCAGGCGCCCGCGGCCTTTCCCTCGGTAACGATGCGCCGGGCTTCATCGTCATTGCCGCAGTAGAGGAACTTTCCGTTGTCCACAACGACCGCGCTCATGGCGTCGTTCTCGGACTTCATGGTGTAAATCTTACCATTGACATACGCAGTTGCCATAAAAGCCTCCCATCAGTTGCTCGGCATATCAAAATGCCGATGGTTAAAATAACGAAAATTCCTTGTGATTCTTTCGGAATTTTATACTTTTTATAATAGTGGTTTCACAGACCCTTTACCACAACCAAACTCAGCTCTGCGAGCCAACCAAGCGCTGCTTTTCATTCCCGTTTATCAAAAAATATAGATTGGTTGGTTTAAGAACCGACGATTGGTTGTGTATTTTTTGTGAAGAACGAATTATGATAGAAACATCAAATATAATATGTACAATTTGAAGTATCAAAATTGTCTATTATGTACAAAACAGTAAGGAGGGGGTTTGCAATGCCACTGCCTGTTGCGTATGTCAACGGCCGCATTTACACGATGGAGGCGGAAGGGGACACCTGTACCGCATTTGTCGTACAGGACGGAAAATTTACTTATTGCGGCAATGACGACGAGGCCAGGAAACTGGCCGGAGAAGTTGTTGACCTCAACGGGGCCACGGTAATTCCCGGCATGATCGATACCCACCAGCACCTTTTTGCCTACGCCAGCAGTCTGACCAAGCTGAACCTGAAACCCGCAAAGTCCATGCGGCAGCTCAAGCAGATGCTTCAGGAGTATGCAAAAAACATTCCCGCAGGGGAGTGGATTCTTGGCGTGGGGTTTGACAATGAGAAATTTGAAGACAGCAATGCCATGCCCACCCGTCAGGATCTGGATGAAGTCTGCGCCGACCATCCCGTCATCCTCTCCCGTTACTGCCTGCACTTTTTCTCCGTCAACTCCATGGGGCTTGAAAAGGGCGGCGTCGACAAAAACTACCGGCCCGCTGTGGAGGGTACGGTGGAATTCGGGCCCGACGGCGAGCCCACCGGCGTGATGTGCGATTCCGCCGCGGCGGATATCCTGGCCAAAATCCCCAACAAGCTTGCCTCGTTTGATGCGAAGAAGGATGCCGTTGAAGAGGCCTGCCGGCAGTTGAACATGCATGGACTCACCGGCGTCCACGCTATCCAGGGCAGGCACTGCGATTTGATGGAATACACGGATGTCTATCAGTCCCTGAAAGATGAGGGGCGGCTGAGCGCCCGCGTCTACCTCAGCTATGACGAGCTGCCCAACTGCTGCATCCGCACAGGCCTGGGCGACGATATGCTGAAGTTCGGCTTTTATAAGCTCTATGTGGATGGCAACATGGGCGGCCGCACCGCGTTTATGAAGGAGCCCTACAGCGACGATCCCACAACCACCGGCGTCGCCAACTATACGCAGCAGGAGTTGACCGACCGTGTCCGCGCCGGCTATGAGCGCGGCATGCAGGTCGGCGCCCACGTCATCGGCGACCGGGCGGCGGAGATGCTGACCACGGCCATTGAAACAGTATACCACGAAAATCCCCGGCCGGATCCCCGCTTCCGCATGATCCATATGTCTATTCTCAATCCCGACATCGTGGAGCGGATCAGCAAACTCCCGGTCATCGTGGATATCCAGCCCATGTTTATTTCCACCAATGTCAAATGGGCGGACAGCCGCGTGGGCTTTGGCGAGCGGGGCAGGTATCTTTTCGCCTGGAAAAAACTGCTTGACGCCGGAATCATCATGACCGCCGGCTCCGACAATCCCTGCGAGTCCTACGACCCCATGGAGAGCGTTTACGCCCTGGTCAACCGTAAGAATCTGGACTGTTACCCCGAGGGCGGGTGGCATCCCGATGAACGCATCGGCGTATATGACGCCCTGTCCATGTACACCAGAAACGCCGCTTACGCCTCCTTTGAAGAAGACAGCAAGGGGACGATCAGGGCCGGCAAGCTGGCCGACTTTGTGGTGCTGGACGCCGATATCTTTGGTATCGACACCATGAAGATCAAGGACATCAAGGTTGAGAAGACCTATCTTGGCGGGAATCTCGTATACTCCCGCAGCTGATCAACTATATGTGGCAGCATATTTTTGAATACAGGACCCACCAACTTTTAAAACAACGAAGAATGGAGAAATCGATATGAAGAAATTTGCAGCAATGTTTCTTGCCTTAGCCATGGTTGCTTCTCTCTCCGCTTGCGGTGGCAATGGATCCTCTTCCGGCAGCGCTTCATCCGGCGGTGCCTCTTCCGGCGGCGCTTCTTCCGGCGGCGCGGACCTTGGCGAGTACGCGCTCAAGACGCAGATCACCTCCACCGATAAGATCACAATCCGTATTTCCAGTGACGCCTCCGAAATCCACCCCTCTGAGATTGTCCTTGAGGAATGCTTCAAAGCGCCCCTTGAGGCGGCATCCAACGGTAACATCACCGTTGAGATCTACCCCAACTCCATGCTGGGTTCCCTGACGGAGAATGTCAACTCCATGCAGATGGGCGATCTTGAGATGGCATATCTGAACGACTCCATCCTCTCCGGCTTTATTCCTGAGTTTGCGGTCGTCGGCCTGCCCTATCTGTTCACCTCCGTCGACGCCGTCCACAACGCAATGGCCGGTGAATTCGGCGAGACTCTGAGTGAGAAGCTTGAGAGCCAGCTGGGTATCGTCAACTTGGGCTGGTGCGACGTCGGATTCCGTAACCTGACCAACTCCAAGCGCCCCATCACCTCCGTAGAGGACCTGAAGGGCCTGAAGATCGCACCATGACCAACGATCTGCATGTCGCTTACTTCTCCTACCTTGGCGCTCTGCCCACCCCCATGGCCTTCAACGAGCTCTACACCGCCATGCAGCAGGGCACCGTTGACGGTGAAGAGAATCCCACCGCCATGATTTGGAACAACAACATTCATGAAGTTCAGAAGTACATGACCGTCTCCGAGCACATCTGGACGTCCACCGGACTCTGCATTGCCAAGGCGTTCCTTGAAAGCCTGCCCGCCGACTATCAGGAGGCCATCCGTGAGGCCGGCGCCAACGCCACCGCCCTCCAGCGCGACATGATCACCGAGCAGAACGAGAGCCTGCTGCAGAACATCAAGGATTACGGCGTGGAAGTCACCGAGCTGTCCGACGAGGCAAAGGCCGACTTCCAGCAGAAGGCCAAGGAATCCGTCTGGGTCACCGCCGCCGAGCTCTATGGCCAGGATCTGCTTGATCTGGCTGATTCCTATAACAAGTAATTGCTCTTTTTCCTGTAGTCCTCAGAAAACTGCCGCATTTAGAAGAAACTATTTGGGAAGGCAGCGGGATTTCCGTTGCCTTGCCCTTAGTAGACAGAGCTCATCAAGTGCCATATTAAAGGATGTGAATCACAAGAATGAAACTTTTTAAGATCTTAAACAACCATCTGGAAGAATACTTACTGGTTCTTCTGATGATTGCAGAAGTGATCATCGTTTTTGCGCAGGTATTGACCCGGTTTTTGTTCAAGAGCCCGTTGGCCTGGAGTGAAGAGATCGCCCGTTATATTTTCATCTGGCTGGTCTGGATTGGCGCCGCCTATTCTACCAAAGAAAACAAGAATATCAAAATTGATATTTTGTCCAGTAAGTTTACCGGCACCACGAAAGTTCTTGCTGATATTTTTACCGGCGTTCTGTTTATCGCGTTGATGCTCTTTATGCTCTATACGTCCGGCAAGGTCACCTACACCGTCTATACCAGCAAATCGATTGCGACCGGCAGCCATATGCCCATGTGGATCGCATGGTTCTCCCTCCCTTTGAGCATGCTGCTGATGCTCTTCCGCTTTATCCAAAACAGCGTGCGAAGCTTTAAACAAAAAGATAGAACGGAGGGTGCCGCATGATTTTCAAAGCAATTCTGGTGTTTGCACTCCTTTTCCTCTTTATGATGCTGGGAACCCCCATGGCCGTTGCTTTGGGCGCCTCCACGGTCATCACCCTTCTTGCGACGACCAGTCTTGGCATTACCACCATTGCCACCGCCTGCTTCAGCGGGCTTGACTCCTTCCCGCTGCTGGCCGTCCCCTTTTTCATCCTTGCGGGCAATCTGATGAAATTCGGCGGACTATCCACAAAAATCCTTGAATTTGCCGACGCGCTGGTGGGCCACATCAAGGGTTCTCTGGGCATGGTCAGCGTTGTTGCCTCCATGTTTTTCGCCGCTCTGTCCGGATCTTCCCCGGCCACGGTCAGCGCCATCGGCTCCCTGACCATCCCCACCATGGAAAAAGAGGGCTATGACAGAGCCTATGCCACCGCCATCAACGCCGCGGCCGGCACCATCGGCGTCATCATTCCCCCCAGCATTCCCTTCGTGATCTACGGCGTGGTCGCCAACACCTCCATCTCCGATATGTTCAAGGCGGGCATTCTCCCCGGCGTCCTGATCGGCGTTGCGCTGATGATCGTCAACTACATAGCCGTCTCCAAAAATGGGTATGGTTTGAAAAACCACGCCTCCAAAAAGTTCTCTTTGGGGAAGCTCTGGCGCACCCTTAAGGAGACTTGGCTGGCCCTGATGGTTCCCATCATCATCCTTGGCGGTATCTACGCCGGCATCTTCACGCCCACCGAATCCGCCGTGGTCGGCATCGTCTACACGCTTATCATCGGCGCTTTCGCCTACAGAGAGCTGACCCTTGCCACGATCTATGACGCCATCCGCGAATCCGTTCTGGTAAACGGTCAGACCATGTTCCTTGTGGGTTTCTCCATGGGGTTTGCCCGGTTCCTGACCATGTCCCAGATTCCGGCCTCCATCGCCGCCAAGATCACGGCCCTGGACAACAGAATCCTTGTCCTGCTGATGATCAACCTCTTCCTGCTGGTTGTGGGCTGCTTCATCGACAACATCTCCTCCATGCTGATTCTGACCCCGATCTTTCTGCCCGTGGTCCAGAGCTACGGCATGACCCCCGTCCAGTTTGGTATCGTGATGACGGTGAACCTCTGCATCGGCTTTATCACTCCGCCCTACGGCGCAAACCTCTTTATTGCCTCCGCGATTTCCGACGTCCCCATTATGCGGATCGCCAAAAAGATTATGCCGATGATCTTTGCCATGCTGATCGTACTGCTGATGCTGACCTTTATCCCCGCGATCAGCACCTTTGCCATTTAACCCTCCCTCCGAAATTTTATTGTCAACGAAAAAGCCGGATCCAACTGGATCCGGCTTTTTTCTGTGTGGCCATTCCTCTGGCAATGGATTTTTTCCGGTCCACGGGTATTGCAAAAAGCGATTCCTGCCGCAAATACCGCGGCAGGAATCGCTTTTCCCCGGAGAGGCGTCAATCCAGTACAGTGACGCCCTCCATCTCCCCACATTCCGCCAAAAGGGAGCTGGAAACCTCAATTTCCGTCAGATGCAGCGTATCCGGAATGCGGATCACTTTGACCTTCCGGCGGTCAATACCCGTGCAGGTGGCAATGGCCGCCCGCAGAGCCGTTTCTTCGTCCTTCATGACAAGCGGAAGGCGGGAGCACTGCGGATCGCCGGAGGCCGTACAATTGGTGTATGTCATGGTGAAATTGATCTGCTGCAGCGTGGAAAAGGTGGTAAAATCGGCAAGGCCAAGGCCGATCGCATTCCCGTGGGACGCCTCCGTCAGTCCGTTGACAATGATGCGCTGAAACCTTGGGCCGGTATAGTCCTCAAATTGGATGCCGGTTTTTCTTCCCGTGATATTGGGGTCCATTCCGGCCCCGGTGATGTCCTTTCCAATGCGGTTCACAATCAGAATATCCGCGTCGCGGAACTGAATGCGCGGCATAAGCGATTTGCTAAGCTGGAGAAGCCCGGGCTCTTCGTCCATGATCTCCTCCGCGCACACCGCCCGGATCTGGTAGAGATGTTCATGAGCGTTTTCAATGAGCGCAATGGCAAAGCCAACGGGGAGCTTGTCCAGCATGACCTGCGCGATGGACGGGATCACCCGGGGAAAGTCCTCGATGGTTTCCTGATGAATGCGCGAACACCCCTTGTGCTTTCCCAGGCCGATGGCAAGCATCTTGCAGATTCCGCTCTCGTATGGCCCATGAAAGTCTGTGTGGCATTTGACGCGGCATATGGGGACAATGACATCCGCACCGGCCGCATTTTTATCGGCATAGGCGGGCAGGCCCGCCTCCGTATATCCTGCCAGCACGGTTTCCATGGAGCTGCGGATAGGGCAGCCCATGGCCTCTTCCGTGACGCCGTAGCCCTCAAGGATTTCCTTCTGAGCCTGGGCCTCACCGTTGCCGTGGCTGCCCATGGCGGGCACAATAAACGGCCTTCCGCCCAATTTTTGGATGTTGTAAACCGTACGCCTGACCACGCGGTCGATGCTGCAAATACCCCGGCTGCCCACAAGAAGCGCCACGGAATCGTCTCTTTTGATCTTTCTTCTCACAGCCTCGCGTTGAAATTCCGCGTCAACTGCTCCATCGATGTCAGCGACCCGCTGGTCGGGGAACTCCTGGCGGATGCGGTGAAACCGAGGCAGATTAAAGTCATAGGCCGTCGGAGGAAGCGTGGGTGCGGCAAAATCGCTGAAAACGCAGTTTTTGAATAAGTCCATATACATCCTCCTCTATTTACCTGCCTATTTTGTAAACCCAGCCGATACGTCCACCTCATATACAGGCTTTTCTTAAAAATACCACTGCCGCCTCCCTTTTACCACAACCAACCTCCCATTGCTTATCCAACCAAGCGTTTGCGGGAAAAGGGCCGTTCCGTCCAGCCGGTTCAGTACAGGAACCCTGTTCAGGCCGCCACCGGCAGTCCGCCTCCTCCGATTAAACCGGCAGATTTGCGGACGCTGTGGGCAAGGCATACCCCACTCTCCTCTTCCTGTCAAAAGAGAGCCCCCGCCTGAAGGCGGGAGCTCTCTTTATTTTATAGATTCCCTTACCGGCAGGGCAGGGACAGAAAATAGCCGTAGCCGCACAGGACGCTGTAAAATCCCCGCAGGGATTGGTTGACCTCTGGATCGCCGCAGTCAATGTGCAGCGTGTGGTCTTGAATGGAGAGAACCTTGGACTCCGGAGAGATCACAATGATCCGCTCCTTTCCCACCGCACGAAGAACCCGGGCGCTGAACTGATGGTTGCCCCGGCCGAACAGGAAGCCCTGTCCGCCGATGGGGGAGACGATGATGCGCATGGCTCCGTCTTTGGCATAGCTCCAAAGCTGCTCCTCTGTCACGTCCCTTTCTATCAGCTTTCCGTCCCGGATCACATCCACGCCCAGAAGCTCATAGGGAAGCCCCAGCCGCTGGGAGATGCACTTTGCGGAGGAACCGGAGCCGATGGCATAGGTGACGCCGCTTTCCATGTGCTCCTCCAGATAGCCGGCGATGGCCGCCATCTGATCCGCCTCCGTGGAGAAGCCGCTCTGCTTCATGGACTGGAGCTGCTCAGGCTGATCGGGCACCAGCATGGCGCCGTACAGCGTGGCGCTGACGCGGCCGGTGCGGTAGGCATCCTCGTCCAGGTCCACCACCTCCCGGCGGCTGGAGCTCATGGGAACCCCGCGTGCCAGCGTGGCGGCCACCGTTCCGGCGGCCTCCGGGTCCAGGGCGAATACCGCGGACTGGATCTTCACGCCGGCGGGAATGCCAAGCACGCTCACCCGCTCCCCCACAGCCTCGCAGATGTTGCGGGCCGTCCCGTCGCCTCCCGCGAACAGGAGGAGCTCCACCTTCTGGTCGGCAATGGCCCGGGCGGCCGCCATGGTGTCGGAGGGAGAGGTATCCTCTCCCTCCGCACGGCAGACCACCCGAAAGGGGAGTCCTAACTTCTCGCAAAGGCTCTGCCCCATGTCTCCGGAGGCCGTCAGCACCTGGACGTTCTCCCGGAAGGGCAACAGCATCTTCAGCGCCCGCTCCGCCTTGAGTCCGGATTCGGGCCTGGCGCCCCGGGCCCGGGCGGCGGAGAGCGCCGCGGCACCATCGGTGCCCTTCAGCGCCACCTTGCCGCCCATGCCCGCAATGGGGTTGACGATCAGGCCAAAGGTCTTAAGCGAGGCCATTTTGCTTCTTGTAGGCTCGCCATGTCACCGCCAGCTCACGCCAGTCGCTGATATGATCGTTCTCCAGTTTGGAGATGGGGCCGTTGTAGGGCGCGTTGAGCACCACTTCCGGGGTGGAGTAAGCCTCGTCGCTGATCTTCTTCAGGGCGCTCACATACTCGTCGATGTCCGCCTTGGAGTAGGACTCGGTGGGTTCGGGAGTGTAGGGCTCGGGGACGATCAGGGGATGGTGGCTGGCGAAAAAGCGCTGGAAGCCGAAGTCCAGCAGATGGCGGTTCACGTCCTCAGCGCCCACGCCGGTGTCCTTAAGCAGCTTTTCAAAGCTGTAGCGGACCTGCTCCAGGCGGTTGGGGGCCTCCTCGGCCCAGGACATGGAGATGCCCTTGACCTCGTTCAGGACCCGCTTCATCATGTAGTTGTTGTTCAAAATGGCGGTCTCGGCCACAGTCTCCAAGCCGTCGCGGCCCAGGCTCATGACCCAGGCATAGGAGCGCATCACAGCGGCCAGGGAGCCATGGAACTGGCGGATCTTGCCCACGGAGGCAGGGCCGTCGTAATCGGTGTAGTAGCGCTTGCCGTCAAAGCGGACGCGGGGACGGGGCAGGTACTTCTCCAGTTCCTCGCTGACGCACTGGGCGCCGCAGCCGGGGCCCATGCAGCCATGGGGGGAGGAGAAGGCCTTGTGCAGGTTGAAGTGGCACATGTCGGCGCCCAATTCCTTGGCGCGGACCAGGCCGAAAAGGCCGTTGTAGTCGGCCATGTCGCAGATGGCCAGCCCGCCCGCCTCGTGGACCACATCCACAAACTCACGGACAATGGGGTTGAAGACGCCGGTGTCCTCGGGATTGGTGATGAAGATGCCGGCGGTCTTCTCGCTGACCACCGCCTTCAGGTTTTCCAGGCTGGGATAGCCGTTCTCGTTGGGGAAAAGGCTGATGACCTCAAAGCCCTTGGTGGCGGGAGCCGCGGAGTCCAGGGGGTGGGAGAGGATGGTGGTGATGATCTGGGTGCGCTGCTCCGCCTCTCCCTTTTCCTCAAAGTATTTCTTCAGCACGGCCGCGTTGGAGTAGATGCCCTGGCCGCCGCCGCCGGGCTGGAAGGACACGGAATCCAGGCCGGAGATCTCCTTCATGATCTGCTCAAAGTCATAGATGATCTTCAGGACGCCCTGGGCGGTGTCGTCATCCTGGTAGGGATGCATCTCCGTAAACTTGGGGGAGCGGACGAACTGCTCGTTGATCTTGGGGCTGTATTTCATGGTGCAGGTGCCAAGGCCGATGTCGATGTTGATATCCTGGCCAATGGTCTCCTGGGAAAGTCTCAGGTAGTGGCGCAGCACTTGGGGCTGGGCCAGCTCCGGCAGAGCGGGCTTGCCCTTGCGCTTAAGGTTTTCAGGCAGCAGTTTCTCCACATCGCCGGTGACGCCCTTGACCTGCCCGGACACGTCGGGCACCAGCAGGCTGCGGCTGCCCGGCACGCTTTGTTCAAAAATCAGGGACTCATCCCACTGGGCTTCGTGGAAGTTCCGCAGTTTCGTATCAGACACGTTCGTTCCCTCCTTACAGAATGTTCTTCAGTGCATCAACCAGAGCGTCAATGTCGGAGAGCCCGGTCTTCTCAGTGACGCAGACCAGCATGGACTGGCCCTGCTCCGGCATCTGGACGCTCAGGTCGTAGCCGCCGAAAATGCCCTTGGCCAGCAGCGCCTTGTTGATCTCGGCCACGGTCTTGCCCGCAGCGTCAAAGTTCAGCACAAACTCCATGAAGCTGTGGCTTGCGCTGTAGGGCAGCTTGACGCCGGGCAGCGCGGAGAGCTTCTTCTGGGCGTAGTTGCTCTTGTAGAGGATGTTTTCGCCTAACTCACGCATGCCGTCGGGGCCCATGACGGCAAGATATGTGGCCGCAGTCACCGCCCACAAGCCCACGCAGGTGCCAAGGTACTCAATGGCCTTTTCACGGACATAGTAGCTGGTGCGCTCGGGCAGGGCGCGGCTGTAGCCGAACTGACCCTTGGAATTCTTGAAGATATTGTAGAGGTGATGGGGGTAGTTCATCACGTACTTCTCTTCCTGGCGGGTGGCCAGATAGCCGCCCAGGCCGCCGCCGTAGCTCATGTGGATGCCAAGGGGCTGGATCTCGCCGCAGGAGATGTCCGCGCCGTAGTCGGCAGGGGGCTGGACAACGCCCAGGGAGGAGGGGTCGGCGTAGACAATGTACTCCGCGCCCACGCTGTGGCAGAGCTTGCCGATCTCCTCGCACTGCTCTTCAAAGAATCCCAGAAACGCCGGGTTCTGGATGAAGACGCAGGCCACGTCGTCCGTAAGCTTGCCCTTGAGGTCCTCCAGGTCCAGCTGGCCGTTGGGACAACTGGCCACGCCCACCAGATTCATGCCCTCGCAGTAGCACTTGAGCTGGGAGAGCAGGCTGGGGTTCATGGCGGCGGGCACCAGGGCGGTGGAGCGGCCATTGATGCGGCGGGACATCATGATGGCCGTGGACGCGGCCTGTCCGCCGTCGTAGGTGGGGAAGCTGACCACATCCAGATCCAGCAGCTCACCCATCATGCTGGTGAACTCAAAGAAGGTCTGAAGCTTACCGTGGTCAGCATAGGTATCGCCGCTGTAGGCGGTGAGGAACTCGCTGCGGCCGTTGATCTCGTCGCACACAGCGGGCACATAGTGGTTATAGCAGCCGGCGCCCAAGAAGCTGATGTTCTCATCGCAGGTGCTGTCCTTGGCCAGGATGCCGTCCATGTGCTTTTTCAGGTCCATTTCGGACGTAAAGGCCTCAGGCAGGTCCAGGGGCCGTTTCATGCGCACCTCGTCGGGGATGAAAGAGTAAATCTCCTCAACAGACTTGGCGCCGATGAAATCCAGCATTTCCTTGCGGACAGCCTCGTTGCTGTTGGGGATATAAGGATACTGCGTCATTTCGTTCGCCTCCTATGTAACATTCGCGGCATTGCCGCCAGTTGAACTTAATGCAGGAATAAAACTGCCAGAACGGGCAGTGACAGTGCGGAAAGAAGGGTGGAGACAAAGATGCTTCTGCTGATAAAGCCGCTGTCCCGCTTCATCTGCAGCGCCAGCATCAGCACCATGGAGCCCGCCGGCATGGCGTTGCTCAATACCGCCAGATCGCCGAAGTAGACGTTTACCCGGAGCAGCCGCGAGAGGAAAAAAGTGACGGCCGGCAGCACCAGCAGCTTTGCCCCGCAGTACACATAGGACCAGGGGTCGGTGACGGACTGGCGGAAGGGGTACATGGCCAGCGAGGAACCCAGAATGATCATGGACAGAGGCGTTGTCATGCTGCCCACCATATAGAGGGTGTCGCGGACAATGGGCGGCGCGTCAAAGCGCACCAGATACAGCACCACCGCCAGAAGGGTCATCACAAATCCGGGCGTCAAAAGGTCCTTTAGGCGGAACTTCCGTTTTTCTCCGCTGTCCGGGGCCAGCGTGCCGGCGGCATAGGTGTTGTAGAAGAAGTAGTAGGCAAAGTTCAGCAGCGTCATCTGGAAAAAGGCCGCGTTCCCATAGAGGGACTGGGCCAGGGGCGCGCCGATGAACCCCGTGTTGCCGAACACCATCAAACATTCAAACTCCCGCCGCTTTTCCGGCGGAACCCGCAGCAGCCATGAGACGGCCTTGCCGAAAAAAATCATGGCAATGTAGATGCCAAAGCCTGCTCCCAACAGGGCCAGGGCCTCCAGCCTGTCGCCGGGCTGACCCATCATGGAACACAGCAGCATCATGGGATAGACCGCTGTGACCACCATGGCGGAGAGCTTCCGGTTCACATGGTCATCCAGGATGTTGGCCTTTGCCAGCACAAATCCCAGGGCCATCATGCCGTAGAGCTGGATCAGTGTCCGGGCCAGCAGTCCGACGTCCACCTCTTACGCGTGGAGAATGTTAAAGGTCTCGGGCAGGGTGCTGCCGCCGTCGATGACCACTTCGGTGCCGGTGATGTACTTGGCGTCGTCAGAGGCCAGGAAGGCCACCAGATCGCCGATCTCCTCAATGTTGCAAAGGCGCTTGAGAGGAATGAAGGACGCCATATCCCGCATGGCGCTCTCAGGATCCTCGGGGCGGTTGTCGGCAGCAACCTGCTCAATCTTGGGGGTGCGGACCCAGCCGGGGAGCACCGCGTTGACGGTGATGCCGTGGGGGCCGGCCTCATAGGCCAGGGCGCGGGTCAGGGCGGAAACGGCGCCCTTGGTCATGGAATAGGTGGTCTGCCCCTCATCCACCACTTTCGTGCCGGTGACGGAGGAGGTGTTGATGATGCGGCCGTAGCCGGCCTTCAGCATATAGGGATACACGGCCTTGGACATGTTCCACACGCCGTAGATGTTGACGCCGAAGATGAAGTTGAGGGTCTTCACGTCCATGTCCTCGAACTTGACGCGGCGGTTGACGCCGGCGTTGTTGTGCAGGATATCGATCCTGCCGTACTGGGCGACAATGTCGTCCACAACCTTCTGCACATCCTCTAACTTGCTGACGTCCACCCGGCGGCTGTCGGCCTTCAGGCCCATCTGCCGGATCTCCTCCGCGGCGGCGGTTACGGACTCCGCGAAATCCAGCAGGATGACGGTGGCGCCGTGTTTGGCCAGTACCTTGGCGCTGCCGTTGCCGATACCCTGGGCCGCGCCGGTTACAATCGCGATTTTTCCATCCAGTTTACCCATTTTATCTTTTCTCCTTCAAAAGCCCTCCCGGTTCCGGGCAGGGCAGAATTGACTCCGATCTAACGGACGCCTTTATTATAGCGGTATCGGTTCTGTTTGTAACCAACCAAGCGGGGCGAATTAAAACAACCAAAGCTTACCCCATTTTTTCCCATTTTGCGGATTTGCAAAAAAGCGGGGAAACGGCAGCATACCGTTTCCCCGCTTTTCTTTTTTTCATCAGCCCCGGCCCATGGCCCGGAGAATCTCCGCAAGGCGGCGCATTCCCAGTTCCATCTCCTCGGCCGAAAGATATCCATAGGTCAGGCGGAGGGAAGAGGAATATCCCATGTCGTATACGCTGCCGGGCAGAATCAGCAGCCCCTCCTTCAGCGCCCGGTTGAAAAGCTGCTCCGCCGACACCCGGTTTTTCAGCTTGATCCAGATGAAGAACCCACCCGCGGGACGATTCCACTCCGCCAGGTCGGCGAAGTACTTCTCCAGCAGGTACATCATCAGGTCCCGGCGCTCCCTGAGCTGCTGGCGAATGGTATTGACCCCCGTATAGTAAAGGCCGCTCCGGAAAAGCTCCTCCACCACCTGCTGGGTCAGCACGCTGACGCCGTAATCCATCTGCATTTTCACATCGGCCAGCCGCTGAACCACCGATTCCGGACCCACCAGCCATCCAAGCCGCAGCCCAGGTGAAAAGCACTTGGACAGGCTTCCGATATACACCACGCTGCCGCTCTGGTCAAGGGCTTTGATGGGAGGGGGCGGCATCTCGTCCAGCCACAGATCACGGAACACATCGTCCTCGATCACGGGCATGTGGTTTTCCTTGCAGTATTTGAGGACCTCCCTGCGGCGGCTCACCGGCATCACGCAGCCGGTGGGGTTTTGAAAGGTGGGGATGGTGTAGAGCAGAGAGTGTCGGCCGTTGGACTGGGGCTCCCGGATCATCCAAGGCAGTATGCCGCTGGCATCCAGAGGCACTCCCTGAAGCTCCGCCCCCACGGACTGAAAGATATTCAGCGACCCAAGGTAGGACGGCGACTCCACATAGACCGTGGACTTGGCCTGGACAATACCCGTGGAAATAAGCTGCAGGGCCTGGAGCGCGCCGGAGACGATCAGAATGCAGGACAGCGGCGCCTCAATCCCGATCTGGCGCAGGTGGGTCTGCAGCGCGGCGCGCAGCCCCGGCATGCCCAGCGGGTCCGGGTAGTTCATAAAGAGGTTTCGTGTTGAGAGGCTGTTCAGCACCTTGCGGGTCAAATCCATCTGCACCAGGTCCGGCGACAGCTCGCCGGTGCTCAGACGGGTGATCCCGTCTTCAAACTCAAGGTGGTTGATGATCTGTACCGTGGGCACGTTGGCGCGAAAGCCTCCGGCCCTGATATAGCTCTGCCAGTCCGGCGCCTTGTCCTGCATCAGCAGTGACCAGCTGTCGTTGGCAATGCGGGTCCCGCCGCCAAAGCCGCTTTCGATCATTCCAAGAGAAGCCAATTCGTCCATGGCCTCCACAATGGTGCTGCGGTTGACCCCAAACAGTTCGGAGAGCTTTCTTTGGGAGGGGAGCACCTGGCCGCTCACCCAGTCGCCGGAGGAAATCTTCTCGCTGAAATAGCTTACAATCTGGCTGTATAAAGGGATTTTGGACTGCCGGTCCGGCTTCCAGCTGATGGAGATGGCGTCTGTTCTCTTCTCTCCGTACTCTCCCATTGTCCCCCTCCTTAAAACATGGCCTCCTCCGGCACTTCCCCCAAAGGCAACACTATATTTAATGATCTAAATACATACGCTCGTTTACCACTATATTCTGATTTTTCCCAATAGTCAACACCTCCGGGTGAAAAGGCCCCCGGTTCGGATGGACCGGGGGCCTTTTCACTTCTTCAGTGGAATCGATACAATGAATCGGGTGGAGCGTTGGTCGCTTTCCGCCCGTATGGTTCCCTTGTGCTCGGCGGCAATGGCTGCGGCAATGGGCAGCCCCAGTCCGAAGCCGGACTTCTCTCCCCGGGAGTCATCGGCCCGGTAAAACCGCTCAAAGAGCCGCCTCAGCTGCTCCGGTGGAATGACCGGTCCCTGGTTGGAGACCTCCAGCCGCGCCCGCTTGTCGTCCCGGCTCAGTGAGACGCGGATCGGCGCGCCCGGCGCTCCATACTTCACCGCATTGTCTAACAGTACTCCCACCAGACGGCGCAGCTGGTCCCCGTCCCCAAGGACCCTGGTCCCCGGCACGCTCTCCCACTCCAGCTGCTTGCCATGCTCAAAGGCCACCGGCTCAAAGGAGAGCGAGCAGTCCGTCACCAGCGCGGACAGGTCCTGCTCCGTGAGGATCGCGGTGCGGCCCATATTGTCCGACCGGGCCAGCGTCAGCATCTCCTCCACCAGCGTTTTCATCTGTCCGGCCTCGGAATGGATGTTGTCGGCCCACCGGGCGCTTCGCTCCTCCAGGTGGGCGGCGGAGAGCATTTCCGCGTTGGAGAGGATCACCGTCAGAGGCGTCTTCAGCTCATGGGAGGCGTCGGAGAGGAACTGCCTTTGCTGTCGCATGGCCTGCTCCACCGGCCGGGTGGCCCACCAGGCCAGCAGGCAGCTGACGGCAAAGAGCACCAGAAAAGCGGCAATTCCGATCTGGAAGGAGGAGCGGAGCAGGTCCTCCATGATGCTCCGTTCAATGGACATGTCCGCAAAGGCCATGCGCTGATAGAGTCCGTTGTCCTCAATGAGATAGCGGAGGGAGTACTTGGCCACCACGCCTGTGGAGGCGCCGCCGCGCAGGGCGATGGTGATGATCTCCTGGAGCTCGGTGGTATTCTCAAGGTCGCTGTAGGTGCCGCCGGTGATATAGGCGGTGGAGCCCATGACGGCCACGGTAAAATAGGGCATCTGCACCGTGGGCCCGCCGGCGGAGGGGCGGCCCACGCTGCCCTCCTGGCCGATCACCCGCTCCAGTACCTCCATGGTGTTGGCACGGATATTCTGCCCCGTGGCGGAGACCACGGAGAAAAAGACCGCCCCCAGAACCAGTGTCACAAGGGCCATACAGATGGCCACAAATTTGACCCGGAGCTTGCGGATCATATTGTTCTGACGCTTCATTCCCCAGTCTCCAGGCAATAGCCCACCATTCGGATGGTCTTGATCCTCACGCCGGAGCCCAGATGGGTCAGCTTGCGGCGCAAAAAGGAGATGTAGACCTCCACGTTGTTGTCCTCAGCCTCAGACTCATAGCCCCAGACCTTCAGCAGCAGCTTCTCCTTGGGCACCACCAGCTTCTGATTCTGCATCAGCAGCTCCATGATGTCATACTCCTTCCGGGAGAGGCGGATGGACTGTGCGCCGCACAGCAGGGAAAAGGAGGACTGCTCAAGTTTCAGATCGCCGCAGGTCAAAACGCCCTCCTCCCGCAGCTCCGGCTGACGGCGGCAAAGCGCCCGGATGCAGGCCAGCAGCTCCCTTGGCTCAAAGGGCTTGGTGAGATAGTAGTCCGCCCCCGCGTCCAGGCCCTCCACCTTGTCGGCCGTGTCGGACCGGGCGGTGAGCATCAAGACCGGTGTCTTGTCCCCCTCTGCGCGCATGCGCCGCAGTACGTCGAACCCGCTCAGCCTTGGCAGCATCACATCCAGCAAAATCACATCGTAAATGCCGGAGAGCGCGTTGTCCAGCCCCGACTCCCCGTCGTGACAGACGTCGGCGGTATAGCCGGCCATATCCACAATGTCCTCAAGTGTGGCCGCAAGGCGGACTTCATCTTCCACAATCAGGATACGCATAGGCGTTTCTCCTCTCAGTCTGGTAGTGCATACGGGATGAGCGAAAAGGGCACCCTTTCAGCCGTCTCGGGCATGTCTCCTCCGATCAAAATCGGGAAGGGTTTCCCCTTCCCGATTGTATCACTGCCGGCGTTTGCTGGCAAGCCGCTCAGGCGGGCAGGCCGCTCTGGGCTATGGACAGCAGCGCCTGCACCGAATCCTTGGCCACGCTGTAGATGGTGGTGTCGCCCTCCATCCGGGCGTAGTAGCCATTGCCGTCGGCAGCGGCGTTGCCCACCGACATCTTAAACGTGGTCTCAGAGCCGCCGTCGGGCACATAGTAAACCGTTATAGTCACCTGCGGGCTGCCCAGGCCGCACAGCGCCACCGCCTCATCGGTGGGCCGGTAGTCCACGCAGGCCGTGAATCGAAGGCCGGCCAGCTCATCGGCCAGGGCGCTCACCGTCTCATGATCCGTCATGTCGGTGTCGCCGAAAATCCAGGACGCCTCATCCCCGTCCTCCGCCTCCACGGAGAGCGTCAGGTCCTGGGCGGGGCTCTCCACACGCACGGAGCGCAGGTTCGCGCCGGTGAAGGTGGGGATATCCGGGATTTCCGCCATGTCGTAGATGCCTTTGTTCATACTCTCACGCAGTTCGTCGGACACCACGTACACGGTGTCGGAGTCCGATGTCTTCATATAATAGGACCCATCGGAGGTGGTCTTGCCGAAGAGCAGCACCGTCTCCTCTCCGCCGGCCGCCGCGGCCTTCAGCGATGCGGCGGGCTCCTCCAGGCCGTAGGCCTCCATGGTGTCTCCCTCCGTGATGGTCTGCATGGGGTGCAGATCGATGACAAGCTGGGATATCCTGTCCAGGTAGTATCCGTTCAGGGGAAAGTCCGGATCGTCCACCCAGTACCACTTGTCCGCCTCGTCCCTGGCAAAGGACAGGTTTACCTGTCCGTTGTCGTAGGAAATGGCGCTGTAGGTCTGGTCCTCCTCGGTCTCCAGCACCCGGGTGTCGGCCAGGTTCTGCTGCTCCTCCTGCCGGCGCTGTTCCTCCTTTGCGTTGCAGGAGCGGAGAAGCCATGTCAATGCCGCCAGCACAATCAATACGGCGGCCAGGGCCATCAGCGTCTTTTTCTGTCTCATGGGAATCCTCCTTGCCCTAAAGTTTCCGGCGGCGCATCCAATGCACAAAGCCCACCGCTACCACCGCCAGCGGCACCACGAAGACGAACAGCACGCTCCAGATTCCGCCGGTGGTGATGGTGTTGCTGGACACCTGGAGGCTCACCGGTTCAATGGAGAGGTTGGTGATGTCGTCGAAGCCCACGGTGGCCGCGTTCATGAAGAGGTCCAGGTTGGCGATGTTGGTGAAGCTCCCCGTGATCTGCCCGCTGATCATATTGCTGCAGCCGAACACGGTCAGCCGGGCGGTACCGCCCCCGGTCTCCTCGGTGGCCACGGCGCCCAGCACGTAGGTGCCCTCCGTCTGATCCGAATCATCCACCACGTTGACGCCGTGGTCGGAGGTGGTCAGGAAGGAGGAGACTGCGATGGTATCCCGGGCCGGATCGGTGAGCGTCATGCCCCGGGAGGAGAAAAGCAGCACCGTGGAATCGCCGGTGAGGCTGTGGGCCGCATCCACGGTCAGGTCGATTTCCGGAAAGATCACATAGGGGTTATTCTGATAGTAGCGCTGGGTATCGGCGATCAAGCCGGTGGTGGGGGAGATGCCGTATTGGGAAAGAACCCTGTTCCAGTTGGGCATCTCCGTCAGGTCCGCGCCCATCAGGTAGATCAGCTGCCCGCCGCCGGATAGGTAGCTGAGGATCAGCTCGGCCTCATCGTCGGCCAGATCGGACGCCGGTCCGTTGCAGATCAGCAGGTCGCAGTCCTCCGGCACGCCGTCCATCAGCACATTGACCTCCTCCACGCTGAAATGGCTCTTTTTCATCAGATCCTCCACCGAGGCGGACAGACTCTGCTCGGCGTGGTCGTTGATGGCATAGGCCCTTCGGGAGGACTCGGAGACCACCAGATCCACCGCGGAGGTCAGCTGGCCCTCGCAGTCAAAGGCGGTTTCGTTCCGCTCGCCGCTCATCATGTAGGTATAGATATCATACTCGATCAGATCGTCAATGGCAATGGTTTCCTGCCGCCCGGTGGCCTCACAGGCCACCACGATGGTGTTGGCCTCCGCGCCGTAGGCGGAGAGCACGGAGGGGTAGGTGGTGGGGTTGGTGTACTCCACGCTCAGGCGGTCGCTGAGCTCCTTGTACTGATCCAAAAACCGGACGATACGCTGGTCCATGGCGTCCTTGTTGGCCAGCACATGGATGGACACGTCCTCACTTAAGGCCGCCATGTACTCCACGGAGGTGTCGGTGATACGGTAGATGTTGTTGGGCGAGAGGTCCAGCTGGGTGTAGCGTGTGGGAATCTGAGCCACCAGCAGATTAAAGGCAACCACCACCGCCACGGCCAGCGCGGCCGCGCCGGCGGAAAATGCCCCGCGCCGGGAGGCCCGGCTCTCTTTTTTCCGGATGTTCATCTCCCCACCTCCTCAGCTCCAGCGCCGCTTCTGGACCACCTGAACCGTCAGGAAGACCATCAGCGCCGCAACGGAGACATACATGGCAAGGCCCGCCACGTCAAAGACCTGGTTGTTGACAAAATTGGTGAAAACCCCGCTCAGGCTGAACTTCCCCAGGGCGTTGGGCAGCAGCGACGCAAACGCGGAGGAGTCCTTCAGATAAAAGCCCACAATGGCCGCGGCCCCAAGCGCCAGCACGGAACCGGACACCTTGTGGCTGCCGGACAGGGACTGAAGCAGCAGACAAACCAAAATCAGGATCACAAGAAGACCTATGAGGGACCCGGAGGCGGTGGTGGGAAGATAGTCGATCAGCCCGTCCCACAAATACAGCACCAGCAGCGCGCCGAAGGTTCCCACGGCGGCGATGATCTGACTCTCCGTCAGGGCGGAGATGAACAGACCCACCGCAATCTCCACTGCGCCGTAGAGGAAGAAGGCAAGCACCGCGCTGTAGTCCGCCTTCAGATAAGCCGTGCCGTTCATGGCGATGATCAGCGGACACAGACAGGAGATCAGCACGGGGATCAGGTACACGGTGAGCATGGCAAGATACTTGCCCATCACCACCTCCGTCACGCTGACCGGCGCGGTCAAAAGCAGCTGGTCCGTACGGCTGTGGCGCTCCTCCGCCATGGAGCGCATGGTCAGTATGGGCACAATGACCATGAAGATAAACAGCGTAGAGGCCAGGGAGTAGGAGAAATAAGGGTAGCCGGAAAAGAGATTGTAGGCCATGAAATAGACGCCGATAAAGGCCACCATCACCGCGATGCAGAGGTAGCCGATCATGGAGTTGAAATAGGAGCTCAGCTCCCGCTTGTAGATGGCTTTCACGCCTGGTCTCCTCCTTCCTCATCCGGTACGCGGCCCGCCGCTTCCTCAGCGTCCCCGTCCTCCTCCCGGCCGCCACGGGTCAGCTCAAGGAACACCTCCTCCAGCGAGGCAATGCGGGGCGTCAGCTCTATCAGGGGGCAGTCCGCCGCCGCAAAGGCGCGGAACAGCTGCTCCCGCACGTCCCCGGCGGCGGTGAGCTCCACCGCCACGGTGGACTCCGTCTTGGGCGACACCGTCTTTCCGGTCACTCCGGGAATCCCATTCAGGATTTCCTCCACCTGCTCACGGCCTCCCTTGGCCTCCAGGTCCACCGTGTGGGCGCCGGACAGGTGCTCCTCCAGGTTTTCCGGCGTGTCGCAGGCCACCAATTTCCCCTTGTGGATGATGAGGATGTGATCGCACACGGCCCGCACCTCCGAGAGGATATGGGAGGAGAGGATCACTGTGTGCTCCCGGGCCAGGCGGCGGATCAGGTCCCGGATTTCGATGATCTGCTTGGGGTCCAGGCCCACCGTGGGCTCATCTAAGATGATGATCTTAGGAAAGCCCAAAATGGCCTGTCCAAGGCCCACGCGCTGGCGGTAGCCCTTGGAGAGGTTCCGGATCAGCCGCCCCGTCACCTCCTCCAGATGGGTCAGCGCCACCACCTGGGCAATCTGGTTCTCCTGCTCCGCCCTGGGGATCTTTTTCAGCTGGGCGCAAAAGCGCAGGTACTCCCGCACCGTCATCTCCGGATACACCGGAGGAATTTCCGGCAGGTACCCAATGCAGCGCCGGGCCGCCTCCGGCTCCTCCAGGATGTTGTGCCCCTCGATGAGCACCTCGCCCTCAGTGGCGGCCAGGTAGCCGGTCATGATGTTCATAGTGGTGGATTTTCCGGCTCCGTTGGGTCCCAAAAAGCCGTAAATCTGTCCGTCGGCCACCGTAAAGCTCAAATGGTCCACCGCGCAGTGGTCCCCATATCGCTTTACCAGATTCCTGACTTCAATCAAACTACCATCCTCCTTCAGCGCACAGGCGCCATATCGCTTGAGGATATCAGTATAGGCGTTCTTTCTTAAAGAAAGCTTAAGCCCAAACTGATTATATTTTATCCGGAAAAATCGTTTGCTCTCCGGAATTCTGTAAACTCTCTCAATTTGTTCACAATTTTTCAAGGTTATTTTCAGACTTCTCCGGTATACTGTCCTCAACATCAGGAAGGATTCTCCCCCTCACCTGGTGTGGCAAACTTTTTTCATTTCTTTTCTCTTGTTTCTCTCCGTGGCCCCGGGATTCTCCGCCCGGGCCGCAAAAAAGGAGGGCCCTCAATGGGCCCTCCTTTTTTCCTCAATTTCCATTAAAAAAATGCAAACAGCAGGTTCAGCGCCACAGCAAATACCACCAGAAGCCCCGCCGTCTGTTCCCGCTCCGGACGGCAGAAGCGCAGCGTGACGCCGGCGACGGCGGGCAAAAAGCAAATCCAGGCCCACAGGGCCTTGAAGCGCATGTTGTCCGGCTGCGCGCTGGCATTGATCAGCGCCAACAAAAACGCAATGAACACCGCCACCAAAAAAAGCGCCGTGCGCCAGCTCTGTCCCTTGAGGATAAACATCAACCCACAGACCAGAACACTGACAAGCGCGAAAGAAATCAAGAAAATCCAAAGTACCGCGATACAAGCCACCTCCCGCTTTCAGCTGTTTCAGCGGAGGACATTATATCAAATTTCAATCCATTGGGCAAGCGGTGTGCAGGAAAAACTCCCCCATCCGCAAATTTCCCTCTGATTTCGGGCTTTTTGCGGCAGGTTTTACAATAATACAGGGATTCCCTCTTGCAAACGCAGCCGTATTTGTTATAATCAGGTATAGGGTCGTGAATGATTTCACAAAGATGCCATTCTGATGGCCGCATTGCTGTTTGTCCGCCGCCGCGCCATTCGGGTCACACCGATAAAAAGCCCCGCGCGTTCACAGCAGCTTCACTGCGCAGCTTTGCTCACGCCACTTTCTGATGAATCAATGGAGGACTATTCGTGAGAGGTATTCACAGCGCGGTGGATGACATCCGCCGAAAGGTTTTCACAGAGGTCGCCCGCCTGGCCTACGAGGGCGGGGACTATTCCCGGATTGACCTGATCCCCTATAAAATTGTTCCCGGCGAGGTGGGAAAGTTCCGCCACAACATCTTTCTGGAGCGTGCCATAGTCACCGAGCGGCTGCGGCTGGCCTGCGGGCTTCCCCTGCGCCCGGCCAGCGTCCACTCTCCGGCCAGCGACGGCATTGAGGAGGCCGCACTGCCGGAGAAGTACTATGAGCCGCCCCTCATCAACATCATCTCCTTTGCCTGCAACGCCTGCCCGCCCAAGGAAATCCGCATCTCCAACAACTGTCAGGGCTGTATGTCCCACCCCTGTCAGGCGGTTTGCCCCAAAGATGCCGTGATCATCGGCAAAGACAACAGGTGCTCCATCGACCAGGACAAGTGCATCAAGTGCGGCAAGTGCCAGCGCCAGTGCCCTTACAACGCCATCAGCAAGTTGGAGCGGCCCTGCGCCGCGGCCTGCGGTATGGACGCCATCGGCTCCGACGAGTACGGCCACGCCAGGATCGACTACGACAAATGCGTCTCCTGCGGCATGTGCCTGGTGAACTGCCCCTTTGCAGCCATTGCAGACAAGAGCCAGATTTTCCAGCTGATCCACGCCATCAAATCCGGCGCCGAGGTGGTGGCCTGTGTGGCGCCCGCCTTTGTGGGCCAGTTCGGTCCTGATGCCACTCCCGCCAAGCTGAAGGAGGCCATGCGCATCCTGGGCTTTTCCGAGACGGTGGAGGTGGCCATCGGCGCGGACCTGTGCACCATTGAGGAGGCCAACGACTTTTTGGAAAACGTACCCGCCAACCAGCCATTTATGGGTACCTCCTGCTGCCCGGCGTGGAGCGTGATGGCAAAAAAGCTGTTCCCCGAATTTAAGGACTACATCTCCATGGCTCTGACGCCCATGGTGCTTACCGCGCGGCTGGTCAAGCGCCGCAAGCCCAATGCCAAGATCGTCTTTGTGGGCCCCTGCGCGGCCAAAAAATTAGAGGCCTCCCGCCAGAGCGTCCGGTCCTACGTGGATTTTGTGCTGACCTTTGAGGAGCTCCGGGGCATGTTCGACGCCAAGGGCATTGACTTTACGCAGATTGCGGGCGATCCCGAGGAGGAGTTTACTGACGGCACCGGCTCCGGACGCGGCTTTGCCGTGGGCGGCGGCGTGGCCCAGGCGGTGAAGGACGCCATCCACCGGATCGACCCGGAGCGGGAGGTCAAGATCGACTATGGCGACGGCCTGAAGGAGTGCCGGAAGATGCTGATGCTGGCCAAGGCCGGCAAGCGGGACGGCTATCTGCTGGAAGGCATGGGCTGCCCCGGAGGCTGCGTGGCCGGAGCCGGCACCATCACCCCCGTGGCCTCTGCCGCGCTCAACGTCCGCTCCTACAAGGAGCAGGCGGGTGAACAAAACTCACTGGACAGCAAGTATGCAGCCCGGCTGAAGGAATACGAGAAATTTGAATCCCCCCAATAGGGTTCTTCCATAAGGAATGGCGGCGGAGCATGCTCCGCCGCCATTCCTTCAATTTCGTTTGCGCCGCATGACCGAAAGCATCAGCAGCGTCACACCGCTGACTCCCAACACCAGCACCACGGCAATCCAGAGGCTGGAATCCGCCGTCTCCGGAGCGGTTTGCAGGGTGGAGGAACTCCCCTCCTCTCCCACTGGGAACTCAAGGACCGCCTTGGGATAGAAGTCGTACTCCGTCCCCCGCATTTGTGGAAGGCCGCTGTCGGCCGGGTCGTGGAGACAGACCCAGCCCCGCATCCCCATGTGGTAGGGCACATGGCCCCAGACCTGCCCATCCTCGTCGGTCCAGGTTTCGCTGAAGGCCACCGGATAGTCCTGATCCCCCTTGATTTCGCCGATAAATGAACCGGAACCGGGGTACTCGTAAAGGCACAGGGTCTGATCGGTTAGCAGGCTGTCGTATCCGCCCCCATACGCGGCAAAGTCCGCCCCGTGCTCCTCCTCAAAGGAGCGCTGATCGTAGCGCACGGTCATCTCGCTCATCCGAACCCAGCCTGTGCCGCCATCATCGCCGGTTTTCCAGCTCATCAGGTCTCCGTCGGTGCCGGTGGTGTACTCCGCCACCCCCCACAGCTGGCCCTCATAGGAGAGGGTGAAATCGATATACATCAGATGCTCATTCTGAATCTCGCCCAAGGTTTTGCCGACCACAAATCCATTCTCCCCCCGCTCGATCGCCTCCTGTCCAAGGGGCTCCTTGTAGAGACAAACGCTGCCCCGGGGGCTGTTGGCATAGTAGCTGCGCCCTTCGTGCTGCGCCTCGTCCATGTGCTTATTTAAAAAGTCATCCTCCGGCACCCAGATCACATCCGCTGCCGCCCAGGTGGTCATACAGACGATCAGCAGCAGCCATACCGCCAAGCGTTTCATCACAAATCCTCCTTTTTGTCGGCGGCATGCCGCCCTCCTCTTCAATACAGCCTCATCAGCAGCGCCCCCGCGCCGTAGGAAAAGGCGTTGGCGC
Source organism: Dysosmobacter acutus (assembly GCF_018919205.1). NCBI lineage: Bacteria > Bacillati > Bacillota > Clostridia > Eubacteriales > Oscillospiraceae > Dysosmobacter > Dysosmobacter acutus. The sequence goes on from NZ_JAHLQN010000001.1 coordinate 327,624, forward strand.
AAAGAGACAGCGCCAGGGGGTGATGCACGCGGCGGCCGCAGCTACGGTAGCATTGCCACTCCACCACAGCGGCCGCTGTCTCCAGCGCCGCAGTCACCAGCCAGACGGGCCACCCAAGCTGCACCGTCAGCACCCCATGGAGCAGCACCACCGGCGGGTTGGTCAGCACGTTGCCAAGCGCCGCCACCGTCAGGTTCCACCGGTCCCGCAGACCCCATGCCGCGGCCATTGGAAGCTCCAGCGCCAGCGTCAGGGCAAGGGATATCCCAAGAGCGCGGATCACGGCCCGGCCGCCTTTCGCAGCCCCGGCAGGAGCAGCCCAAGGGAGAAAACCGAACCGGCCGCCAGCACCGGTCCATCCAGGGCCGGCGCGCCGAAATAGACCGGCAGAAACCCCAGAAACAGCGCAAAGGTCAAAAGCCCAAAGGAAAACCCCCGAAGGCCGGGCATCAGCCGGGCCATGGCCCAGAGCGTAACCGGCATGGTCATGTTGAACAGCGCCAGCGCCATCAGCCCCGCGCCCCACAAGTGGGAGAGGAGAAACAGCGCCGCCCCGGCGCCTAAGGACCAAGCAGTCACCTTCGATGGGCCGAGCCGATCGGACAGCGCTCCGCCCAATGCCTTCCCAAGCGCTGCCGCACAGGCCGCCGCTATGGCAAGCGTCCCGGCTTTCCAGGGGAAGGAGGCGCCTATTCCCGCCCAGGACCGGAGCACCACCACGGAAAAGAGCAGCGCCGCCGCACCAAGGGGGCTCGCTCCGGCATCCCCCTCCGGAAGGGTGCTCTTCCCAGCCGGTTCCCGTCCTAACAGCAGCGCCGCCGCGCACGCAATCAGTGCGGCGGCCACCGCGGCACCCGCCCATGTCCCGCCCCGGCGCAGCGTCAGTCCCAAGGCGAGCCCAACGGCTCCAGGAGCCACGAAAATCCCCAAAGGCCCCATGTCCTCCGTACTGTAGAGCACCTCCACGCCTCCGCCGATGTGGAACAGGGCGTTGCCCACCCCAAGGGCCGTCACAGCCTCAAAACCGGTGAGTCCGGCGCCGCAGGCCACCAGCATGCAGCCCGCCCCGCCGAAGAGCCGCCCGTGCCGCAGCCGGTCCGCCGCCAGTCCCAGGGGCATCTGGAGGGCAAAGGCGCAGAAATTATACCACAGTAAGGCGACCTGCCAATTTCCCCCCTGCCGCAGGCACCGCAGGAGAAAAAAGGCGCAGGCGAAGTCCACTGTGAAATGGCAGGCAGACAGCACCGTCAGCCGGACCGGCTTCATCCCATCCCCCCCTTGCTCCCGTTTGCTGGTTTAGACGCTCAGCGGGACAAAAAGTTTCCAAAAAAGGAGGGACTCCCCTTTTTGCCTCCAAGCTTTTTTCTATTCCTTCACGCCATAGCCGCAAAAGCGGATCGCCGCCCTTGCCAGCTCCGCCGTGGGGTCCACAAATCGCTGCGGCAGCGCAAGTCCCTCGGCAGCGATGGGCAGTTCCGTGCAGCCCAGGATAAAGTAGTCCGCCCCGGACATGTGCTTCAAAACCTCCTCCATGGGCTCGCGCACGCTCTCTATGGGCGCTCCCTTTTTGACGCCCTCATAGATCACCTGCATCAGCCGGTCCCTGTCTTCCTCCCCAGGCAGCAAGCAGTCCACGCCCTCCGATTGAAGGGCGCGCTCATATACGCCGGAGCTGAGGGTTCCCCGAGTGCCCAGCACGCCGGCGGTCTTTCCTGGAAACGCGGCGGCGCAGGCCCTTGCCGTGGCCTCCAGCATACTCAGGAAGGGAATCTCCGTCAGCGGCTGAAGGCGGGGCAGGAAATAGTGGGCGGTGTTGCAGGGCATAATGAGGCAGTCGGCGCCGCATCGCTCTAATTTGCGGATGGAATCGGTCATGGCCGCCACCGGGTCCGCGCCGCCGGAGAGAATGGCCGCCGTGCGGTCGGGAATCTCCGTGTTGTCGTCGATGAAAATGCGGATATGGTCGTTGTCGCTGGCCGCGTCGGTCATCAGGACGATCTTGCGGAACAGGTCCGCCGTGGCCAGCGGACCCATGCCGCCGATGATGCCAATGGTCTTTTTCATGAAATCCACTCCTTTTTCAATTCCAAGGATCGTTTTCCTGTTATACGCGAAAAGCAGGTGAAAATACCCCTCAGACGTGCTATCATAGAACCCGAAACCGGTTGGCCGGATAATTTTCACAACGCAGGGCCAACTGTCCATAGGGCCCGGCGCCGCAGACCCATTGTACCCCTTCGGCAGGGGCCGCACAACCATCCGCGCGGCTTTGCCGCCGCTGTTTTCCGAAGTGAACCCCAACAAAGCGCGAGCCGTCACCGGCGGAAAGGATTTATATGGAGTTTACCATCAGACCTGAGCAGCCCTCAGACTACCGCGAAACAGAGCAGATGACCCGGGAGGCATTTTGGAATCAATATGCCCCCGGCTGCTGTGAACACTACCTGCTGCATATCATGCGGGAGTGCCCCGCGTTTTTGCCCGAGCTGGATCTTGTCGCCGTGCGGGGCGGCAGGATCGTCGGAAATGTTGTCTCTTTGAAGGCCCTCCTCTTCGGGGACGACGGAAACGAATACGAAGTGCTGACCCTGGGGCCCATCTCCGTTTTGCCGGACTGCCAGCGCCAGGGGATTGGAGCCGGCCTGATTCGGCGGACCCGGGAGATCGCCCGCCGTCTTGGATACCGGGCCATCCTACTCTGCGGGGACCCGGACTACTATTCCCGTCAGGGCTTTCTCCCGGCGGAGCGGCTGAACATCCGTACGGCGGATAACCAGTACGCGGCGGCCCTTCAGGTCTGCGAGCTGTGGGACGGCGCCCTCTCCGGCGCAGCAGGCCGGTATGTGGAGGACCCCGTCTACGCGGTGGCGGAAGACGCCGTCGCGGCATTTGACAAGGGCTTTGCGCCGAAGGAGAAAATCAGCGCCACCGCGTCCCAGCGGCGGTTCCAGCAGCTTGCCGCCATGTGCAGGGCCGCGGACTGATTCGGGCCGCGTCTTCAAAGCCCCGTCTTTGCGGGTGAAAAACGGCGGCGCGGGATCTCCCGCGCCGCCGCAGCGGTTGCGCACCTTTACAGTGACTCCTTGATCTGCGCCGCGATTTTGTCCGCGGTAAGGCCGTACTCCCGCAGCACGTCGGCCGCCTTGCCGGACTGGCCGAACTGATCCTCCACGCCGATCTTGCGGAACTTGCAGTTCACCTTACCCATCAGCACATCGGCCACAGCGTCGCCCAGGCCGCCGATGACACTGTGCTCCTCCACGGTAACTACCTTGCCGCACTGCTCCGCGTACCGGGTGACGCACTCGGCGTCAATGGGCTTGATGGTGTGGACGTTGATGACGGAGGCGCGGATACCGTCGGCCTCCAGGAGCCTGGCGGCCTCCAGGGCCTCGGACACCATCAGTCCGCAGGCAAACACCGCCACATCGCCGCCCTCGCGCAGCACATTGGCCCTGCCGATTTCAAAGGGATAGTCCTCCTCAAAAACGGGGCTGGCCAGGCGGGCCAGGCGCAGATAGGCGGGGCCGTTGAACTCCGCCAGGGCCATCACCGCCTTGCGGGCCTCCTTTGCGTCGGCGGGGACGATGACGGTCATGCCGGGAATCACCCGCATCAGGGCCAGGTCCTCAATGCACTGGTGGCTGCCGCCGTCCTCGCCCACGGACACGCCGGCGTGGGACATGCACAGCTTCACGTTGAATTTGGGGTATGCGATGGAGTTGCGGACCTGCTCAAAGGCCCGGCCCGCGCCGAACATGGCAAAGGTGGAGCAGAAGGGGATCAGCCCCATGGTGGAAAGGCCGGCGGCCATGTCCACCATATTGGCCTCGGCAATGCCGGCGTTGAAAAACCGGTCGGGATAGGCCTGGGCAAATTTCAGCGTCATGGTGGCGTGGGCCAGGTCGGCATCCAACACCACCACCTTGTCGTTTTTCGCGGCCAGCTCCACAAGAGCGTCGCCGTAGGCGGCGCGGGTTGCGATCTTTTCAGCCATTTTTCAGTCCTCCAGTTCTTTCAGTGCCTGCTGGCGCTGCTCTTCGTTGGGCGCCTTGCCGTGCCAGCCTACCTGGCCCTCCATGAAGGAGACGCCCTTGCCCTTGACGGTATGGGCCAGAATGCACTTGGGCTTTCCGGCCACGGCGGGGGCGTTCAGCGCCTCCACCACGGCGGAGATATCGTTTCCGTCGGAAAGCTCGATCACCGTGAATCCAAAGGAACGCATCTTGGCGGCCAGGTCGCCCAGGCTCATGACCTGGTCGTTGGAGCCGTCGATCTGCAGTCCGTTGTTGTCAATCATCACCGTCAGGTTGTCCAACTTGTAGTGGGCCGCGGCCATGAAGGCCTCCCATACCTGGCCCTCCTGACACTCGCCGTCGCCTAAGATGGTATAGACCTGGATGTCCTTTCCCTGGTGCCTGGCGCCCAGGGCCATGCCCACAGCGATGGAGGCTCCCTGGCCAAGGGAGCCGGTGGAGGCGTCCACACCCGGCACCTTCTTGGCGTCCGGATGACCCTGGAGGATGCTGTGCAGCTGGCGGAAATTTTGGAATTCATCCCGGCTGATGAAGCCCTTTTCCGCAAGGACCCCGTAATAGCAGGGCGCCGCATGGCCCTTGCTCAGCACAAAGCGGTCCCGGTCGGGATCCTGGGGATTCTGAGGGTCCACGCGCATTTTCTCAAAAAATGCGGCCACCATCAGCTCCACTGCGGACAGTGAGCCGCCGGGATGGCCGCTGCCGGCGTTGGCGGTCATATTGATGATATCCCGCCGCACCTGTGTACAGATCCTGGAGAGTTCTTCCGTTTTCATGATGCTACCTCCTGATATCCTTACGGCCGAACAGGCCGCAAGAGTCAAAGCACTTATTTTAAAAAAATATCACAGGATGCCTCCTGTGTCAAGAAAGAGGCTGTCTCCTGCGCAGGTTTTGCAGGGGACAGCCTTTTTGCTTTAATCGTTTTTTTGTGAGGAGCCGGTTGTCTTTCTCTCAGGTCTCTCTATGTAGAGCTCCTCTGAAGTCTGTTGAGCGCGGATGAGTTCTTCTCTCAGTTTCTGCAAAGTTTCTTCCGCGGCCGTGATCGCGTTAAACAAAATGAGGTACTCTTTCGGGATTGTTTCCATGTCTCTTACTGTTCCTTTCCTAAGTTTCCCTTCTCATCTCTCGCCTCCGATGGTCTTATGTTACCTTCTTCCCGACGCAAATTTTGTCTGATTAGCGCGAAATTTTAAAAAATTTTACTAAAAAAGCAGAATGGTTACAAAAAACTATATATTTTGATCAATTTTATTTGTTTCGTATTGATCCGTTGAATTACTTTACATTTGCGATATACTTGCGGTATACTTTTTTTAGAGCTGCGCAGTATGAACCACATGGGGCTGGAGGACTTTCCCCCGGCCGCTTTTGGTCCGGGACTGCGGTTTCCCCCCGGAATCGCTTGCAAAGGAGAACAATCTATGCTGCAAAAAGAGTTGTATTTCGCCGCCATGGGCACTGGCTTCACCTGTCTCGCCACGGTATTGGGCGCGGCCATGGTCTTTTTCTTCCGGAAAGAGATGCGGCCTGTTACTCAGAAGATTTTCCTTGGCTTTGCCGCAGGCGTGATGATCGCCGCGTCGGTCTGGTCGCTGCTGATTCCGGCCATGGAGATGGCGGAGGCGGCGGGCCAGAATGTGCTGCTCCACGTGGGCGGCGGATTTTTGCTGGGCGGCGCCTTTTTGATGCTGTTGGATGTGCTGCTGCCACACCTCCACATGGGAAGCAATGAGGCTGAAGGCCTTCCCTCCCACTGGCGGCGCACCACCATGATCGTCCTCGCTGTGACGCTCCACAACATCCCCGAGGGCATGGCGGTGGGACTGGCCTTTTCCGTTGCCGCCCAGGATGCCGGGAGCCTTTCCGGCGCGCTGGCCCTGGCGCTGGGCATGGGACTTCAGAACTTTCCGGAGGGCGCCGCGGTGTCGCTGCCCCTCAAGTCCCAGGGGGTGAGCGGACCCAAGTCCTTTGCCTGCGGCGCGGCCTCCGGCGTGGTGGAGCCCATCTTTGGCATTCTCACCGTGCTCATCGCCAGCAGCATCACCGGCATCATGCCTGTGATCCTCTCCTTTGCCGCCGGGGCCATGCTCTATGTGGTTGTGGAGGAGCTGATCCCCGAGGCCCACCTGGGGGAGCATTCCCACAGCGGCACCGTCAGCGTCATGGCCGGCTTTCTGGTGATGATGCTGCTTGACGTGATGTTGGGCTGATCCGATCCTGAAGACGCGGCGTGATGTGCATGCACACCACGCCGCAGTTTTATTCTTTTTCAAAAAGAAGTGAACCTTTCCTCTTCTGCGGGGGTATAGAGGGTAGATGCGCGCATCTGAAAGGAGGCATACCGTGGAAGACTACATCTCCGATGCCCTCAGGGGGGATCACCAGGCCTTTTCTCACCTCTATGATCAGTTTGCCCCGGCGGCCCTGCGGCTCAGCGCCGCCATCACCCGCAGTCGGGACCTTGCCGAGGACGCTGTCCAGGAGGCCTTTCTCCGGGCATACCGGAAGGGCTATCAATGCACGGACCCAAGCCGGTTCCGGCCCTGGTTTTTCCGCATTGTCATCAATGAAAGCCGCCGCGTCCTGCGGAAAAATCCAGGGGAGGCAGCGTTGGCCGCCGACCTCCCGGCTCCCTCCTTTGCCGAGAAATCGGACCGGGCCCTGGCCGTCGCCGAAGCGCTGGACCACCTTTCGGCGGAGCACAGAAGCGTTTTGGTCCTGCGGTTTTTACTGGAGCTGAGTGAGCGGGAGATCAGCGAGGTCCTGAAAAAACCTGTGGGGACGGTGAAGTCCCGCCTCCACTATGCAAAAGAGGCGTTGGCCCGGCAGATGGAAGAGGAGGAACACCATGACCGATCTTGAACTGAAGCAGGGCCTGTCCCTGTATACCGACCAAGCCCTCCAACGCCAGGAGGCGGTGAAAGCGGGCATAATGCATCAGCTGAACGCAGGCAAAACGCGAAGACGCCGTCCGGTCCGGCTGCTGGCCGCGGCCGCCTCCGTGGTTCTCATCCTGTCCGCTCTGGCCTTTACCCCTCCCGGCAGGGCTTTGGCCCATGCCGTCGGGGAGAATCTCTCCGCCCTTTGGGAGACGCTGTTCCCGCCAAGAGAGCTCCCCGTCCTTCCGGAGGGGCTGGAGGAGCGCCCCCTTCACACGCCCCAGGTGGAGGCCGGCGAATCTCACCCCGGCTTTGTGCTCTATGCGGACGAATCCCTCTACACCGCCACCTGGGAGGAGGAGTGTTATGTCATCCGCCCCATACCAATTTCCTATACCCGGGAGGACGCGGAGCGGGACCTCGCGGCCCAATTGGAGGCGTTGAGCCCTCAGGAGGCCCAGGATCGGATCGACCAGTGGATCAAGCAGCGGGAGGATGCCCTTTCCCTCCTTCCCCCCTGCCGGCTTGAACTCTCCCATCGGGAGGGCGTGACCCCTCAGGAGGACGCGGAGTCCATGCGGGAGGAACTGGGAGACATCTATGAAGCCGTCTCCGACATCGCTTCGTCCTATCTGTTGGAGGGGCTGTTCCTCCACGCCGACAACGGGACGGCGTGGGACGCGGAGCTCCTGGAGTGCCACTTTGTGGATGACGGGCAGGGCGGAACCTACCGCATCTGCTCCTATCTCTTCACCGAAGCCATAGAGGGGCATGGGATGCGGTTCAATGCAATGATCTCCTCATTCCAGGTCCTAAGCACTCCGGATCACGCATCCTGAGCGTTTTGGAACAGGCAGGCCGGACGCATCTTGTTAAGATGCGTCCGGCCTTTTTTGCGTGTCCCTTGATTCGCCGCTCCGCCTGCTGTACAATAGCTGTATTCTGAGGAGGGGGAGGGCCTATGGACCGGATCAGCTTTCTTGTGAACTCCCTTCGGCGGGAGAGCAGCCCCCACTGGACGCCCATCCGCCGCGCGGTGGGCGCATTCTGCCGCCATCTGGACGAGCCCGGACCGGAGCGGCCCCTGACCGCGCTGTGGGAACGGGAGCTTTCCGCTCTCTACGGTGATCCTGGGCCGGTGCTGTGCCGGAACAACCGGGTGGATCCGGCTGCCCTGGGCCGTCTCTACGGTGTCTCCTGCGGCGGCGGCCTGACCCACCTGCTCCAGGGCATTCTGACCTCTTACGGTGTGATCATACGGCTGCTGGCCTTGGACTTCCTTGCCCCGGGCGCCCGGTATTCCTGGGGGGAGCTGTTGGACGGCTCCTGCTTCCGGCGGCTGGGCCGGGGCTGCTGCGGGGAGGAGGACTGGTGCTGCTGGCTCCTTGCCCGCTGGGACGCGGAACTGTCCGACGCCTGCATCGGTCTGAGGGACCTTTTGGAGGGACTGCCCGGCTCCAAAGTCCCGGAGCGGCCGGAAGCCATTCAGGCGCTCTACCAGCAGCTGCTGCCTCAGCCCATCCGCCACTGCCTGGGAGAATTCTACACACCGCCCTGGATGGCGGAGGGGATGGTAAAAGAAGCCCTCCGCCGCTGGCCCGGCCCCCGCCGCGTCCTGGACCCAACCTGCGGAGGCGGCGTCTTTCTCCTTGCCGCCCTCCGGGCCGCGCCGGGCTGCTGCTTAGCAGGCCTTGACATCAACGCCTTCGCGGTGTTGGGCGCCAGAACCGCCCTGCTCTTTGCCGGCGCCGACCCCCGTTCCGTGCTCCACTGCGATCTGCTGGCGCTGCCCCGATGGGAAGATGATGTCCTGGTGGTGGAGGACGGCTGCGGCGGACAGCTCCGGCTGCGCCGCGAGGCCTTTGACAAGATTGCACATCAGGGCCTGGACGCCCCGATGAAGGAGGTCTGCCGCCTGTGCGGCCTTCCACCGCCCAAGGGCGCGGCGGACCGGGTGCGGGTGCGGATGCTCCTGAACCGGGCACTCTCCGCCGCCCTGCCCCCCGCGGACCTGCTGGTCGGGAACTTCCCCTGGGTCAGCTGGGAGTACCTCTCTCCGGCGGAGCGGCAGCGGGCGCTGCCCCTTTGGCAGCGCTACGGTCTCTTCCCCCACCGGAAGATCGAGAAGAGCTTTGCCAACGAGGATGTCTCCGCGCTGATGCTCTGCCTCTGCCTGGACCGCCTGGTGGTCCCCGGAGGCGCGGCGGCGGTGGTGCTGCGCCAGGCCCTGTTCAAGTCCCGGCGAAACGGCGCCTCCTTCCGCCGCTTTCAGGCGGGCTCTACGCCTTTTTGCGTGGTGCGCCTGGACGACTTTTCCGCCCTTCAGCCCTTTGCGGACGTGTCGGTGGCCGCGGCTGCCGCCTATCTTGAGACCGGGCGGCCTCAGCGCTACGACGTACCCTGCTTCCTCTGGGGCGGGCGGGTGAACCGGCTGATGCACCGCCCCGGCTCCACCGCGGCGGAGGTATTCGCCGCCGCTGAGATCACACAGGCTCTGGCCCGGCCCAGCGTGGCCGGCGATCCCTGCTCCGGCTGGATCACCGTCCGGGCGGAGGAGGCGGATTCGCTCAGGGGCCTTTTGGGCTCCAACCCCTACCGCGCCCGCTCCGGCGTATTCACTGGCGGGGCCAACGGCGTCTACTGCCTGCGCGTCCTGGGCCGCTCCCCGGGCGGTCTGCTGATCCGGAACCTGAGCGATCAGGGCAAGCGGCAGGCGGAGGAGGTTATCGCGGAGATAGAGCCGGACTATCTCTACCCCATGGCGCGGGGCAGCGACCTCCAGCAGTGGAGCGTCCGCCCCTCGGCCTATCTCCTGTGCCCCCACACGGTCCGGACCCGCCAGATGCCGGTGGATGGAGAGGTCCTCCGTGCCCAGGCCCCGCTGACCTGGGCGTACCTGTGCCGCTTTCGGGAGGTGCTGGACCAGCGCAGAGGCTTTGCCGGGTGGGAAAAATTCATCCAGCAGAGCCAGTTTCACGCCATTTTACGGGTGGGCGCCTACACATTTTCCCCCTACAAGGTGGCTTGGCGATACATCTCGAAGCGCTTTTTCTGCGCGGTGCTCCCCCCCATGGACGACCCCTATCTGGGACGCACCATTCCCCTCCCCAATGAAAAGCTGATGTATCTTCCGGTGGAGCGGGAGGAGGAGGCCTATTACCTCTGCGGCGTGCTCAGCTTTACATCGGTGCGCCGGTGCGTGGAGGGCTACATGAACCCCACCAGCATCTCCGCCTATGTGGTGGAAAAGTTGGCCATACCGCCCTTCGCCCCCGACTCGCCCCTCCATCTGGAGATCGCTCACTGGTGCCGCCTGGGCCACCTGTCCTCCACGGAGGACGGGCGCCTTCAGGTCCAGCAGCGTCTGGACCAGCTGGCCAGGGCCCTCTACCCCTGAATATGAAAGAGAAAGGAAGGATTTTATGAATGACCTGATTGCCCAGATAGAGCGCTACCAACCCTGGAACGAGCAGGAGGAGCGGGACCGCCTGCTGCTGCTGCGTCTGCTGCGAACGGACGGGACCATCTTTTCCCGGGAAAACGACGCCTACCACATGACGGCCTCCGCCTGGGTGGTCAGTCCCGACCGGACCCAGGTGCTGATGGCCTACCACAACATCTACCGTTCCTGGTCCTGGCTGGGCGGCCACGCCGACGGCGAGCAGGACCTGCTGGCGGTGGCGGCGCGGGAGGTCCGGGAGGAGAGCGGCATACGCTCGGTGCTGGCGGTCTCCAGGGAGCCCTTTTCCCTGGAATCCCTCACCGTGGACGGCCACGAGAAGCGGGGCAGGTACGTATCCTCCCACCTGCACCTCAACGTCACCTACCTGCTGGAGGCTGACCCGGAGGAGCAGGTGGCCTCCAAACCCGACGAAAACAGCGCCGTGGGCTGGTTTCCCCTGCAAAAGGCCGTGGAGATGTCCACAGAGCCCTGGTTCCGGGAGCGGATTTATCAAAAATTAAATGCGAAGCTTTTGGCCCGTTAACCTCCCGTGCACCGGCGGAACCTCTCCGCCGGCGCACTTTTTCACTCCCTTTGGCGGCAGCGGACAACAATCTTGCGGAGCCCTGTTGCAATTGGCACTTGCCATACTGCATCTTGCGGTATATACTGGGAAAGCACCGTAAGATTATACTACATGTTGTGACAGTGAGAACCGGAATCAGGGGGAGAATTTGCTTATGAAAGTACTGAAGAGAAATGGCGCGGAGGTCGCCTTTGACATTGACAAAATCATCGCCGCCATCACCAAGGCCAACGCCGTGGTGGAGGAAGAGGCCCGGATGACGCCGGTGCAGATCCGGCGCATCGCCGAGTCCGTGGAGCTCAACTGCCAGAAGATGAACCGCTCGCCGTCGGTGGAGGAGATTCAGGATCTGGTGGAGCATCAGATTATGGCCCACGGCGCCTTTGAGGTGGCCAAGCGCTACATCACCTACCGGTACACCCGCTCCCTGGTCCGCCGCAGCAACACCACCGACGACAAGATCCTCAGCCTCATCGAATGCTGCAATGAGGAGGCCAAGCAGGAGAATTCCAACAAGAACCCGGTGGTCAACTCCACCCAGCGGGACTATATGGCTGGCGAGGTCTCCCGGGACATCTCTGAGCGCATCCTGCTGCCCGGCGACATCGTGGAGGCTCACCGGGAGGGCGTCATCCACTTTCACGACACGGACTACTATGCCCAGCACATGCACAACTGCGACCTGGTGAACCTGGAGGACATGCTGCAAAACGGCACCGTCATCACCGGAACCATGATCGAGCGGCCCCACAGCTTCTCCACCGCCTGCAACATCGCCACCCAGATCATCGCCCAGGTGGCCTCCAACCAGTACGGCGGACAGTCCATCTCCCTGGCCCATCTGGCGCCCTTTGTCCAGGTCAGCCGGGAAAAAATCCGCAAAATTGTGGAGCAGGAGATGGAGGTCATCGGCGCGGCTCCTTCGGAGGAGACCCTTTCCAAGCTGGTGGAGGTCCGGCTGCGGGACGAGGTGCGCCGGGGCGTGCAGACCATCCAGTACCAGGTGCTGACGCTGCTCACCACCAACGGCCAGGCGCCTTTTGTCACCGTGTTCATGTATCTGGGCGAGGCCAAAAGCGACCAGGAGAAAAAAGACCTGGCCATGATCATTGAGGAGACTCTGGAGCAGCGCTATCAGGGCGTGAAAAATGAAGACGGCGTCTGGGTCACGCCGGCCTTCCCCAAGCTGATCTATGTTCTGGAGGAGGACAATGTCCACGACGACTCCCCCTATTACTATCTGACCCGCTTGGCGGCCAAGTGCACCGCCAAGCGCATGGTGCCCGACTACATCTCCGAGAAGAAGATGAAAGAGTTCAAGGAGGGCAACTGCTTCCCGGTCATGGGCTGCCGGTCCAACCTGTCCCCCTGGAAAAACGACAAGGGCGAGTACCAGTTCTACGGGCGGTTCAACCAGGGCGTGGTGACGCTGAACCTGGTGGATGTGGCCCTCTCCTCCGGCGGGAACCAGGAGAAGTTCTGGCAGATCTTTGACGAGCGGCTGGAGCTCTGCTACCGGGCGCTGATGTGCCGCCACAACCGGCTCAAGGGCACCCTCTCCGACGTGGCGCCCATCCTGTGGCAGTACGGCGCCTGCGCCCGGCTGAAAAAGGGCGAGACCATCGACAAGCTCCTGGTGGGCGGCTACTCCACCATCTCCCTTGGATATGCCGGGCTCTATGAGTGCGTGAAGTACATGACCGGCAAAAGCCCCACCGACCCCACCGCCACGCCCTTTGCCCTGCGGGTGATGGAGCACATGAACGAAGCCTGCGCCAGGTGGAAGGAGGAGACCACCATCGGCTTCGGCATCTACGGAACGCCTCTGGAATCCACCACCTACAAGTTTGCCAAGTGCCTCCAGCGCCGCTTCGGCGTCATTCCCGGCATCACCGACAAGGGCTATATCACCAACAGCTATCACGTCCACGTTTCCGAGGAGATCAACGCCTTTGATAAGCTCTCCTTTGAGGCCCAGTTCCAGCACCTGTCCACCGGCGGCGCCATCAGCTATGTGGAGGTGCCGGACATGCAGCAGAACCTGGAGGCGGTTCTCCAGGTGATGAAGTTCATCTACGAGCACATCATGTACGCCGAACTGAACACCAAAAGCGACTACTGCCAGGTCTGCGGCTGGGACGGGGAAATCCGGATCGTGGAGGAGGACGGGAAGCTGCTGTGGAAGTGCCCCAAGTGCGGCAACACGGACCAGGCCAAGATGAATGTGGCCCGGCGCACCTGCGGCTATATCGGCACCCAGTTCTGGAACCAGGGCCGCACCCAGGAAATCCGCGACCGGGTGCTCCACCTGTAAGCGAATATTTGAAAAAACGCGCCGCACAATCTTGTGCGGCGCGTTTTTTGCTGTCCATATATGGGCGGGAGCCGGAAACACAAAGCGCCTCCGGCTCCCAAATGAGGAGAAGAATGGTACCAAATTGATATCCTTGTGCCGGGGCCGCCCCGCAGCGTCTGCCAATCCGGCGGCAGCGGGCCGCCCCGGAGCGCACGGCGGGGAGCAGACTTATTCCAGCACCGCGCCCCGGGCCGCCGAGGTCACAAGTTTGGCATAACGGGCAAGATACCCGGTCTTGATCTTGGGCTCCGGACAGACCCAGTCGGCCCTGCGGCGGGCCAGGGTCTCCTCATCCACCATCAGCTCGATCTTGCAGTTGGGAATGTCGATGCGGATCAGGTCTCCCTCTTCCACAAGAGCGATGGGGCCGCCCTGGGCCGCCTCGGGGCACACGTGGCCGATGGAGGCGCCGCGGGTGGCGCCGGAGAACCGGCCGTCGGTGATGAGAGCCACTTCCTTGTCAAGGCCCATGCCCGCGATGGCGGAGGTGGGGTTGAGCATCTCCCGCATGCCGGGGCCGCCCTTGGGGCCCTCGTAGCGGATGACCACCACGTCGCCGGAGACGATTCTGCCCTGGTAGATGGCCTCAATGGCCTCTTCCTCCGAGTCGAATACCCGGGCGGGCCCCTGGTGGGTCATCATCTCCTCCGCCACGGCGGACTGCTTGACCACGCAGCCCTCCGGGGCCAGGGAGCCCTTGAGCACGGCGATGCCGCCATAGGAGGAGTAGGGGTTGTCGATGGGCCGGATCAGTTCCGGGTCTAAGTTTTCCACGCCCCTCAGATTCTCCGCCAGGGTCTTTCCGGTGACGGTCATCACGGAGGTGTCCAGAAGGCCTTTTTTGTCAAGCTCCGCCATAACGGCCCACACGCCGCCGGCCCGGTCCAGATCCTCCATAAAGGTATCGCCGGCAGGAGCCAGGTGGCAGAGGTTGGGAGTGCGGCGGGAGATTTCGTTGGCGTACTCCAGGTCCAGCTCAATGCCGCACTCGTGGGCAATGGCCGGCAGGTGCAGCATGGAGTTGGTGGAGCAGCCCAGGGCCATATCCAGCGTCTCCGCGTTGTGGAAGGCCGCCTCGGTCATGATGTCCCGGGGGCGGAGATTTTGGCGCAGCAGCTCCATCACCTGCATGCCCGCGTGCTTTGCCAGCCGCAGCCGGGCGGAGTACGTGGCCGGAATGGTGCCGTTGCCCCGCAGGGCAAGGCCCAGGCCCTCCGTCAGGCAGTTCATGGAGTTGGCGGTGTACATGCCGGAGCAGGAACCGCAGGAGGGGCAGGCGTTGAGCTCATAGTCCTCCACGCCGGACTCGTCGATCTTTCCGGCCTTGTAGGCGCCCACCGCCTCGAACATATGGCTCAGGCAGGTGCGCCGCCCATCCCGCAGCCGGCCGGCAAGCATGGGCCCGCCGGAGCAGAAGATGGTGGGCACGTTCAGCCGGGCCGCGGCCATAAGGAGGCCGGGCACGTTCTTATCGCAGTTGGGCACCATCACCAGTGCGTCGAACTGATGGGCCAGGGCCATGGCCTCAGTGGAGTCGGCGATCAGGTCCCGGGTCACCAGGGAGTACTTCATGCCCACATGGCCCATGGCGATGCCGTCGCACACGGCGATGGCGGGGAACACCACCGGAGTTCCTCCGGCCATGCGCACGCCGGCCTTCACCGCCTCGGTGATCTTATCAAGGTGCATGTGGCCGGGGACGATCTCATTGTAGGAACTGACCACGCCCACCAGGGGGCGCTCCAGCTCCTCCTTCGTATAGCCCAGGGCGTAAAAGAGGGACCGGTTGGGGGACCTCTCCACGCCCCTTGTCACATTATCGCTTCTCATAGATTACTTCTTCAGCCAGCTCATCATCTTGCGCAGCTCGGCGCCCACCTTCTCGATGGGATGGTCGGCGGCCATGCGGCGCTGGGCCAGGAAGTGAGTTCTGCGGCCGCCGTTGGGGCTCATCTCGGTGAGGAACTCAGAGGCGAAGGTGCCGTCCTGAATCTCCCGCAGGACATTTTTCATCTCCTTGCGGGTTTCTTCGGTGATCAGCCGCTTGCCGGTGCGGTAGTCGCCGTACTCAGCGGTGTTGGAGATGGAGTAGCGCATCTTGGAGAAGCCGCCCTCGTTGATGAGGTCGATGATCAGCTTCATCTCGTGGCAGGTCTCAAAATAAGCCATTTCAGGCTCATAGCCGGCTTCCACCAGCGTGTCGAAGGCCGCATGGATCAGCTCGCAGACGCCGCCGCAGAGCACGGCCTGCTCGCCGAAGAGGTCGGTCTCGGTCTCCTCCTTGAAGGTGGTCTCAAGGATGCCGGCGCGGCCGGCGCCGATGCCGGAGGCGTAGGCCAGGGCAGTGTCCTTGGCCTTGCCGGTGTAGTCCTGCTCCACGCAGATCAGGCTGGGCACGCCCTTGCCCTCCACATACTGGCTGCGGACGGTGTGGCCCGGGCCCTTGGGGGCGACCATGATGACGTCCACATTGGCGGGGGGCACCACGGTCTTGAAGTGGATGTTGAAGCCATGGGCAAAGGCCAGGGTCTTGCCCTCGGTCATGTAGGGGGCCACCTGCTTGTTGTAGATGTCGGCACACAGCTCATCGGGCACCAGCATCATCACCACATCGCCGGCCTTGGCCGCCTCTTCCACTTCCATCACCTTGAAATTGGGGCACTTGGCGGCGAAGGCGGCGGCCTTTTCCCAGTGGGCGGAACCCTTGCGCAGGCCCACCACCACGTTCACGCCGCTCTCGGCCAGGTTTTCTGAATGGGCATGGCCCTGGGAGCCAAAGCCGATGACGGCCACGGTCTTGCCGTCCAGCACACCTAAGTTGCAGTCCTTGTCATAGTACTTGTTGATCATAATTCTTCTCCTTTACAATTTCCCCTCTTCAGGAAAGAGGGATGGATTTTTGACAGTACGAGGCTTATGCCCGGTGGTTTTCCGTATGGTCGTAGGGCATCACGGCGGAGCCGCGGCCAATGGTGGTCATGCCGGTACGGCACTGCTCGATGATGTCGTAGGGCGAGAGCACATCCAAAAACGCGTCGATCTTGCCCGGCTTGCCCGTCAGCTCCACAATCAGGCTGTCCCGGGTCAAATCCACAATTTTCGCCTCGTAGATTTCGCAGATCTCCTTGATGTGGCTGCGCTGGTTCTCCGTGGTGCGCAGCTTTGCCAGCAGCAGCTCCCGCTGAATGGCGGCGGAGGTATCCTCCACCCGGATGGAGCGGACCTCAATGAGCTTTTTGGTCTGAAGGACGATCTGGTCGATGATTTTCTCCTCGCCATGGGTGGCGATGGTGATGCGGGAGATGCCCGGGTCATTGGTCTCCGAAACGGTCAGAGAGTCAATGTTGTAGCCGCGGCGGCCGAACATCATGGCCACCCGGGCCAGCACGCCGGTGTTGTTCTCCACCAACAGCGCCAGGGCCACTTTTTCCTGTGTCATCTTCTCTCCTCCTTACTCCAAGATGATGTCCTGAACCGTCATGCCGGAGGGAATCATGGGCAGCACCCGCTCCTCCCGGTCGATTGGACAGACGATCCAGCTGGGGCCATCCAAGCGCAGCGCCTCATCCAAAACCGCACGGAACTGCTCCGGCGTCTCGGCCCGGAAGCCCCGGGCGCCAAAGCCCTCCGCTATCTTCACATAGTCGGACTTACGCTCCGGCTCCGTGCACATGTAATGGCCGTCGTAAAAGGAGGTCTGCCACTGGCGGACCATGCCCAAGACCTTGTTGTCCATCAGAACGGTGATGACCTGGAGGTTGTTGGACACGGCGGTACAGGCCTCGTTCATGTTCATGTGGAAGGACCCGTCGCCGGTGACGTGGATCACCTTTGCACTCCCGCCCAGCGCCACCTTCGCGCCGATGGCCGCGCCGTAGCCAAAGCCCATGGTGCCAAGACCCCCGCTGGTGATGAAGCCCCGGGGCTTGGTCTTCTTGCAGTACTGGGCCGCCCAGATTTGATGCTGTCCCACATCGGTGACCACCACCGCGTCCTCGCCGGCCTCCTGGCCGATGATCTCCATGATGGTGTGGGGGTGCAGGACGCCGGGCTCGGAGGCGGGATAGTAGTCCTTCTGGCGCCAAAATTCGATCTTCTCCTGCCAGCCGGAGCGGTCCCGGGGCTCCACCAGGGGCAAAAGAGCGGTCAGGGCCGCCTTCAGGTCCCCGGCCACCGCCAGGGAGGAGGGAACGTTTTTATCAAACTCGCTTGGGTCGATGTCAAAGTGGACCACCTGCGCCTTGGGCGCAAAGGCGTCGGTCTTCAGCGCCACCCGGTCGCTGAAGCGGGTGCCCACGGCCAGCAGCAAATCCGCCTGGTCGATGGCCGTGTTGGCCACCATGCTGCCGTGCATGCCGATCATTCCCAAATCAAGCTCATCGCCAAAGCCGATGACGCCGGTGCCCATGATGGTGTGGCAGGCGGGAATATGGGCCTTGCGGACAAACTCCACCAGCTCGCGGGAGGCGTTGGCGCTGATGACGCCGCCGCCAAAGCACAGCACTGGGCGGTGGCTTCTGGCCAGCAGGGCCGCGGCCTGGCGCAGCTGCTGCATATCGGGCTGCATGGGGGCCTCCGGCGCTGCCGGCGGCTCCGGGGTATACTCGCACGTTGCGGCGGTGATGTCCTTGGGGATATCCACCAGCACGGGCCCCTTGCGGCCGCTGGAGGCGATGCGGAAGGCGGTGCGCAGGGTGTGGGCCAGGCGGGTGATGTCCCGCACGGCGTAGTTGTGCTTGGTGATGGGCGTGGTGATGCCGGTGATGAATACCTCCTGGAAGCTGTCCTTGCCGATGAGCTCCGTGCCCACGTTGGCGGTGATGGCCACCATGGGGATGCTGTCCAGATAGGCGGTGGCGATGCCGGTGACCAGGTTGGTGGCGCCGGGGCCGCTGGTGGCCAGGCACACGCCGGTCTTCCCGGTGGCGCGGGCGTAGCCGTCCGCGGCGTGGGACGCGCCCTGCTCGTGGGCGGTGAGATAGTGGGTGATCCGGTCCCGGCGCTGGTACAGCGCGTCGTAGATGTTCAGCGCCGCGCCGCCGGGATATCCGAAGAGATTTGTGACACCCTGCTCAATGAGCACTTCCACAATGATCTCTGCCCCTGTCAATACCATGTAATCTCCCCCTATGTTGTAATTCTCTGTCAATAAAAAGCAAAAGACGCCTTTGTCTCTTTTACATAGAAAAGAGACAAAGGCGTCATAAACGTCTCTGCGGTACCACTCTTATTGCCCGCCTTCCGCGCTGCACTGCGAAAGGACGAACCCCTCATGGACATCCATCAATGTCCGGCGCTCTAACGGGCGCTCCCGGTTCCACTTACGCAGGCAGAGTGCTCTGTCCTTCGGCGAACTGCTCAGGGATGATCTTCCCGCTCCAAACCTCCACTGCCTCGCACCATCCGGCAACTCTCTGATGTGGTCTGGAGGGTACTTGTTCCCCTCAACGCATTTTACATTTGAAATTACTTGCATTGTACGCTAAAACCCTTTTGTTCGTCAATCGTCAATTTGCACAAGAACCAGGCCCAGACATGGCGATTTTATATTCAACATATTGTCGGGCCACCCGGGGCGAGCGTCCGCCGGAACGAAGCGCAAAGGCCTCCGCCTCCTGGAAGAGCTGCTCCTCCGGCGCGTCCAGCCCCTCCCGCTCCGCCAACTGGGCCACCACGCTCAGATAGAGGTCCCGGCTGGGTTTTCCAAAGGTGATGACAATGCCGAACCGGGCGGAGAGGCTGGCCACCTCCTCAAGGGTGTCGCTGAGGTGAATCTCGTCGCCCTGGCGCTGCTGGAAGGTCTCCTGGACCAGATGGCGGCGGTTGCTTGTGGCGTAGACCACCGTGTTTCCGGAGCGGGCGGCCACGCTGCCCTCCAGCACGGTCTTCAGCGCCGTAAAATCCCGGTCGTCGGAGGCAAAGGACAGGTCGTCGATGAACAGGATGAATTTCAGGGGAAGGCCGCTGAGGGTGTCCAGCAGGGCGGGGATGTGGCGCAGGCGGCTCTTTTCCACCTGGATCAGCCGCAGCCCCTGATCCTGATAAGCGTTGGCCAGGGCCTTCACCGTGCTGGACTTTCCGGTACCCGCGTCGCCGTAGAGCAGCACGTTGTTGGCCGGCAGGCCCTGGAGCAGGGCCTGAGTGTTTCTGATGAGCTTCTCCCGCTCCGCCTCATAGCCATAGAGCTCTGAAAGCTGCTGGGGATCGGGGTGCTCCACCGCCACCAGACGGCCCTGGGGGGATACGGAGAACACATGGTATTGGGCAAAGATGCCAAATCCGGACTGGGGCGAGCGCTTCAGCATCCGTCGGTACACCTGGGTGAACCGCTCTCCCTCAGCGCTCCAGGCGGGCAGTTCCTCCACCCGGTCCTTCAGGCCAAACCGATCGCACAGCTCCTCGCTGGATAAGACCGCCTCCTCCAGGAGCGCCAGTTCCCGCTCCAGCCACTGCTCGGCCTGAAAGCCCACCGTCCATTGGGAGGCCGCCGAGCGGACATAGAAGTTGTCGTCCCGCAGCACCAGCGTCTCCACCGCCTGGTGCAGATCCGTGCCCCGGGGATAGAGCTCCGCCGCCAGGTCGCACATCCTTGCGGCCGCGCTTTCCCGGTCCGCCTCCAGCAGCGCGGCCAGGGCCTCCATCAGCGGCTCTCCCCGCAGGTTCCGAAAGATGACAAGGTGGCGCAGGGCCTGCGCCGTCTGCCTCATATCCATGGTATCTCTCCTTTGTCAATCCGAACAAATTTGATGCGCGCCGGCCGGGGAAGCTTTGCAAAAAGCCACAAGTCCGGCCCGCTCTCAGCAGACAGGACCGGGAAGGTCCGGGGCCGCTCTCTCTTTTTTAAAACAAAAATTCAGGGACAAACCCAGCCAACATTCTCAGCTTTTCTTATGAAACCGCATCAATTTCATACTTTTTCTAAAATTTCACGGTTACAGTACGTCTTGCAGTATACACGGATGATCCGGGCGATGCAAGTCCAATTTCGCCGAAAATTTTTCTTGACAACCGGAAAAATTTCCTGTATTCTTGCAAACAACAACACAACGAACAGATACGATGACAGGGAGAAAGTCCCTCCGCGATGTTTCAGAGAGCCGCCGGTTGGTGAGAGGCGGTACGGAGCTGGGAGACGTCACTGGCCCTTGAGTATTCAAGCTGAGGTCTATGGGCTTAGGCGCGAACGGGTTTCCTCACCGTTACCAAAGAGGCAGGATTCGTCCCGATGGGACTGATGCTGAAAGCGGGTATAGCAATATACCAACAAGAGTGGTACCGCGGAAGTGTTTAGGCTTTCGTCTCTTTCAGGAAGAGACGATGGCCTTTTTTATTTTGTCGTTTCGTTGTTCGTTGACGATTTTCAGTTCAGCCACTGGCGGAAATGTAAGGAGGATCAGTTCTCATGAACAAAATCAAGGTATTTGACACGACGCTGCGGGATGGGGAGCAGTCTCCCGGGTGCAGCATGAACCTGTCGGAGAAGATCGAAATGGCCCGGCAGCTGGATGCGTTGGGCGTGGACATCATCGAGGCCGGCTTTGCCATTGCCTCTCCCATGGACTTCAAGAGCGTACAGACCATTGCGGAAGTCGTCACCAACTGTAAGGTCGCCAGTCTCGCCCGCTGCACAAAGGGCGATATTGACGCCGCCTGGGAAGCCGTGAAGGGCGCGAAGTACCCGCGCATCCACGTGTTCCTGGCCACCAGTGACATCCACATGGAATACAAGCTGCGCATGACCCGTGAGCAGGTGCTTGAGAGCATTGCCGAGAACGTGGCCTACGCCAAGTCCTTCTGCGGCGACATCGAGTTCTCCGCCGAGGACGCCTCCCGCTCCGACCCCGCCTTTTTGGCCAAGGCCTACTCCACGGCCATCGCCGCCGGGGCAACGGTCATCAACGTGCCCGACACCGTGGGCTATTCCACGCCCCAGGAGATGGGAGAGCTCATCTCGTATCTGAAAAAGCACGTGGAGGGCGTGGACCAGGTGGACATCTCCGTCCACTGCCACGACGACCTGGGAATGGCCGTGGCCAACACCTTAGCCTGCGTCCAGGCCGGCGCCACCCAGGTGGAATGCACCGTCAACGGCATCGGCGAGCGGGCTGGCAACGCCAGCCTGGAAGAGGTGGTCATGGCGCTGAAGACCCGCCAGGATTTCTACCAGGCCGACACCGGCGTCAACACCAGGCAGATCTACCGCTCCAGCAAGCTTCTGAGCAACATCACCGGCGTCAGCGTGGCCCCAAGCAAATCCATCGTGGGCGCCAACGCCTTTGCCCACGAGTCCGGCATCCACCAGCACGGCGTGCTGGCCAACGCCCAGACCTACGAGATCATGAAGTCCACCGACGTGGGCATCCCCCAGAACACCATGGTCTTAGGCAAGCACTCCGGCAAGCACGCCCTGCGGGAGAAACTGGAGTCCATGGGCTACGAGGTCAGCGACGAGCGGCTGGACGAGATTTTTGTCCGCTTCAAGACCCTGGCGGACAAAAAGAAAACCATCACCAGCTCCGATCTGGAGGCTCTGGTCCTGAATCAGCGCCGGGTGGACAACGTGACCTACGACTTTGTCAGCCACGTGGTCAATACGGGCCTGGACGTGCCCAACACCGCCTGCATCAAGGTGAAAAAGGACGATGAGACCATCGAGGAAGTGGCCATGGGCACCGGCCCCTTAGACGCCTCCTTCAAAGCCATCAACCACATCGTGGGCATGGACGTGACCCTCAGCAGCTTCAGCCTCAACGCCGTCACCGACGGCGAGGACGCCATTGGCGAGGCCACGGTGAAGCTTGCCTACGGCGACAAGACCGTCACCGGCCGGGGCCTCTCCACCGACATCATTGAGTCCTCCATCCGGGCCTACATCAACGGCATCAATAAAATTGTGGGGGTGCAGTAAGCATGGGCATGACAATGACGCAGAAAATTCTGGCCAAGCACGCCGGTCTTCCCGAGGTCCGCCCGGGCCAGCTCATCATGGCGAAGTTAGACCTGGTCTTAGGCAACGACATCACCTCGCCCGTGGCCATCAACGAATTTGAGGCCGCCGGGTTCGACCAGGTCTTTGACAAGAGCCGCATCGCCATGGTCATGGATCACTTTACCCCCAACAAAGACATCAAGGCCGCCACCCAGTGCAAGCAGTGCCGCGCCTTTGCCATGCGCTTTGACCTGGACAACTACTACGACGTGGGCGCCATGGGCGTGGAGCACGCCCTGCTGCCGGAGAGGGGCCTGGTGGCCCCCGGAGAGGCCGTCATCGGCGCCGACTCCCACACCTGCACCTACGGCGCCTTAGGCGCCTTCTCCACCGGCGTGGGCTCCACCGACATGGGCGCGGCCATGGCCACGGGGCAGACCTGGTTCAAGGTCCCCGCCGCCATTCGGGTCCACGTCACCGGCTCCTTCCGGCCCTATGTCTCCGGCAAGGACGCCATCCTGCACCTCATCGGCCGGATCGGCGTGGACGGGGCGCTGTACCAGTCCCTTGAGTTCTCCGGACCGGGGTTGAAGAACCTGACCATCTACGACCGCCTGACCATGGCCAACATGGCCATCGAGGCGGGCGCCAAAAACGGCATCTTTGCCGTGGACGACGTGACCCGCGCCTATGTGGAGGGCAGGGTCAGCCGGCCGTGGGAATCCTTTGAGGCCGACGCGGACGCCGAATACGTCCGCACGGTGGAGCTGAATCTCAGTGAGATCGACTGCACCGTGGCCTATCCCCACCTGCCGGAAAACGCCCACAGCGCTGCTGAGAGCGGACACATCGCCATCGACCAGGTGGTGATCGGCTCGTGCACCAACGGCCAGATCGCCGACATGGCGGCGGCCGCCGCGGTGCTCAAGGGCCGGCACATCGCCGACGGCGTCCGGGCCATCGTCATCCCCGCCACCCAGCGGGTCTATCAGGAGTGCATCCGCCAGGGCTGGATGGACACGTTCCTTGAGGCGGGCTGCGCGGTCTCCACGCCCACCTGCGGCCCCTGCCTGGGCGGTCACATGGGCTGTCTCGCCGCCGGAGAGCGCTGCGTCTCCACCACCAACCGCAATTTCGTGGGCCGCATGGGCCACGTAGACAGCGAGGTCTATCTGGCCTCTCCCGCCGTGGCGGCGGCATCCGCCGTCACCGGAACAATCACCCATCCCAAGGAGGTCATGGACGCATGAAAGCACACGGTACAGTATTCAAATACGGCGACAACATAGACACCGACGTCATTATCCCCGCCCGGTACCTGGCCTCCCAGGACCCCAGGGAACTGGCCTCCCACTGCATGGAGGACATCGACGCCTCCTTTGTGGGGCGGGTTCAGTCCGGCGACATCATGGTGGGCGGCTTCAACTTCGGCTGCGGCTCCTCCCGGGAACACGCGCCCATCGCCATCCGGGCCGCCGGCGTCAGCTGCGTCATCGCAAAGACCTTTGCCCGCATCTTTTACCGCAACGCCATCAACATCGGCCTTGCCATCCTTGAGTGTGAGGCCGCCAGCGACGGCATCCGGGACGGGGACGAGGTCAGCGTGGACTTTGACTCGGGTGTCATCACCAACCTCACCCGGGGCGAAACCTATCAGGCTGAGCCTTTCCCGCCGTTCATCCGGGACATGATCGACAAGGGCGGCCTGATGGCCTCCATCAAGAGGTGAGGGCATGGAGAAGAAAATTGCTGTCATCCGGGGCGACGGCATCGGCCCGGAGATCGTAAACGAGGCGGTTGCCGTCCTGGACGCCGTGGCCACCAGGTTCGGCCACACCTTCCGCTACAGCGACGTGCTCATGGGCGGGTGCGCCATCGACGAATGCGGTGTCCCCCTGCCCCAGGCCACCGTGGACGCCTGCCTTGCCTCTGACGCCGTGCTCTTAGGCGCGGTGGGCGGTCCCAAGTGGGATGCCGTCCCCAAGGAGCTCCGTCCGGAGCGGGGCCTTCTTGGCCTGCGGGGCGCATTGGGCCTCTATGCCAATATCCGCCCGGCCCGGCTCTTTCCCCAGCTTCGCCGCGCCTGCCCCCTGCGGCCGGAGATCGCGGACAAGGGCATCGACTTTCTGGTGGTCCGGGAGCTCATCGGCGGCGTCTACTTTGGCGAGCACCGCTCCGAGCAGGTGGACGGCCAGGAAAAGGCCACCGACATCATGGCCTACAGCGAGGAGGAGATCCGCCGCATTGCCCACGTGGCCTTCCGCCTGGCGGAGAAGCGGCGCAAAAAGGTCACCTCTGTGGACAAGGCCAACGTGCTGGCCACCTCCCGGCTGTGGCGCCGTGTGGTCGCCCAGGTGGCCCAGGGCTATCCGGACGTGGAGCTCAGCCACATGTATGTGGACAACTGCGCCATGCAGATCGTCCGGGACCCCTCTCAGTTCGACGTGATCGTCACGGAGAACCTCTTCGGCGACATCCTCTCCGACGAGGCCAGCATCATCACCGGCTCCATCGGCATGATCCCCTCCGCCTCCTTGGGGGGAGGCACCCTGGGTCTTTATGAGCCCATTCATGGCTCCGCGCCGGATATCGCCGGCACCGATGCCGCCGATCCCATCGGCACCATCCTGGCGGCGGCGGAGCTCCTGCGGGACTCCTTTGACCTGATGGAGGAGGCCAGGGCCGTGGAGGACGCGGTGAGCCGCGTTTTGGACGCGGGCTACCGCTGCGGCGACATCATGACCAAGGGCTGCACCGCCGTGGGCTGCCGGGAGATGGGCCGGCTCATCCGCGAGGCCATCTGAAGCGCATGTTTGACCCGGCCGGAACTCCCGGCCGGGCCTTTTCTTTTCCCCCGCGCTATGGTACAATGGCTCCAAACCACACCGAATCATGAAGGAGTCACTATGCACTACGGAGAGATCAAAAACTGCGACATTGCCAACGGCGAGGGCGTCCGGGTGAGCCTGTTCGTCTCCGGCTGCACCAACCACTGCGAGCAGTGCTTCCAGCCCCAGACCTGGGACTTTGACTACGGCCGGCCCTTCACCGCCCGGACCGAGGAGGAGCTGATAGACCTCCTGGCGCCGGACTACATCAGCGGACTGACGCTCTTGGGCGGAGAGCCGTTTGAGCCGGAAAACCAGCGGGTTCTGGTGCCGTTTTTGCGCCGGGTGCGTGGGACGCTGCGGCGCAAGACCATCTGGAGCTTTTCCGGTTTTACCTATGAGGAGCTTCTCTCACCGGATGCCTATCCCCACTGCGAGGTGACGGAGGAAATGCTGGGCCTTTTGGACGTGCTGGTGGACGGACGGTATGTGGCGGCGCTCCGCGACATCTCCCTGCGGTTTCGCGGCAGTTCCAACCAGCGGATCATCGACTTGAACCAAAGCCGCCGGGCAGGGCACATCGTCCTCTGGAATGGCTGAAAAAAGGAACGCCTCCCCAATGGGGAGGCGTTCCTTTTTGATGTTTACAGGGCGATCAGGTACTTAAACGCCTCATGGCGGCGAAGGCTGTCGTAGGCCCGGCCCAACTCCTCCAGAGGGACCGGGCGCTCCATATCGTACCAGAGCGACGCGTCCAACTGGCCACGAAGGATCATGGCCTGTACCTCGGCGTTGGCCTCCTCCTCATCGTAGCCGTCCGTATAGACCCGGAAGCTGTGGGCCGCCTGGAAGGGATTGAGGCCGTAAGCCGCCCGGTTGTTCCACCCGTAGACGCCCACAACCGCGTCCCGGCGCAGCACGCCCAGCACCCGGTTCACCACATCGGCACCGCCCACGCCGTCGATGAGCACATCAAAGCCATTGCCGAATTCGGCCTGAAGCGCCTCCGGCAGGGACTCGTCCTTATAATTGTAGTACCCGCACAGCGGCAGTTTACGGAAGGTTTCCTCCTTGGAGAGGCTCCCCACCACCACGACCTCCGCGCCCAGATTGCACGCGTGGGCGGCAAAGGACAGCGCGTTGCCGCCGGAGCCGATCAGCAGCACCTTCTTGCCGCTGCCCACGCCAAGCCGTTTGCTGTAGGAGAGTGTCTCACGCCAGGTGATGATCATGGGCGCGGTCTTCTCGTCAATGGAGGGGTGGATGATCTGATTCACCCGGCTGCGGTTCCAGAGGGCCGGGTCCACGCCGTCCTTTTTCATCTGCCAGTGGTCCCGGGCCACGCCGTACTCGGCAAACCCGCCCCAGTTGGAGGCAAGGCCCGCCGCTCCGGGATATCCCACGCGGCTCACCAGATCGCCCACATGGAGGTTTTTCACCCTGTCTCCCACCTCCACCACACGGCCCACGCTCTCATGTCCTAACACAGTGGGAAAGGAGACGGGGAAGGGGTGTTTCCCGCCCATCAGATGGATATCCGTCCCGGCGCAGGTGGCGCCGTAGCAAAGGGCGCACAGCGCATCATAGGGGCCTATTTCCGGCATGGGTACATCAAGGACCTCTAACGCACCGATTTTTGTGACAACAGCTGCTTTCATAAATTTCTCCTTTCCACAGGAGTTATAAAATCGCTCCCTGTTCCTTCAGTATACCACGCACGGCCTCAGTGGTAAACGTCCCGGCCGCGCAGGAGGCGGCCATCACGCCGGCGGCGTGTCCCGTGGACATGCACGTCATGGAGATGCGGCAGGAGGCGTTAGCCTCAAAGGTGGCGCTGATGCAGCGGCCGGCTAAGAACAGATTCTCCACCGACCGGGCCATCAGGCACTCCTGGGGAATGTGGTAGCCGGACACGATGCGCTCAAACTTCATGCCGTCATCGCTCTGGTGGATGTCGATGGGGAAGGCCCCCATGGCCACATCCGTGGGGCCGCAGCGGGCGGCCACGATATCGTCCCGGGTGAGGGTGTACCTGCCCACGGCCCGGCCGCTCTCCCGCACGCCCACATAGCCGGTCTGGGCAATGTAGGAGTTTGCAAAGGCCGGGATGGTGCGGCGGAACCAGCTGTGGAGCTGGCGCACCTGCTCCATGCCCTGGCGCTGGGCCTCCGAGAGGGCAAGGGGGTCCAGGGGGTCCGCGTTGATGCGGGAGTAATTGGCAATGACCTCCCCGGGGCGGGTAGTCTGCATCATGTGAATCTCATTGCGCAGCAACCTCAGTGCGCCGGAATCATGGCCCGCCTTCAGCGCGCCCGTAAAGCCCCACAGGTGGAGGCGCTCCGCCTGGAGGTGCAGCTCTTTCTGAAAGGTTTTGAACTCCCCGCTGTGGGCGGCCACATACTCCTTCAGCAGGTCAATGTCCACGCCGCCGATGCGGCAGAGCACCGTCACCGGCTGGCTGCGGCCGGATTCGTCGCCCACCTCCACGTCGTTGCCCGCCAGATAGGAGGCGTAGCCGCCGCCGGTGGCGTCCACCACGGCGCTGCACTCCACCCGGACCGCGCCGGTCTTGGTCCGCAGGCACAGCGCGGAAATGGACGCGCCGTCTTTCTCCACCTCCTCCAGCGTGGCCTCGGTGAGCACGGTGACGCCATAGCGGTGCAGAAATTCCAGCAGGGCAAACTTCATGGTCTCCGCATCATAGGGCACGATGGAGGCGCAGTAGCCGGTGGTGTCCTCCACCGCCCTGGCAGCGCTGTCCAAGGTGCGGAGGAAGTCCAAAAACTCCCGGGCCATGCCGGCAATCACCGTGCCCTTTGAGTCCTCCGGAGTCATCAGCGCCTCCAGCGGCCCCATGGTCACCACGCCGCCCAAAAAGGTGGAGGACTCCGCTATCAGTGTCCGTGCGCCGCTTTTCGCGGCGGCGGCCGCCGCCATCACACCGGCGATGCCGCCGCCCACCACCGCCACGCCGCAGTGGATGGTGCGGTCTAAGGGCTTGGTGGTGCGATTGATATTCATTTGCATTCCTCCTATTGGAAATCGCCCAAGTGCTGCACTTGGGCGATTTTGCAGATCAAATTCAGCTCAGGTCGTAGATCAGGTTGGGCAGCGCTGTGGAAATCTGAGGGATAAAGGTGATGGCCAGCAGCACCGCGACCATGACGGCGTAAAATGGCAGCATGGCCTTTGTCAGCTGTTCTATGGACCGTTTGGCGATGGCGCTGCACACAAAGAGCAGCACGCCCACCGGCGGCGTGATCAGGCCGATGCCAAGGTTCAAAATCATGATGACGCCCAGCTGGATGGGGCTCATGCCGATGGCGGTGACCACGGGCAGAATAATGGGGGTAATGATCAGGATGGAGCAGATCATATCCATCATGGTGCCCATCAGCAGCAAAATCAGGTTGATCAACAGCAGCAGGACAATCTTATTGGAGGAAATACCCAGCAGCAGATTGGTCAGCTTGGAGGGAATCTGCAGATAGGAGACCACCCAGCCAAAGGCGGAGGATACGCCGATCAGCGCCATGACCATGGCCAGGGTCTTCAGGCTGTTGCGCATAATGTTGAGAATCTCCTTCAGGGAAATCTCCCGGTACACCGCAAAGGTGACGATCAGCGCATAGATGCAGGCGATGGCCGCGGACTCGGTGGCGGTGAACACGCCGGTGACCACGCCCAATACCACAATCAGCACGGTGCCAAGGCCCCAGATGCCCTCCCAGGTGGCCCGCAGCGTCCGCTTCAGTGAAAACTTGTCGCCCACAGGGTAGTTCTTTTTCCGGGCCACAATGTAGCAGTAGATCATCAGCGCCAGGCCCAGGAACAATCCCGGCACCAGTCCGCCCATAAAGAGCTGGCCCACGCTGACGCCGCCGGCCGCCATGGCAAAGATGACCATGTTGTGGCTGGGCGGGATCAACAGGCCCTGGACGGAGCTGGCCATGGTGACGGCCGCGGAAAACTCGGTGTCATATCCATTGTCCTCCATCACCGGAATCAGCATGGCGCCGATGGAGGAAACGTCCGCTGTGGGGGAGCCGGAGATGCCGCCGAAGAAGGTGCTGGCCACAATGTTGACCATGCCCAGACCGCAGCGCATCCAGCCCACCAGGGCGTCCGCTAACTTCACCAACCGCCGGGTGATGCCGCCGGAACTCATGATCTCACCGGCCAGAATAAAGAAGGGGACCGCCATCAGGGAAAAGGAGTTGAGCCCTTTCACCGTCTGCTGGGCCACGGTTTGCAGGGGGAGTCCCAAGTACAGCACCGTCAGCAGCGTGGATGCGCCGATGGAAAACAAAATATGGTTGCCCAGGAAGATCAGCAGAAAAAAGCTTCCCAGGAGAATAATCGTAGCAATTACTTCCGTTGACATAGCGTCCTCCCCAATTGATACAAAAGCATGATGGTCATGGCAAGGCCGCCGATGCAGACCGAGCCGTACAGCACGGAGGAGGGCAGGCCGCTGCCGGGCAGCTTTGTGCGGGACGTCTGCTCGATCAGGTCCAGGCCCTTCCAGAAGAGCACGCCGCAGAAAAAGATGTTCAAAAGCGCAAAAATTGTATTGCGGATTTTCAGCCCCAGAGGGCCGAACAGCTTGTCAAAAATGGTCATACGCACGTGGGTGTCATCCTTGACCGCCAGAGCGGCCGCCATCAGCGACATCCACACCATCAGAATTTTGGAGACTTCCTCCGCCCAGGACGGCGTGCTGTTGAGCACGAACCGGCCAAAGACCGCCCAGGTAATGACCACCACCTGGCCGGCCAGGCAGATCACACAGATCCACTGGACCAGGCTGTACAGCAGGTCAATGACCCGCTCCACCTTTGATTTTCCCAATTGATGTTCCATATATCAGATTCCTCTCTGAACCGCGCCCGCTGCGGACGCTATCCACCGCTCCTAAATTGGAAGAGCGGGGCCGCCGGTCTCTTCGCTTTGCCGACGGCCCCGCGTCACACACAATCCGTCAGAATCGATTACTGCATATCCTGAATCTGCTGCAGCAGCTCCTCATAGCCGGCAGAGAACTGGGCGTACATGGGCTGCACGGCGTCCATCCACTCCTGGGCATTGTCGGGGGTGACAAAGGTCAGGCCCTTCTCCTCCAAAGAGGTGCGGTAGCCGTCCAACTCAGCCTCGGCGATCTCCTTGTAGTAAGCGGCGCCCTCGTCCATGGCCTCCTGCAAAATGGCCTGATCCTCAGCGCTTAAGCCGTTCCAGAAGGATTCGCCCACCAGCATGATGCTGGCCTCGTACTGGTGCGCCATATCAAGGACGTAGGCGCTGACCTCATAGAAGCTCATGTTCAAAATACCCTTCAGCGGGTTGTCGGCGCCGTCCACAATGCCGGTCTGCAGGGAGCTGTAGAGCTCATTGTAGGCGATGGGGGTGGCGGAAGCGCCCAGGCTCTCCACCATGGAGGTGGCCAGGGAGTTGGTCGGGACGCGGATCTTCAGGCCCTTGATGTCATCCAGGCTGGAGACTTCCTTGTTCTTGAAGAAGAAATATCTGCCGGAGGGCTCCAGATAGCCCAGGCCATGGACGCCCAGGCCCTTGTCCACAATCTCCTGGAGCATGGTGTCGCCCACTTCACTCTCCAGCACCTTGTTGGCGCTCTCCAAATCCTTGAACACAAAGGGCAGGGACAGCAGGTTCATGGATTCGGCGCCGGCGTCCGCCAGCCAGGAGGGGTTGGTGCGGCACATCTCGATGGAGCCCATCTGCACGGAACTGAGGATATCGGCCATCTCGCCCATCTGGCCGGCGGGATAGACCTGGACCTCAATGCGGCCGTTGCTCTTTTCGGAAACCAGCTCGGCAAACTTAAGCGAGCGCCACGCCCGGGCGCTGCCGGATGTACTGCCGCTGCCGGACGCGCTGCCGGAGCCGCTGTTACCGCAGGCCGCCAGGGAAAGTACCATTACGAGTGCCAATGCCAAAGACAGAAACTTTTTCATGGTTTTCCTCCTATTTTGATCTCTGTTCTCGATTTATCAACAGCTCAGTCGAGCTTGCCGATCTCCCTGAGGATGACAAGGCCTTCCGCCATCTTCTACCCCAACGGTGAGCACCGCCAGGCTGTCCGCCGGCCCAAGCCGGATCACGGTCACAGCTTCGATTGAGGGCAAAGATGGGATGGCCGCATCTGATTGTACGATGTCATGAAATCATATTGTCAATGTAGCTGAATTTATACAGCTTGTCAACGTTTTGCCGGGAAAAATATATTTTCCCAAATAAAGATTTATGTTTTTACCAAAAGCATTGTTTATTTTTTGTAAAGATTGTTTTTTATGTCTTTGTAATTTTAACAGGCGCTTAACGGCAAAAGGAGAGGCGCATATGCACCTCTCCTTTTGCCGTTAAAGATACTTTATTCTTGGTTTTCCTCAGCCTCAATGTTGGCCACTTCCGCGGCCACTTCTTCTGCCACCAGATCGCTCTTGCTCTTTTTGTTCTTGCTCTGCTTGCGCAGGTTGGAGAACAGCGTAGCGGCGATGATGACGATGAAGAGGATGGAGATGGGGCGGGTAAACAAGATGGTATAGCTGCCACCCGAGATCAGCAGCGCCCGGGACAGGTTCTGTTCCACAGTGGGCCCCAAGATGATGCCCAGGAGCACCGGGGCCACCGGATAGTCCGCCTTGGTCATAAAGTAGCCCGCAATGCCGGCCACCACGGTGGTGATGACATCAAACACGTTGTTGCGCATGGCAAAGGACCCGGTCAGCGCCAAAACAAAGATCACCACGGTGATCATATTCTTCGGCAGGGACAGCACCTTCGCAAAGAGCCGGGCGCACAGCAGGCCGAAAATCACGATGAACAGATTGGAGGTAATGGTTGCGGCAAACACAGAGTATATGGTCTCCGGGTGGTCCCGGAACAGCAGCGGGCCCGGGGTCAGGCCCAGCACCATCAGTCCGCCTAACAGCACCGCCGTACCGGCCTCGCCGGGGATACCCAGAGTGAACATGGGGATCAGCGCGCCGTTGACGCAGGCGTTGTTGCCGGCTTCCGGAGCGGCAATGCCCTCGATGGCGCCCTTGCCAAACTCCTCCGGATGCTTGCTGGAGCGCTTGGCCTCGCCGTAGGACAAAAAGGCGGCGATGTCCGTGCCCGTACCGGGCACGGCGCCCACAAAGGTGCCGATGAACGCGGACTTGACCACGTGGGGCAGAATCCGGATAAAGTCCTTGGCCGAGATGCCGATGTGCTCGATCTTCAGCTGCTTGGCCTGGGGCTGGTCGTACTCCTCCACGCTGTTGAGCGCCTGGGCCATGGCAAAGAGGCCGATGAGCACCGCCTGCAGCGACACGCCGCTGAGCAGGTTCATGGAGCCGAAGGTGAAGCGGATGCTGCCGCTGATGGGGTCGATGCCGATGGTGGCCAGCAGCAGGCCCACCAGTCCGGCGATATAGCCTTTGATCAGGGACTTTCCGGAGACAAAGCTGATCATCGTCAGGCCGTACACAGCCAGCCAAATGTATTCAGGCGCGCCAAACTTCAGCGCGATTTTTGCAATGGTAGGGGCCAGGAAGGTCAGCACCAGGGCGCCGATCAGGCCGCCCATGGCCGAGGCGATGGTGGAGGTGGCCAGCGCCCTGCCAGCCTCACCCCGTTTCGCCATGGGGTATCCGTCGATCAGTGTGGCGCCGGCGGCGGGAGTGCCGGGGGTGCGCAGCAAAATGGCGGAGATGGAGCCGCCGTAGATGGCGCCGGCAAAAATACCGATCAGCAGGGAGAGGCCCACGTCGGAGGGCAGGGAGTAGGTGAAGGGCAGCAAAAGCGTCATGCCCATGGTGCCCGTCAGGCCGGGCAGGGAGCCGATGACCACGCCGGCGATGACACCGATCATCAGGTAGAGCCAGCCGCCGTTTTCGATCATCCGCGCAAATCCGTCAATCAATAAACTCATGATACCCTCCTTTTAACCGAGGAACGTCAGCAGTCCCTTGGGCAGGGGGACCAGCAGCAGCGTGTGGAAGAGATAGTAAGAGGCGAGGGTCGTCACAAGGGGCAGTACGAAATAGACCCAAACTTTTTTCACCCGGAACAGCTTCAGCAGGCAGACCATCAGGACCAGGGAGCACAAAATATATCCCACCGGCTTGAGCAAAATGGCATAGAGAATGATCAGCGCGATGGCAATGACCACTTCCTTTTTGTTGGCCACCGTCACGCTGGTGGTAAGCTTGCCCCGCAGGGCGTTGACCAGCTGCACGGTAGCAGCTACGCTCATCAGCACACAGATGATGCGGGGCCATACGTCCGGGTTCAGAGAGTTGTCGGCGGTTGCTTTGAAAGAGGCGCTGTAGACAAACACAAAAATGGTCACAGCATAGACGGCCAGCGATACGACAACATCGATCCAGTTCCTCTTTTTTGTTGATTCCATGGCCTTTTTTCCTTTCAGCTGTAAAATCAGAAGGAGCTCCTGCTCCCGCCGCCCCGGTCAACCCGGGGCGGCAAAAAGCAGGAGCTTTTCATCCCATCCTCTTTGATTACTGAGACAGGCCCAGCAGTTCGCAGACGGACTTCATGCTGGCGGCGGTATCGTCGCACAGCTGCTTGTATTCCTCGGTGGGCAGGTACTTGATGCCCAGGCCCATGTTGTCCATGGCCTCGATGAAGCTGGGCTCCTCGCTCATCTTGCCGAAAGCCTCGTCCAGAGCGGCAACCACTTCGGGATCCATGCCGGCGGGGCCGCCGATGCCGCGGAAGGTGGACAGCACTACGTCATAGCCCTCGTCCTTCATGGTGGGGACGTCGGTGCTGAAGATGGTCATGGGCTCGTCGGAAAAGGTGGCCAGAACACGGATGTCGCCGGAGGCCTCCAGAGCGGTTTCCTCAGCGCCGGAGAAGGTCACGGCGTCAATGTCGCCGCCCATCAGAGCCGCGTTGCCGGTGGAAGAACCGTCATAGGGAACATAGGTGACCTCGATGCCGGCAGCGTCGGCAAACAGGCCGCCAGCCAGATGCCACAGGAAGCCGGTGCCGGAATGACCGATCTTCAGGGAGCCAGGGTTGGCCTTGGCATACTCCACCACATCAGCCACGGACTGGAAGTCGGAGCTGGCGGAGACAGCAAGGGCGGCGGGGTCGGAGTTGATGTTGCAGATCTGAGTGAAATCGCTGAAATCGAAGGTGTAAACGCCCTGCTCCTTCAGGAATGACAGCTCAACAGGCAGAAGGGCCAGGGTGTAGCCGTCGGGCTCAGCGGAGAGCAGCTGGGCCAAGCCCACAGCGCCGCTGCCGCCGGTGACGTTCTCCACGTTGACCTTCACGCCCAGATACTTCTCGGCGTTCTCAACCAGCTTTCTGGCAACGGTGTCGGTGCCGCCGCCGGCAGACCAGGGAACGATCATGGTGATGTCGTGATCAAAGGTCACGCCGCCGGCCTCGCCGCTGCCGGACGCGCTTCCGCTGCCGGACGCACTGCCGCTGCCGGAAGCGCTTCCGCCGCTGCTGCCGCAGGCTACCAGAGAGAGGGCCAGGACAAGCGCCATGGCCAGAGACAAAAATTTCTTCATGGTAAATCCTCCATTTTTTAATGTATTTATCAACAGCTCAAAAGAGCATGCCGATCAAAAACCGCCGCCAGATGTGGGTTTCCTCCATCCGCGGAGCGAAGCGGCAGGGCCGCTGTACCAAGGGCTGTCGGTTCTTACAACAAGGGCCCCAGCCGCTCTGTCAATTTTCTGTTTCGCAATCATCGTATTGTACGATGTCGTGCAGTTTATGTTAGATGACTTTATCCGCAATGTCAATCTATTTTGGACAGAAAACTGCCGGCTTTTTGCAATTCCTCCGTTTTGACCAAAAAGCCAGTTAATCTTTTGTTAAATATTTGCGAAAAAAGTTTTGCTATTTTTACGCCTCTTTTTTCGCGTTTTTTCAACAACCGCGAAGAAAAGCTTGACTTTTTTATAAAATGTATTATTGTCTTTTGTATGATGTCGTTTGGATTCGGATTGCCCCGGGGCGGACCGGATCCTTTTGGCATGGGTGCCTTGCGGCGCCATTTGGAATTCATTGATTGGAAGGAGCATTCCTATGATTACAAGCAACGATCCTCTGTTCAGCGTGGAAAATAAGATCTGCATCGTCACCGGCGGCATGGGCCAGTTAGGAGCGCAGTTCAGCAAAGCCCTGTGGGAGCGGGGCGCGCGGGTGGCCGTCTGGGGCCGCCACGTCCCCCAGGAGAAGATTGAGAAGATCTACACCAAGGAGCAGTCCACCTCCGACCGGCTGAAGTTTTTTACCGTGGACATCACAAGCAAGGAGAGCCTCAATAAGGCCCTGGACGAGATGGAGCGCTTCTGGGGCGACGCCCCTGACGTGCTGGTAAACAACGCCGGCATCGACACCCAGCCCTCCGCCCCTCCGGAGGTCTCCGGCCCCTTTGAAAATTTTCCTGAGGAGGTGTTCCGCGAGGTGGTGGATGTGAACCTGGTGGGCACCTTCCTGGCCTGCCAGGCGGTGGGCGCCCGGATGGTGAAGGCCAACAAGGGCGGCTCCATCATCAACATCGGCTCCATCTACGGCATGGTTTCCCCCATTCAGGACATCTATGCCTATAAAAAGGAGCAGACCGGCGTGCCCTTCATCAAGCCCGTGGCCTACTCCGCCGCCAAATCCGGTATCTACAACCTGACCCGCTATCTTGCCACCTATTGGGGCAAGCAGGACATCCGGGTGAACACCCTGACGCCCGCAGGCGTGTGGAGAGACACCCAGGACGCCACCTTCCAGGGCAACTTCTGCGCCAGAATGCCCATGGGCCGCATGTCCCGGGAGGACGAGTACAACGGCGCCATCATCTTCCTGGCCTCCAAGGCGTCCTCCTTCATGACCGGCTCCAATATGATCATCGATGGAGGCTGGACAGCATGGTAAATTCCGCCCACCCCGAACTGCAGAGGATTTTCTCCGCCCTCACCGTGCCCATGCACGATGACGAGTGCGTCAACTATGAGGCCCTTGCCCAGATCGTGGAAGCTCAGATCGCCGACGGCGTGGAAGGCTTTTACTGCTGCGGCTCTTCCGGAGAGGGACTGCTGCTGACGCTGGAGGAGCGGAAAAAGATTCTTGAGTGCACGCTGCACCAGGTGTCCGGCCGGGTGCCGGTGGTGGCCCATGTGGGCACCATCCGCACCGCCGACGTCATCGACCTGGCCCGCCACGCCAAAAGCGCCGGCGCCGCGGCGGTGTCCATGATCCCGCCCTACTACTATAAGTTCTCCATGGCGGAGATCACCGGCTATTACAAGGCAGTGCTGGATGCCGTCCCGGGGCTGGAGGCCATTCTCTACAATATCCCACAGTTCACCGGCGTGGAGTTCAGCAAGGACAACGCCGCGGAGCTGCTCAGCGACCCGCGGATCATCGGCATCAAACACACCTCCCAGAACCTCTACAGCCTGGAGCGGATGGCAGCGGCCTATCCTGACAAAGTACTTATCAACGGCTTTGACGAGATGTTCTTGGGCGCGCTCTCCATGGGCGCCAGCTGCACCATCGGCACCACGGTGAATCTGTTCGCTCCCACCTTCTTAAAGTTGCGGGACCTCTACAATGCCGGGCGCATGGCTGAGGCCTTTGCGGAGCAAGCCCTCATCAATCACCGGGTGGAGGTCATGGTGAAGGCCGGCATCTTCAGTGCGGTGAAATACGGCTGGACGGTGCGCGGCATCGACTGCGGTGCCTGCCGCAGCCCCTTTGCGCCGCTGACGGAGGAGGCCAAGGCCTCCATCCGGGAGCTGTTTGCCTGACCCCAACCAAATCCCAAAGGAGCGCCCCAAATGAATCAAGAAGTCCTGTCCACCGCCATCTCTTCGGTCGCGCTGTTTTTGCTGCTGACCATCCCCGGCTTTCTCTTTGCGCGGAAAAACTGGATCAGCGGCGAACAGATGGACGGCCTGTCCAGTATTGTGGTCAACTACCTCTCTCCGGCCACCATCCTCAATGCTCTGATTCATAACACTCTGACGCCTCAGCTGCTGCTGGACGCCGGTACGGCGCTGGGCACCATGCTGGCCGGCATCATACTGGGCATTGTGGTCGGCTACCTCTATATGAAGCTGCGCAGAACAGGACCCAACCCGGGCTACATCACGCTGTTCCTCATGACCTTCTCCAACACCGGCTTCATCGGCATCCCCCTGCTGCAAATGCTTCTTGGCACCGACGCGCTGCTGTTCGCCGCCTGTGGGGAGGTGGTCAACGACCTGTGCATCTTCTCCTTCGGCATGATGATCGCCCAGGTGGGATGCGGCCAGGCCCGCCGCATGAACCTGCGGGGCCTTTTGAATCCCTGCTTTCTCTGCGCGGTGGGCGGTGTGGCGATTCTGCTCAGCGGCATACAGCTGCCGGAGCTGGTGAACAAGCTGCTCTCCACCGCCGCCGGAGGCACTGTGCCGGTGGTGATGTTCCTCATCGGCGCCCAGCTGGGCAAGTGTGACCTCAAGTCCCTGTTTGGAGAGCGCCGTCTCTATGAGATCGTCGCGCTGAAGCTCATAGGCGTGCCGGGGCTCCTTTTCCTGCTGGTCTATGTGCTCCTGGGCGTGCAGACCTTCGCCGTGCGGGCCATTCTTCTGATGACCGCCATGCCCTGCGCCACCATCTGCGCCATATTGACCCGTCAGTACCACGGGGATGCGGACCTTGCCTCCCGGGCGGTGATGCTCTCCACCCTCTTTTCTGTCGTCACCATTCCCTTCTGGGTGGTCGTGACAGCACTTTGACCGGTCGATTCCATAAAAAAAGACAGCCGCTTACGCGGCTGTCTTTTTGTCTGCTGGCTGATCTTACGCAGCGGTGCCGGCGGCGCCGGCAAGGGAGTTCATCATCTCGTCCAGGCTGCCCAGGTCGGTGATCTGAGCGCCGGTGGGGGGAGCGATGGCAGGTTTTTCAGTGGTGACCGCCATCTTCATGTCCATGGTGATCTTAGCAGTGCCCATCTCGCCCATATCCATGTTCATGGTGATGGTGGCGGAGTCCTTGGTCATGGTGCCGTCGCCGGACACGCTGACGCTACTGCCCTCCTGGGTCATACCCATCTTGAAGGTCATCTTCATGGAGCCGTCGCTGTTGGCCTTGATGGTCATGGACAGATCGTCAAACAGGGAGGCGGTCTCACTGTCCAGCTTGGACTTGTCAAAGCTCCACTGATAGGTGGAACCCACCTTGGAGTAGGCGTTGTCGCCTAAGAACGCGCTGGCGGCGGCAGCGTCGGCCTTCACGGCATCATAGAGCTGCGCAGGCGCATTGGCGTCCATATTGGCCACCATCTTCTCCATCATGTAAATGGTTCGGCCCACGGTGGCGGAGCTGGCCAGCTCGGAAAGATCACCAAGGCCCAGGCTCATCTTGTACCAGGTCTCGCCGTTCACCGTGGTGTCCTCAGCGACCAGCGCATCCATCATCGGCATGTTCATGTAGATGACGTCGTTCTTATAGTCATAGATCATCTTTATGGTGATGTTGCTGAACATCTGGCGCATGGCCTCGGCTTCCTCAGCGGTCATGGCGCCGCTCTTCACCGCGGCATCCAGATCCATCTCCTCCAGCAGGGAGGACATGTCGATCTTGGCGTCCATCTCCAGGCTCTGCTTATCCTGAATCATGGTCATATCCATCTTCATGTCGA
Source organism: Dysosmobacter acutus (assembly GCF_018919205.1). Taxonomy (NCBI): domain Bacteria; kingdom Bacillati; phylum Bacillota; class Clostridia; order Eubacteriales; family Oscillospiraceae; genus Dysosmobacter; species Dysosmobacter acutus. Next base: position 366,350 of record NZ_JAHLQN010000001.1, read on the forward strand.
ACTTGACCTCAGCGCCGGTCTCGTCCTTGGAGGACAGGGCGATGTTGGCGGTGGCGGTGGTCTTGTAGTTCTTGTCGGGGTCACTGACCAGCTTTGCCAGTGCCTCATTGAGCACGGTAAAGTTCTTGTCGATTTCCTCGATCAGCGCGTCCTTGTCCACCAGGACGGCAGCGCGGTCGTCGCTGTCCCAGAACACGTCATAACCCAGAGCCTGGGCAAAGAAACGGACAGGCACATAGGTGCGGCCGGCCTTGATATAGCAGGGGACATCCATCTGGATGGTCTCGGCCTTGCCGTCAGCGCCGGTCTTGGTGACCACCTTGCCGCCGGCTTCAAAGCTCAGCGTGGTGTCACCTAACTTGCAGGTAATGGTCCCGCCGGTGACATACTCCACTTCGCCGCCCAGGGTCTCCATCAGGGCACGATAAGGCACCATGGTGCGGCCGGAGGTCAACTCAGGCTTCGCGTCGGGGAAGGCGACCGATTCGCCGTTGAGAACCACCTGGATGTCCTTTTGGGCAGTGGTCTCCACGGCAAAGGAAGGTACCGCCAGCGCAAGGGCCAGTACCAGCGCCAATGCCAGAGATAAGATTTTTTTCATTGTTTCGTCCCTCTTTTTCAGATTTGATTCTCACCGGCCCGTGGGACGGATGAGATTCTTATTTTTTATTTTACCGTTTATGGGCCCGCTTGTCTATAGGGAAACAAAAAACAGCGGCTACTTGTTCGTTATTTTTTCGTTAAGGTGCTTCACCGGCGGCGCAGGTTGTTCTCCTCCATTTTTATATGATTGGATATTTCAATCTTACCACCTGATTAAACGCTAAATACAATCGTCAAATCGTTGACTTTTTCGCCTGATTTTTATATCATTCTACCTGTTGCAACAACATTTTGTTTATTTTTAAGGAGAATGTTTTACTATGAAAAAGGTTCTTTCCCTTGTACTGGCCCTTATTGCGGCGCTTTCCCTGAGCGCCTGCGGGAGCGGCTCCGTCTCTTCCGGAAGCGCTTCCTCCGCCGGCGGCAGCGCCTCCTCTCAGCCCCAGACCATCCAGCTGGGCAGCGGCGGCACCTATGCGGACATGATTGAGGTCCTGGCGGAGCTGGTAGCCGACAAGGGGTACAATGTGGAGGTGGTTCTCTTCGACTCCAACTCCGGTCCGGCCGATGCCTGCAGCGGCGGTGACATCGATGGGTTCATCTACAACCACGCCCCCTGGCTGGAGCAGTACAACAAAGACAATGGTACTGATTTCACCGAGGTAAGCCCCCTGTACTATGGCCGCACCGCCCTCTACTCCGCCAATCACGCCTCCCTGGACGAGCTGCCCGATGGCTCCACCATTGCCATTCCAAACGACTCCACCAACATGGAGAACACGCTGCTCTTCCTTCAGGATCTGGGACTCCTTGAATTAGGAGAGAAAACTGAGAGCTTTTACACCATCCTGGATGTGGTCAGCAATCCCAAGAACATTGAATTTGTGGAGACTGAGATATCCTATACCGCCCGCAGCATTGAGGACTGTGATGCTGTTGTTTGTACCGGCCAGCAAATCATGGAAGCCGGCTTGGATCCCAATGACTTTTTGGCGGAGAACGAATCCAAGAAAAATTACCCCATCGGCCTGACCGTGCGCGCCGAGGACGCGGACAGCGAGTGGGCAGCGGCATTGGACGAGGCGCTGCACTCCGACGAGTTCCGCACCCGGTTCGACGAGCTCTACAAGGGAACTCTGGTTTTATATTGATAAATCTACTTGGAACGAGTGGCCGAAGCGCCGCCCTTTGCCATTGCGGGAGGAGGACATCCCTTGATTGAAATACGCGGACTTTGCAAGCATTTTGACGACTTTTCCGCCCTGGAGGACATCCACATGACCATGGAGAGCGGAAAGGTCTACGGCCTTATCGGCCAGAGCGGCTCCGGAAAATCCACGCTGCTGCGCTGCATCAACGGCCTTACCGGCTACGAAAGCGGCAGCCTGAAAGTGGACGGTGTGGAGGTATCCTCTCTGTCCGGCCTGGAGGCCCGCCGGTTCCGCCGGGACATCGGCATGATTTTTCAGCAGTTTTCCCTGCTCAAGCGGCTGAGCGTCTACGACAACGTGGCGCTGCCCATGCGATGCTGGAAATACAGCAAAAGCGAGATCGACAAACGGGTCACGGAGCTTTTGGAGATGGTCCACATCGCCGACAAGCGGGACGCCCTGCCCACAGAGCTTTCCGGAGGCCAGAAGCAGCGGGTGGCCATTGCCCGGGCGCTGACCATGAATCCAAAATTCCTACTCTGCGACGAGGCCACCTCCGCCCTGGACCCCAACATTGCGGAAACCATTATGGACCTCCTTTCGGACATCAACCAGCAGTTAGGGATCACCATGATCGTCGTCACCCATCAGCTGTCCATCCTGAAGTCCTCCTGTGAGCAGGTTTATCTTTTGGAGCGGGGCCGCCTGGTGGCCCAAGGGGATATCACCTCCTTCTTCTCCACGCCTCCGCAGGCCCTGCGCCGCCTGATGGGCAGCCAGGAGGCCGTTGAACCCACCGGCGGCGGGACGGTGCTGCGCCTGCTGCCCACCCGTCAGCAGGCGGCCCAGCCCATCCTCTCCCGGATGGCCCGGGAGCTGGGCCAGGACTTCAGCGTCCTGAAAGCGGACCGGGAGCAGTACCGCCACGGCGCGGTCACCTACCTGATCATCGAGGTGCCCAATGGGCTCCTTCCCCAGGTCCGGGACTGGCTGGAGCGCCGGCAGATCGCATGGGTGGCGGAGCCCTGCGGGCAAAGCGGAAAGGAGGCGGGTCCCCAATGGATGCAGAACTGATCGCAAGATTCAAGAAATACTTTTTCGGCCTCATTGAACCGGCCATTTACGACACATTGGCCATGTTGGCCGCCACCATGGTGCTGGCCATTTTGTTCGGCTTTGTCATCAGCGTAGTGCTGGTCTCCACCCGGCCCGGCGGTCTCAAGCCCAACAGGACCATCTACTCCGTGCTGAACTTCCTTGTAAATTTCATCCGCTCTTTCCCCATTATGATTCTCATAGTAGCCTTGCTGCCGGTGACCAGGGCCGTCATGGGCACCACCATGGGCATCCGTGGCGCCGTTTTCCCCCTGACCGTGGCCGCCACGCCCTTTATGGCCCGAATCTTTGAAAACGCCATGGTGGAGGTAGACCCCCAGCTCATTGAGGCCGCCCGGTCCTTCGGCGCCTCCAACCTTCAGATTATCTTTCGGGTGATGCTGAAAGAGGCCGTCCCCTCCATCGTTTCCGGCACCACCCTGGCCACGGTCACCTACCTGTCCGCCACCACCATCGCAGGCGCCATCGGCGCCGGGGGCCTGGGCTCCATCGCCATGAACTACGGATACCACCGCTTTGACGACATGGTGCTCTACACCGGCGTTGTCATATTGTGCATTCTGGTTCAGCTAATCCAGCTGATCGGCAACCAAATTTACAAGCGTCTGTAGAGGAGAGCATGTATGAACGAGTTTACTGTCAAAGAGCTTGCGGTCCGGCTGAGCTGCGCCATCGACTGGCCCCGTCAGGCGGTCGGCGTCCGCTTTCTATTCACAAAGCAGCAGTTTGCGGACGCGCAGGCCATCCAGCTCACTAAGCCCATCAACTACTGCATGATGGTCAAGTCCGCCACATTGGGTCATGCTGTAAAGGCGGACGCCTCCGCCCACCGGTGCGCTGCCGCGGCCCGCGCCCTGGGACTGGCGCTTCCGGATGAATTGCACCGCAGCGGGCGCAGGGGACAGGTCATTCGCCTGTACCATGATTTGGGCACCGCAAAGTACACCCGGGACCGTCAGACCCTCTGTGACCACAGGGCCTACGGCGTCATGGTCAAGCCCCTCTCTCAGTATGCGGACTCCGAGGAGCCGCCCCACATGGTACTGATCATCACCAACCCCTATTATGCCATGCGTCTGATTCAGGGCTATACCTATTACTATGGCATCCAGACCAATTTCAAGATGTCCGGCCTCCAGGCGATCTGCTCCGAGTCCACCGCCTATCCCTACATGTCCAACAACATCAACCTCTCCACACTGTGCGGCGGAACCCGGCTGTACTGCAAGTGGAGCGACAGTGAGCTGGCGGTCTCCATCCCCTACAGCAAATTCCCGCTGAGCGTGGAGGGCCTCCTGCGCACCATGGACTTACAGGACAGCAATGAGAAAAAGGCGGTTGCCCGTCAAAAGCTCAAGGACAATGGAATGGAGGAGGAGTTCCCGCTTCAGGACGACTTCAACTACTGCGACATTGCCAACGCCTATAACTAAAGAGAGGAGCCTTCCGGCTCCTCTCTTCTCGTTTTACAACGGCCTCCCGTCTGCAAGCTTTCCTGAAAAGTACTCCCTTGCCAGCTCCGCAAAGGCCACGCTGGCATTGCTCATCACCCGGCCCTTTTTACTGACCAGCACCAGGTCCCAGGTGACGTCCGCATCCGTCACATCCAGCAGGCGGATGTTTTTGTTGTCCACGGAATCCCAGATGGACTGCCCCATGAGGAACACGCCCCAGTTGCGGCTGACCAGTGAAGCAAGGAAGTCGCAGTCCGTGGAGGACAGGGCGATGTTGGGAGTGAAGCCGGCATTTTCGCAGTTTTTCATAAACTGGCGGTACAGGGAGTAGTCGTCGCTGACCGTGAGAAAGGTTTCGTTGCTCAGCTCCCTGAAGGAGACGGCTTTGCGGGACGCAAGGCGGTGGCTCTTGTGGACCCCTAACTTCAGGTTTTGGTTGACCATGGGAATGATGTCATACTTGCTCTCGTCGATGGGCATCATCTTCATGGCGAAATCCGCGTCCTGGGACTCCAGCAGCTCCAGCCCGCTGGTGCCGCACTTGCCCTCCACGTGGATGGTGACGCCGGGGTATTTCTCATGATAGATGGACAGCAGCTCCCCCAGATACACCTTGCTCAGCACAGGCGCGGCCACGATGGACACATTGCCGATGATCTCCCGGCTGATGCTCCACGACCCCTCCACCATTCGGTTGTAGGCCGCAAGAAAATCCCGGGCATAGCTGTAAAACAGCTTGCCCTCGCTGGTAAGGTTCATCTTTTTGGCGTTGTAGTAAAAGAGATTCAGCCCAAACTCCTTCTCCAGTTTCTGGATGGCGACGCTCAGTGTGGGCTGAGACACGGAGAGGGATTTTGCGGCCGCCGAATAACCCTCCCGGTCGGCAATCTCCACAAAATAAATGATCTGCTTAATATCCACGCCCTTGCTCCTCATCACCCTGCCCACGTAATTTTCCGTTCCCATGACAGGGGCTGTTTTTGGCTGTTCGTTCATACTCCGGGTTGTTGTGTGCATATCTTCCATTCTACCTTTTCAATATAGTCTATCATAATCCCTTTGGAAAAAATATGCAAGCCGGAAAAGTTCCATATCCTTTCCAAAAGGCCAGCAAAAAAGGCAGAAACCACCGCTTCTGCCTTTTTTGCTGTATATAGAGAGAAGTATCAGTCTGCCATCAGGTCGGCGTCGAAAGGCAGGTCCTTGCTCAGCAGCTCGTAGCCGTCTTCGGTGACCAGAATGTTCTGCTCCATGTGGGTGCCGCCCACCTCGGGACGGTCGAACATGGTGACCCGGGGCTCCACAGCCATAACCATGCCCGGACGCAGCACGTAATCCACGCCCTTGTTGATGGAGGGGGAGCCATGGAGGCCGTATCCCAACTGGTGGCCGGTGGCGAACTTGTGCTCGTACTTTTCAAAGCCCATCTCCCGGATAACCCGGCGGGCGGCCGCGTCCACATCGCCGCAGGTGTTGCCGGGCTTGACGGTGTTCAGCGCCTCCTGGAGGGCCAAGTAGTTGACCTTATACATCTGCTTCTGGAGGTCGGTGGGCTTGCCGGTGCACAGGGAGCGGCCCACGTCGCCGGTGTAGCCCCGGTACACGGAGCCCAGGTCGATGATGACCATCTCGTTTTCCTGGATGACCTTCTCCGTGGAGATGCGCTCAAAGATGGCGGAGTTGACGCCGGAGGCGATGTTGGTGACAAAGGGCGTCATCTCGCTGCCCAATTCACGCATCTTGTACTCGGCATAGGCGGCCACCTCGTACTCGGTCTTGCCGGGCTTGCAGAACTCCAGGGCGGCGTTGCAGCCCACCACGGCGATCTCAACGGCGCGGCGCAGGTGCTTGATCTCCTCAGGGTGCTTGACAACCGTCAGATCCACCCACATCTTGCTGATGTCCACGAACTCCATGGAGGGGAACTCCGCCTTCAGCTGGAGGTACATCTCAAAGGGAAGCAGCTCCACGCCCACGCGGCCGGAGGTGATGCCATAGTCCCGGAAAATCTTGATGACTTCCTCGCCCCACTTGGAGAAGCCGGGCAGCTTGCGGTGGTCCTTGATGTCGGAACGGATCTGGATGCGGTAGTTGTCGCTGCCGGAGGTGTGGCCCACCACGGTATCCCGGCCCTTGGGGATCACGGCCAGGTATTCCGGCTCGTAGAAGGGGCGGTAGCCCTTGACATAGAAGTCAGTGGCATAGCGGACGGTCTCCGCCTTCAGCAGCAAAATGGCGTCCAGTCCGTTCTCCTCCATGGCCTTCTGGATCTTCTCCTTCTTGGCCTGATGCAGTACGTCCCCGCCATAATAGGAAGGGTCTTCTTTCCACAGTTCCATTTTGTATCTCCTTTATATCAATTTATGAATTCTTTTTCTTCTTCAACAGCGGCTGCACATAGGGCCACACCACGCTGAACACAATGACGATCACCAGTACCAGGGAGACAGGACGGGTGAAGATGGCCTTAAGTGTCTCCGAGCCGAAGAGCTGGTTGGCCCGGATCAGCTGGTTGTCCGCTATGCCGCCCAAGACGATGCCCAGCACAATACCCGGCAGCGAGAAGTCAAACTGCTTCATCAAATAACCCACCAAGCCGAAGGCGAACATCAAAAACACATCAAACATGGCGTTGCGGCAGGCAAAGGAGCCGGCGATGCAGAACACCATGATGCAGGGGGCCAGAATCTTGGTGGGGATATCCAGCAGATTGGTGAGGCCGAAGCCCGCGCCGATGGCCATGACCAGCATGATGACCTGGGACAAAATAGCTGCCAGGATCAGTACGTACACCATGGGCATCTGGTCCCGCACTAATGTAGGGCCAGGCGTCAGGCCCTGGATGCTCAGCGCGCCCAGCAAAATGGCGCAGGTGGAGCTGCCCGGGACGCCCAGGGCCAGGGTAGTCATCAGCGCGCCGCCGGTGCAGGCGTTGTTGGCGGCCTCCGGAGCCACCACGCCCTCGGGATAGCCGGTGCCGAATTCGTTGCCGTGCTTGGAGGACTTCTTGGTCATGCCGTAGGCGGTAAAGGCGGCCACCGTGCCGCCGGCGGCAGGAATGGCACCGATGACCATGCCCATCAGACCGCAGGTGATAATGGTTTTGGGATGGCGCAGAGCCATTCCCATACCTTTTACAATCTTTTTTACGCTGGTTTTTGTCTTGGCGTCCTTATTGACGATAAATTCCTTGCCCACCATGCTGAGCACCTCAGACATGGCGAAAAAGCCGATGATGGCCGGCACCACCTGGACGCCCTCGGCCAGGTAGATGGAACCGAAGGTGGCCCGCCATTCGCCGGTGGGCGTCATGCCCATGGTGCCGATCAACAGCCCCACAAAACCGGAGAGCAGCGTTTTGGGCACGTTGGCGCTGGAGGAGAGCACCGCCAGGATGCTCACGCCCATCAGCGCGATGAGGAACATCTCCGTGGGCCCGATCTTCACCGCCATACGGGCGATGGGGATCATGGCGAAGATCATGAAAACATAGCTGATGAGTCCGCCGCAGGCCGACGAACAGAAGGCCACGCCCAACGCCTCACAGCCCTGGCCCTTCAGGGTCATCTGATAGCCGTCAAAGGTGGAGGCGGAAGATTCCGGAGCGCCCGGGGTGTTGAGCAGGATGGCCGTGATGCTGCCGCCATAGATAGTGGCAATGTACACGGAGATCAGAAACACCAGTGCGTTCACCGGTGTCAAGGCAAAGGTGACCGGGAGCAGGATGCCGGTGGCCATGCTGGAGGTGAATCCGGGGATGGCGCCCACAATGATGCCCATGAAGGTGCCGATAATGATCCACATCCAGGTGCTGCCGCTGGCAAGCTCTGCCAAGGCGTTTCCCACATATGTTGCGATTTCTGCCATTTGCGTCCCCTCCTTACTTCAGAAACGTCAGCAGTCCGGCGGGCAGGGGAACCGCCAGCCACACTTTAAACACCAGATACACAAAAGTATCCATTACCACGGGGATCAGCACCAGCAACAGCTTGCTGCGCACGCCAAGGATCACCATGGAGGCCAGCAGGAACAGGAAGATGCACAGCACTGCGCCCAGGAAGTTGAAGCACAGCAGCGTGGCCAACACCAGCAGCACAAAGGCCACCAACTTTCCCGTGATGCCAAACCCGATTTCCTCTCCATCCGCTTCCGCCGGGGCTTCCCGGCGGAAGTGGATGGACTGCTTGATGCACATAATGCTGAAGATCAGGATGCCCGCCAGCAAAAAGCCGGGGAACATCAGCGACGCGGAGGACAACCCCCGGGCGGCGACAGCATAGGCGGCGGCAAAGACATCCATCAGCAAAACCACAATGATTTCCTTGGAAATCTCCACCTGGCCGGTTTTTGTCTTGATTCTAAACATGGGCAGTCCTTTCTTGAGTCAGCTTCTTAAGTCAGCTCTCCGAAAACATAGGCGCGACCACGGTCTCCACCTCGTTGGCCATCTGCTCCATCTGCTGAGCATAGTCTGCGCCGGAAGCCAGCACGGCGGAATCGTAGACGTTGGCGTCCTTCAGGTTCTGGAGATAGGCCTCATCGGCGGCCACCGCCTCAAAGGCGCTGATCAGCTTCTGATAACGGTCGGGGTACTGATCCACAAAGTCCTTGGAAACCCAGTAGCAGCCCATTCTGGCCTGGAACTCGTCGGAGGGCATTTCCACATTATATGCCTTCAGCTGCTCGTTGAAGGAGACAGCGTCAGGCCATGCGCTGTTGGCCTCGGTGGTGCCGATTCCCAGAGCCTTGGCCTCGGTGACCAGGTCCACACGGGCGTAAGCGTCGCCGAAGATCACGTCCACGTGTCCGCCCAGAAGGGCCGCGGAGGCGTCGGAGCCGCCGTCATAGGAGACCAGCTTGATGTCCAGGTCCAGGTTGTTCTTCAGCCACAGGGCGGTCGCCTGCTGTCCGCCGCCGGCCGCATAGCCCACGGAGTACTTGCCGGGGTTGGCCTTGGCGCCGTCGATAAAGTCGCCCAGGGTGTTGAACTCACTGCCGTTGAGGGCCAGCATGACGATGGGGTCATAGGACTCCACCCACACGGGAACCAGGTCGGCATAGTCATAAGTGGTATCCTGAAGGGCTACGGTGTAGAAGATGCCGGGGGCATTGACCGCCAGCAGGTTGTAGCCGTCGGGATCTTTTCTCAGGAAGGACTCGGCGGCAATCTGGCCGCTGGCGCCGCCCTGGTTTTCCACCACTACGTTGACGCCTAACTCCTCCTGGAGATAGGGCTGCACCATTCTGGCCAGCTTGTCGCTGGAGCCGCCGGCGCTGTAGGCCACGGTGATGGTGATGGTGCCGTCGGGATAGGAATCGGTGCTTGCGGAGGAACCGGCGCCGCTGCCGGAGGTGGAAGAGCCGCCGGCGCTGCCGGAGGAACCGCCGCCATTGCCGCAGGCGGCCAACAGGGAAGCGCACATTACAAGGGTCAGCAACAGAGCAAACAATCTTTTCATGACATTACCCACACTTTCTTTTTTTCATATTTTTCCGGAATCTCCCGGGTTTTTTCAGATACGGGCGAATTTTTGCCGGTGCGTTCGGTTCGTTGGATTTCAGCCTGTCCGCTCAGATCAATGGGCCGCGCAGAAGTTCCGGATGCGGACAATGGCTTCGTCAATGTCCTCGTCGCTGATGCCGCGGTAAGTCACCAGGCGGATGGAGTCGTCGGTGATGTAGTGGGCCCGGACATGGGCCTCTTCCTCCAGGGCCCGGAGCCAATCCTTGCCCTTGAGCGCGCCGTGGAGGTCCACCTTGACAATGTTGGTCTGGACGGTGGAGAGATCGATGGAGATGTCCTTGGCGTCCTGAATGCCCTCGGCCAACTTCCGCGCCCGGGCGTTGTCGTGGGCCACCCGCTCCGAGAGATGCTGCACCGCATACATGCCGGCTCCGGCCAGCAGTCCCACCTGGCGCAGCTGGCCGCCCATCAGCTTTCGGGTGGCTCTGGCCTTTTCAATGAACTCTCTGCTGCCCACAAGGAACGAGCCAATGGGAGCGGAGAGGCCCTTGGACACGCAGAACTGGACGCTGTCCACGCCTTCCGTCAGCTCCGCCACACTGATGCCCAAGGCGCTGGCGGCGTTGAACACACGGGCGCCGTCCATATGGGTGGCCGCGCCATACTGCTTACACAGCTTCAGGACTTTTTCAATATCCTCCCGGGAAATCACGCAGCCGCCCTCAAAGTTGTAGGTGTTCTCAAGGCAGACCAGCTTGATGTCGCCGCCCTTAAGCGTCTTTTCCAGTTCCTCCAAATCATATACACCCTTGGTGTGCGGCAGGCAGACCGGCACGATGCCGCACAGATCCGGGCTGAAGATGCCCTTTTCTGCCTTGTACATGTGCATATTGGTGGCAGTGACCGCCTTTTCGCCGCGCTTGCAGTGGGTGGCGACGCAGACCATGTTGCCCATGCTGCCCGAGGGCACATACAGCGCGTCCTCCTTGCCGAAGACCTTTGCCACATAGGCCTCGGCCTCCGCGGCGGTGGGGTCCTCGCCCTTATTGCCCTTTGCCCGTCCATCATCGCCCAGAGGTACGCTGATCATATACTCCAGCATCTCCCGGGTAGGAAGCGTGACGGTGTCGCTTCTCAGATCAATCGTTTTCATTTACTTCCCTCCAAATTTCGACCGCGGTTTTTTTATGGCCCGCGTTTAGGCTAATTTATCATTTCATATAGTTAATGTCAATACTAACTATAGTTAATTTTTATTGTTGTAAGCATTTTTTCTGTTTTTTATCATTTTTCCTAAGTTCGTTTGTGCAATTCACCTATTTTTATCAGAAAGGCAGAAAAAGGGGACAGTCTTTTGTCAAGACTGTCCCCTTTTTCTCTGTAAATTTATGCAGGATGACGAACCACTTTTGCATCGACGTCAGCCGCTTGTCCCTCATTGGAGGATACATACAACTGATACCGTTCCGCCACCCATCGGCGCAGCAATTCCACGCCCTGTTCGTCCCGGGGAAACTCCCTCTCCTCCACGTCCCCGGCTTTCTCATAGCACAGATGGGTGTAGACGGCGGCGGACACGGCCTCCTTCTCCCGGCGGAACCGGTAGCGGAACTCCCCTTCGGAGCCGGTATATACGCTGGCCCGGTCAAACCACTTGGGCGTCAGCGCGGTCAAAACCTCTTCTATGGCAGGCATATTGTCCCTCCTTCCGGATTCTGTCTGCGTTGTACCACAGCCGCCGGTTTTTTCCTCCTTGTACCGGCATGCCGCAGCCTTTGCCACACCTTGGGCAGCGCGCTACTTCAGCGGAATCCCGCAGGGGTAGGCCGGGCCTTCATCGGTGCGCCGGTCCGACATCACATAGGCGTAGAAGCGATAGCCGCCGGAGAGATGGGCGCAATCAAAGCCGTTGCCGGCAAGGATGCGGCAGGCAAGGTAACTGCGCAGCCCGCTGTGGCAGTTGACATAAATCGTTTTGCTCCGGTCCATCTCCTCCAGCCGGTCCCGCAGCTCGTCCAGGGGGATGTTGACGGCGCCGGGAATGTGACCTGAGCGGAACTCCTCAGGTGTGCGCACATCTACCAGCATGACGCCGTCCTCCCGGCGCAGGGCGTCCACCTGGTCCCAATGGAACTGGCGCACCAGGCCCGAACGGAGGTTTTCCATGGTGAAGCCGGCCACATTCACAGGGTCCCGGGCAGAGGAATAGGGCGGGGCATAGGCCAGCTCCAGCTCGCTCAAATCCGCGGCGCTCAGCCCCTCCCGGATGGCGGAGGCCAGCACGTCAATGCGCTTGTCCACTCCGCCAAAGCCCACGATCTGGGCTCCTAATATCCGCCCGCTCTCCGGGTCAAAGAGGGTTTTCAGCGTCAGATTGGCAGCTCCCGGGTAGTATCCGGCGTGGTCTGTGGAGAAATTGACCACCTTATCATAGGGGATTCCGGCGGCCTGGGCGCTCTTTTCATTGAGGCCCGTGGAGGCAGCGGTCATGCCGAAGAGCTTGATGACCGAAGAACCCTGGGAGCCCTGGTAGCGGGCCTCCCGTCCGCAGATCCGGTCCGCCGCGATGCGGCCCTGCTTGTTGGCCGGGCCGGCCAGGGAGATGAGCGCCGGGCGGCCGCTGACCAGGTGGCGCACCTGCACCGCGTCGCCCACGGCGTAGATGTCCGGCAGGGAGGTCTCCATATACTCGTTCACCACGATGGAGCCCTTGATCCCCAACTCCAGCCCCGCGTCCCGGGCTATCTGCGTATCCGGCTCCACACCGATGGCCAGGAGCACCAGGTCCGTCTGGAGGGGCGGCTTCTCCTTCAGCATCACCCGCAGGCAGTCTCCGGCGTCCTCATACCCGGCGATGGGGGTGTTGAGCCGCAGATCCAGCCCCCGGGTACGAAGGTAGGAGTGGACCTGGCAGGCCATGTCATAGTCCAGGGGCGGCAGCACCTGGGCGCTGCGCTGAAGCAGCGTGGTGGGAATGCCGGCCTCCATCAGGTTCTCCGCCATCTCCAGGCCGATGAACCCGCCGCCCACCACGGTGGCATGGCGGGGACGGCGCCGCTCCACATACTCCCGGATGCGGAAGGTATCCTCCACGGTCCTAAGCGTCATGATCCGCTCATCGTCAATGCCCGGCAGCTCAGGCCGCACGGCCCTTGCTCCGGGGGAGAGGATCAGCTTGTCGTAAGTTTCCTCATAGGTTTCTCCACCGGCGCGGACCTCCACCGTCTTTTGTTCCGGGTGGATCGCCGTGGCCTCATGGCCCACCCGCACGTCGATGCGGAAGCGGCGGCGGAAGCTCTCCGGCGTCTGGAGAGTCAGGGCCTCCTTATCCGTGATGACGCCGCCCACATAATAGGGCAGGCCGCAGTTGGCGTAGGACACATAGCCGGATCGCTCCAACACCACGATCTCCGCCTGTTCGTCCAGCCGCCGCAGCCGCGCCGCGGCGCTGGCCCCGCCGGCCACGCCGCCGATGATCAATACCTTCATGTCCGGTTCCTCCTGTTTTTCAATTATTTGATAAAGCCGCTCTCCTGTTCCTCAGGGGCAATGACGCGGCAGGAAATCTTCCCGCCGCTGATATTCAGCCAGCCGCAGGTTCCCCCCGCGCCCACGGCGCCCGGGTTCATGATCCAAAGCCCGTTCTCCTGAAAACAGCAGGGTTGGTGGGTGTGGCCGAAAAGCAGCACATTGGCCCCGGCCCGCCGGGCGGCGCCGATGGCGGCTCCGTATCCCATCTTCACCTGCCAGCGGTGTCCGTGGGACAGCAGCACCCGGCAGCCGTCCACCATCAGATTTTTGATGTCCGGCTCCTCCGTCCATCCGTCGCAGTTGCCCGGGACCGAAGCCATGGGGGTCTGGGGGCACTCACGGGCCAGGGCCCTGGCATCCCGCAGCAGGTCTCCAAGGTGGAACACCGCGTCGGGCCGGAGAGACCGGGTGAGGCGGACCATATTGTCCACATTGCCGTGGGAGTCGGAAACAACCAGAATGTTCATGCAGTTCCTCCCTCTGTTTCCGGCGGGGCCGGTTGAGGGTATCTTAATCCATGGGACGGGCTCTGTCAAGAAAGAACCCCTCCCGCCGGAGGGCGGGAGAGGCAAATTTGGATTCCATCAAACGCAGAAGGCGTGGTAGACAGCGGAGATGGCTTTTTCAAAGTCGGCTTCATCCACGCCGATGATGATATTCAGCTCGCTGGAGCCCTGATCGATCATCCGGAGGTTCACATCCGCCTCGGCAATGGCGGTGAACAGCCGGGCGGCCAGTCCCTTCTGACGCACCATGCCCCGGCCCACCACGGCGATCATTGCCATGGCCGCCTCCACGGAGACGGCGTCGGGGTTGACGGTGGAGCATATCTTCTGAACGATCTCCTGGCGGTGCGGCTCAAACTCCGCGGAGGCCATGACCACGGACAGGGTGTCAATTCCGCTTGGCATGTGCTCAAAGTTCACGCCGCACTCCTCCAGAGCGCTGAGCATCTTGCGGCCAAAGCCCACCTCGGAGTTCATCTGATCCTTTTCGACGGTCAGCACCGTAAAGCCCTTGCGGCCCGCCACGCCGGTGATGCTGCCCTCGGGCTGCTCCTGGGCCTGGGGCACGATCAGCGTGCCCGGGTCCTGGGGCCGGTTGGTGTTGCGGATGTTGATGGGAATGCCCGCCGTCTTCACGGGGAAGATGGCGTCCTCATGGAGAACGCTGGCGCCCATGTAGGCCAGCTCCCGCAGCTCCGTGTAGGTGATGACGCCGATGGGTTTGGGGTCGGGGACAATCCGTGGGTCGGTGACCAGCATGCCGGACACGTCCGTCCAGTTCTCATAGACGTCGGACTGGGAGGCCCGGGCCACGATGGCGCCGGTGATGTCCGACCCGCCCCGGGAGAACGTGCGGATGGTGCCGTCGGGCAGGGCGCCGTAAAAGCCGGGGACCACGGCCCTGGGCAGCTCCTTCAGCTTTGCGCCCAGCACACTGTTGGTCCGCTCCGCGTCAAAGGCGCCCTTGGCCGTAAAGAACACGCACTCCGCCGCGTCCAAGAAGGGTACGTCCAGATAGGCGGCCATGACCCTGGAATTTAAGTACTCGCCCCGGCTGGCCGCAAAGTCCCGCTGAGGACGCTCACGCAGCTGCTTCTCAATCTCATCCAGGTCCTTCTCCAGGGAAAAATCCAGGTGGAGCCGTGTGATGATCTCATCAAACCGGGCCCGGATCTCCGTGAAGGGGCCGGCGAAGTCCTTGCCCTCCAGAGCCAAGTCATAGCAGCAGTACAAGAGGTCCGTGACCTTGATGTCGCCGGAAAAGCGTTTGCCCGGCGCGGAGGCCACCACATAGCGGCGCTCCGGGTCCTGGCGGAGGATGGCCCCCACCTTTTCAAACTGGGCAGCGGTGGCCAGAGAGCTTCCGCCGAACTTGACTGTCTTCATTCCGCCCCTCCCGATTCGCCGATCATGGACCGCATGTCGTAAAGCCCCGCGCCCTTCCCCTGGAGGAACCGGGCGGCGGTGAGCGCCCCTTCGGCGAACAGCGCGCGGCTGTAAGCCTCATGCTTGAGCGTGATCGTCTGGGTCTCGGTGGTAATCATCACCTCGTGGGTGCCCACAACACCGCCCATCCGGAGGGCGCTGATGCCGATTTCATTCTGCTCCCTTTTGCCTTGGCCGCTCCGGCCGCAGTGGTTCTTCAGCTCCGGCCGCGCCTCACGGACGGCGTCGGCCAGCATCAGGGCCGTGCCGCTGGGTGCGTCCACCTTGCGGTTGTGGTGGATCTCCACAATTTCGATGTCCGCGCCCTCCAGCACCGCGGCGGCCTGCCGGGCCAGGGAGCACAGCAGCGCCACGCCCACCGACATGTTTGCGCTGAAAAACACAGGGATTTTTTTCGCCGCTGCAAAGATGAGCTCTCTCTCCTCCTCCGTGTGGCCGGTGGTGGCGATGACCACCGGAAGGCCCCTGCCGCAGGCATAGGCCAACAGCGGGCCCACAGCGGTATGGTGGGAAAAGTCGATGATCACATCCGCCTCAGGCGCGTCGTGCAGGTCGGCGAGCACGCCCTCCCCTTTTCCATAGGCATCCACCGCGGCGGCAAGTTCACCTCCCCGGTAACCCTCCTCTGCCAGCCGGACGATCTCCCGGCCCATGTGCCCGCAGGCACCGTTTGCAATGATCCTCATACCCGCAGCCCCTGCTCTCTCATAGCCTTCAGCAGGCGCTGGCGGTTTGGCTCCTCCATGGGCGTCATGGGCAGGCGGAGCTCCCCGCCGCACATGCCCATCGCGGCCAGGGCGGTCTTGACGGGGATGGGGTTCACCTCGCAGAACAGCGCGTGGATCAGTTCCAGATACTGAAACTGCAGCGCGGCGGCTCCGGCCGCATCCCCGGCGAAATAGCGCCTGCAGATCTCCGTGGTCTCCCGGGGCAGCACATTGGACAGCACGCTGATGCAGCCGATGCCGCCCACGGACAGTATGGGCACGATCTGGTCGTCGTTTCCGGAATACAGGTCTAACTTGCCCTGAATCAGGGCGGCGGTCTCCACAATCCTGGAGATGTCACCATTGGCCTCCTTGATGGCCTGGATGCGTTCGTGCCGGGCCAGCTTCAGATAGGTCTGAGGCAGAATGCCGCATCCGGTACGGGAGGGTACATTGTAGAGGATCAGGGGGATTTTGCTCTTGTCGGCAATGGCGGTGAAGTGGGCCACCAGGCCGTTCTGTGTGGCCTTATTGTAGTAGGGCGTCACCACAAGGGCGCCGTCGGCGCCCACCTCGGAGGCGAACTCCGTCAGCTCAATGGCGCTCTCCGTGCAGTTGCTGCCCGTTCCCGCCACAAGGGGCACCCGGCCCGCCACGCGCTCCACCGCAAAGCGGATGACCTCCTTGTGCTCCTCCACCGACAGCGTGGGGCTCTCGCCGGTGGTGCCGCAGGAGACCAGCGCGTCGATGCCGCTTTCAATCTGCCAGTCAATGAGCCGGCCATAGCTCTCATAATCCACACCTTTGTCGTTAAACGGGGTGATGAGCGCGGTTGCGATCCCTCTGAAAATTTCCTTTGACATGTCAATGCCCTCCCGTTTTTTATTTCTCAAAAAAAGAACAACCTTTGCGAAAAGGTTGTTCTTTACATGAACTCGTATGGCTTGCCGCCGCGACAAGCGCCGCAGGCCAATACAACCACTTGTAAAGATAGCTCTCCGCATCACGCGACAGCCCGGCTGCTGTTCGTTTACCGGGCCAGTACAGCCCCGCTGCACCCGGGTACTGCCTTCGGCATCCCGCGCCTTTCCCCCGGCCAACGGCCTGCACTGCCTTGGCAGCCGGGTTACTCATCGCGCAACGCGCCTCTATCTTTCTATATTATGAGTGACATAATACCGTATCCGCCGTGAAAATGCAAGAGCGGGTGAATGTGCACAATTCACGTATTTTTCGGCAAATTCCACTATGTTCCTGTCAACTTATCATAGTTTTCCTCAAAGTGTTCCCAAAAAAGCCTCCAGCCGGTCCATTCCGAGGGCGATCTCCTCCGTGGAATAGCAGAAGGAGAACCGGACAAACCCCTCCGCGCCGAAGCAGGTGCCCGGCACGCCGGCCACCTTCCCCTCCCGGACCATCCGCTGGCAGAACTCCTCGGTGTCAAGTCCAAACTTTTTCACGCTGGGGAACATGTAAAACGCGCCCATGGGCTCCACCACGTCCAATCCCATGCCCCGCAGGCGGTCGTACATATAGTCCCGGCGGGCCCGGTAGGTCTCCACCATGTCCGACACGTCGCAGCGCAGCGCGGCGGCGCAGCCGTCCTGGATGAAGGCCGTGACGCTGACCACGTCGGCGGCATGGAGCAGCTTCAGCTTCTCCATCACCGGAGCGTCGCCCATCAGATAGCCCACCCGCCAGCCGGTCATGGAATAGGGCTTGGAAAAGCTCTGCACCACCAGCAGCCGGTCCTTCAGCTCCCTACAGGCGGCAAGGCGGGGGCAGGGCCCATAGGAAAGCCCGGTATACACGTCGTCCGAGAGCACAAAGAAGTTCCCCTCCATGGCGGCCCGCCGGATCACCCCAAGCGTCTCCGCGCTGTAGACGGAGCCGGTGGGGTTGTTGGGGGAGTTGAGCACCAGCAGCTTCGTCCGCTCCGTCAGTACGGAGCGGAGCTTCTCCTCCGTGATCTGAAACCGGTCTGCACTGGTGTCCAGCAGCACCGGCCTGGCGCCGGCCAGCGCCGCGATGGATTCATAGAGGGAAAAGGCGGGGGTGGGGATGACCACCTCGTCCCCGGGATTGAGCACACCGGTCATGGCCGTGTAGATGGCCTCCGTGGCGCCGATGGTGAGGATCACTTCCTCCGGGCTGTAGACGAGGCCGCTGTGGGCTTGTTCAAACTCCGCGATACGGGTGCGCAGCGAAAGGCTGCCCACATTGGGGGGATAGTGGGTATGGTTTTCATCCAGCCCCCTCTTGCAGGCCTCCTTGATGGGCTCCGGGGTGTTGAAGTCCGGCTCGCCGATGGTCAGCAGGGCACAGCCGGGAACGCTTTTGGCAAGGGCCGTGAAGCGGCGGATGCCGCTGGGCTCCAGCGTCAGCAGCCGCTGATTCATTCGTTCTATCATACCGCTCTTCCTCCATATCTCCGGGCGATGGACTCAAAGAGGTCGGCGCCCCGGCTCAAAACCGCCTCGTCAAAGTTGAAGTTATCCGCGTGGAGGGCAGGCGAGGGGCCGGTGCCCAGGAAAAAGAACAGCCCCGGCAGGTGCTTTTGATACCAGGAGAAGTCCTCGGTGATCATGACCGGCCGTGGCAGCTCCTCAAATTCCACGCCGCACCCGGTCCGGATGCGGTCATAGAGCTCCGGCGGATTGATAACGGCCGGGTAGCCGTCGGAGTTGGTGACGGCCACGCCGCAGCCCGTCTCCGCCTGGACGTCCCGTCCGATGGCACGGATACCCTCCAGCAGATCGAAAAACACCTCGTCCTGAAAGGTGCGCAGACTGCCCTCTATCCGTGCGCGGCCGCTGAGCGCGTTTCGAACCGTACCGCTCTCCATGCGGCCGAACCGGCACAGCCGGTAGATCTGAGGCGGCAGAGAATCCACCAGTTCCCGCACCCGGCGGTAAAAGAGGACGGCCGCGTCCAGGGCGTCGATCCCCTCCTCCGCCCTGGCGATGTGGGCGGAGCGGCCCGTAAATTCCGCCGTCACCTCGCAGGAGCGGCTCATCATCTCCAGACGGCGGCTGGCCACCGTCCCGGCCGGAAGGTCGGGCCAGAGGTGCAGCCCAAAGACCGCCTCCACGCCGCAGCGCTCAAAAACGCCGCTCTCACAGATCTTCCGGGCGCCGCCGGTGGTCTCCTCCGACGGCTGAAACACCAGCAGCACATTGCGGTCCGATTCCTTCCAGCCGTTGAGCCGCCTTCCAAGCTCCAGCAGGATCGCCATATGGCCGTCGTGGCCACAGGCATGCATCCGCCCGGGGTGGAGGGAGGAAAAGGGAACGCCGCTGCGCTCGGTGATGGGCAGGGCGTCGGCGTCGGAACGGAAGGCAATGGCGCTGGGCGCTCCAAAGTCAAAATAGGCGCACAGGGCTCCTTTGCAGGGAGAGGAGAGATCGCACCGAAGGCCTGAGAGGGCCTTTTCAAGATAGGCCATGGTTTCCGGCAGGTCGCAGTCCAGCTCCGGAATGCGGTGCAGGGCCCGACGGTCGTCGACAAGGGACATATATGCCACCTCTTTGCACTTAAAGAATTTGACCGAATCATAGCACGGGCGGCCCACCGCGTCAACTTTTTCTCTTTCGCGGCGGAGCATTTCGCCGCTATCCCGCATATTTGGAAAGGAAAACCGTTCATTTCTGTAAATTTTGTTTTCCCCTTCCCCTTTTCTTTCCCCACCCGCCGTGGTATGATGGGTACAACTTTTTTGAATCTTCCGGTAAAGGAGCAACTGAGATATGAACGCACAGGAGATTATTGAGTATATCCGCACCTCGGAAAAGAAGACCCCCGTCAAGGTCTATGTGAATGAGAAAAGCCCCGTGGACTACGGCGGAGCCACCGTCTTCACCGGCGCCGCCGGGAACGTGACCAGCAAAATCGTCTTCGGCGACTGGAAGGAGCTTGGCCCCATCCTGGAGGCCAACGCCGACCGGATCGCCGACTGCGTGGTGGAAAACGACCGCTGCAACTCCGGCGTGCCCCTTTTGGACCTGAAAGGCATCAAGGCCCGCATTGAGCCCGGCGCCATCATCCGGGAGAAGGTGGAGATCGGGGAGAACGCGGTCATCATGATGGGCGCCATCATCAACATCGGCGCGGTCATCGGCGAGGGCACCATGATCGACATGGGCGCCGTGTTGGGCGGCCGGGCCACGGTGGGCAAGCGCTGCCACATCGGCGCGGGCACCGTGCTGGCCGGCGTGGTGGAACCCGCCAGCGCCACTCCCGTCATCGTGGAGGACGACGTGCTCATCGGGGCCAACGCCGTGGTCATCGAGGGCGTGCACGTGGGCCGCGGAGCCGTGGTGGCCGCGGGCGCCGTGGTCATCGAGGACGTGCCGGACCACGCGGTGGTGGCCGGGTGCCCTGCCCGGGTCATCAAGACCAAGGACGCCAGGACCGAGGAGAAAACCGCGCTCATCGACGCCCTGCGGGAGCTGTAAGCAAAAGAAGGCAGCCGGCGGAAAACGCCGGCTGCTTTTTTCCCTCTCTTAAAATCAGCTCAGAAAGGAGTTTTTTATGCTGCACATCGGCTGTCACCTCTCTTCCACCCGCGGCTTTGCCGCCATGGGCCGTCAGGCCCTGGCGCTTCAGGCCGACACCTTTCAGTTCTTCTCCCGCAATCCCCGGGGCAGCCGGGCCAAGGCCATGGACGCCGCCGACGCCTCGGCGCTGATGGAGCTGCTGCGATCCAACCGGTTCGCCCCCATTGTGGCCCATGCCCCCTATATTTTGAACCTCTGCTCCAACGACCCGGAAAAGCGGGCCTTTGCCGCCGAGACCATCGCCGACGACCTGTCCCGGATGGAGCTTCTGCCAGGCCAGCTCTACAACTTCCACCCCGGCAGCCACGTGGGCCAGGGGATCGACGTGGGCGTCAGGCAGATCGCCGACGGGCTCAACGCCATTTTAAAGCCGGATCAGTCCACCACTGTGCTGCTTGAGACCATGGCGGGCAAGGGGAGCGAGGTGGGCGGACGGTTCGAGGAGCTGCGCGCCATTTTGGACCGGGTGGAGCTGAAGGACAAGATGGGCGTGTGTCTTGACACCTGCCACGTCAGCGACGGCGGCTACGACATCATCCACAGCCTGGATGATGTGCTGCGCCAGTTCGATCAGGTGATCGGCCTGGACTACCTGCGGGCCATCCATCTCAACGACAGCAAAAACCCGCCCGGCAGCCGCAAGGACCGCCACGCCAGAATCGGCGAGGGCTCCATCGGCACGGAGGCCCTGGTGCGCATTGCCTCCCACCCTCTGCTGCGGGGGCTCCCCTTCTGCCTGGAGACGCCCAACGAGCTGCCCGGCTACGCCGAGGAGATCGCCCTGCTGCGTGCCAGGACGGCGGAGGCGGCGGAATGAAGCCGTTTTTTCTCCGTCTGACGGCGGCCGCGCTGTGCCTTGCCCTGCTGAGCGGCTGCGGACTGCTCCTGGACCCCTCCGCAGTCGACGGTCCCGCCGGCGGCTCCCAGCCCGTCTTCTCCTCCGCCCCCACCGCCTACGCCGACATGGTCTACCGCCGCTGCAGCGCCGAGGAGGGGGAGGCCCTTCTCTCAAACATTCGCGCCTATGCCAAGGAGGGTGGAACCCAGGAGGCTTTCAACCGTGACGACGATGCCCTTGTGGACTACCTCCACACCGTGGCCACCATGCGTGAGCTCATTGACCTCCAGTGCGCCTCAGACCCCACCGACCAGCGGGCGGCGGAGGAGAGCCTCTACTCCTCTCAGCTGTACCGGGATCTGAATGAGGGCTATTGGGAGGCCATGCACGCTTTGTCAGTGACCGGACATGGAAAGCTCCTGAAGGAGCACTATACTGCTCAGCAGATTCAGTGGTTCATCTCCTATGATGCGCCAAGCGCAGAAGAAGCGCTCTATGCCCGGGAGGACGCGCTGTGCCAGCGCTACCGCTCCCTGATGGCGGCGGAGCCTGTGGACGAGGAGGCGGTGGCCCAGGTCTTCCTTGAGCTGGTTGAGCTGCGCCGGGAGATCGCCGCCCAGGCGGGCTGCGACTCCTATGCCGACTACGCCTATGCGTCCCTCTACGTGCGCAGCTATACCCCCGCGGACAGCCAGATCCTCTGGCACTCCGCCCGGGAGTACTTTGCGCCGGACGCAGACAGCCATGCCCAGGACATCTATGAGCAGACGGAGTCCCTCTTCTCCACCGACCGCATCGACTGCGGCCCCGATGCTATCCTGGACGGCGTGGAGCGCTGCCTCAGCGGTCTTTCCGGAGAGTTAAGCGAATCCCTGTCTTTTCTGCGCTCCAACGGCCTCTATGACATCGCCCCCAGCGCCGCCAAGGCCGACACCGGCTACACCACCTATCTCTTTGCCTATGACGTGCCCTTCTTGTTCAACGCCCCCTCCTCCACCTACTACGACTACACCCAGTTCATCCACGAGTTCGGCCACTTCACCAACTACTACCTGACGGGCTGCGACCTGCTGTTCGGCATGGACGACAACGACTTGGGCGAGCTCCAGTCCCAGGGGATGGAGGCGCTGCTCCTTCCCCGGTACGAGGAGCTCTTCGGCGGCGTGGAGGGCGCGGCTATCCGCCGGGAGGCGCTTTTGAACCTCTTTTACAGCGTGGTGGACGGCGCGCTGTTCGATGAGTTTTTACAGCGCGTCTACGCGGAGGAGGCGCTGAGCCAGGAGCGGGTCAGTGAACTCTACGCCCAGGTCTGCCAGGCCTACGGCTACGCCAGCGCGCCCAACGGCTGGATGTATCTGGAGCACAACTTCCTCTACCCCTTTTACTACATCAGCTACGCCGTCTCCGCCATTTCCGCCCTGGAGCTTTACACCATGCTTCTGAGCGATCCGGATGAGGCGCTGAACGCCTATCTCACGGTAGAGGCCATGGACTGCTCCAAATGGTATTTTACCGACGCTCTGAAGGAGGCCGGCCTCAGCGATGTCTTTGACCCGGAAGCCTGCCGGCGCATCGCCGCCGCGGTAGACCTGTCCGCGTAGCGTCCGTCTCCATTTCTTGTCTGTGTTCCACCCCACAAAACCCAGGTCGTCGTTTCGTTCCGGGGTGGGCAGCGTCATCTTTGCGCCCAGGGCCACCGGGGTCTGCACCCGCCGTCCCTCCACCACAGTGGTGACAGTGGCAAAGGGCGCGGAGGTGGGTTCCCAGATGGCGAACACCTGGCGCGGCGCCTTGGAAAGGCCCGCGTATTTATAGATTCTTGCGCCCGGGAGGTAGGACTCTCCGGTGCCGTCGGCGCTGGTATTCCACTCCTTGAGGGTATAGCCCTCCCGGAAGACCATATCGCCGCCCGCAAGGCGCAGATCACCAAGGGAGGCGTAAGACACCATCAGCCGGAAGCCGTCGGCGGTGACGCCGCCGTTGAGATCCTGCACCGTCCTGGCGTGGGCGTCGGTGTTTTCCCCATCGTCCACCGCCCGGAAACAGGTGCGCAGCGTCCAGTCCTCCACCAGGTCTCCCGGCGCCACGGCAGGCCTGGGGGAAAATCCGCCGTCGGTATAAAAGCTGCCGAACCACCAGGCTAAGATCTGTCGGTCTCCCACCTGGCCGGGAAGGGTGAATCCTGCGGGCAGCGTTTCGGACACCGTGAGGAAGGTCTTGCCGTCAAAGCCGCCCCTGCCCGCCGTCATCCAGACGGAGGGCTGGGTGGAGTCCACGAAAAAGGCGTAAAACTCTGCGGCGCTCTCCCGCGCCGGGTCGATGACCGCGCCGTAGGGATACCAGGTGCCGGAGCCGTCAGCCTTTGTGTTCCAGCCGTCAAAGGCGTCGGTGTAGAAGGAGCGGGAGCGGCCGTAGGGCAGGGTATAGGTGCCGTCGGCGTTGGGCTTCAGCTCCGAGCAGTTGGTGGCGTTGTGAAGATGCACCGTAACAGCGCTCCACAGCGCGTACAGATACACGGGGCCGCCGGCGGAGAGGGCCGCGTCAAACTCCGCCCGGGTGACGGCGCTGCCGCTCCGGTCCAGTGCCCACCCCTGGAATTGATAGCCCGGACGGGTAAAGCCGTATGCGTCGGCGGGAAGGGAGTCGGTCTCCCTGGCCACAGCGCCGCCGCTCAGTGTGCCGCCGCTGCCGCAGCAGACGGCCCGGCGGTCCACCCAATGGGTATAGTAGGTCTTCAGGGTTCTTTCATAGGCGGATCCGGGGGCGTAGGCCCGGCCGGTGCCGTCGGGGAACTCCGTCCACCAGCCTAAGGTCTGGCCCGCCTTTGCAAAAACACTACCCGCCATCTTGTCGGGAGAGGATGCCTTTACCATCGTACCGCCGGAGGCGGAGGTCCCCCCATTGCCATGGAAGGTATAATACGGCTCAGTGCCCCATACGGCATAGAGCCTCTGTCCGGATGAAAGGGCATGCCGCTGCCCGCCCCAGAGGAGGTCTGTCACCACACCGGAAGAAGGCAGGGCATACTCTGCCTGATCCGTCCAGTCCGCCGCCTCCGGAAGCAGCGCGCCGCCGTCCTCTATGGCCGCGGTGCAGGCTCCCCGCCCATCGCCGGTGACGCTTTTGCCCCGGCCGTCCAATATCACAAAGCTGCCGCCAAAGTCGTCGCCCCAGATGGCGTACAGGTCCCGGCTTCCGGCAAAATCGGGCGCGGCGCCGCCGTTTGTGTAATAGGTCCCGCTGAGTCCGTTCTCGTCCGTGCTCCAGCCCAGGAAGGCGTGGCCCTCCCGCGCCGGCTCCGGCGCGCTGAGCAGCGCGCTGCCGTCGTATTCCGTTGAGAGGGTCTGGTCCGCCGTGGCGCCGTCCTCAAAATGGAAGGTAAACTCCGCCGCCGGACGGCGAATCTCTATCTCCCGCTCTCCTCCATAGGATGCGATGGACGCGCCGCCGCTGTATAACCGGTTTTGATATCCGCTCTTATCCGCGCCCGCGTTGGAGAGGTCCATCGCCCCCGTCACCTCCAGCGCCTTCGCGCCGCTGCCGCCCAAGGCCCGCAGGGCGCCGGGCATGGATACCCACAGATTCTCCGCCGCAATGGCCGGCGCGCCGGCGGAACCGACGACCGTTAAGGAGGCGCCGGGCGCAAAATCAAGATACAGCGCGCCGCCCGCCCGGACAGCCGCGCCGGACGTGCCGTCGATATAGACCTCACCGCTGATGTGCAGATTCAGGTCGCAGGCCGTCTCAATAGGCGCGCCGGTGTACTCCGCTGTCAGCGTCAGATCGGCGGCCTTGCCCGACCAGCCCGCCCCGGAGCTGTCCTGATAGGGAGAGAGGGAGGCGTCGATGGCCGTATCCCCCAGGCAGACCACTCCGGGGACAATGGATACCTTTTTCCCGGCACTGGTGCCGGAGATGGTGTAATTGCTTTTCCACACGGCATACAAATCCGCCGCAGCGCCCTCCGGCACGGTAAACGATTCCAGCGGGGGCCGCCCGGCGTCAGGCTTCAGCCCTCAAAGCTGTAATAGCCGGAGGAAAAGCCCTGGCTTGTCAGGTCCGCGTCCGATCCGGGCGCGGCGGACGCGGCGGCGACCGCCACCTTGCCGGCTCCCGCAGCCGTGACCGTACCTCCGCTGCCGTGGTAGATCACGCCGGTCTCCGGCCGCTCCGCCCAGACCGCCTAAAATATCTCCTTGGTGTAGGAGAGCCTGACCGAGGCGGTCTGCCCCGGCTGGTAGACCTTTGCCCCGTTGCTCCAGCCAAGGAATATCCCTCCGCTTTTTTCCGGCGCACCGATCATGCGGATATCCGCCGCCTGGCTCAGAGGCAGGTTCTGCCGCGCCGCCACGCGGCCGTCGGAGAGGAACAGCACCTCGCACTCTGTCAGCTCCCAGTAAACATACTCCTGGCCGCTGTATTCCGTCACCACTCGGGCTGTATCATCGGATGTTCCGGCCCGCAGAACCACGTTTGTACTCTGTTCATCATAGCCCTCGGCCGTTGGCAGCATGAGCGCGGCACAATTCAGGGCGGGAATGCCCGCCCCGCCGCTCCGGAGGCGGAGGATTCCCTTGGGAGCGCTTCCAAAGACCAGCATATTTGCCGTGACGGCGCTCTGCCCCTCCGCGCCGGTGACGCTCAGGCTGTAGGCCGGATCGGTGAGGTTGAAATCCACCCGGCCGGTGCTGAAGATGCCCGCTACGGACACCTCTCCCGCCGCCTGGATGGTGAGGTGGGTCAGCGTTGCGGAGATGGGCTCCCCGGTATAGGCGCTCTCCAGCGTCAGCCCGGTGGTGCCGTTATAGCTCCAGCCGATACCCGAAGCCCTCTCCCCAGGGCCTACGGTTTCACCGCCCACATTCAGTGTCTCTCCGGCGGCATCATAGGCTCGCTCCGACTGGGAAAAACTCTCCTCCGGCGCGTCGTTCCCCTTTGCCGACACGGGCATTGGCAGCAGTGACAGCAGCAGAACCAGCGCCAGGGCCGGGTCATAGCGCTCAAAGTAGCCCCCCACCCGGACAGACAGGGTGTCCGGCCCGCCGCCGAACCACAGGCGCTCCGGCACAATGGCCAAAACCTCTTTCCAGATATAGATCCGTCCGGAGCCGAAGCTGTCCTCCACACGGCCGTGGAGCAGGGCCGAAAGCTCCCCCGCCGTGGCGCCCAGGGCGTCTCCCGCAGTATACACCGCCGCCAGGCCCACACATACCAAGGCACAGGAGAGCAGGGCCAGCCGGCCCCGTTTCTCCCGGCACAGCACCGGCGGCAGGATCAGCGCAGCTCCTATCAGCGCCACATATCCGGCCGCCACCCGCATCCGCACCGCAAGCACGGCGCACAGCACCAGCGGGACCGTTAAAAGAAACCGCTTTCTCTCCCGGCCCCGGAAAAGCGCCAGCGCAAAGGCAGGGAGCACCGCGCACAGGAGCGCCGCCAGCAGGTCCGCATTTCCAATGGTGGTCAGGTACTGGCCGGAATAGGCCTTTCCGGCGTCAAAATAGCTGTAGCCGCCGGGATAGAGCCCGAAGGGATTGGCCCCGGTGAGCTGAATCAGCCCGACAACGGAGAGGATGCTCATGGACGCGCCCAACAGACAGAGCATCCACATCCTGGCCCGGCCAAATACGGACACCAGCAGGAAAGACGCGCAGTAGAGAGAGCGTGACAAAGCCCTCGTTCCTTGACATGCCCCACAGCGCCTCGCTCCGCCAGGGGGAGAGGAGCGTGGATAGCGCGCTCAGCAGCCAGAAAAGCACGATCAGCCTTTGTGGCGCCGAGGCGCCTTTCCACACCTGACGCGGCTTAGGGCAGCGCGCCTGGCCCAAAAGGGACATCTCTATCCCCAGCACGGCCATGGCCAGGACATATCCGCCGGTTAAAAACAGAAAACACCGAAATTTCTGTGCGGAAATGGTCTGGTAGTCCCCGGTGACCCACAGCGGGTACACCAGGGCCATCAGCCCCAGATACAGCGCGGTCAGCCGCTCCGGAAAGGGCGGCCTGAGTTTGATTCGTTTCATGGGCGCCTCAAAAAGTCCCTGCGGCCAGGGAGAATTTACCTTATTTCCATCATAGCTTCTTTTCTTCTCCTTTGCAATCGCCATTCCGGTTAAATCCACCGCATACTTTTAGTCCATTGTTACAAACAGCCCCCCTCCTTGCTTCCGCGCGAAAGCTGTAGTAGACTATAGGGAGCAAAACGTCCGTGTTGAACGGACAGCAGAGAGGGGAGGGGATGAAATGGCCGGACATGGCGCCGTGCTGATGACAGAGGGGCCCATCTGGAAACGGGTGCTCACCTTTGCGTTTCCCATCCTGCTGGGCAACCTCTTTCAGCAGCTCTACAATGTGGTGGACTCGCTGGTGGTTGGCAATTTCACCGGCAAGGCCGCGCTGGCGGCGGTCAGCTCCTCTTCCCACCTGATTCTGCTGCTGGTAGGGTTGATCTCCGGCATTTTCATCGGCGCGGGCGTGGTCATTGCCCGTTATTATGGCGCCGGGGCCATGGAGCAGGTCAGCACGGCCGTCCACACCACCGTGGCCTTTGCGCTGATTTCAGGCGTGGTGCTGACCGTCTGCGGCGTTGGACTCACCCCGTTTCTCTTACGGCTGATGGGCACGCCGGAAAACGTGCTGCCCAACTCCATTTTGTACTTTCGCATGTACTTCTCGGGTGTGCTGTTCATCGCGCTGTACAACACGGTCAACGGCATCCTCCAGGCCGTGGGGGACAGCCGCCATCCCCTGTACTTTCTGATCACCGCCGCAGTGCTCAACGCCGTTTTGGACCTGCTGTTTGTGGCAGGCCTCAACTGGGGCGTGGCCGGGGCGGGGGCCGCCACCGTCATCGCCCAGGGACTCAGCGCCCTTTTGGGGCTGCGGCACCTGCTGCGGGCAGAGAGACCTCACCGCCTGATTCCCCGGAACATCCGTCTGGACCGGCCCATGCTCCGGGAGATTCTGCAGACGGGGCTGCCCTCCGGGCTGCAGAGCTCCATCATCGCCCTGGCCAACACGGTGATGCAGTCCCACATCAACTCCTTTGGGGAGGACGCCATGGCCGGCTGCGGGTCCTACATGAAGATCGAGGGCTTTGCCTTTCTGCCGGTCACCATCTTTGCCATGGCCATGACCACCTTTATCAGCCAGAACTTAGGCGCCCGTCAATATGACCGGGCCAGGCGGGGCGCCCGGTTCGGCATGGCGGCCAGCATGCTTTTGTCGGAGCTCATCGGTGTGCTCATCTACTTTTTATCCCCATGGCTCATTGCCCTTTTCAACAGCGATCCGGCGGTGGTGGCCGTGGGCGTGGCCCAGGCCAGGACCATGGCGCCCTTCTACTTTCTGCTGGCCTTTTCCCACAGCGTCTCCGGCACGCTGCGGGGCGCGGGGCTGGCGGTGGTCCCCATGGGCGTGATGGTGGTGTGCTGGTGTGTGGTCCGGGTGAGCTACGTCACTTTGATCCTCCGTTTCTTCAACGACATCCGCTTTGTCTTCTGGGGCTACCCTCTCACCTGGAGTCTCAGCTGCATCGTCCTTGCCATCTACTTTTTAAAGGCCGACTGGCTTCACCATTTTGACCGGAGGGAACCTTCCGATCCGCCCGCAGACTCCTGAACCACAAAAAGGGACGGCTGAGCCGTCCCTTTTCTCTGTCTTACGGGTTGCACTGGCCGCAGGGCGTGTACCCCTGGGCTATCAGCGCCTCCCGGCTGCCTGTATAGGTCTGCTTGTTGCTCTTGTTCATGGAGGACACGCCGGAGCAGTCCGGGTTGTGGAACTTATGGGAGCTGGTGTTCAGGATGTAGGATACATCGGCCGCCCCGCCGCCACCCTGCTCTTCAGGGCAGCTTTCTCCGGTGGCATAGTCGATGTCCACTCCCGGCTGGCAGTTGTAGACATAGACGTTGAAGCAGACGCCGTCGCCGGAGTCCTCCACAGACCAGCCCTCCATCTGGACGCCGCGGGCCACCAGGTCTTCACCCTCAAAAATCGGAGTGACCCGGTAGAGGACATGGTGCTCCGTCTCCTTCACGTAGTCGGCCACCAGGTTTTCAAAGGGCAGCATGCCGTCCACGTTCATATAGCGGGTGCCGGTAATGAGATTTTGCTCATTGGCATTTTCCCCTGTCAGCTGATAGCCGATCAGGTGACAGCGGTTGTAGAGGTACTTGCCGTCCACGCAGTCGTACTTCACCGTCTGCCAGCCGCTGGGCTTCACGGAGCCGATGCTGCCCCTCTCCTCCGTGGGCATCAGGTCCGCCCCGACGCAGGCAAACGCCGGGCCGCACCGGCCCAGCGCGTCTAATTCGCCGTAGGTTTCAAAGGAGTCGGAGGTGATCTCCTCCGCCGTAAACTCCGGCTCGTTGTCGTTGAGGAGCACATAGGGCTCACCGGAAAACTCCGGGATGTCCCCCAGGGAAAACGACAGTTCCCGGGGCTGCGGGGCGCAGCCGGCCAATACCAGCAGCGCCAGAAAAACAGGCAGCAGCTTTTGTTTCATCGCACATAGACCTCCTCTGTGATCCGCTGGTGGGAGGAGCCTGCAAACTCCTCCCTGCAGGTCAGGTTCCAGCCGTCCAGAGAGAGGCTGAAAAAAACATCCGCGGGGTAGACCCGATTCCACCGATAGAGGATTACCTGCTCCACCCGGTCCGCAACGGGCCGAACATCCTGATCCTCCACAAAGCAGAACTCGCCTTCCCCCGCAAGGGACAAGCAGTCCTCATGTACCGTGATCTCCGCCCCGGCCGGAAACTGACCTTGGGAATACGCGTTCATCCAAAGCCGTCTTCCGGCACAGCGCCGGAGAATACGCGCCCGCAGCATGCGGTCCCGGCTCTGCCGCCGGGCATGGAACAGCATGCCGTTGTTGTCATCCACGCAGGCGATCAAAATCATCTCTTCCCGCTCCTTTCAGCCAGCGCACCGGCCACAGGATACTATAGCACACCTGTGCTCCGCAGAAAAGACGAGGTTCCCCAAAAGGGTCCCCCGCTATTCCCCAGTCAAAGGCAGCCCGACCATTCTGTTGTTTCCGCCCCACTGGCACATACAGTCCAAAACCGGAATCAGCGTTTTTCCTCTTTGCGAAAGGCTGTATTCCACTTTGGGCGGAATCTGTGGATATTCCGTCCGTACAATGAGCTGATCCCTTTCCAGTTCTTTTAAAGTGAGGCTGAGGGTCTTATGGGAAATTGTCCCTATTTTTCTTTTCAATTCATTGTATCGGATCACTTCACATTCCGATAACCAATACAAAATGATCATTTTGTATTTTCCACCTATGAGCGATAGCGTATAGCCAAAGTCCGTTTTATCAATCGGGGTTCCAACGGACATACAGGATTCTTTATCCAATAGGATACTCTCCTTTCAGATAGTATCTAACTTTAATGTGCGTACTTTGTTTTTACTTTATGTGTGCTACAATTATATCATAAAAACAGGGAGGTGTACTGATATGGCAAAAAAATTTGTTATTTTAAATGGAAGCCCCAGGGCAAACGGAAACACAAAGGCACTGATTCAAGCTTTCATGAAAGGTGCTGAGGCCGCAGGGAACGAGACCATCTGTTTTGATTTGCAGAAAATGAACATCCATGGCTGTCTGGGTTGTACCAAAGGCGGAAAAAATCCGGACAGCCCCTGTGTTCAAAAGGATGATATGGAGAAAATTTATCCCGCATATCAGGCTGCGGATGCTGTGGTTCTTGCCTCGCCCATGTACTATTGGGGAATCAGCGGACAGCTGAAATGTGCTTTTGACCGTTTATTTGCGGTGGCGGAAATTGATCCTCATTATGAAAATCCCAAAAAAGATTGTGTTCTGCTGATGGCGGCGGAGGGCGATACAGAAAGTAATTTCGCACCTGTAAAGGCATTTTATGAAGGACTGGTGTCTCATTTGGGCTGGAACAACTCAGGCATTGTCTATGCGGGCGGAAATATGGAAACAGGAGATATTTACAATCACCCGGAGCAGTTGGAACAGGCTGAGCAGTTGGGACTATCTATTTAAATCTCAGCAAGGAACACCTCCTCCGCCCGTCGGGCGGCTGTTCATAGCAGGCGCTGACATTGGCTCAACGATCCTTCCAAGGACCGGATACCCATCATATGAAAACCCTTTGGGTAAATCTGAAGAAACACGCCAAAAACCGCTCCGAACGGAGCGGTTTTTGGCGTGTGTGTATGACTCATGGGACCGGTGAGAGAGTTATTCCAGCCCCAGTGCCCTCTCAGGAGAGATATAGGGGCGGTCCTGCTTACGCCCGGTTTCTTCCAGTGTGAGCTGCCCCTGATAGAAGCACAGCCCGCGCCGCAGACCCGCGTCCTCACTCAACGCCCGGACCACGCCCTTATCCGCAATGGCCAGGGCATAGGGCAGAGTGGAGTTGCACAGCGCCACGGAGGCATCCCTGGGATAGGCCCCGGGGATGTTGCCCACGCAGTAGTGGAGCACGCCCTCCTCAGTATAGGTGGGGTCGGAGTGATAGGTGCAGCGGCAGGTCTCGATCGCGCCGCCCTCATCGCAGGCCACATCCACGATCATGGCGTCATCCTTCATCTGCCGGACCAGCTCCCGGGAGACCAGGTGGTCGGTACGCCACTTGGGCCACAGAATGCAGTTGATCAGAAGGTCGGTCTGCTTCACCAGCCGCTCGATGTTCTCCTGGTTGGACTGGACGAACTCCACATTGGGACCCAGCTTCATCTTGGCGTGCTCCAGGCTGTAATAGTCCACGTCCACCAGCGAAACCATGTTGCCGCAGCCGGCGGCCAGCTCCGCCGCGCCGATTCCAACGCAGCCGGCGCCGATGATGGTGACTCTTGGAGCGGAGAGCCCGTCTATCTTCGCGTAGAGACGTCCCCGTCCGCCGTTGGTGCTCTTGGCGTATTCACAGGCGGCCAGGAACCCGCCCTTGCCCGCGATCTCACTCATGGGGCGCAGCATGGGGAACTTTCCGGCCCGGTCGATCACATCCTCATAGGCGATGCCGGTGACGCCGGCCTCCAGACAGACATCGGTCTGCTCCCGGGAGCCGTTGGAGTGGATATAGGTGAAAACGATCAGGCCCCTGCGCATATAGGGGTACTCCTTCGGGAGTATCTCCTTGACCTTATAGACCATGTCCGCCCGCTCATAGGCCTCTTTGACATCCACTATCTCCGCGCCGGCGGCGGCATACTGTTCATTGGAAAAACCGCTGAGCAGTCCCGCGTTCCGCTCTATCAGGACGGTGTGGCCGTGGGCGCAGAGCTCCCTGACCGCGCTGGGAGAGGCGGCGACCCGCCCTTCATCCTTTTTGATCTCCTTCAAAACAGAAATGATCATAACGTATCTACCTCATCATTCTCAAAAATATGGCGTCTCCCGGACTGCCTCCCCGGCTCCCGTACGCGGGATATATCCGCGGACTCCTCCTCCGGCAGGGGACAGGGTTCAGAGCCGGGACACGGCCTTTTGACGGCGGAGCTTATTTGCTCTGCTTCAGCTCCCTGGCGCGCTGATCCCAATACTCCGCCTCCATGCCGATGGTCTCGGAGGTGAACTCACCGCCGCCGCTCTTTTCAAAGTGGCGGATCGCACGGCGAGCGTACTTATAGCCCACGATGAGCAGGGGGATGTTGATATAGACCACAGCGATGTTCAGGAAGTCGGACAGATACCAGATGTTGCCTAACTCCAGGCCGGCCAGAACGGCCAGTGTGCCGAAGGGGATGGCAAACAGTGTGCTGGCCAGACGGATGGCGTTGATAAATCTGCGGTCCTTGCGGATGCCGTTGGCGGAAATCTCAGCCAGAGAGACCTGGCCGATCAGGGTGGTGTAGGAGAACAGGCCATAGCTGAACGCTACCACGAAGCGGATGGCATCGTCTAAGAAGGTCCCGGGGAAGAGATAGGTGATGGACTCCAGGAAGGTACCGATGCCGGAAATCTTGATGGTGTTCCAATCCACGCCGGCCTCGCCGGTCCACAGCTGGGCAAGCACCACCACGAAACCGGTCATGGTGCAGATGATGATGGTGTCAAGAAACACGCCGATGGACTGGACGGCGCCCTGCTCACAGGGGTGCTCGTTCTCGGAAGTGGCGGCGAACATGGTGACGGTGCCCATGCCGGCCTCGTTGGACATCAGGCCGCGCTTCATGCCCTGGACCAGAGCCACGCCGAACAATCCGCCGAAGATAGCGTCGGGCTTGAACGCGCCCACGACCACGGAGGAGACGAACTGGGGGAAGTGGTGGATGTTGCACAGGGCGATGATCACCACCAGCAGCATATAGATGCAGCCCATGACGGGGACCAGCACGTCGGTGATCTTGGTGACGCGCTTGATGCCGCCGAAGATGATGAAGAAGGATCCTATGATGACCACTGCGGCCACCACATAGTACAGCACGGAGTCGCGACCGTACTGCACGTGGAACATGGCCTCAGCCATGGAGGAGACCGAGGTGAAGATGTAGAACACCTGAACAGGCTGGCACAGGACGGCGTAGAGCACTAACAGCACCGAGATGACCACAAGGACGGAGCGGTGGTTGCCCAGGGCTTTCTTGCCATAAAAGGCCATGCCGCCCACAAACTGGTCATCCTTTTTCTCCTTGAAGATCTGGGCCAAGGTGGACTCCACATAGGCGGTGGCCATGCCCAGGAAGGCGGAGAGCCACATCCAGAACAGGGCGCCGGGGCCGCCGATGGTGATGGCGCCGGTGACGCCCACGATGTTGCCCGGCCCCACGCGCATGGCGGAGCTGAGCAGGAAAGCGGTCATGGGGCTGAGGCCGTCCTTTGTCTTTTTCTTGCTGAACAGAACCTTCAGACCGCGCTTGAAGTGGCGGATCTGGATAAACCGGTTGTCGATGGTCAGATACAGGCCCAGGCCGATCAAAAGAAGAATCGCCAGGGAGAAGTCGCCCAGGATGGGGATGCTGCTATACCACTCCAAATTGGTGGGAAAGCTCCACAGCGTGTCGGTGATAGGGACGATGAACGCGAACGCGTCATTTACCATTTGAAATAGATGTTGCATACTTTCTCCTCCTTAACACATAACAGGCGGTCACGGCTGTGTGAGCAGCGACATGGCCCGCCGCACCAGGTCCAGCCGGAAGTTCGCTTCTTTCTCCTTGGAGAGAGAGGGGTCGCCCACGGGGTAGGGGATGGCAAAGGCGCCAAAGATGCGGGCGGCGCCGACGGTGTGGGAGATGGGAGTGATGGTGCACACATGGACGGCGGGAATCCCGGCCTTCTCGATCTGCTTGACAAGCGTTGCTCCGCAACGCGTGCAGGTCCCTCAGGTGCTGGTGAGGATGACGGCGTTCACATTGGCCTCAAGAAGCTCCTGGGCAATGTCGCGGCCCATGGAAGTGGCGGATGTGACCGAGGTGGAGTTGCCGGTGGTCACGAAGTAATATGGGTAGAGAGAGCCGATCTCCCCCCGGCGCTCCAGCTCCTTCAGCGCGTCCACAGGGGCCACCCGGTTGGGATCCTCGTTGGCATAGACGGGATCATAGCCGGCGTGGACAGAGAAGAACTTCCCGGGCTCCAGCCGGTCTATTTTGGAGATGTCGTACTTTTTATAGAACTTGGAGGTGGAGGCGGGAAGCCGGTCCGGATTCCCCACAGGGACGATGCCGCCGCTGGTGACCAGAGCGATCTTGGCCTTGCTCAGGTCGGGGACGGGGGCCGCGGGCTTCACCTTTTCATAGATGGAGATAGGGACCTCCGTCTCAAAGGGCGCGCCGCTGAGCTTTTTCAGAAGCATATCCACGGCCCGCTCGGCGCCGTTCCGCTCCCGGAAAAGATTGACGCGCTTTCCGCTGGCGAAATACCCCTCCTCGTTGGGCAGGCCGATGGGCTGGCCGCTGAGCAGCTTGTTGGCGAAGTCGGCCATCAGGGGGACGGCTTTTCGCATACCGGCGGCGGACTTCTCCACCTCCAGAATGTAGAGTTCCCGCTTATAGATCTCCACAGCAGGGTTTTCCCAATACATGGCGGAGAACGCCTTGATGCCCAGCTCCTTTTGCACATACTGGCAGATGTCGCCGCAGGCCATGCCGAAGCGGCCGGCGTTGAAGGCGGGACCGGCGATGAACAGGTCCACCTGCCGCCCCTCCAGCTGCTGGCGGACAAATGCCTTGACCTGATCGCCGTTTTCGGCGTAGTAGTTGTCTCCGCAGACCACGATTCCCTCCAGCCGGGCGTCCTTCAGCCGGGGCTGCAGGCCGATCGCCGCGCCGCAGAGTTCCTCTTTCCAGAAGGGCTTCTGATATGCCATGTCCTCGCCGCCAATGTTGGCAAAGAACTGGTTGGTATAATAAACGATGTTGTACATATCTCCACCTCCTCAGATCGTAATGGCGCTTAGATGGGTATTGCCCTGCAGGTTATGGCTGCCGATGATTCCGTGAATCTCCACCACAAGACTGCCGTCGGGCTGGATGGACTCGGAGTTGCCGCCGGTCACGTGTTCGATCGCGGTCAGCTCGCCGATTACCTTATCCATTTTAGGCAGCAGCAGCGTGGCGTTGCTGTTGCCGGTGGAAATGATGGCGTCCGCCTCTTTGACGCTGTCGGGCAGGGACTCGCTCATCCCATCCAGGCCGGCGTCCTCGTTGGTGATGATGACCGCCTTGATCCCGCTGTGCTCCATATTCCTGGCCACAAGCATCAGATCGGTGGTGGGATTGCCGAATCCCTCCTGAGAAACGACCACGCCCTCGGCGCCCAGCTCCCTGGCGTATTTGGTGGTCAGCATACAGTTGCGCAGCTTTTCCTTCAGGGTCACCATCAGGGGGTTGACCACCACGCCCATGAAATTCAGCTCTGTCCCATGCTTGGCAAAGCAGGCCTGGACCACGGCGTTGTTCTGGTGGTGATAGGTGGTGGTCTTCGAGCCGGGGGAGACGCAGTTGCCGCTGATCAGCGCGTCGTCCAAAAGCTCCAGCGGCGAGAGCATCATGGGCAGCATCAGCTTGGAGTCCCGCCCATAGTAATAGGTGTCATGGAGCAGACCCTGGCTCATGATCTGATCCACATAGACCACCTTAGGCAGAGAGGGGTGCTGGGCATACCGCTCGCCGACGGGCCCCCAGGTGTAGACCTCCTCGGTATAGTCGGCGTAGTCCAGGGCCAGCCTGCCAATGTGCTCCGCCAACCGGATCCCGGCCAGCCGGACCACCTCCTCATGCTCGTGGGGAGAGATGCCGTCCCGCTTGGTCAGCTCCATCACCACATTGTTGAGCTTGGAGAAAATGGTATAGTCGGCGGCGGGGCCGCTCATGTCGATCAGGCCCTCCTGAAACCCCACAATGGGTCCGGTGGACACCACGGCGCAGCCCTTCAGGGCGTAGGTGATACCGCTGCCCAGTTCCTGGGGCTCGTCAGTGGTGACACCGGAAAAGGTACCGCCCCCCACCTTGGCCCGGGGCTCGATCACATCCTTCACGGGGACGATCCGGACGGACTCTCCCGGGCGGGCGATGTGGAACACCACATCCTTCACGCGGGTATCCTTCATGACCTCTTCCTTCATTTCCTCTGTCCGGAGATACAGGACATGATCCCGAATCTCAGAACGTTCGGCAAAGGCGATGTCCCGGATTGCAATATTCCTCATATGTAGTTCCATATAAAAACACCCTTCTTTTTCGACTCCTCCACCAGGCGAGAACGTCTTCCCTCCTGTGGGGCCATGTGCCGTGACCGGGCGTGCACTCCCGGATGACTGCAGACAAAAATTATATAAGCAACTTGTGTGCCAAAAACGAGCCCTCCAACGTTGTGCATATTGCTAAATTTATTCCCGTTTAAACAGAGTAAAATTGTGCAAAAAAATATCGTGCGACAAAAAGCTGTCACTTTAATTGGAAAATGGTGACAGCTTTTTGTCGCACGAAAGAAAACCGACCAATATTCGTCGTCAGAGTTCAGGGACTTCCTTAAGCTGAGAGAGCTTGTAATTCAGTGTCTGCCGGGGGATGCGGAGCAGCGCGGCGGCGGCGGTCTTGTTCCCCTTGGCCAGCTGAAGAGCACGGCCGATCAACTCCCTCTCGGTCCGCTTCAGCGCCAGGTTCAGGTCCAGGCACTCCTCTGCGCCGTCTGTCAGATCCGGCAGCGGCGCAGGGGCCGGGGACACAGCGGCCCGGGGTACCTCGATCCGGCGGGACACAAGCTGATCCAGGTCCTCCTGCCAGACCTTTCGTACCCGGTAGTCCTGAAGGATATCATAGAGATAGATGGGCAGATGGTCGGTGCTCAGGGTATCTCCATCGCAGATATTCACCATGCTGTCGATCACATTTTTCATCTCTCGTATGTTGCCGTTCCAGCTGTACTGGAGAAAGAGGTCCTGAAGCTCCGCGGTAAGCCCGGTCACATTTTTATGATACAGCTGGCTGAACTGCTGGATATAGTAGGAAGTGAACCACTGGATGTCCTCCCCCCGCTCCCGCAGCGGGATCAGCTTGATCATGTTGGCCCCCAGACGGTAGAACAGGTCGCTGCGCAGCTTTTTCTGGCGGATGGCCTCCATGGGGTCTTCGTTCATGGCGGCGATCACCTTCACATCCACCTTTTTCTCCGTGTTGGAGCCCAAGGGGCGGAAGCTGCCGTCCTGCAGCACCCGGAGCAGCTTGCCCTGGACGCTGTACGGCATGGAGTTGAACTCATCCAGAAAGAGGATCCCGCCGTTGGCGGCCTCGAACAGGCCCTTGCGGTTCTCCGCCCCGGTGTAGGCCCCCTTCACGCTTCCGAACAGGGCGGACTCCATCAGCGCTTCGGGGACGGACGCACAGTTATGGGCCACCACCTTGGAGTAGGGCACATTGCAGGCGTGGATGATCGCCTGGGCAAAGAGCTCCTTGCCTGTCCCGGTTTCGCCATAGATGAAGATGGGGGCCTTGTTGGTGGCAAACATTTTGGCCCGGTGGATATTCTCCCGCATGACGGCGTTCTGGGTGAGGATCGAGTCGAAGGTGATCTGCTCCGGGTTCTGGTCGTCGGGATCGCCCTGTGCCTCCAGGTCCTTGATGGTGGTGATGTCCTTGTTCAGCTCAAAGACACCCAGAATCTTTCCGCGGGACATGATGGGAATGGTCACATTGTCGCTGAGAAAGCTCCGGCCTTTATAGTCGGTGTACCGCTGGCGGCGGCGGACGGTGACCTTTCCGGTGGACATGGTCCTTACGATAGAGCTGTGGTTTCTGGAGATGCCGGGGTAAACCTCAAAAAAATTACGGCCCAGATAGTCCTCCGGGTGATACCCCGGCTCCACGGTGCCGAAGGCGCTCTCAAATCGGGAATTGAACACAATGCGATAGTTGCGGTCCACCACCTGGAGCACATCCACATTGGACATCGCGTAGTCCTCAAACTTCAGCATGGTACTCCTCCTTGTCGACGATTTTGCCCTCCGGAGGCGTCGTCCTCCTGCTCTTGGAGACCGGGTGCGGCACGGGCAGCCGCCGCGTTCGGACATGCATTGGACTTTTTGAATATATCACAGCCACACCCCCCAGTCAACGGCAGCGGCCGCACCCGCAAAGTCCCGTGGGACGCGATGATCCGGTGCACCATATCCCGGGCAAAGTGCAGCTTGTCTCAGTTGGCGCTAAAAAAGAGCTTGGCGGAACGGTTTCGCCGCCGGAGCATGAATGGCGGAACCTGTGGCCCAGTCTATTTTCTCTCAGGAGCATGCAAAAAAAGCACCTGATTTCATACGAAATCAGGTGCTTTCTGGTTGCGGAGACACGCAATCTATCATATGTGCGACGTTCTATAGGTGCGCGTCATGCTGAGCCGCCGGAGTCCTTCCGGGCGGTCTCCTCCCGCACATAACATGTAGATAGAAAGAAAAAACTACATGTGAGGGAGACACTTATGAACGCTTATAGAGAGAGAATGCGTCAAATTTTGTCCGACCATTTCAAAACGACAAGAAGAACCATGCAGATTTCACAAGAGAAGATGTCCGAGCTGTTGGGGATTGATGTCAGATCATACGTCGAATTGGAGCACGGACACTCCTTATGTTCTACGCCGGTATTGCTCAAATTCATGTTCAACTGCGATGTGGATCAAAAAAAATTACTCAGTGACTTGGAATCCGTTGAACAGTATTCCGACGAGGAGAGCGCAGGGTGACGCTATGATAGGAAATAAGGACTGTCCGGTTATGGGCAGTCCTGTTTCAATGCGTGGCAAGGCGCTCACGAATGAGGACGATCTGCTCAGTTGCGGAAGTATGGGTGGAATGGAAGCGGGCTGTGCCAACCTTCAAATAATAGGGCGTGTTCTCATCAATAAATGCCTCAAGCCTCCTCCGTATCTCCGGCCTGCGCATTGTCCGCAGCGCTTTTTCCTCCAGGCTCCGCGCCTGGTATGGAGTGAGGCCGTATTCCGCGCCAATCTCCGCAAGCGTTTTCCCCTGATAGAAGCGGCGGCGCAGTGTGTCCGCCTGCTCTTCAGGAAGTGCGCACAGGCTCTTCTCAAGCTCTGCGTGCAGCTGCTCACGCCATATCCGGTCCTCTGCGTCCTCAAAGCCGTCGCATGGGTCCTCTATGCTGTCTGCAATGGTGAGGCCGTCAGCCCCGTGTATTGGCTCATCAAGGCCCATAGAGTAGTCAAGCGCATCGCGCCTTGTGCTGAGATGCCCTGCGGCCTCTGCAAATGAGGTTTTCAAGGCTATGTCCAGCCACCCAATGAAGGACATGCCTTTTGACGGGTTATAGCTGCTTGCAGCGCTCATCATGGCAAGAAAGCCGGATTGGTAGAGGTCTTCCTCCGTTACGCCTCCGCAGCCGCCCAGAGCGCGGAACCGCTTCCCGGCCTGCATGGAGACAAAGCGCTCTACACCGTCCCACAAGGCCGCTATACAGTCCTGCTCACCCTGCTGTATCCTCACCGCCAGTTCCTCATTGGTCAATCTTAAGCATCCCCTTCGCCATAGAT
This sequence comes from Dysosmobacter acutus, assembly GCF_018919205.1. Classification (NCBI taxonomy): domain Bacteria; kingdom Bacillati; phylum Bacillota; class Clostridia; order Eubacteriales; family Oscillospiraceae; genus Dysosmobacter; species Dysosmobacter acutus. The sequence continues at coordinate 406,686 of NZ_JAHLQN010000001.1, forward strand.
TCGTTTAATCAGATGGGCGACACGCTCTTTCAATTCTTCGTTCTCGGATTCAAGCTCAATCATTCGGTTTTTGAAGTGATAGGAAGCCGTTAAATACAGCTCAATCACGGCGCTTTCCTGTTCTGCCGACAGTTCCGGCGCAATGGCTCTTAATGCCGATCTTGTAAAAATATAACTGTTTTTCATACTGCCTCCTCAAAGCGCAGAGGACGCGCGGACTCCTGCCCACACGCCCCCTGCCGTGGTGTCTTAACCGGCGGACTCTGCCGCCACAGCCTGATAGTAGATTGCCTTAGCCTTGTTTTCAAGCACGAATGCATCATAGCAAATGCGGCCTTCTACCAGAGCACCGGAGATGCCCGGCGGGTTATCGTGAATGGTGTAGTCCTCCAGCTTCACCGGGGCCACTGTCGCCACAGGATGTGCAATCAGAAATCCGAAATCAGCGGGAAGGCGGTTAGCGGGAATCTTCTGCACGGTCATGCCGTCCAGAATACCAATTGCTCCCTTCAATCGCAGATCGTTGCCGATGTCAGTTTCCATCACGATGTCCTTGCATTTCTTCATGATGGTGTAGATCGCCGGTGTCACCACCAGAACGCGGCCGGTTTCGGGGACCTGGGAATCATCCAGAGCCAGGGAGCCATTTAGGATTTCTGTATAGATGTTTGAAGCGGTCAGGGCCAGAGCAGTGGGTTTGTGGCCTGCGTTTTCACACATCACGCCGTAGGTGTAGGTATCTACTTCGGGGATCACGACTTCGCGGTTCTGCCGAGCTAAAGCGGAAGCAGCGGCCAGCTGCCGGGCGGTCTCATCGGTATCCAGCTTATCAATCGCGAACGTGAAGGACCGATCCTTCTTTAAGGTGAACTCCTCCGTGGTAGCGTCCAGGGCGGACACGGCCCCGTAACGGCTCCAATTCCCCTCAGCAGGGCCGGAACGGCCATAGTCGTTCATCTTGGACGTTGTGACCTTGTAGGCCTTCACTGTATGCGCACCGGTCCAGTCAAAGTCGTGGTTAGTCAGGAGGGCTTTCTTGCTCTCAGTGCTAAACTGTTCATCGGTATAGGGTGCAAATTTGGTTGCAAGTGCGATAGACATTATAAATCACTCCTAAAATTTTAAATTTTAGGCTTAAAGGCTTCGGCAATCCTGCTGTCAATAGACTCGCTCATTATTACCGGCGGTTTGGGCGTATCAGCGCCCCTGACTTTCGCAAGCATTAGCGGAAACTCTTTTGCAAGAGCATCCACAATCCCGCAGACCCGGTCTTTATCAGTCGTATCCAAAATATCCAGCAGTGCCGCCGGATACTGTTTGCCGTTAAGATATTCCCGGCAGTCAAGCCGGGCCTCACGGGCCTTTAAAGCCTGTTCTTTTTCGTCTGGCTCTGCTTTGGTGAGCTTCTCCCGCTCCCGTGCCAGCCGGTCGGAGACAATGCGGTTTACATCGTCTTGCGTGAATGTCCGCTCGCCCTGCCCACTGGTTTCCGCCGTGGCTGCGTTGTTGGGCTGCGTATTCACATTGGTGTCGTCCATAAAAACCTCCGTTTTACGCCGTGAGTCCGGCTAATTTGTTGCCGGGACATGTGTCCCGACCACACATCCCGCATCTTTAGTTTACAATAATTATAGTATTATGTCAATCTACGGAAAAGAAAACAGGGGGCAAAGCCCCCTTGCTTTCCTCTTTTTTATGTTGGAGATTTCTTCGCTCACTGCCTCCGATTCCAACGGGCCGCGGCAGCGCTGATCGCATCGTAGACCATGATATCCTTTCCGCCGATCAGCTCATGGCCTGTGAACTCGCTTGGTGTGGAGCATTTGCATTTACTACAGAGCACCACAACACGGATACGTCCGCACATACTGCCAGCGTACACTTCCGCCTCCTCCCCGCAAAATGGGCAGCGGCGCAGCTCCAGAGAATTCACATAAGTATCTGCCAAATCAATGCTTGACAGCATGTCCTTGTCTCCGGGGTTATGTACTAACCTGCTCATACTTGACATCCTCCCTCATCTTCCGTTATAATTGGAGGCAGAGTCAGTTTGTTCCACCTCGCGCCCGCCCTTGATGTTTGCACCATCAGGGGCGGTTTTTTCTTTGTTCCCTCTTGGTTCAAGGGCGTTTTTCTCGGGGTTCCCTCGGGGTTCAAGCTCACAATCACACTTCTCGCCCGGATCAAGTGCTGCTCCGCACTCAGGGCATTTTCTGTAGTAGCTCATTTTAGTCCTCCTTTCTATCGTCTGGACAGGTGTCACTATATACGATTTTGGCAGAGCCACTTAGATCAATACATCCGTCACCGGTTGTAATATCCATGAGCTGGACATCCCTGTAACCGTCTGCATGTTCAACTAATGCGAGGCCAATAACGCGTGTGTGGAATATACCGCCGTAGCCGTCCACCCTTATCCACATATCATCAGGCGCGGGGATAATCTGTAAAATTTTCTCGTCCATTTGCTTTTCTCCTTTCATATATGGGCACCCCCTGTCCCTCGCCCCTTCAGGAGGGACGTTGCATGTCTTTCTCATAGAGAGGGGCGGAACTATTCTCCCCCGATAGCGCCCCTTCAGAAGGGACAAGGGACACCCCCTATAGTAAATTGATAATTCTAATTCCACGGTCCCCATTCGATTTAACGCCCATCTGAATACCGATACCATAGCCCGAATAGAGTTCATCACGGCGAGATTCAAGCTGCTTACGCACCTCATCGCCAGAATTTTTGATTTGGCAGTGATAAGCGTATTTAAAAACATCCTCATATGGTAGGAACATCCCCGCACTTCTCTTTTCAGGTACATTACGAATAATCCAATCACAAATCGGGTTCCCTCTGATATCTTCCTTTGGAAGGTTTACAACCTCTTGCCACTCTCCAAGCCGATCATCAAATACAAGGTTCATTTCGCCTCCCTTTGCGTCTCTCGGGGTGTATTCCAGAATCGCCTTTCCGTCAAACCGTTTCCCGTCTGCAATAAGGTTTAATACTGAATCGGCAGAACCGGAAATTCCCATTGTGCCAGACATACGCTCAAAAGAATCCAAGGCAAAGCCTGCGCCTTTTTTGTCGTGATGGATACACAAAATTGCAATTTTTTCCTCTATTGCCATGCGCTGAACAGGTTCTAAGAGGATTATTTCTGCATCGTAGGCATTGGAGCTCCCCGCCTTAAAATTTCCGCGCGCCCTGCTGTATGTATCAATAACTATCATCCTGATTTTTGGGTTTTCCCTATGGAGTTCCCGCAGCTTATCCACGAGCCCGTCTGCAAGGCGTTCTTTGATGTTGTTCGTGATGAAGACATTTTCGGGAATATCCGTAGACATTCTTTCCGCTCTTGACGCCGCCCGTGACTTCGAGCCCTCCAAATCAAGATAGGCCACGTCGCATTTTACTGTTTTCCGCCCTAAAAATGGCCGACCATCTGCAACGGAAAAGGAAAGTTGCAATCCCAAAAATGTCTTGCGGATTTTAGGCGCCCCAGATAAGAAAGACAGTCCACACGGAATCATACCGTCAACAATAAATTCCGGCGGTCTCCGCTCTTCTTCCGTCAGACTGGGGATCGTATAAAAGTTAAGTGAATCAAAGGTACTTTTCTTTTCCGGTGGCATATCTGCCGTTCCCTGCTTATAGCGCCCAACGCTCTTGCAAATGGTTTCAATCTCCTGTTTACTCAACGGCGGGTCGCAGCGGCTCTTGTTAGCCTCCATCATGGCGGCGGTGATCTCCTCCACAGTCAATCCTTTCGCCCGGAGAGATGCTGCGAGCCTGAACATCTCATCGTTGCGTTTCCCCTCTGTGACCTTCTCCGGGGCGGCGCTGTTGGTTGGCTTGTCCTTTGTTTTGCCCTGAAGCATAAGCCTGTGCAGCCAGTCTGGGAGCGGAGCAAGGGCGCAGTTAGTAGGTGTGTGGCCTGCCTCCCATTCGTATGTACGCCCGTTCTGATGGACGCTGGGAGGCGCTATAACATAGCCGCCATTTCCTCGATAATCCAAACCGGGAGCAAACTCTACGCCCACTGTCAAAGCCGGGTCATCACACTGGAAATAGTAATGGACTCCACCGCCTCCGGTCAGGCACATCCAAGTTTCAGGCAGCGGGCCGTATTGCCCCTCCAAATCGGCAAGGGTTTCATCCCCATACTTTCCCGCATCGTGGTTTATGTCCACATCCAGTACCACAATACCGTTTCCCGTGGCGATTCCGATATTATACGGGCAGTCCCACCACTTTGCGATCTGTTCCAAGTCTGTGGTTGCGTCCTTGCATCCGTGAGCGGTAGCCGGGGCCTTCTCCTTCGGGCGGCATGGGAACACGCGCAATCCCATTGGAGAGGCATAATCCTTCGCGCGTTTCAGGAGCTTCTCTCTGCTCACTCTCCCACCGCCTTTTCAAAAAAGCGGTCATACTTCCCGTCAAGGATGTCCTGCACAAGCTGCTGCTCTGTGCAGCCGACAGTCCCAAGGCACAACTCGTCCCCTTCCGTGGGAGGCGGATTCCATGCGACAAATCGGAAGCCCTTCTCCACGTCCTCAGCGTAGAAGTAACAGTCTTTTGGCCGTCCCTGCATGATCTATCCCTCCCATCAAATATTAACGAGCTTGTCCACGAGGATTCTCGTCTCTGCGGCCCGCTGAACGCGTTCAAAGGCCAGTTTTCGCGCCTCTACGCTGTCTTTAATCATGGACGCATATGCTACAGCATCCAGCTCAAGCCGCCGTTGTAGATCGTCCAGAAGCTCGATAACAGCTCCAAGGTCTTCCGGGGAAATTTCGATTTTCATGGCTTGTCCTCCTTTTGTGTTCAATGCTCCATGATGTCATCCACGGGGATTCCCAGTCCTGCGGCGATCTTGCCGACTGTCCGGGGTTCTGCCGCGCCTCTGCGCACGACGGTATACAGGACCTGCGTGGAAATGCCGCACAGATTAGCAAGCTCAGTTTTGGTCATGAATCGCTCTGCAAGGATGATATCGATCTTTCGTGTGTTGACTTTCATTTTTTTGTTGATCTCCTTTCGTTTCTGTGATATAGTGTGTGTATCAGAAGTCTGGTTTAAGTGTAGCACCATTTATCTGGTATTGTCAACCATATTTCTGATATTTGTCAAATATTCCAAAATACGGGAGATGGATTCATGTTTTATGACCAATTTTATTCCCAATGTGAGATAAGGGGGATAACTCCAACTCAGGTTGCAAGAGATATTGGCATTAGACAATCAACTGTTTCCATGTGGAAAAAGCAGGGGACAACGCCCAAATATGACACGCTCAAAAAGCTGGCTGAATACTTTGGCGTAACTGTTGATTATCTGCTTGGAAAGGAAGCCCCAAATGCTTGGGATGGAAAACTTGTAGCCACACAAAAACCGAATAGCTCCGGGAAAAAGATCACAATTGACGTAGATGATTTGACACTGTCTCAGCTCGAGATTTTAATAGAAGCGCTCGGCCCACAGGCAGAAGAGCTTAAAGTTCCAATTGACCGACTGGTCAAACTTGCGGAGGAGATCAGGTCAGCCCCCAAAGACAAAACAGATAAGGAGTGACACACATGTTGGACGAGAAAGATTTACAGGCAATCGCGGCATTGATTAAAGCTGAGACAGAACCACTACGGGAAGAAATCAAACTGATCCAAAATAAAGTGGAACCATTGCAGGAAGAAATCAAACGTACAAAAAGTGAATCCATCGCCATGATGGAGGCTTATTTTGAACCCAAATTTGACCTGTTGGCAGACAGCATCATGGCCATTAATGAGAAGCTGGACACAATGCCTACGAAAGAGGATTTGGAGCCGCTTGAACTCCGCATTGACGCTCTGGAAGCAATTGTGAGGAAACATAGCCGGGAGATCGCGGAGCTGAAGAAAGCGCAGTAATCCGGGGCAAAAAAAATAGCCGCCCCAACACGGAGCAGCTTGACAATTTCATATAAGGCGGTTATACTGAAAATACAAAAGGGCGCTGCGACAAGCGGTTAGCCTCTACAGTCTAATTTCTTGCGAAATGACCGCTCGGGCAAGGGGCGGTCATTTTCTTTTGCAAATCTGGAAAACCAGAGATGCAACGCCTACGATTAAAATACCAATCTGAATCAGATCGGAATATGTAACCATTGGCATCACCTCCCTTCCGGGAAGTGCTAACCGCCTGCCGTTGTGCAGCGCCATAGACAAAATATCATAATGCCCGACAAAAAGCAACAAAATCGTGCCTTTTTCACAATGGGGAAAACGGAGGTGAACGCCATGCGGGCCGCAGCCTATGCAAGATACAGTACAGATAAGCAGACAAGGAACTCTATTGAATACCAGCTGACGGAAATAGGGAAGTACTGCAAAGAGCACGAGATTACAGTCGTAGCTACGTATACAGACGAGGCTGAGACTGGTACGAACATGGACAGGCCCGGCTTTCAGGCCATGGTAAAAGCAGCGGGGCGTGGAGAATTTGAGGCTGTTGTTGTATACGATATCACACGCGGATCGCGTGATGTGGGAGACTGGTTCAGCTTCAGGAAGGCTATGCTGATGCTTGGCGTTCAAGTGATCGCCGCAACTCAGAATTTGGGCGATATTACGAACAGCAATGATTTCCTTGTGGAGCTACTTTCCGTCGGCATGGGCCAAAGGAAGTCCTGGAAAACCGTCAAAAGTCCATTAAGGGCGTTGCCGTAAAGGCCAAAGAGGGAAAATTTCTTGGCGGCGTGCCCCCATTGGGGTATAATGTGGTTGATGGGGCCTATGTCGTCAATCCTATTGAGGCCAGAGCGGTCAGAACCATCTTCCGGATGTATGGGGAAGGGGAGAGCTATAACGCAATCCTTGAGGCTGTAAAAGGCACCGTAGGAAAGCGTGGCCGCCCTCTGGGGAAGAATAGCCTGCATTCTATTTTGAGCAATGAACGATATGTTGGAACCTATACATGGAATAAGCGCAGAGTGAAGTTATTCCGGAAATGGGCGGGAGGCGCTCCGAATCCGAATTGTGTTCGCATTGAAAACCAGATACCGGCAATCATTGACGAAAAGCTGTGGGAGAGGGTGCAAAAAAGAATGTGTGACAATAAGAGGAATGCTTCCAATAAGGCAAAGCGCGCATATTTATTATCCGGGCTGATCGAATGCGAGGAGTGCGGGGGCGCTTATGTCGGCCACACCTCGACCAGCTCCAAGGGCTATGAAACCAGATATTATGTTTGCGGGAACAGATACCGGACGCATACCTGTCATGCAAAGAACATCAATGCGGATGAGGTGGAAACATTTGTTGTCCAGCAGTTAAAGGCGTATCTTCTTGCTACGGACTTCAGGACGGAATCTCAAAAGATCGCCGACCAGGTGAATCACTCCTCGCCCGATCTGGTGGCGGAGCGGGCGGAGCTGGCCGACGTTACAGCTAAGATCAACAACGGACTCAAGGCCATTTTGAACGGAATGGATATTCCTGAACTGCGGGATGAAATGGATCGACTCCGCGTCCGCAAAAGCGAGCTGGAGGACATCATCGGCCGCCGCACCGCAAATCGCCGCCCGGTTGATCCCGAGAATATTTTCCAAGTCTTTCAATCCTCCCTTGATAACTGGGACACCGATCTCCCCAATATCATCAAGCAGAATATAACAAAAATATACGCCCACACCGACGGGTCTTTTACCGTCAATGTAGGCGTACATTTGATTGGTTGCGGAGACAGGACTTGAACCTGCGACCTCCGGGTTATGAGCCCGACGAGCTACCAACTGCTCTACTCCGCGATATTCACTTGCAGCCTCCCACCAAGTCCGAATGGTGCCGGTGACCGGGCTCGAACCGGTACGGTATTGCTACCAAGGGATTTTAAGTCCCTCGTGTCTACCAATTCCACCACACCGGCAGATATCGGCAACAATTAGATTACCACGATATCCTCCCATCTGTCAAGGTTTTTTAAAAACAATTTTCAAAAAACTTTTCGCCAGAATTCGTGTGCACGGTTTCATGCAATTTTTCCGCTCGTGGCGCATATACTGCTTAGATACTGAAAGGAGGTACACTATGAACAAGCAGTATTGCGGCGATTTGGACGATATGATCTTTCAGGACGAATGGATTCCCAGCGACCGTTAGACGATCGTCCCCCCGCCCACAACTCTCTCGCCGTCGTAGAGCACCACGGCCTGACCAGCGGTGATCGCCCGTTGGGGCCTTTCAAACCGCACACGGATTCTGCCGTCGGCAAGCTCTTCCACGGTGGCGGCCGCCTCGCTCTGGCTGTAGCGGGTCTTGGCCGTCACCTCCATGGGCGCGTCCAGACCGGGCACAGAAATCCAGTTTACCCGCTCGGCAATCAATGTGTCGGTATAGAGCTCCGCGTCCCGGCCCAGCAGGACTGTCCCCGTCGGGAGGTCCTTACCCAACACGTAAAGTGGCTCCGCGGCGCTGACACCCAGGCCCTTCCTCTGGCCGGTGGTATAGCGCTCCAGGCCCTTGTGACGGCCCAGCACCCGGCCCTGCCGGTCCACAAAATCACCCGGCTCCGGCACGACGCCACCGAAACTCTCCAAAAACTTCATGTAGTCGCCGTCGGGCACAAAGCAGATATCCTGGCTGTCGGGCTTATGGGCATTGACCAGCCCACACCCCTCCGCCATGGCCCGGATGGCCGGCTTTTCATATTCACCCACCGGCAGCAGCAGGTGGGCCAGCTGGCGCTGTGCCAGCTGATAGAGCACATAGCTCTGATCCTTTTTCCGGTCCAGGCCCCGCAGCAGCAGCCATCGGCCGGATGCCTCGTCATAGCCCACCCGGGCATAGTGGCCTGTGGCCAGATAATCGGCGCCCTCCGCCATAGCCGCGTCAAACAGGGCCCCGAACTTGACCTCCCGGTTGCAGTCAATGCAGGGATTGGGCGTACGCCCGGCGCGGTACTCCTCCACAAAGCGCTCCATCACCCGCTCCCGGAACCGCTCCGTCAGGTCCATCACCCGGTGGGGAAACCCCAGCGCCGCCGCCACCGCGGCGGCGTCTTTTATATCGTCGGCAGAGCCGCAGACGCCGGGCCGGTCCTTATATCCGTGGAGCCGCAGCGTCACACCGGTGACGTCATAGCCCGCCCGACAGAGCAGCACGGCGGCAGCAGCGCTGTCCACGCCGCCGCTCATGGCAACATATACTCTGTCCATTCCGTTTCCTTTCCGTGAACGCCGGGTTTCCCGGTTCAATCCATGTTCCGGCAGGAAAACGCCGCCTCCGGCAGCGCATCCGCCAGCTCCACAAGGGTGGGGTTCTTCCCACCGGTATAATCTGCCCCCGAATCACTTACTTCCATGTTCACACGCCTGTCCGGGAAGGAACAGGTTACCCTTGTCCCCAACCCCTCCTTGGACTCCACCAGCAAACTGCCGCCCAATCCCCGGGCGATCCTGCGGCAGACGGGAAGCCCCAGGCCCATCCCGTGGGGATATGGCTCCATACGGTTCGTATCCGTATAGCGGCAAAAGAGCGTTTCCATCCTCTCTTCATTGATACCGGTCCCATTATCGGAGATGGAGAGAATGCCCATCCTCCGGACAAATTTCAGATCCATGACCACATTTCCGCCCTTTGGCGTAAATTTAAAGGCGTTGGACAGCAGGTTCAGAACCATCCGGTCCAGCCCCCGCTGGTTCATGGCGACCACGTGTTCGCTCTCCCGACAGGTAAACTGAAACTCCAGGCCAAGCAGGTCCGCCTGCGGCTTCACCCGCCAATAGAGGTCCTGCACCATCCGCACAATTTCATAGTTTTTCAGCGGCAGCGGGTTCGCAGACTCCATTGAGTCCGCTTCGGACAAGTTAATCACCAACCGCACCAGACGATAGTATGCCTGATACAGTTTGGCGGCCTCCGCGTCCAGAGCGGGATTTTGCGCACGCAGCTCAGGGGGGGCAATATTTTCCAGGGCGCCCCCCATAGTTCCCATCGCGCCGCGGAGCTGTGCCGCCACCCCGGGCAGCAATTCGGCCAGCAGCTTCTCTTCCATATACTGAATCCTCTTTCCTGCTCATCATTCCCATAGGTTTTGCAACAACGCCACACTCAACCATGGAAAACTTCCCCTGCCGCGCAGTCCGCTGATTCTTTCGGCCTTTTCTCTCCTTAAGAATAGCAAAATCAGGAAGAAAACTCAAGAGACTTTTCGATTTCTGTCGAACAGGTCTTTGCACATGACAGTTCCGCATTCTTTCCCATACAGTTTTTCACTGTGCAATCGTCACAATAAACCTTACGTAATTTTATACGCAATTTTGCGCAAAATCTAAAGACAAATCGAATGGTTCTGTTATAATGGACGTAAGCATAGTTTGCTTTTGCCTAAATTACTGGGGCGGCTGATAAAAACAGGATGGAAGGGATTTGATTACAATGGGAATCCAAGTGGGCATCAATGGATTCGGGCGCATCGGCAGAAATGTTCTGCGTATTCTGATGGAGCGCGGGGATCAGTTTGACTTAAGGGGCATCAACCTGCGCAACGCGGACCTGGACTATATGGTCTATATGATCAAGTACGACTCGGTGTTCCGCGCCTTTGCCGGCACCGTGGAGCACAAGGGCGGCTATCTCTACGTCAACGGAAACAAAATCAAGGTGTTTTCCGAAAGCGACGCGGCCATGATCCCCTGGCACGAGTGCGGCGCCGAGTACATCATCGAGTCCACCGGGGCATACAACTCCACGGAAAAAGCCTCCCGCCATTTTATGGGCGGCGCGAAAAAGGTGCTCATCACCGCCCCGGACAAAGACGGCGTCACCCCCACCTTTGTCATGGGCGTCAACCACATGGAATACCGCAGGGAGATGACCGTTGTCTCCAACGCCTCCTGCACCACCAACTGCCTGGCCCCGCTGACCAAGGTGGTCAACGACGCCTTCGGCATTGAGCAGGCCCTCATGTCCACCATTCACTCCGCCACCGCCAAGCAGAAGGCGGTGGACTCCCGGGCCGGCCGCGACTGGCGCACCGGCCGCTCCATCCTGGGCAATATCATTCCTTCCACCACCGGCGCGGCCAAGGCCGTGGGCCGCGTCATCCCCTCTCTCAACGGCAAGATGACCGGCATGAGCTTCCGGGTCCCCACCAATGACGTGTCTGTGGTGGACCTTACCGCCCGGCTGAAAACCAGCGCCACCTATGCCGACGTATGCCATGCCATCAAGAGGGCCTGCGAGGGACCCATGAAGGGTATTATGGACTATGTGTCCGAGCAGGTGGTCTCCTGCGATCTGATTGGAAATCCCAACACCTGCATCTTTGACGAGACGGCGGGCATCATGCTGGAGGACAATTTTGTCAAGCTCATCGCCTGGTACGACAATGAGTGGGGCTATTCCAGCAAGGTGCTGGACCTGCTGGCCCACATGCACGGGGTGGACAACGCTGAATAATATTTTATTGGAAAAAAGGACCGGGGAAGCGGATTGCTTCCCCGGTCCTCTTTTCTTTTTTCTCAGCTCCAGAGCTTGCCGGCCACATCATAGCCGGAGTAGTCCGCCACGGAGTTCACATCGCTGAGCATCACGGAGGTGACGCCGAAGAACCGGGCCAGCTGAAGCCGGGCGGCCACAGCGTCCTCATCGTTGTACCAGACGGTGGTCTGTCCGGCGCCGCTGCCGGAGACGGCGTAGGCGCTGGCGTAGCGGCCGGCATGATACCCGGCGCCCTTTTTGAGCAGCTCCTCAATCTGTGCCGCGGTCCGGCTTCCGTCCGGGCGGATTTGGTCTCCTTCGCCCTTCCATGCGGAGCCGGTGGTGGTCAGCAGCACGGTGGTCTTCCAGGCGGGCACCTTGCCCTGAAGCTCGGCAAGGGCGTAGTACAGCTCCTCCAGCGGCTCCAGAGGCGCGATGGGGAATCCGCTCTCCGTCTGCTCATAGGAGGCCAGGCGGAGGATCACCCTGTCCGCCGTTTCACCCAGGGCCTCGTAGTCGTAGCCCGCCGGGGCCTCGTCGTTCCAGGCGGGCGCGTCCACCATCACATAGAGGAGCTTTCCCTTTGCCATGCGGCCTTTGATCTCCTCCGCCAGTTTGACCAGCTTTTCCTTCCCCGCAGAGCTCAAGCCCGGCACATCCAGCAAAATGCCGTCATAGCCGGAGAGCTCCATGTTGTCCGCCAGCGTCCAGGCAACCGCCTGCATGCTGCTCATGGTGTCTTCCTCCACCACTTCTTTGCCGCATACGGCGTGCATCAGCGCCCGGCTCCCGGCGCCGCGGACCATGTCCCGAACGGTTGGGTCCCCTTGGAACGTGGCGTCGATTCCCTTTAGCTCGGCCATCTCCACCGCCACGGCATTCATTCTGACCGGCAGGGCCCTGGTGTCCTGACTGGCCAGGCCGCCCACAAAGGAGGTGTTCAGATGGTACTTTTCATACACACGCATCAGCAGCACCGCCGCCTGTTCCCGGGTGGCCTTTTGACCGGGAGAGAAGGTAGTGGGTGAGGTGCCGTTGACCAGCCCCAGGTTGTAGGCCACGGCAATATAACCGCTGTTGGTGGTCAGGTCGGTGAAGGGAGAGGGAAGCTGCTGCACCAGTCCGGCCAAGGCCTCGTAGTCCAGGGCCCGGACGATCATCACCGCCATCTCCTCCCGGGTGATGGGGTCGCCGGGGCGGAAGTACTCGCTTTGCAGCGTGACGGCCCCGTGGGCATAAGCGGCTTCCACAGCGCCGTAATACCAGGCCGTCGTGTCTTTCACATCGGAAAAGGTGGGTGCGGCGGGACGCACCTCCGTCCAGCCGAACAGCCGGACCAGCGCGGTTGCAAAGGCGGCCCGGGACATCTGGTGGCCGTAGCCGAAGCGGGCGCCGTCATAGCCGGAGAGGATCCCGGCCTCCACGGCCCGGGCAATGCTCTCCTCCGCCCAGCTGCCGGCGGGCACGTCGCCGAAGCGCGCCGCGCCCAAGGCGCTTACGCTCAGCGCCGATACAGTCAGGGCCAGCGCCAGGGCAAGGGATAAAATCCGTTTTTTCATGCGTTCATTCTCCTTTCGCAAAGCGGCTTTTGGAGATAGTCTGTCCCACATTTTAGCAAATTATGGCCCGTTCGTCAAATTTTGGTGCAAAGATGAGCAGTTTTCCCTTTACGTGCGATACAAAATTTGCTATACTTATTTAGTTATTGTGGAGTAATAGCACTGCTTTGAGAGGGGAGGCGGCGGAAATGAAGTATGAGCGCTGGAACGTGGCCGGGGCCTGTGACGGCCTGGCCGCGGAGCGTCTGGTGGAAAACGGATATCCGTATCTGTTGTCGCTGGTGCTGGCTTCCCGGGGCGTGGACACGGTGGAGCAGGCCGCCGCCCATTTGGAACGGGACCGCCAACTGAGCCATTCCCCCTTGCTGATGCGGGACATGGACAGGGCCGTGGAGCGGATTCAGCGGGCCATTGCCGCGGGCGAGCTCATCGCGGTCTACGGCGACTACGACGTGGACGGCATCACCTCCACCTGTCTGGTCATCGACTATTTGAAAAACGCGGGCGGGCGGTGCCTGCGCTATATTCCCCGGCGTATTGAGGACGGCTACGGCCTCAGCTGTGACGCCATCGCCTCCCTGCACAGCCAGGGGGCCACGCTGCTCATCACCGTGGACTGCGGCATCACCGGCGTGGAGGAGGCGGCCTTTGCAAGGGAGTTAGGCATGGATGTGGTCATCACCGACCACCACGAGTGCAAGGATGTTCTGCCCGACGCCGTGGCCGTGGTGGACCCCCACCGCAGCGACTGCCCCTATCCCTTCAAATCCCTGGCCGGCGTGGGCGTGGCGCTGAAGTTAGTGCTGGCCTTAGGCGGGGAAAACCGGGAGGACGCCCTCTTTGCCCGCTACTCCACCCTGGCCGCCATCGGCACGGTAGCCGACGTGATGCGCATGGAGGGGGAGAACCGCACCATCGTCTACCGGGGGCTGGAGGCCCTACCCCACACGGATTTTGTGGGCATTCACGCCCTTTTGAAGGAGGCGGGCCTGACGGGAAAGGCCGTCACCTCCATCCAGATCGGATTTGTCCTGTCCCCGCGGATCAATGCCGCGGGGCGCATGGGGGCGGCCGATCTGGCCGCAGAGCTGCTGATGACCGACGATCCCGCCCGGGCCGAGGAGCTGGCCCGCCAGCTGTGCGAGCTGAACCGGGAGCGCCAGGCGGTGGAGCAGAGCATCTGCACCGAGGCCATCGAAAAAATCCAGGCCCTGCCTGAGAGCGAGCGCAGCGCCCTGGTCCTGGCCAGCGAGGACTGGCATCAAGGCGTGGTGGGCATTGTGGCCTCCCGCCTCAGCGAAAAGTACTCCTGCCCAAGCTTTATGATCCACCTTCAGGACGGATGCGGAAAGGGCTCCTGCCGCAGCTACGGCGGGTTCAACCTCTTTGCCGCCCTGGAGTTCTGCTCCGACCTGCTGGAGGGCTTCGGCGGCCATGAGCTGGCCGCCGGCTTCACCATCCGGGAGGAGAACATCCCCGCCTTCCGCCAGCGGATGAACGACTTTGTCCGCCAGTCCTGGGGCGGGAAGCTGCCGGTCTCCTCTTTGGAGGTGGACGCGGTGATTGCCCGGCCCGGCCGCCTCAGCACGGCGGAGGTCGAGGCCCTTTCCCAGCTGGAGCCCTATGGCTCCGGCAACGCCCGGCCGGTGTTTGCCCTTTTCGGCGCGGTGGTGGACTCCATGCAGAGCGTGGGCCAGGGCAAGCATCTGAAGCTGCGCCTGAGTAAGGGCTGCCAGAAATTCGACGCCATCTTTTTCTCTGCCACGGCCGATCAGTGCGGCATATGCGCCGGACAGAGGGTGGATGCCGCCTTCCACCTCCAGCTCAACACCTTCCGGGGCATCACCAACCTCCAGCTTCAGATGATCGACATCCGCCCCTCCCGCTACCCCAGCCGCAGCGAAGCGGAGTCTGCCGCCCTGGTGCAGCGCCTGATGGAGAACGGCCCCATTTCCGCCCAGGAAGCCTCCCGGATGTTAGGCAGCCGGGAGCAGTTTGTGCGGCTGTGGCGGTCCCTTGCCCAGCGCGTGGGCAACGGGGACCTGGAGACCCCGGCCCTGCCCCTGCTGCGGGCGCTGGCCTCGGACCTTTCCGGCTGCGAATCTTTCCTGCGGGCCTCTTTGGGCCTGGCGGTCTTCTCCGAGCGGGGCCTCCTGTCCGTCCGGCGGAAGGAGGAATACCTGCTGCTGCGGCTCACTGACCGCGGCGTCAAAGTCGACTTGTACGCCTGTCCCTATCTGGACCGGCTCTCTTCCATACTCACTCCCCGAAACTGAGGTGAATCGCCCAATGACCGTGTATGAACAATATGAACGGCTGGAAAAGACCGTGGCCGCCTATAACCCGGGCGCCGACTTCCAGCAGATACGCGCCGCCTTTGAGTTCGCGGAAAAGGCCCACACCGGGCAGAAGCGGAAAAGCGGCGAGCCCTATATCATCCATCCCCTGGCCGTGGCCCAGATCGTGGCGGAGGAGCTGCACCTGGACTCGGAGTCCATCATTGCCGCACTGCTCCACGACGTCATTGAGGACACCGCCGCCAACCATGAACAGGTCTCCAAGCTCTTTTCCCCCACTGTGGCCGACCTGGTGGAGGGCGTCAGCAAACTGACCCGCATTCAGTACGCCACCAAAGAGGATGAGCAGATGGAGAACCTGCGCAAGATGCTCATCGCCATGTCCAAGGACATCCGGGTCATCCTCATCAAGATCGCCGACCGGCTGCACAACATGCGGACCATGGAATACCAAACCGCGCCCAAGCAGAAGCAGAAGTCCCTTGAAACCATGGAGATTTACGCCCCCATCGCCCATCGGCTGGGCATGCAGCGGGTGAAGTGGGAACTGGAAGACCTGTCCTTAAAATACCTGGACCCGGTGGCCTACACGGAGATCGTCACCACCATTGGCTCCAAGGAGACCGAGTACAACGCCTTTATGCAGCGCACCCAGGACCAGATTCACCAGCGCCTGGAGGAGCTGAACATTCCCCACAAGGTCTACGGCCGCATCAAGCATCCCTACAGCATCTACCGCAAGATGTTCAACCAGAACAAGCAGCTTGACGAGATTTTTGACCTTTTCGCCTTCCGGGTCATCGTGGACTCGGTGGGTGACTGCTACAACGTCCTTGGCGTGGTCCACGACATCTACAAGCCCATTTTGGGCCGGTTCAAGGACTATATCGGCACCCCGAAGCCCAACGGCTACCAGTCCCTCCACACCACCGTGGTAGGGGAGTCCGGCATCCCCTTTGAGGTGCAGATCCGCACCCAGGAGATGCACGAGATCGCCGAATACGGCGTGGCCGCCCACTGGAAGTACAAACAGAACGGCCAGGGCGGCGGCACCGAGGGCCGCTACGAGTGGGTGCGGCGGCTTCTTGAAAACCAGGAGGGCGCTGACGCCGAGGACTATATCCACTCCCTGAAAATCGACATGTTCTCCGACGAGGTCTTTGTGTTCACGCCCAACGGGGACGTGCAGAACCTGCCCGCCGGGGCAACGCCCATCGACTTCGCCTACGCCATCCACTCCGCCGTGGGCAACCACATGGTGGGGGCCAAGGTCAACGGCCGTATCGTCACCTTCGACTACCCTCTGAAAAACGGCGACATTGTGGAGGTCATCACCTCCAAGAGCGCCAAGGGCCCCAGCCGGGACTGGATGAAGATCGCAAAAAGCTCCGAGGCCCGCAGCAAAATCCGCCAGTGGTTCAAAAAGGAGAAGCGGGACGAGAACATCGTCAACGGCCGCTCCGCCTTTGAAGCGGAGCTGAAGCACTGCAACATCCCGCTGAAGGACGTACTGGACCCGGAAAACCTGCCCGGGCTTTTAAAGCGGGTCTCCTTCGGCTCTCTGGATGAGATGTACGCCGCCATCGGTTACGGCGGCTTTACCGCCCAAAAGGCGGTGAACCGGATGCAGGGCGAGCTGCAGCGCATTTCCAAACAGCATCAGCTGGACAAAGCCTCCACCGTGCCAGTGGACGGCAAGAGCGAGGTGGTGCGCCCCGCGGTGCCGCGCCGCGCCAAGAGCGAGCAGGGCATTGTGGTGGAAGGCCTTTCCAACTGTCTGGTGAAATTCTCCAAGTGCTGCACCCCTGTGCCCGGCGATGAGATTATCGGCTTCATCACCCGGGGCTACGGCGTGTCCGTGCACCGCTGCGACTGTCCCAACGCCTCGCCGGAGCGCCGCAGCGCGCCGGACCAGCAGGGCCGCTGGATCAAGGTCTCCTGGGGAACCGACACCAAGGAGACCTACCCCACCTCTCTGGAGATCTTCTCCAAAGACCGAAACAATCTGGTCCTGGACATCTCCGCCGCCCTGTCCACCACCCAGACCCGGGTTTCCTCCATGAACTGCCGCACCACGGAGGACAATTTTGCCGTCATCAGCCTGGAGATCGACGTCCGGGACGGCGAGCAGCTTCAGGCCGTGATGCGCAAGCTGAACCAGATCTCCGGCGTCATGCAGGTGACGCGGCCCGCCGGATAACGGCGTCGCAAGCTCCACATCCTTCGCCTCCGCCTGACGGCGGACGCTTACTCGTTCCGCTGCTCCGCCTTTTCGGGACAAAGACAAGGTCTTTGCCCCGAGGGACGTGGATAAGATTCGCAAGCTCCACATCCCCGCCTCCGCCTGACGGCGGACACTGATTCAGTTTGTCATGCATTCATGTTTTCGTGGAATCCTCCATATCTCTACAGACTTTTTCCACAAATTCAACAAACTTTTTCACATCATACAAGAGAGGTTTTTTCTATGCGCGCAGTGGTTACCAAGGTTCAGCATGCCTCCGTGGTCATCGATGGAGCGGTGCGGGGCAAGATCGGCCAGGGATTTCTGATCCTTTTGGGCGTCACCCACGAGGACACGGAGATCCAGGCCAAAAAGCTTTGCGACAAGGTCTGCTCTCTGCGGATTTTTGACGATGAAAACGGGAAGATCAACAAGGGACTGGAAGACGTGGACGGAGAGCTGCTGATCATCTCCCAGTTTACCCTCTACGGCAACTGCCGGCACGGCCGCCGGCCTGACTTTCTGGCCGCCGCCCGGCCGGAGACGGCCATCCCCCTGTATGAAACCTTCATCCGGCTGTGCCGGGACAAGGGCTATCATGTGGAGACCGGCGAGTTCGGCGCCCATATGGAGGTCACCTCCCTCAACGACGGGCCCTTTACCTTGGTCATCGACACCGATCAGCTGGCATAGGAAAGGGAGGGACGGATATGAAACTTGAGACGCTTCAGGTGATGCCACTGGGCACCAACTGCTATCTTCTTTGCGACGAGGAATCGGGCAAGTGCGCCGTGGTGGACCCCGGTGGGGAGCCGGAGCGCATCCTCCGCAAGGTGGCGGAGAGCGGCTGCGCCCTCCAGTGCATCTTTTTGACCCACGGCCACTACGACCACACCGGCGGCGTGGCCGGCATTCAGGAGGCCCACCCGGACATTCCCGTGTATCTCAGCATTAAGGACCGCTACAAGGACACGACCGATCCCCGGATCAAAATGCTCTATCCCGCTCTTTTCGGCAACCTTGTGGACTGGAAGGAGGGCGACCAAGTGATGCTGGGCTCCCTTGTCGTCACGGTGCTGGAGACACCGGGCCACTCCAAGGGCTCGGTGACGCTCCAATGTGGAAATGTCCTGCTGTGCGGCGACACGCTGTTCGCCGGCTCCTGCGGCCGCTCCGACCTGGCCGGCGGCGACACCTTTGAGCTTTTATCCTCTCTGCGCCGTCTGGGCCGGCTGGAGGGCAACCATGTTGTGCTTCCCGGCCACATGGATCCCTCGGATTTGGATCGCGAGCGCGAAACCAATCCCTATCTCCGCCAGGCCCTTCGGGACTGACTCCATCTCCCTCCGCCCAAGCGGCGGAAGAAAGAACCGGCTATGAAGCTACAATTTCAAGGACACGACTATCAATACGCGTTGGAGCAGAGCCTGCTGGCCCTGTTCCCCCAAGAGCGCCCCCTCTATGACCCCATTGCGCCGGAGGACCGCAGCTGGGCCCGGGTCAGCCTCGTTCAGGAGGGCCCCGTCTGGACGGCCCGCACCCTTTTGCGCCACGGCGATCAGGAGGAGGAAGGGGTCTCCCGCGAGACCATTCCGGAGGACTGCGGCCCCTTTGAGGCGGAGCGGGAGAAGCAGAAGATCGTCAAGCTCAGCTTTTTCCAGGCCGCCCGGTCCGTCACCGGCGTCACACCCCCCTGGGGGGCCCTGACCGGCATCCGCCCCGGCAAGTTAGCCGCCCGCTTTTTGGAGGAGGGCAAGTCGGAACAGGAGACCGACCGGCTTCTGAGGGACGTCTATTTTGTCTCTCCCCAGCGGCGGCGGATGTGCATTGAAACCGCCCGGCAGGGGCTGAATGCCGCGGCCGCCCTCTCGCCCCGGGATATCGCCCTTTATGTCGGCATCCCATTTTGCCCAACCCGCTGCGCCTATTGCAGCTTTGTCAGCAACAGCGTGGAAAAATCCTTTGCCCTGGTGGAGCCGTACCTCCAGTCCCTGCTGTCGGAGGTCCGCTCGGCGGGGGAGATGACAGCGCGGCTGGGGCTGAGGGTCCGGGCCTTCTACATGGGCGGAGGCACACCAACCACCCTGACGGCGGAGCAGATGGACCGCCTGCTCACGGAGGTGGAGCGGTCCTTTGATCTCTCCGGCTGCCTGGAGATCACCATTGAGGCGGGACGGCCAGACACCATTTCCCCGGAAAAGCTTGGGGTCCTCAAGGCTCACCGCACCACCCGGGTCTCCGTCAACCCCCAGACCATGGAGGACCGGGTGCTCCATGCCATCGGCCGCCGGCACAGCGCGGAGGACATTCTCCGGGCCATGGAGGACGTCCGTGCGGCCCGGTTTGACCACGTGAACATGGACCTGATCGCGGGGCTTCCCGAGGACAGCGCGGAGGGCTTTCGCCGCACGCTGAACACGGTGCTCACCCTGGGCGCCGACAACATCACCGTCCACACCCTGAGCCTGAAAAAGGGCAGCCGCATCACCCTTGAGAACCGGGCCATCCCCTCGTCGGAGGAGGTGGGAAGGATGGTGGACTACTCCATCGAGCGTCTGCGCGGCGCGGGACTGGCCCCCTATTATCTCTACCGCCAGAAATACATGTCCGGCAGTTTCGAGAACACAGGCTGGTGCGTTCCCGGGGCAGAAGGGCTGTACAACATCTACATTATGGAGGAGCTCTGCTCCATCCTCTCCCTTGGAGCCGGCGGCTCCACCAAGATGGTGGACGCCCGTCTGGGCCGTATTGAGCGGGTCTTCAACCTGAAGTACCCCAAGGAGTATATCGAGCGCCCGGAGAAAATCCAGGCCAACCAGGCGGCGTTCGCCGCGTTTTATAACGGGGCGGAGGATCGCTCCACCCGCTGAAAGGAGCTGTTTTTTATGGCCTATTCCCTGAAAGAGATCAACGAGGCAATCCGCAGCGACCCGGCGGCCTTTGTGGCCGAGTGCGACGCCGCCTATCAGAAGAAGATCGAAAGCGCCGCAAAAAAAATCGCCGACCACCGGACCGAGTCCCACATCATCCTGCTCTCCGGGCCCTCCGGCTCCGGCAAGACCACCACAGCCATGAAGATCGAGGAGGTGCTGGACAATTCCGGCGTGGAGACCCACACCATCTCCATGGACGACTACTTTTTGTCCGTGGACCCGGAAACCGCACCCCGGAACCGGGAGGGCGGCATTGACTACGAATCGCCTTTCTGCCTGGACATCGACCTTTTAAACCGCCATTTTGCCATGCTGGACCGGGGCGAGACCATCCACATCCCCAAGTACGAGTTTGCCCGCCAGATCCGCAGCGCCACCATGACCCACCCGCTTCAGTTAGGCCAGGACGAGCTGGCCATCTTCGAGGGCATCCACGCCCTCAACGACGTGATTACAGGCAAGAACCCCAGAGCCCTTAAGCTCTATATCGCCGCCCGGTCCAACCTGGTGGACGAGGAAGGCTCTGTGGTCTTCCAGCACGCCTGGCTACGCCTGGTACGCCGCATCGTCCGGGACGCCAAGTTCCGCGGCAGCGACGCAGCCTTTACCATCAAGCTCTGGCCCAACGTCCGCCGGGGCGAAAAGCTCTATATCTCTCCCTACAAGGAAAACGCCAATCTGATGTTCGACTCCTCGCTTCCCTATGAGCTCTCGGTGCTCAAGCCGTTTGTGGTGCCCATGCTGGAAAAGCTGCCCCGGGGCAAGTACGACGTGGCGGACGACATGCTCCGCGCCTTTGACCGCATTGAGCCTCTGGACGAATCCTATGTCGCCCCCCGCTCCCTGGTCCGGGAGTTTATCGGCGGCAGCGATTACGCATATTAAGGCCGGGCTTCCGGCGCTTTTGGAAAGGAACTATCTTATGGACGAAAAGTTACAGGAACTGCTGTATAAGGTACAGATGGCCGCCGTGGACATCGGCAACACCGCCGCCGCCCTGGCCACCTCCGCTGTCCGCGGCGCGGAGGAGCTGGTGGAAACCGGCCGGCAGAAGGCCCGCCTCATTGACCTGAAGGCGGAGGTAAACCTCCGGCTCCGGGAGATCGGGGAGCTGGTCTACGGCACCCACACCGGCGAGCCCGCCGATTCAGAGGTCCTTTTCGCCAAGCTGCGGGAGATCGACGAGCTGAAGGCGGAGATCGCCCAGATCTCCGGAACCTCCGCCCAAGGTGAAGAGAAGGAACCTGTTCAGGCCGAGATCTGCTGCCCCAACTGCGGCGCCGCCGCACAGGAGGGCGATATCTACTGCCGCGGCTGCGGCGCCCGGCTGTAAGGCGCATAATCCGCCGCAAGCAAAATAGGATAGGAGCAGGAAGCCGGGCGGGAGGCCGTGCGGTTTGGTCTCTTTGCGGCAAATATGAATAAGAGGTTCCTCACATGGCAAAAAAAGAAACAAAGCAGAATTTCTTAGGCGGCGCCGCCATATTGGCGGCGGCAGTGGCGGTTGTGAAGCTCATCGGCGCCATCTTCAAAATCCCGCTGACCAACATCATCGGCGCGGAGGGCATGACCCACTTCAACACCTCCTACAAAATTTACAACCTGCTGCTGACCATCTCCACCGCGGGGCTGCCCCTGGCCCTCAGCCGCCTGGTGTCCGAGGCCAACGCCCTGGGCCGGGAAAACGAGAAGCGGCGGATCTTTCATGTGGCGCTGGGGCTTTTCTTCCTCCTGGGCCTGTCCGGCTCGCTGATCATGTTTTTCGGCACGGAGCCCCTGGCGGAGCTGATGAACAACTCCCTGGCCTTCTATGCCATCCGGGCGCTGAGCCCGGCGGTATTCTGCGTATGCCTCATGTCCGCCATGCGGGGCTATACCCAGGGGCAGGGCAACATGAAGCCCACCGCCATCTCCCAGATCCTGGAGGCCCTCTGCAAGCTTGTGGTGGGATTGACTCTGGCCGTGGTGCTGCTGCGCCAGGGTTACGGCGTGGAGGTGGGCGCCGCCGGAGGCATCTTCGGCGTCACCGTGGGCACCGCCGCGTCGCTGATCTTTCTCTCCCTCTATCTGCTGCGCCGCCGCAGCCGTACGCCGGGTGCGGACATTGCCCCGTCCTCCGGCCGCCTCCTGAAGCGGCTTCTGGTCATCGGAATTCCCATCACCCTGGGTTCCTCGGGCATGAGCCTCATCTCCCTCATCGACCAGAGCGTGGCCATGGGGCGGCTTCAGGATGCCCTGGGCATGAGCGAGAAGGCCGCCGCGGCGCTTTATGGGCAGTACACCTTCAGCGAAAACCTGTTCAACCTGCCCTCCTCCTTTGTCTATCCCGTCACCATGAGTCTGATTCCCGCTGTGGCCGCCGCGCTGGCCCAGCAAGACCACAACCGGGTCAGCAAGCTGGTAAGCTCCTCCTTCCGCTTGATCGCCACACTGGTGATCCCCGCGGGGGTGGGCCTGTCTGTGCTGGCCGGTCCCATCCTGCTGATGCTCTACCCCTCCCAGCGCGCGGACGCCGTGGCCGCCACCTATCATCTCCAGCTGCTTGGCGTGGCCTGCATTTTTGTGTGCCTGATGGTGCTGACCAACGCCATCTTACAATCCCACGGTCGGGAGCGGATTCCCATTTTCACCATCATTGCCGGCGGGCTGGTGAAAATCTCCATGAACTATGTGCTCATCGGCAACCCGGACATCAACATCAAAGGCGCTCCCATCTCCACGCTGTGCTGCTATGTGGTCATCGCGGGGCTGAACCTCTTTTTCGTCTACCGGACGCTGGAGGAGAAGCCAGGCTACTGGGGCCTTTTCTTTAAGCCCGCCCTGGCCTCGGTCATTATGGGCCTGGGCGCGCGGATCAGCTACCTTGCCTGCAATGGCGCCCTGAGCAGCCGGATGGGCGAATACGCCGGCAACGCCTTAGCCACTCTGGCTGGTGTGGGCGCAGGCGTGGTGGTTTACGTGATCCTGATCCCGGTGCTTCGGATTCTCACCGCCGACGACCTGAAGAATCTCCGGGGCGGTGACAGGATTTCCAGGATTTTGCATTTAAAATGATTTTTGACACGTTCGGACAGGAATTTGCGGAAATTGCTTGCAATAGGGAGGCCTTTATGATAGATTTTGAATATCGGGAAACTTACGGTTACAAGGATTTGCTCGATATTCTGCGGATTCTCCGCGCCCCGGGGGGATGCCCCTGGGACCGGGAGCAGACCCACGAGTCCCTGAAAAGGAACTTTCTGGAGGAGACCTACGAGGCGGTGGACGCCATCGACAGCGGCGACTCCCACGCGCTCTGCGAGGAGCTGGGGGACGTGCTGATGCAGGTGGTGCTCCACGCCCAGATTGATCAGGAGCAAGGCGGCTTCACCATGGACGACGTGGTGGACGGCGTGTGCAAAAAGCTGATTTACCGCCACCCCCACGTGTTCGGCGGGGGCATGCAGGCGGAGGACAGCGAAACCGTGCTGGTCAACTGGGAGGCCCTGAAGCGCTCGGAGAAGGGACAAGCCTCCACCGCTGACGCCATAGACTCCGTAGCCCACGCGCTGCCCTCCTTATGGCGGGCGGAAAAGATTCAGTCCAAGGCCGCAAAGGCCGGCTTTGACTGGCCCGCCGGCTCCGCTGCGGCGGACAAGCTGTGGGAGGAGGCGCAGGAGCTGCGCCGTGCCCAGGAGGCGGAACTGCCCCCCGACGGCCCCCACGGCGCAAGGGAAGAGGCCGGCGATCTGCTGTTTGCCGCGGTCAACGTGGTGCGCAGGGCCGGAGTGGATCCGGAGGAGGCGCTGCACAGCGCCTGCGAAAAGTTTTCCAGGAGGTTTCGGGAGGTGGAATCCCAGGCGGACCGTCCCCTGAACCAGATGAACAGCGAAGACCTGGCCGCGCTGTGGCGGCGGGCCAAAGAACAGTCTTAACACGGGATACCCCGTTTTAGGAAACTTAGAGAGAGACCACGTTATGTGCAAATAAACTTTTTACAGGAGGAATCCCAATGAACAAAGCAGAACTCATCAGCGCTGTTGCTGAAAAGGCTGAACTGTCCAAAAAGGACACCGAGGCCGTCATCTCCGCTATGCTGGACACCATTGCCGCTTCTTTAAAGGACGGTGACAAGGTTCAGCTGGTTGGCTTTGGTTCTTTTGAGGTGAAGAAGAGAGCCGAGCGCATCGGCCGCAACCCCAAGACCAAGGAATCCATCAAGATTCCCGCCTCCCAGGTTCCCGTCTTCAAGGCCGGCAAGGCTCTGAAGGACACGGTGGCCAAGTAAGGAAGCGCTTTGAACTGCCGGTGTGGAATTGCACCGGCAGTTTTTCTGTCCCGGCTTCACCAGAGGTGGGGGAGGTCGGATTCTTATGTTTGCCATTGGCCCGGGGCCACGGGCAGCGCGGCGGGCGTGGGGCCATCTGGACGACCCGCTGAATTTTTCTATTTGTGAGGGATCGTTATGCGACTGGATAAATACCTGAAGGTTTCCCGCCTGATCAAGCGGCGCACCGTGGCCAACGAGGCCTGTGACAACGGACTGGTCAGCGTCAACGGCAAGCCCCAGCGGGCCTCCTACGACGTAAAGGCGGGGGATCAGATCTCCCTGCGCTTCGGCGTGCGCACCGTCAGTGTAGAGGTGATCAGCGTGGCGGAGAACGTCAAAAGCGCCGATGCGGCCGCCATGTACCGCGAACTCTGATCGCGCATATTTGTCCGCCTCCTCCCATATGATGGAACAGGAAAAAAAGGAGGCGGTTTTTTATGCCATACGACTCTGCCATGCCCCATCACCTGGAGCTGCGGGGCCGAGAAAGCCTGGTGGTCTCCGGTGTGGAGGATGTGGAGCGGTTTGACGAGACAGGCATCGTCATGGAGACCTCGGCCGGGACGCTGATTATCACCGGCGACGGCCTCCACATCGGCCAGCTGTCCTTAGACGGCGGGGAGCTCCACGTGGACGGCCGGATCGATTCCCTCTCCTATGAGGAGGAGGGCCGCGGCGGGGGCGGCTTTTTCCGCCGGCTGTTCGGATAAATGGAAATCACTATCACCGGCCAGCTGCAGCTGTTCCTTGTGTCCATTGGCCTGGGGCTGTCCATCGCCCTGCTGTATGACCTGTTCCGGGCGGTTCGGCTCCGCTTTCCCCGGACCACCCGGCCTCTGGACGCCCTGATGTGCCTTTTGGCGGCGGTGGCCGTATTCCTTTTCTGCCTCTCCTCCGGTGGGGAGCTGCGGCTGTATCTGCTTCTGGGCATTTCCGGCGGGGCGGTGCTTTACTTCTGCCTTCTCTCCGAACTTTTACGGCCCATTTGGTCCTTTTGGGTGGACAATATGGTGGATTTGGTCAAACTGACCGCCATTCCCCTGCATATTGTCAAAAATTTCTTCAAAAAAACGCTCCGTCATGGAAAAAATCTCTTTCATTTTTTGTTAAAATGGGATACAATATGGAATTACAAATGGACGTTGCTCTGGGTGCGACGAAAGGGAGGCGGGCGCGTTGGCCGCAAGGGGAAAGAAACAGAAAAAGGCAGGCGCGGGAATTCTCACCAAGCTGGTGATTCTGGCGCTGCTGCTGGCCGTGGGCTTCCAGCTTTACCGCCTCCAGGGCCAGATCACAGAAGCGGAGACAAACCGGGCGCAGCTGGCCGCTCAGGTGGCGGCAAAGCAGCAGGAAAACGCCGCTTTGGCAAAAGACATTGAGAACGGAGATGACCCCGAGACGCTGGAGGAGATCGCCCGCAACGAATTGGGAATGGTCAACCCGGGGGAGAAGGTCTTTTACGACGTGAGCAACTGACCGGCCTTTTGTGTGTGGGCCGGTGCGTACCGAAGAGATTTGGAAGGGAGAAAAATCGTAGTATATGGAGCCTGAGGTTGGGAGCATTCTGGAAGGCAAAGTCACTACCATCACAAAGTTCGGCGCATTCGTGGCACTGGAGGGCGGCAAGTCCGGTCTGATACATATTTCAGAGATTGCAAACTCCTTTGTCAATGACGTTCACGATTTCCTGCAGGAGGGGCAGAGCGTCAAGGTCAAGGTGCTGTCCACGGAGAATGGGAAAATCAATCTCTCCATCAAGCGGCTGCAGCCTCCCGCACCCCGTCCCGGCGGCGGGATGCGTCCGGCCATGCCCCGCAGCGCGGCGCCCCGGCCGGTTCACAGCAGTCCCAGACCGGAGGGCCGGTCGTTTCAGCAGCCTCTGGCCCCTACCGCAGACTCCTCCTTTGAGGACAAGCTGAAACAATTTATGTCCGCCTCGGAGGGCAAGCTCTCCGACCTCAACCGCAACATGGACGGAAAACGGGGCGGCGGACGGCGCAAGAGATAAACTAAGACGGCGGACCAAATGGTCCGCCGTCTTTCTTGCATTTCACCCGTTTATGTGATAGGCTCTTTTTTACATTCAAGAGAGAGGAGGCGGGGAGATGTATCCAGCCCTTCCTCTGTCCCGGCCGGTGGGCAGGGACTGCTTCTTTGACGGAACATGCTTTCGTTTTCTCTGCATCGAAGAGGAACCCGGCGGCCCCGTGCTGTGGTTCGCCGCCCGCTATCCCATTCCGCCCCAGTGGACGCGGCCCTGCGCCACCTATCGGGAGCAGGCGGCTCTGGAGTGGCGGATCGCCCGGCAGCTGAACCTGAAGGCACTGCCCCGCCTTCTGATTGTGGGAAACGCCCGGTTTTTCCTGCGCACCCTGCACAGCAGCTACACCGACCCCCGGGCGGGGGACCCCGCGGCGGCCGCCTTTGGGGCCCGGCTGGCCGCAGCCGGCCTGCTGCCCCGGCAGTGGCGCAGCGACGAGCTGCTTCTGATCCGTCTGGGGCTGCGGGGAGTCGGACCATTGCCGGAAGGGCCCATCACCTTCTGCTTCCGGCCCACGATGCGCACTGTTTTGCTGGAGCGGTCTTTTTCCCTGGAGATGGATCACCCCGCCGCCACCGTGCTCTTCCCCCTGGAGGGCCGTTCCTGCGCTCTGGAGGTGGTGCAGGCGGAGTTGGCGGAGCTGCCGCAGGAAGAGGGAGCTTCTTCCGGGCGGAGGCTGGTGCTGAGCTGCCGCATCCATGCCGACCGCGAGCTGCGGCCCCAAGTCTATCTGAAGCAGTATCTGGACGGTCCCCAGGCCCCCCGCTCCTCCGGCTTAGGGTTTATCTATCCCGTGAGCCGGGAGTTTGCCTATATAGAGGCGGGGGATATCTCCCTGCCCATGGACGGACCGCTGGAGTTGGAGCTGTTTTCCGTAAGCTGGGAGGAGCCGCCTCAGCCGCCCTTCACCCTCTGAGCCCGCCTTCAGCGGAAAAGAGACGGCGCCATCGGGCGCCATCTCTTTCTTTTAAAAGGATTGCTTAATCCGCGTCGTTGGTCTCAATCAGGCCATAACCGCCGCTCTTGCGCTGATACACAATGGAGATCGCCCCGTCCTCCGCATTGCGGAACACAAAGAAGTCGTGATCCAGCAGGTTCATCTGCAAAATGGCCTCCTCGGCGCTCATGGGTTTGACGGAAAAACGCTTGGTCCGGACGATATTGAACTCCTTTTCCTCCGCCACATCAAAGGCGTCCGCAACGGCGGCCTCCGGGAATGCGCCCTCCCGCAGGCGTTTTTCCAGACGGGTCTTATTCTTCCGAATCTGGCGGTTGATATAGCTCTGGGCCTCGTCAATGGCGGCGCGCATGTCGCCGTCGGGCGCTTCCGTCTGGGCACGGAACAGTGTATTGCCCCCGCGGATGGTGATCTCCACCACGCAGCGGTGGTCTTTTTCAACAGAGAAGGTGATATGAGCGCTCGCCTCCTCCTTAAAATAGCGGTCCAGCTTGGAGAATTTTTTGGTAGCGTACTCCTTGATCGAATCGTTCAGCGTAACTTTCTTGCATGCAAATGTGAACTTCATAGTACCGCTCCTTTCGTTCTTAGGAAACCTCTCCTGATGAAAGTAGTATAACACGATTGTCCGCTTTTGAAAAGGGACAAGGGCATTTTGTAACAGATTGTTTTCCTTTTACTTCCAGAGAAGGCCGCGCCGGCCCTTCAGCCAAGCCCCGGCGCAGAGCCGTCCAACGCAGTCGACGGAATCCGGCAAAAGCAGTGCCCTTTCCACAAAGGTTCCTATGGACAAACCCGGCGGGCGGGGTTAAGATAATCAAGGAAGCTTTCCAATATCCCACCCGCTTGGGCCGCGCAGCAGCGTGCTGTGCGGCTCCTTTTTATGCCTTTGGCGGATACCGGGGTGAAAAAAGGCGGGGAGGAACACTCCTCCCCGCATGGTCTCTTTACAGATACTTCAGCATCCCGTCGGTGGCGGTGCTGGCATCGGCGCTGATGGTACAGGTGAACTTCATATTGTTCTTCTCGCCGAACTGATCCAGCCAAGCCAAAAACTGCTCTGTCTCATGGCCGCCGTCGTCGCCCACGATCTTGCACAAATTATCGATAAAGACATGGGAGATATCGTAATTTCCGGCATACAAGCCGCTGATAAATCCACGGAACACCTCATAGGAGTTGATCTTGTACTCCACCGCGTCGATCAGCCGGATGTGATAATGAATGTCATAGGTCATAATGGTGCCCGCTTCGATGCAGACCACGTTGCCCGGCTCGTCCTTTGCCGCCGCGTTGACCAGCTCGATCAGCTGCTTCGTTTTGCCTGAGCCCTTCACGCCCATAATAAGTCTGACCATAGTAAATCACTCCTGTTCATCAATTGCTGGGTATGTATTGTGGATTAAGCATAGCATAAATCCACGTAAAAAACAACGCAGAAAACGGATTTAATTATTTGTTCATATTGTGCATTGACGGAAAATTCTTCCAAATCGTTTTGTGCCGGTCGCCCACATGTATCACAGGCACCGGTTTTACAGCCTTGCCTTCAATTCGCCGGCCAGTTCCTCATACCCAGGTTTGCCCAAAAGCGCAAACATATTCTTTTTATACGACTCCACTCCCGGCTGGTCAAAGGGATTGACTCCCAGAAGATACCCTGACAGGGCACAGGCATATTCAAAAAAGTAGATCAGCTGGCCCAGGCTTCGGGGCGATTTGTCCTCCGTCTCCACAATGAGGTTGGGCACTCCGCCCTCGCTGTGGGCCAGCAGCGTCCCCTCCATGGCCCGGTCCCGGATAAAGTCCATGTCCCGGCCGGCCAGGAAATTGAGCCCGTCGCCGTCCGCCTCGTCCCGGGGAACGGACAATGGATGTTGGGAGGGGCCCATGCGGACCACCGTCTCAAAGAGGATGCGCTCCCCCTGCTGAATATACTGTCCCATGGAGTGGAGGTCCGCGGTAAACTCCACGCTGGCGGGGAAGATGCCCTTGCCCTCCTTTCCCTCGCTCTCGCCGTAGAGCTGCTTCCACCACTCGCCCATGAAGCGGAAGGAGGGGTCAAAGCAGCCCAAAATCTCCACCTTTTTGCCGGTGAGGTAGAGCTGGAACCGGGCGGCGGCATAGCGCCAGGCCGGGCAGTCGCTGCCGCCCCGGCGGCATACCTCCATCATCTCGGCGGCGCCGGCCATCAGCTTGGCAATATCCACGCCGCACACGGCAATGGGCAGCAGGCCCACCGCGGTCAGCACGCTGTAGCGGCCGCCCACCTCGTCCGGGACCACAAAGGTCTCCCAGCCCTGCCGGTCGGCCAGCGACTTCAAAGCCCCCCGGGCTTTGTCCGTAGTGGCGTAAATCCGCCTGCCCGCAGCGGCGGCGCCATACTTTTCCACCAGCCGATCCCGGAAAAAGCGGAAGGCCACCGCGGGTTCCGTGGTGGTGCCGGACTTGGAGATTACGTTGACGGAGAAGTCCTGGTCGCCGATGAGCTCCATCACCTCGTAAAGCGCATCGCCGGAGAGGCCGTTGCCCACAAAATACACGTTGGGCGTGTCCTTCTTCTTCAGATTGTAGTTGGGGGAGCACAAACACTCGATCACACCCCGGGCCCCAAGGTAGGACCCGCCGATGCCGATGACCACCAGCGCCTTTGAGTCGGACTGAATCTTCTTCGCGGCGGCACGGATGCGGTCAAACTCCTCCCGGTCATAGTCCCGGGGCAGGTTCACCCAGCCGGTGAATTCGCCGCCCTTGCCGCTGCCGTTCTGGAGCCACTGGTCGGCAATTTTCAGCCGGGGCGCCAGGGCCTCCTCGTATGGCATGGGGATGAAGGATTTCATTTGAAACAGACGCACATTCAGCATGGCAGCTACCCCTTTCAGTTTGGTTGAGGAAAGTATAGCATCTTTCCAAAGCATCAACAAGAGAAAAAGCAGGGCAATCCCCTGCTTTTCCCGCGAATCCTGTCACCGGCTCACAAACGGCAGGCGCAGCAGCTCCAGCAGCATGCCGCCCCAGCTCATCCGCTCCACCGCTTCGCCGGCTATCAGAGGCACTGTGGCCACCGTCTCCCCCCCGGAGGTGACGGTCAGCTCGCCCAGGCTCTGCCCCTGCTCCACCGGGGCCTCCACCTGCTCCAAGAGCTGCACGGTCTTCTCCAGCCCGGCCGCCTGCTCCTTGGGCAGCAGCAGCGCGCTGGACCCGGAGAGCACCGGCTGCACCGCGTTCTGGCGGCCCAGCGTGACCGGTACCGTGGGCAGCACTTCATCCAGCGTCACGTGGACCAGTGTATAGGCGCCGAAGCCATAGTTCAGCATGGCCTTGGCGTCTTCAAAGCGCTGAGCGGAGGTGGGGGCCTTCATGATGGTGGCGATCAGCTCCATGCCCTCCCGCTCAGCCGTGGCGCTGAGGCAATAGAGCGCGGAGTCGGTGGAGCCGGTTTTAAGGCCCGTGGCACCATCATAAAAGCGCACAAGCTTATTGGTATTCACCAGGGAGGAGGCGCCGGAGCGCAGGGTATCCATCCATATGGTGGTGAACTGGCGGATATCCGGATGGTTTAAAATCAGCTCGCGGGACATCAGGGCGATGTCCCAGGCGGAGGTGACATGGCCCTCCGCAGGCAGTCCGGTGGCGTTTTTAAATGTGGTGTCGTTCATCCCCAGCTCCCGGGCCCTCTGGTTCATCTTTTCCACAAAGGCCTCCTCGCTGCCGCACAAGTGCTCGCCCAGGGCCACGGCGCAGTCGTTGGCGGACACCACACACACCGCCTTGAGCATATCCCGGACGCTCAGCTGCTCGTTCTCCTTCAGCCAGATCTGGGACCCGCCCATGGAGCAGGCATGAGCGCTGCCGGTAACCATGTCGTCATAGCTGAGACGGCCGGAGTCAATGGCCTCCATCACCAGCAGCAGCGTCATCACCTTGGTGACGCTGGCGGGCTCTAACTTGGCGTGCTCATCCTTTGCATAGAGAACCGTGCCCGTCTCCTTCTCCATCAGCACGGCGGACGGGGCGGACAGGTTCAGCTCCGCCCCGTGGGCCGCCGTGGTCATCAGCAGCGCCGCGCAGACAAAAGCCATGATTCGTTTCATTGGACATCCCTCCTGTTTCTTTGGTACAGGATATGAGGGAAGTCCCCCGATTAGACTTTTTTCCTCTGTTCCGGCCGGGCGACATTTTTCAAGTTGCAAAATGGATTTGGATCTGTTATAATACTTTTGTCTCGCGGGCGTAGTTCATCGGTAGAACGGCAGCTTCCCAAGCTGCATAGGTGGGTTCGACTCCCATCGTCCGCTCCAAAAAAACACCCA
The DNA here is from genome assembly GCF_018919205.1 of Dysosmobacter acutus. Taxonomy (NCBI): domain Bacteria; kingdom Bacillati; phylum Bacillota; class Clostridia; order Eubacteriales; family Oscillospiraceae; genus Dysosmobacter; species Dysosmobacter acutus. The sequence goes on from NZ_JAHLQN010000001.1 coordinate 438,771, forward strand.
ATGGGGTGTTTTTTTGCGTTTTGCCCGCCTTGTTTCTGTGCTGATCTGAAAAATTTCTCATATACTTTTTTGACAGCGGCGCGGGAGGGGGCGGTTTTTCTGGAAGAGAGCGACAGCGGCCTGCTGAGTCAGGCGGTCTCCACTTTGAATCAGTCCCGGCACTACCTGATTTTCATCATCGCGGCCGTCCTCATCTCCTATGGTGTCCTCTGGCAGCAAAAACGTCAGCTTATCTGCGGCGAAAGTGACCCCCAGGCCCTGTTTCCCTATCAAGTTCTGTCCAGCATCCTGACGATCTGCGCCCTGGTGTTCTTTTTCCGCCTGTCGGAGCAGGGCAGCGTCCAGGAGAAGGACTCCAGCCTGGAGCGCAGGCTATCAGACGTGAATCTGACTGCCAGCGGCCTGGTTTTGGCCGCCTCGTTCATGCGGCTCTGGGCCCTGCTGGAGGGCAGACAGTTAGGCGGCGCCGACTCGGCCGATGAGGAAGTTGAAACCGCTCTGACCTGAGCTATCCGCTTTAAAAAGGCCGGCACGCAATAGCGCGCCGGCCTTTTTTCTACGTCTCCATGGCCTGAATCTTCCGATACCGGGCGGTGACGTCATCGATGAACTCCCGCTCCGACTGCGTCAGGTTCGCGCCTCTGCGGGTGAGCAGGCCAAAGGTCAGCCGCTCGGTACAGTTTTCAATGGGCACGGAGATGATCTGGTACATGGAGTCCTGGGTCAGGAAGCTCTGAATGCCGATGGTGTAGAAATTGCTGTGTGCGATCAGATGCAGCAGCGCCGCCCGGCCGTAGACGTAGATGATTTTGGGCGAGCCGTTGAGGTCCAGCTGCCGGCTGTCGGTGGAGATGTTGTAAATGAAGTCCTCGTACTGGCCGAAGTAGCGTACAAAGCCGTAGTCCCGCAGCGACTCCAGCGTCACTGGCTTGCCCTGGCGGACCAGCTGATGATTGCGGGAGATGACGATGTGAGGCGTCAGCTCCGCCAGGGGGCGAAACTCCAGGCTTTTTTCCTTCAGCATAGCAAGCAGCCTCTCCTGCGCATGCTGGGCCACATGGATGACGCCCACATCCGCCACGCCGCTGCACACGTCATCCACCACGTCGATGGCGGTGCCCTCGTTCAGCCTGTAGGAGAAGCGCTGGGTCTGCTGGTTGCGCACGCACACGTCGTTAAAGCTCTCCATAGTATGGGAGAACTTGGTCATGGACACGCTGAGCCGGTCCTTGTCCGGCTGGGGGCGGCGGGAAAACTGCTTGAGGTTCTCCATCTCCTGCAAAATCACCCTGGCGTGCTCCAAAAACCGCTGTCCCTCCGGCGTCAGCGACACCCCCTGCTTGGACCTCTCCAGCAGGGCAAAGCCCACATCCTCCTCCAAATCCCGGATGATGTGGCTCAGGTGGGGCTGGGAGATGTACAGCGCCTGGGCAGCTTTGTTGATGGAACCATACTGCGCTACGGCACAGAAAAATTCCAGGTGTTTTACATTCAAGCAAACGGCCTCCTTGATGCCACGGCATTGTACTTTTTTCCAATATCCAGTTTCTTTTCGTTCTTTTTTATTATATACTATTTGAGAAAATCCCGCGATAGGCTTTCCTCTTTTTCGCATTTTTGTGTAATCTGCACAAAACCGCTGGGGCTCAGTTGCACAGTTTTCCTATATCAGAAACCAATAATGTTATTTTGAACCCGGATGAGCGCATTGCACAGTTTCATGATACAATGGAAGCAGAAAACAGGTCAGTTTGCCGAAGACCGGCGCGACGAAAGGAAGTGCCCTTCCGTGATTTCCATTGAACAGGCCATTGACGAGGCCATGCGCTATGCCCGCACCTTTCTGCCGGAGGGGAAGGTGGCCACCTACATACCGGAGCTTGCCCATGGCGATCCCGACCAGCTTGGCGTCTGCCTGATCACCAAAGACGGTACGGTCTATCACGATGGGGACTGGCGCCAGGAGTTCACCATCCAAAGCATCTCCAAGACCATATGCCTGATTTTTGCCCTCCAGACCGCAGGGTATGAAAAGGTGTTCAGCAAGGTGGGGGTGGAGCCCACCGGCGACGCCTTCAACTCCATTGTGAAACTGGAGACCAAGACGCTGCATCCCCTCAACCCCATGATCAACGCCGGGGCCATTGCCACGGCAAGCTGCTGTATGGAGTTGGAGGACCCCTTTGGCTCCTTCATGGACCTGACCCGGCGGCTCTGCGGGCGGGAGAGCATTCAGCTCAATGAGTCTGTTTACCTTTCGGAGAAAAAGTCCGGTATGCGCAACCGCTCCATGGCCTACCTCATGCAGAGCGACAACATCCTTGAGTGCGACGCGGAGCTGGCACTGGACCTCTATTTCCGGATGTGCTCGGTCAGCGTCACCACAGAGGACCTGGCCCGCTACGCGGTGGTGCTGGCCAACGACGGCGTCGATCCCGCCACGGGGGAGAGGCTGGTGGAGAACTGGATCGTCCGCATTGTCAAGACGCTGATGGTGACCTGCGGCATGTACGACGGCTCCGGCGAATTCGCCATGAAGGTGGGCATCCCCGCCAAAAGCGGCGTGGGCGGCGGCATCATGGCCTCGGTGGAGGACCGGATGGGCATTGCCGCCTTCGGCCCCGCCCTGGACGCCAAGGGCAACAGCGTGGGCGCCTACCGGGTTCTTGAGTATCTGTCCCAGACCCTGCGGCTGCACTATTTTGCGGGCAAGGATTTGTAGCGCGGGAAAGCGCGCAGTTGCGCTTTGATCAACAGGAGAGAGTCTTTTTCCCTGCCGGGTGTGCGGCGGGGAGGCGCCGGTCTTTGCAGGGAGCGGCCGGCGCCGGCGCGGGCTGCGGCGCCCGTATATTTTTGAGAAGAGAGTGAGAGAGAGTATGGAAGCATTTATGAACTCCGTAACCGAGACCCTGGTATCCATCGACGACTTTTTGTACTACCCCGTCCTGATCATCGTTTTGCTGGCGGCAGGCTTTTATTTCTCCTTTAAGACCCGCTTTGTCCAGCTGCGCATGTTCGGCGAGTCCATCCGCGTGGTGTCGGAGAAGCCCTCCAAGGAGGGAGCCATCTCCTCCTTCCAGGCGCTGATGGTTTCCACCGCCTCCCGGGTGGGCACCGGCAACATCGTGGGCGTGTCCACCGCCATCTGCCTGGGCGGATTTGGCGCGGCCTTCTGGATGTGGATCATCGCCCTCATCGGCGGCGCCTCCGCCTTCATTGAAAGCACCCTGGCCCAGATTTACAAGCGCCGCAACGCCGAGACCGGCGACAGTTACGGCGGCCCCGCCTACTACATAGAGTCCGCCCTGCACAACCGCGCTCTGGCGGTGGTGTTTGCCGTTTCACTGATCCTGACCTATGCCGGCGGCTTCAACATGCTGGCCTCCTACAACCTTCAGGACACCTTTAAGGCCTACAGCTTCTACAATCCCTCTGTCACCCCCTGGATCATCGGCGTCATCCTTGCGATTCTGGTGGGCTGGTGCGTCATGGGCGGGGGACGGAACATCGTCAAGGTCACCAGCACCCTGGTGCCCATTATGGGCCTTTTGTATGTGGCCGTCTCCCTGATTATCATTGTGTTCCACATCAAGCTTGTGCCCGCCGTCTTTGCCCAGATCTTCCGGCAGGCCTTTGATTTCCAGGCCATCTTCGGCGGCATCGCCGGCTCCTGCCTGATGTATGGCATCAAGCGGGGTCTCTATTCCAACGAAGCCGGCGTGGGCTCCGCTCCCAACGCCGCGGCGGCCGCCGACGTGAGCCACCCGGTGAAGCAGGGCCTGGTCCAGATGCTCTCCGTGTTCATCGACACCCTGCTTATCTGCACCGCAACGGCCCTGATGTGCATGTGCTCCGGCGTGACCCCCACCGCGGACATCGCCGGCGCCCCCTATGTGCAGCAGTCCATCTCCAGCGTGTTCGGCGGCTTTGGCCCCGTGTTCGTCACCATCGCCATGGTGCTCTTTGCCTTTACCACGCTGCTTGGCAACCTCTACTATGTGGACAACTGCCTGGCCTTTATCCACCGCAAGATGCCCTCCAAGACCTTCATGACCTGCTTCCGGGTGCTGTGCGCCGCGGTGATCCTTTTGGGCGCCGGGCTGAGCATGGACGCCGCGTGGGCCATCGCCGACATCCTCATGGCCGTGATGTGCCTCATCAACCTGCCCGCCTGCGTGGCGCTGGGCGGCGTGGCCATCCGGGCCTGCAAGGACTATGAAAAGCAAAAGGCGGAGGGGAAAAACCCCGTCTTCCGCGCTAAGGACATTGGACTGGACGACTCCAACCTGGAATATTGGAAATAACCCCTGTTTTTTACGACCCGGCCCATTGTGGGCCGGGTCTTTTTTCGCAAGTTCACGGGTCAAGCCCTGTGCCTATTTGCAAAATTCCCATCATTTTCTTCCTCTCCCCTTTGTCAAGTAAAAAAAATCGTGCTATACTGGAACTACTTAGTTCCGGACCTTCGGCGGCCCGGAGGACGGAGGGATCCATGAACGCTTTTACCCTGGCGCTGAACGCCGTTTTGCCGATGGTCCTGCTGATTGCCCTTGGATATGTGCTCAAGCGGACCGAGTACCTCTCGGCCGCGTTCTTCGACAAGGCCAATCAGCTGTGCTTTCAGGTGCTGCTGCCGGTCAGCCTCTTCAACTCCAGCCGGTCCAGCCAGTTTTCCTCCGGCGACACGGCGGCAATCATATTCGGTCTGGGCGCCACAGTGGCGGTGTTCCTTGCCGCCTTTCTCCTTGTCCCCCTGTTCGAGCCGGACAACCGGCGCCGGCCGGTCTGGATCCAGGCCATGTATCGGGGTAATTTCGTCATCTACGGCATGTCCGTCTGCGTCCGGCTGTTGGGGGAGGAGAGCTCTTCCCTGACGGCCATTCTGGCCGGATTTTTGGTGCCGCTTTACAACTTTCTGGCAGCGGTGGCGCTGGAGTACTTTGTGAGCCAGGAGGGCGGCAGCAGGACGCCCCTGCTCAAAACCCTGCCCCGGGTGATCAAAAACCCTCTGCTCATTGGCCCGCTGGTGGGTCTTTTGTGCAACTTCCTTGGCCTGCGCTTCCCCACGGCCATCGACACGGCGTTCAACGACGTGGGGAAGATCGCCACGCCCTTTGCCCTCATCGCCCTGGGCGGCAAGTTCGACTTTACCTATGCCCGCAAATATATAGGCCAGGTGGCCCTGGGCAATTTGCTGCGCCAGGCGGTGATCCCCGCCGTGATGACGGCTCTTGCGGCGGCGCTGGGGTTCCGGGGCTATCAGTTGGGCGTCATCATGTGCATGTTCTGCACGCCCATGGCCGTGTCCGCCTTTGCCATGAGCCGGATGATGGGCGCCGACGACAATCTGGCCAGCTCTTTGATCGTCACCACCACCTGCGTTTCCTGCCTGTCTATTTTCGTGGGAGAGGTTGCGCTCACCCACCTGGGACTGATCTGATCCACTGCGCCAGCGCTTGCAAAGGAGGCTTTTATGGACGAAAAACAGGAGGCAAAATTCATACGCATGACCCAGACGCCGATCCCTACCCTGGTCTGCTCCATGGCGGCGCCCTGCATCATCAGCATGCTGGTCACCTCCTTTTACAACATGGCGGACACCTTTTTTGTGGGTATGCTCAACAGCAACAGCGCCACAGGCGCCGTGGGCGTGGTGTTCTCCATCATGAGCATCATCCAGGCGGTGGGATTTTTCTGCGGCCACGGCTCCGGGAACTATGTCTCCCGGGAGATGGGGGAACAGAACATTGAGGAGGCCTCCCGCATGGCCGCCAACGGCTTTGTGTGCGCCTTTGTCCTGGGCTCCGTCATTCTGGCCGGGGGCCTTTTGTTCCTTGAGCCCCTGGCCATTTTGCTGGGTTCCACGGAAACCATCCTTCCCTACGCCATGAGCTACATGCGCATCATTCTCATCGGCGCGCCCCACATGTGCGCCTCCCTTGTGCTCAACAACCTGCTGCGCTTCCAGGGCAGCGCGATCTACGGCATGGTGGGCATCACCGCCGGCGCGGTGCTGAACATCCTGCTGGACCCGCTGCTCATCTTCGGTCTGAACATGGGCGTGTCCGGGGCGGCGCTGGCCACCATCATCAGCCAGCTGGTCAGCTTCCTTGTGCTGTTGTTCCAGTGCTCCCGGGGCGGCAACCTGCGCATTTCGCTGCGCAATGCCAAGCTGACGCCCTTTTACCTCAAGGAGATTATTCAGGGCGGACTGCCGTCCCTGGCCCGGCAAGGACTGGGAGGGCTCTCCACCGTGTGCCTCAACTGGGGAGCCGGCCCCTATGGCGACGCGGCCATTGCCGCCATGGGCGTGGTGGCCAGGGTGATGCAGTTTGCCAACTCCTCCCTCATCGGCTTTGGCCAGGGCCTCCAGCCGGTGTGCGGCTTCAACTTTGGCGCCAGGCTCTACCGCCGGGTGAAGGAGTCCTACTGGTTCTGCGTGAAAACCTCCTTCGGCTTCCTTTTGGTCATTGCGGCCGTTGGACTCTGTTTCGCCCCCACGGTCATCGGTGTATTCCGGGACGATCCCACCGTGGTGGCCTATGGCACCACGGCTCTGCGGCTTCAGTGTCTGACGCTCTGCGTCAACAGCTGGGTTGTGATGGGGAACATGGTGCTTCAGGTTGTCAACCGCACCGTCCCGGCCACGTTCTTGGCCATGTCCCGGCAGGGGATTTTCTTCATTCCCGCGGTTTTGATTTTCCCCACGGTCTGGGGAATGTTGGGTGTGCAGCTGGCCCAGCCGGTGTCCGACGTGCTCTCGGCGGTCATCGCCGCCGTCATGATGCGCAGATTTCTGCGGGAGTTGGACGGCATGGAGGCGGCCCTATAGATGGACTTTTTCAAAAAAGTGCGTAATTTTGCTTTACAAGGCCCCATCTGTCCGATATAATTTAAATTTGCGAACGTAATTCTGATAGACGGAGAAATCAACTATGATCGAATACGACGAATATAAACAAAAACTCACCGCTTTGGGACCGGTCATCACCGATCTTTCCGCGGCGCTGGACCTGGACGGCGCCCGGGCGGAGATCGCCAGACTGGAGGAGGAGACGGCTCAGGACGGCTTCTGGAACGACTTGGAGCGCTCCCAGAAGGTGCAGCAGCGGCTCAAGCAGCTCAAGAACAAGGTGGGGCGGCAGGAAAAGCTCATCGGCGAGTGGGAGGACCTGAAGACCTTGGTGGAAATGGCCCTGGAGGAAGACGACGAGTCCCTTCTTCCGGAGCTGACCGACGGCTACACCAAATTAGAGACCAAAGTGGAGGAGGCCCGGCTGGAGACGCTGCTCTCCGGCGAGTACGACTCCAACAACGCCATTTTGACCCTCCACGCCGGCGCCGGTGGCACCGAGGCCCAGGACTGGACGGAGATGCTCTACCGCATGTACACCCGCTGGGCCGAGCGCCACGGCTTCTCCTACCAGACGCTGGACTATGAGGCCGGAGACGAGGCGGGCATCAAGTCCGCCACCATCTCCATCGAGGGGGAGAACGCCTACGGCTTTTTGAAGAGCGAAAACGGCGTCCACCGGCTGGTCCGCGTATCGCCGTTCGACGCCAACTCCCGCCGCCAGACCTCCTTTTCCGCGGTGGAGGTCATGCCGGAAATCCCCGACGACAACACCATCGAAATCCGGCCCGAGGAGATTGAGATGCAGGTCTTCCGCTCCTCCGGCGCAGGCGGCCAGCACGTGAACAAGACCTCCTCCGCCGTGCGGCTGATCCACATTCCCACCGGCGTGGTGGTGGCCTGCCAGACGGAGCGCAGCCAGTTCCAGAACCGGGACAACTGCATGAAGATGCTCCGCGCCAAGCTGATGGAGCTCAAGGCCCAGCAGCATGCGGAGAAGATCTCCGACATCAAGGGCGTGCAGATGAAGATCGAGTGGGGCAGCCAGATCCGCTCCTATGTGTTCATGCCCTACACCCTGGCCAAGGACACCCGCACGGGCTATGAGATGGGCAACATCAACGCGGTGATGGACGGCGACATCGACGGCTTTATCAACGCCTACCTGACCGCCCAAGCCACCGGCGAGCTGAAAAAATAGCAGACAGAAAGAGGGAGAACGGATTTTCCCTCTTTTTTGTTGTCCCGCCCGGTTTGCGAAAAATGGCCGCTGCTTCTGTGCGGCTGTCCCAACGCCCGCTGCGCCGCGCGGTATCTTTGAAAGCGCCCGCCCAACTTAAAGTTGGGCGGGCGCTTTGCATCACACTTGATCCGCTTTTTTAGTCCTGAAGGCCGTAGATGGAATAGTACTTGTTCTTCATGTAGTCGATGTAGTACTTGCTGGTGATCTTCTCGCCGGTGGCCCGCTCCATCACCGCCATGGTGGGATAGGTAAAGCCGAACTGGTGGACCTTGTCGTGCATCCAGTTGTGGATGTCCTCAAACTGGCCGGCCGCCACCTGCGCATGGAAATCGGGGATATCCCGCAGCACGCCCTGGAGCAGCTGTCCGTCGAAGATGTTGCCCATGGCGTAGGACTGGAACTTTCCAAAGTCCTCGGTCCAGTGGATATCCTGGAGGCAGCCCTCCAGATCGTTGGTGGGACGAATGCCCAGGGACTCCTCGTACTTGTCGTTCCAGGCCTCGGGAAGGCGGTCGAAGCTCAGCTTGCCCTCAAAGAGGTCGCGCTCCAGCTCAAAGCGGATGACAGGGTGGAGGTTGTAGGTCAGCTCGTCGGCGCTGGTACGCTTGAACTGGGGATTGACCTTGATGAGGGTCTTGAAGAAATCCTTGGCATTCCAGCCGCGCAGCTCCGGGAAGCGCTCCTGGAAGAAGGGGAAGAAGAACTCCCAGTACTCGGGGGAGCGGCCGATGACGTTTTCATAGAAGCGGGACTGGGACTCGTGGGCGCTGCCCTTCATGCCGCCCCAGACGCCGGCCTCCACCACCTCGTCGTTGGAGCCCAAACTGTAAAGGGAGTGGCCCATCTCATGGATGTAGGTGAAGAAGTTGTCGATGCCCGTGTCGGACTTGCTGACGGTCACGCGGGAGTCCCGGGGGCTGAGCATGGCGGACCAGCCGTGGACCACCTTGGCAAAGGAGGCCTTGTCGGCGGTGTAGCCAAAGCGGCTGCAGGCGTAGGCGCTGAGCTCGTCGATATCCTTTTCACGGTGGTAGAAGATGTTGAGAATGGAGTCGTCCACATCCCGGGAGGCGGGGAGCACCTTGAACATGAGCTTGCTCATCTCCGTCTTCAGCTCTCCAAGGAGGCGGCTGCACTCATCCACCGACAGGTCCTCGTCGTAGAAGTTCATCAGCACCTGGAGGGGGTGCTTGTTGGGGTCGGCGATCTGCGCGGCCTTATACTTGAGGTCGAAATATTTCTTCAGCACCGGCTTCCAGATGGAGTAGTCGTTCTGACGGCGGGCCTCCAGCCAGGCGGCGTCGTTTTCAAACTGCACCCGGGTGATCTCCGACTGAAGCTCCGCCGGGGTGCCGTTGGCGTTGTTGAAGTTGAAGAGGAAACGGCGGGCAACGGCCCGCTCCAGGTCCGTCTCATAGTCGGAGGCGTCCAGGGAGCGGAATTTATCCGCTAACTCGTGGCACTCCTTTGTGGAAAACAGCTCAACCCGCTTGTCTGAAAAATACACGCTGGTGTTGGCGCGGTAGGCCCGGCCGGTGCTGGGCATGTATGTAATCCTGTCCCACTTCATCAAATCAATGATGTGGTCATACATCCTGCTCTGGCGCAGAAGATCCTTGGCGCGCTCCAGCGCCTCCCGGGTGGTCAGTGTCGTCATTTCCATACTCCTTTCAAGTTTGCGGCGGGTCCGGAAAAACCCGCCCGCAGCTTTCGCAAGTGATCTTGCATTCATTATACACACAATTTGTCCAATAGTAAATAAATGGCGGACAATTCCGCAAGAAAACTCTGCCGGAGCCGGACATCTTCAGAAGATGATAAATTTTGCGGCCCGGGCTGCACCGCGTCACTTGTTTTTGGCCTCCAACACCTGGATGAACTGCTCTGTAAAAAGCCGGGCGGCCAGCAGCGCCTCGTCCAAGGAATTGCCGGCGGCCCCCATCTCCACCAGCATGGAGCCGGTGGTGACGTGCTGGTTGTAGCGGGAGTTGCGCAGCACCACAGGGCGCATCAGCGTGGGATAGACGCCCACGATGTTCTGCTGCACCGCCACCGCAAGCTTCATGTTTTCCATCCAGTGGTCATGGGGCAGCCCGGAGCCGTCGCTGCCCATCACAATGGACACCTGGGCCGCCGTACCCACGTCATCCACCACCGACACCACCTTGTACTGGTTGCCGGCGCCGTCTTCGATGGCGTCCCGGTGCACGTCCAATATGAATCGGATAGAGGGATACTGGGCCATGTAGGCGTCAATGGATGTCAGCGCCCGGCCATAGGCGCCGGAGTACTCCGGATAGTCGTACAGCGTCCTGTCATGGAGCACGGAGATGCCCGCCTCGGCGAATATGTCGGCCATCTCATCCCCCACCCGCACCACATTGTACTTGGTGTCGGTGGTGCGGTGGTTGCCCGAGGGCTCGTAGCTCTGCCCGGGGGGCAGGGTATAGGCTTCACTACCGTGGGTGTGCAGGATCAGGATCTGGGGCTCTTCGTCGGTGAGGGACGCGTCAAAGGTCCCGCTGCCCAGTTCCGCCGTGTCCAGGACGTGGTCAGTGGAATTGCTGATGTACACGCCGCCCACCACCGTGTAGCCCGCCGGTGAGGAGGGAATCAGGGTGCGGGCGGGGATGCCGTTATCCACGCCTGGCGGCGTTTCCGGCTCCACGGGCTCCTCCGTCACCGGCTCCGTGCCTGTGTCAGCGGGCTGGGGCTGCTCGCCGGAGTCGCTCTCCTGGCGGCGGAGAATCTGCTCCCGGGCGGAGAGGAGCAGGGGCGACTCGGCAATGGCCAGCACCGTGGCGGGAGAGAGGTCGCTCAGGGAGAAAAAGTCCCCCAACTCCCACCGCAGCGCCTGCACCGGCCCCTGGGTACGCAGGGCGGTGACCGCGCCCAGAAGGGACTCGCTGTTGGCCGTGACCGCCACGGTCCAGAGCGTGGCGGCGCACGCGCCGATGGCCAGGATTCTCCGGATGCGCTGAGTGTTTTTCGGTCGTCTGCTGTTCATGGGATCACCTCTGAGACAACCTATGCGGCCTGTCCCACCACCAGAACAGAAAATTTTTTGGAGATTGTATAAATTTCCCTCCCCGGGGCCATACTGACGGAAGAACGAACGAAAGGAGAACACTATGGGAAAACGCAGCGTAAAATCCGTATTTGGCGGAGCGGGCTTCTACATAGCCCTGCTCCTGTGCGTGGCCGCAGTTGGTGTGGCGGGCTATTTTGTCCTGTTTTCCGGAAACAGTGAAGAGCCGGTGGAACCGGTGGGACTTCCGGAGCCGGTGGAGGTCAGCGATCCGGAGCCGGTGGACCTGGAGCCGCAGACGCAGGAGGCGCCGCCCTCCGACCCGGTGGCGGAAAAAGAACCGGATGTGGTCACCGTGGCACAGATGCCGGAGGTGCAGGTAAGCGCGGAGCAGCCCCGGCTGACGGTAAAGCCCGTCTCCGGGGAAACCGTGGCGGCCTTCTCCATGGAGGACCTTCAGTACGATGAAACCATGGAGGACTGGCGCACCCACAACGGTATGGACATCCAGGCGGACAAGGGCACCCAGGTGATGGCCGCCACCGCGGGCACGGTGGATTCCGTCTACGACGACCCCCTCCTGGGCACCACTGTGGTCCTCTCCCACAGCGGCGGCTATCAGACCATCTACGCCTGCCTCCAGGGCCAGCCCACCGTCAGCGCCGGAGACAGCGTGACCACCGGCCAGGTCATCGGCTGTGTGGGGGAGAGCGCCATTGCCGAGGCCGGAGCGCACCTTCATTTCGGCGTCACCCGGGAAGGCGTCCCCATCGACCCGGAGGAGTTTTTGAACCGGTAGAAAAAAGGACTGCGGTATGACCGCAGTCCTTTTTTCATATGCATTCTTCCGCATCCAAGCAGAGCGCGCGATCAATCGGGGATGTAGGCCCGGACCCGTAGCGTGGCCCCAAGGGACTCCGCCAGCGCCCGGCACTTTATGATGTCCTCCGGGGTCTTGTCCTTGTCCACGATGGTCATGACCACGTGGGGCACCTGGGCCGCGGCCTTCCGGGTGAAGTCCAGCATGGCGTCCCAGCCCGCCTTCCCGCTCTGGGGCCGGGTGACGGCCAGATACTCCTCCTCATCGGCCCCGTTAAGGGAGATGGAGACCGTGTCCATGCGGCCGTGGAGGTCCGGCGTCACGTCCCGGCCGTTGATCAGGTTGGCGTGGCCGTTGGTGTTGATGCGGGTGGGGGGCAGGCCCGGCACCTTGGCGCGCAACTGGTCGATGAGCCAGCAGATGTCGTCCATGCGGTAGCTGGGCTCGCCGAATCCACAGAAGACGATCTCCCGGTATTTGGTCAGATCGCCCCAGGTGAAGAAGCTCTCCAACGCCTCCTCCCGGCTGGGCTCATGCTCCAGCCACAGGTCGTCGGCGTAAATGCTGCCGTCGTTTCCGTTGTGGCGCAGGCAGAAGACGCAGGCACAGTCGCACCGGTTGGTCAGGTTGACATACAGCGCTCCCTCGTACTCATAGGTGATGGTCATTGCTTTTTTCATATCAAATCACTCAATTCCATAGAAATTTTTGGCGTTGCGCGTGGTGGCCTCCTCCACCTCCTCCACACTGAGGCCCTTCCACAGGGCGATTTTCTCCGCCACATAGGGGAGGTATCCGGAGTCGTTCCGCTTGCCCCGGAAGGGCACCGGCGTCAGATAGGGGCAGTCCGTCTCAATGAGGATGCGCTCTATCGGCGCCCAAGTCACCACCTCCGGCGCCTTGCGGGCGTTTTTGAAGGTGATGGCCCCGTTGAAGCCCAGATACCATCCCGCCTTCACTATCTCCCTGGCGTCTTCCAGGCTGCCGGAGTAGCAGTGGAACACACCCCGCACCCCGGGGAACTCCCGAACAATGGCCAGCGTGTCGCCGTGGGCGTCCCGGTCGTGAACGATCGCGGGCAGCCCCGCCTCCCCGGCCATGGCCAGCTGGCGGCGGAACACCTGGCGCTGGAAATCCCGGGGCGGGTTTTCCTTCCAGTAGTAGTCCAGCCCGATTTCGCCCACCGCCACCACCTTTGGATGGCGGAGCAGGGCGCGGATCTGTTCAAACTCCTCCCTGCCGGCGCCGGCGCAGTTTTCCGGGTGAATGCCCGCGGCGGCGTAGACGTGGGCGTAGCGCTCCGCCAGCGCAATCGCCGCCCGGGAGGACGCCACGGTGCAGCCCGGGTTCACCACATGGGTGACGCCCCGGCTCACCAGTCCGGACAGCACCCGGTCACGGTCCTCATTAAAGGCTTCGTCGTCATAGTGTGCATGTGAATCAAACAGGCGGCAATCCCCCTCTCTCACGGCGCGGCACAATCGCCGCGCCCATCCCTTGTTGGATCAGTATAATCCAAATCCCGCGGCGGCGCAAGGCGCAAAAAGAGCGGCTGGACCCAACCAACCGCTCTTTTTTGACCGCTGATCCGATCAGGCTTTTTTCTCAGCGGTAAAATACACGAAATACAGGTCTCCCACCGTCTCATCCTCAAAGAACTCCTCAAAGCTGACGGAGAAGTCCTTGCTGTCGGCGGGCACCTCAAAGAACAGCAGGCCGCTGCGCTCTTTATTGATTCCGATCTCATACTCGCCGGGCAGCTGGTTGTCGTCCAGGGCCTCACCGGATTGGGGCTGCTTTTCCCAGGGCTCCTCAGAGGTGGTGATGGGCCAGCCATAGTCCTCGTCGTTCTCGCTGCCCCACTGAATCTGGAAGTCGGTGTCAAACATGGGCAGGCTGGAGATGCCGGTATTCAAAATGGAGACGGAAACCACCAGCACCTGATTGCCCTCGGCGGGGGTATAGCCGCCATAGGTGGGGCAGGTGTAGGCGTCGGTGACGGCAAAGTTCAAAAACGCGGTGTGCATCACATCGCCCAGGTAACCGCTCTCGCCGCCCTCTTCATACTCCACGCCGTCCCGCAGGTCCACCTGGACGCCGGAGGAGGACGCGCCGGAGGAGGAGGAACCCTTGTTCCCGGAGGAACCGGAGCCGCCGCAGCCGGCCAGCGAGACGGCAAGGGCCAGGGCAAGCAAGAGGAGTGCAACACGATGTTTCATGATCAGTTCCTTCCTTTTTTCAAGTTCTCTTCTCTTTTTAGCAGAGCTTTGCTCCGGCCGGAATTTTATCGTCCACGATCATCAGGTTCAAGCACTCCTCACCGCGCTCGGTGTGGACGGCGGAGAGCAGCATGCCGCAGGACTCCAGGCCCATCATCTTGCGGGGCGGCAGGTTCACGATGGCCACCAGCGTCTTGCCCACCAAGTCCTCCGGCTCATACCACTTGTGGATGCCGGAGAGGATATGGCGGTCCGTGCCGGTGCCGTCGTCTAAGGTGAAGCGCAGCAGCTTGGAGGACTTGGGCACCGCCTCGCAGGCCTTCACCTTCACCGCCCGGAAATCGCTTTTGCAGAAGGTGTCAAAGTCCACGTTCTCCCCGGCAAGGGGCTCAATCTCCAGCGCGGGCCTGGAGGCGGCCTCCGCCTCCGCTTTTTTCTGTTCTTCCAGTTCTTCCAATGCCTTCAGCTCCTTTTCCATGTCGATGCGGGGGAACAGGGCCTCGCCCTTGCGGACGGAGGCGTCCTTGGGCAGCACGCCCCAACTTCCGGCGGACTCCCAGGTGGTCAGCTTGCCGGAAGCGCCGATCTGGTCGAAAACCCTGGCCATGGACTCCGGCATGAAGGGCGTCAGCAGCACCGCGCAGATGCGGATGGTCTCCAGCAGATTGTACATGACCATGGCCAGGCGGGGGTTGTTGTCCTCGTCCCTGGCCAGCACCCAGGGCGCCGTCTCATCAATATACTTATTGGCCCGGGCCACCACGGAGAACACCTCGCTAAGGGCGGACTGGAAGGCGAACTTCTCCATCTGCTCCTCGTAGCGGCGGCGGAGGGACCCGGCCATCTCCATCAGCTCATGGTCCATAGGTTCCATCTTGTGGTTGGTGGGCAGGTTTCCGGCAAAGTACTTTTCCACCATGGCGGTGGTGCGGGAGACCAGATTCCCCAGGTCGTTGGCCAGGTCCGTGTTGATGGTGGAGATCAGCAGCTCGTTGGAGAAGGTTCCGTCGGAGCCGAAGGGGAACGAGCGCAGCAGGAAATAGCGCAGCGCGTCCACGCCGTAGCGCTGGGCCAGCATATAGGGGTCCACCACGTTGCCCTTGGACTTGCTCATCTTGCCGCCCTCCAGCAGGAGCCACCCGTGGCCGTACACGTGCTTTGGAAGGGGCATACCCATGCTCATGAGCATAGCGGGCCAGATGATGGAGTGGAAGCGGACGATCTCCTTGCCCACAAAGTGGACGTCCGCGGGCCAGTACTTGTCGTAGTCGTGGTACGCGTCGTTCAAAAAGCCCAGGGCGGTGGTGTAGTTGAACAGGGCGTCCACCCACACATAGACCACGTGGCCCGGGTCAAAGTCCACGGGAATGCCCCAGGTGAAGCTGGTGCGGGAGACGCACAGGTCCTCCAATCCGGGGTCGATGAAGTTTTTCACCATCTCGTTGACCCGGCTGTGGGGCTGGAGGAAGTCGGTGTTCTCCAGCAGGTCCCGGACCCGGTCGCCGTATTTGGACAGGCGGAAGAAGTAGGCCTCCTCCTCGGCGTCCACCACCTCCCGGCCGCAGTCGGGGCACTTGCCGTCCACCAGCTGGGACTCGGTCCAGAAGGACTCGCAGGGCTTGCAGTATTTGCCCACGTACTTGCCCTTGTAGATGTCGCCGTTGTCGTACATCTTCTTGAAAATCTTCTGGATGGCGGACACGTGGTAGTCGTCGGTGGTGCGGATGAAGCGGTCGTTGGAGATGTTCATCAGCTTCCACAAATCCAGCACGCCGCCGCCGCCCTCCACAATTGCGTCCACAAACTCCTTGGGCGTCACGCCGGCGGCCCTGGCCCGATCCTCGATCTTCTGGCCGTGCTCGTCGGTGCCGGTGAGGAACATCACGTCATAGCCCTGAAGCCGCTTGTAGCGTGCCATGGCGTCGGTGGCCACGGTGCAGTAGGTGTGGCCGATGTGAAGCTTGTCCGACGGGTAGTAAATGGGGGTGGTGATATAGAATGTTTTTTTCTCTTCCATGGGCTTCTCCTTTTTCACGGCGCTCCGAATGGAAGAGCGCCGGTAATGACTCGTGTAACTATGTATTATATCACAAATGCTTCCAATTTTGCAACTTGCTTTCCGTTGGGGCGGAAGCAGTTGGGCAAAACGCCCCTGAGCCGAAAGCTCAGAGGCGTCTAAATTTTTTCAAGTGAGGAGAGTATGCTTTCAAGGAGCTCCAATGCCTGTTTTCTCCGGTTGATATCAAGAACATACAATCGTTTCAGCAATTCGTTACTCTTCGGCTCATAGCCAATGACTAGGCTGTCCTGGAGCACGTCATCGGCAGATGCCTGTAAGGTGTTGAGAATCAACACAAAGGTCTCCAGAGTGGGAACTTTATCACCGCGCTCAATATCGGACAAATACCTACTGCTGATTCCGATTCGCTCCGCACAGTCCGCGCCGCTCCAACCGCGCTTTGCCCGATAGGATTTTAGTTTTTTTCCCAGGCCTTTGGTATCCACAGTCCCACCACTTATCTCTCTATATAGACTCTATTTTACAAAACTGGCAAAATTTCGTAAACGATCTATTAGAGGATAAAACCCCGGATAGGCGCTGGATTCCAGGTTTATTTTTGCTAACATATTAAGTGGGTAGAAAACACACAAAAAGGAGAGACCAGTATGGACGACCTGAGCTGCATGGACATCCTCTACACCACGCTCTTTGACCTGCTCAACGACAGCGACCTGACGGACATCGTGGACATCGACGCCGACTTTAAAAAGCGCGCCTACTACATCGCCCTGCGGGACGGGACGGAGGTGGAGATTTTCCTGCGCCCCTTGCGCCGCAAGGGCTCCTGTGCTATCATACCGTTAGACCCGCACAACCGGGTCAAAGACAAAGGAGATAGCGTATGACATTCTATCGTAATTCGGAGCTTGCCGCCAGCCGGGAGGTTTGCAGGCGATAAGCTCCCGCCAAGCCTCCCCAAGATGCGTTTGGAGCAAACCATCTTTTAGGAGGATTCCCTTGAAAACCACAGAAAACCACTTTATCTGCCGCGTCTGCGGCGGCACAGCGGCGCCCAAGGGCGCCGGAACCGCCCACCGCAATCACTGCCCCCACTGCCTTGCCAGCATCCACCTGGACGAGACGCCGGGCGACCGGGCCTCCCGCTGCGGCGGTGTGATGGACCCCATCGGCGTATGGGTGCGCAAGGACGGGGAATGGGCCGTCATCCACCGGTGCCGCCGGTGCGGCGTGCTCCACTCAAACCGGGTGGCGGCGGACGACAACCCCTTCCGGCTGCTGTCCATCGCCGTCAAGCCCCTGGCCAATCCGCCCTTCCCCATAGAATATTTAGACCGGATGGCAGACAAATAAAGCAGCAGGCCGCGAAAAATCGCGGCCTGCTGTTTTATTCAGTTTCCGCCGCCTTATCTCCTGCCCTTGGGGAACTGGTTCTTGGGCAGATGGTCCTTTAATATCCCGCGCAGGTTCTTCTCCTCGGCGCTCACAAGGGCCCGCTTGGGGATCATGGTGTAGACGGAGCGGCTCTCCGCAAGGAAAAATGCCTCGTCCGTCTCCACATAGGTGACGAACTTCTCCCATGGCGTGGAGGTGACAAAGCCCTCGGTCCGGTAGTCCACCCCGTCCTCGTTGAAGTCCAGGACGTGGGGCAGGTCAAAGCCCGGGGTCTTGTCATAAATCCTGTGGGGCTGGCGGAAATACATAAACCAGAACATACCCACCACAGCCGCGCACAGGATGCACAGCGACACGCTCTTCCAGGCGGGGCCAAAATACACCAGATACGCCACACACAGCACGCACAGCACCGCCGCCAGCCACAGCTCGATCTGGGTCAGGGTCCGGGAGAGGAAGAGGTACTTGCGGTGGCAGCGCACCCACTCCTCCCTGGTATACTGAAACGAAACGACCATTCGGTTTCCTCCTATGAAGCAAGACTGCCGTGGCGTTTCCACCGGCCGGCAAGGTAGTAGATCACGGACACGGCGAAGCCCACGGCCCAGCCCACGCCGAAGCCGTAGAACATCATCTCCCGGCCCGCGTGCTCCGCCAGCAGGTACACCGCCGGCACCCGGACCAGGATCAGGGAAAACACCACGCAGATCAGGGGGAACATGCTCTCCCCGGCGCCCCGCATGGCGTTGTTGAGGCAGAACATCACCGCGAACAGGGGATAGAAGGGGAGGATGGACTTGAGGTACACGGCCCCGGCGGAGACCACCTCCGCGCTGGGGGAAAAGAAGCCCACCAACTCGCTCCGGAAGGGCATGAGCAGCGCCAGCATGGCCAGGCACCAGCCCACGCCCATGGCCACCGTCACCCGAATGCCCTGGTGGACCCGGCCCTCGGAGGCGCCGGCGCCGATGTTCTGGCCCACGTAGGCCGTGACGGCGTTGGACAGGCTCTGCACCGGCAAAAAGGCCACCGCGTCCAACTTGTTGCCCACGTTGTATCCGGCGGTGAAGGCCTTGCCATAGGTGTTGACCTTGCCCATCACCATCATCATGCCCACGGATACCATGGCCATCTGGACCCCGGCGGGCAGGCCGATGCGCATCACGTCGGCGAAGAGCTGCCTGTCAAACCGGAAGCAGAAGGGGTGGATGCCGATCTGGGGATAGACCCGGTTGATGTAGAACACGCCGAAGATCCAGGAGAAGGCCTGGGAGAAGATGGTGGCTACCGCCACGCCCATGACCCCCCAGTGGAAGATCAGCACAAGGGCCAGGTCCAGCACAATGTTCATCACCGCCGCGACGGCTAAAAACAGCAGCGGCGTGCGGCTGTTTCCCAAGCCCTGCAAAATACCGGCGTTGGTGTTGTAGCCGATGGTGCCCACCAGTCCTCCGCAGACGATCATCAGGTAGAGCCACGCCTCGTCGTAGGCCGCCGGGTCCACCTGCAAAAGGCTCAGCAGCGGCTTGACCAGCATTAGGGCCAGCAGCGTCAGCGGTATGGCGGAGACCACAAAGGTGGTGTAGACCGTGTCCACCGCGTCCCGGACCCGATCCATCTTCCCGGCGCCGTAAAACTGGGAGATGACCACCGTGCCGCCGTTGGCCATACCGGTGAACAGCGAGGTGAACATGAAGATCACGGGGAAGCCGATGCCCACCGCGGCCAGGGCGGCGTCGCCCACGTAGTTGCCCACCACCCAGCTGTCCACCATGTTGTAGAGCTGCTGGAGGAGGCTTCCCAAAAACATGGGGAGGGCAAAGAAGAAGATGTGCCGCGCGGGGCTGCCCTCCGTCATGTTCCGCATTCCGGATTGTTCCATGAAAACGCCCTTTCTCTTTCCGATGTACAAATTCCCTTACAGTGTACTCTTCTTTTTCCCGTTGGGCAAGGGAGGAGATTGTTTTTTGGGCCGTTTTCGGGTAAAATGAAGAAAAACGCCAAGGGAGGGCTTATCCCAATGAAACTGATCTCCTGGAATGTCAACGGCCTGCGCGCCTGCCTGGGCAAGGGCTTTTTGGACTTCTGCACCCTGTCGGACCCGGATGTGATCTGTTTGCAGGAGACGAAAATGCAGGAGGGGCAGGCGGAGTTCGACCTGCCCGGCTACCACCGCTACTGGAACAGCGCCGATAAAAAGGGCTACTCCGGTACCGCCATCTTCACCAAAACCGAGCCATTGCGCGTCACCCGGGACTTTGGAGAGGACCTCCACCGCCACGAAGGGCGCGTTCTCACGGCCGAATACCCCTCGTTCTACCTGGTGTGCTGCTACACGCCCAACTCTCAGGACGCCCTCAAGCGGCTGGACTACCGGATGCAGTGGGAGGACGACCTGCGGGAGTATCTCATGGAGCTGGACCGGGAAAAGCCGGTGGTCTACTGCGGCGATTTGAATGTGGCCCACCAGGAGATCGACATCAAAAACCCGGCGGCCAACCGCCGCAATGCCGGCTTTTCCGACGAAGAGCGCGCCAAGATGACGGAGCTTCTCTCCTCCGGGTTTGTGGACACCTTCCGGGCCCTGTGGCCCGACCGGGTGGCCTACTCCTGGTGGAGCTACCGCTTCCGCTCCAGAGAGCGGAACGCGGGCTGGCGCATCGACTACTTTCTTGTCTCGCAGCGCCTGATGGAGCGGGTGAAAACGGCGGAAATCTACGCCGAGATCGGGGGCAGCGACCACTGTCCCGTGGCGCTGGAGCTTGGCGCGCCGCTGTGAGGAAAAGGGCGGGAGCAGTCGCTCCCGCCCTTTTATAAAAGCTTCAGCCGCATCTGGTTGTCCAGCTTTTCAAAGCCCACTTTTTCGTACACGGGCCGGCCCATCTCCGTGCACTCCAGCCGCAGCTCTTCCACGCCCCGCCGTTTCATCTCCTCCGCCATCATCCGCACCAGCGCTTCGGCGTATCCCGATCGTCTGTGCGCGGGCTGTGTATAGACGTTCATGACCCTTGCCCGGCGCCCGGCGGGCAGGTCCTCAGTGGGCAGCACCGCAAAGACGCAGGCCATGCAGGACGCCGCGATCCGCCCCTCCTCCACCGCGATGAACGCGGCAAAGTCCGGCTGCTCCAGATGCGCGCTCAAAAAGGCCCGGGTTTTGGTGCGAAAGTCCTCCTTGCGGTCGATGCCCTTCACGGCTTGGACAAACTCCATGCGGTTTTCCACCAGCGCCTCCAGGTCATCCCGGTTGGCCAGCCTGAATTCCATAGGCGTCCCTCCCCATTGTTTGATGGGAACAGTATATCACATCCGCCGGGCGATGGAAACGCGTTCTTATCGACTGCCTATGTGGGGCGCACCGCATCCCACGAACATAGCCTCCCGGTACCGCCGCATCGCCCAGCTGATTGTTTCGTCTTCAGCTCAGAAGGGAGTTGACGTCCTCGATCTCCAGGTCCTGCAGCGCCCAGTTCAAGGCGTAGCCGGCCACCTTGCTCAGCTCCCGCACCCGGCTGTCCACCTCCTGTGGCGTAACCATCAGCGGCGCGCCCTTTTTCCCCAGGGCGGGCAGGGCCGCCGCGTCGCCTCCCGCCTCCTCCACCAGGTCCTCGGCCAGGGTGGCCGCGTCCACCACCGTGGGGATGCCGATGGCGAACACCGGTACGCCCAGGGTCTTCTTACTCAGCTCAGTGCGGCTGTTGCCCACGCCGGAGCCGGGGACGATGCCCGTGTCGCTGAGCTGAATGGTGGCGCAGACCCGCTTTAAGCGGCGGGAAGCCAGGGCGTCCACCGCCACCACAAAGTCCGGCTTGATCCGCTCCGCCGCGCCGCAGACCATCTCCGCCGACTCCAGTCCGGTGGTGCCCAGCACGCCGGTCCTCAGCACCGATACGCTCCGGAAGCCGGAAAACTGCCTGGGCATGGAGCGCAGCAGGTGCCGCGTCACCAAAATGCTGTCCAGGGTCTGGGGCCCCACCGCGTCCGGCGTCATGGCCGCGTTTCCAAGGCCCACCACCAGCACCGAGCCCTCCGGCGGCAGCATCGCCTTCAGCTCCTCGCCCACAGCCCGGACGGCCCGCTCAAAAAAGCCGG
This sequence comes from Dysosmobacter acutus, assembly GCF_018919205.1. Classification (NCBI taxonomy): domain Bacteria; kingdom Bacillati; phylum Bacillota; class Clostridia; order Eubacteriales; family Oscillospiraceae; genus Dysosmobacter; species Dysosmobacter acutus. The sequence continues at coordinate 460,438 of NZ_JAHLQN010000001.1, forward strand.
CCTTCCTGCTCCAAAAGCTCTCCAGGTCCACGGTCACATAGGTGCCCACAGGCTTGCCCAAGGCCTGCTCCCCTTTTTCATCCAAAATTTCCACCCGGGTCACGCCATAGCCCTCCCGGCGGCTGTTGCGGGCCTTTACGCCCTGGAGCCGGGTGGTTTTTTCCGCGCTCTCCTGCCAAATCTCCCTGGCCTCCATGGCCAGGTCTGTCCGTTTCGTCCCCATGATTTGTGTCTTAGGCTCCTTCCTTCCACTAAATCTTGTAGATTGTTCTTATTTTTGTCCGCAGTGGGGGAAATATGCAAAAATCTGAAAGGAATTGCGAAAAAAGGCTTGCAATTTTCAGGTTTTGATGCTAAAATACTAATCTGCATGGTGGAAAGTTGTTTCACCAAAATTTAAATTAACGCCTAAGGGAGGTGTATGGTTTGCCGAACATTAAGTCTGCCAAGAAGCGCGTTCTGGTGGCAGAGATGAGAAACGCCCGCAACCGGGCCGAGAAGTCCGCGCTGAAGACCGCCATCAAGAAATTCGAGGCTGCTGCCGAAGAAGGCAATCGCACCGAGGCCGATGGCGCTTTCAAAGTCGCAGTGAAAAAGGTCGATCAGGCTGTTGCGAAGGGCGTTCTGCACAAGAACACCGCCGCTCACAGAAAGAGCGCTATGGCCCTCAAGCTCAACCAGATCGGTTGATCGAGCCAAACGAAAAGGACATCCAATCGGATGTCCTTTTTTCTTTATCCCGGGCGTCGTCTGTTCCGCCCGATTTTTGTTTCCGCGCCCCGGCTACGCCCCCGTCCGCTCCGCGGCGCGCTCTTTGGCCCGATAGCCCCGGCGCACCAGGACCATGGAGGCCACCGCGCTGAAGGTGAGCAGCATATAGGTGGGCACGTAGCTGCCCAGCCAGTCCGCCAGGATGCCGGGCATGGGGCTGAAGGCGATGGCGCCCACCATTCCCGCGATCTGGTACTCCCGCAGCGTGGCGGCATAGGTGTCGGGCCGGGACATATCCTTGGCAAAGACCGACACGCCCACGTTGGTCAGCGGCAGGCTGAAGCCCTGGAGCAGCATGGTGACCACGGCAATGGCCAGACTGCCGGTCACCGCCAGACAGGTCATGGCCTGGGCCGCCACCAGCACGCAGAAAAAGAGCCGCGCAGCCCGGTAGGAGCCCATGTGGTCCGTCGCCATACCGTACACGCATTTGCAGATCATTAGCGACGCGCCAAGTAAGGAGATGAGCAGCGCCACGGTGGCGCTGTCAAACCCTTCGCTGCGATAGAGCACCGTAAAGGTGGCATAGCCCGGCACGCCCATGGTCCCCAACAGGAGGGAGGCGGTCAGCATGCCCCAGTCCCGCTTTGGCCTGGCGGCCACGGGCCTTGACGCCGGTTCCACCTCCTCTGCCGGACGGTCCCGCATGAAGATCAGGACCAGCACAGCCGCGCAGCCCCCAAAGGCCGCTTCCGCCAAAAAGGCGGCTTTCAGAGAGACGTGTTCGATTACATAGGTGAGCACCGGCGGCGCCACCACGGAGGCAAGGCCCGTGCCCGCGGCGCAGATGCTGATGGCCGTGGCGGAGCGCTCACGGAACCAGCGGGTGAGCACCAACGACGCGGGCACCATCCCGCCCAGGCTGTGGGCAAAGCCGCTGACGCAGGTGGCCGCCACATAGGCGGCGTATCCACCGCCAAAGGCGAACATGGCCCGGCAGGAGGCCATGAGCACCAGTGCAAGGGTGGTGCCAAGGCGGATGCCCATCTTTTGATAGTAGAACTGGATGAAAAAAAGGCCGCTCAGCGACGCCACACAGCGCAGCGTCACCAGCATGGAACACTGGGTATTGCTGATCCCTTTCTGGGCGATCAGATACGGCTGGTACACCGTAAAGGAATTGGCCGTCAGCCCGATGCAGCAAAAGAGCAGCAAAAAGCTTGCGGCGCAGACCACCCACCGGTACCGCGACGATTTCACGCCAACGCCCCCCCTCACGCTCAGCATAGCAGAATCTTCCTCGTTTGTAAACAAATGATTCCAAAAATAACAGGACAAGAAGATTTTTATTCTTCCTGTCCTGTTTTTCATTGCTGCTGATTCGCCTATTCCAGCGTTTTGAGCTCCGCCTCCCACAGCGTCCACTTGGCGTCCGACGGCATGCGCCAGTCGCCCCGGGGGGAGAAGGCCACGGAGCCCACCTTGGGCCCGTCGGGCAGGCAGTTGCGCTTGAACTGCTGGGCAAAGAAGCGGCGGTAGAAGTTGTTCAGCCATTTGAGGATCGTCTCCCGGTCGTAGGTCTTGCCCAGTGCGTACTGGGCGAGGCGGTAGACCTTCCGGGGCGAAAAGCCCCAGCGGACGATATAGTAGAGGAAAAAGTCGTGGAGCTCATAGGGGCCCACCAGGTCCTCGGTCTTCTGGGCGATCTTCCCCTCAATGGCGGGCAGCAGCTCCGGAGACACGGGCGTGGCCAAAATGTCCTCCAGCACATCCGCCAGGGCCTCGTCCTTGTCGGAGTTGTCCTTGGCCACATAGGCCACCAGATGCCGCACCAGCGTCTTGGGGATGGAGGCGTTGACGCCGTACATGCTCATGTGGTCCCCGTTGTAGGTGGCCCAGCCCAGGGCCAGCTCGCTGAGGTCGCCGGTGCCGATGACAATGCCGCCGGTCTTGTTGGCAATGTCCATCAACACCTGGGTCCGCTCCCGGGCCTGGGCGTTTTCAAAGGTGACGCTGTGATCCGCCATGTCGTGGCCAATGTCCCGGAAATGGCTGCGCACCGTGTCGGAGATGTCCACCGTCCGGAGCGTGGCCCCCAACTGCTCCGCCAGCACCTGGGCGTTGGTCCGGGTGCGCTTGGTGGTTCCGAAGCAGGGCATCGTCACCGCCACCACATCGGGGGTGGGGCGGTCTATCATCTTCATGGCGATCATGGTGATGAGCATGGCCAGGGTGGAGTCCAGACCGCCGGAGAGGCCCACCACCGCCGTCTTGGCGGCAGTGTGCTCCAGCCGCTGTTTTAAGCCCAGGGCGGCGATGAGCAGAATCTCCTGGCACCGCTCCTCCCGGTCCTCCCGGCTCTCCGGCACAAAGGGCTGAGGCGCCACGTACCGGCTCAGCTTGGTCTTTTCCACCGTCAGGGTGAAGGGGATGGACGAATAGCCGCTGTGGGGCGGGCTGTCTAACATCTGGGTACGGCGGCGCTCGGCGGCAAGGCGCTGCACATCCACCTCGGATATCTTAAGGCCCGTCTCAAACCGGCTCTCGTTGAGGATGGTGCCGTTTTCCGCGATGATATCATGGCCGCTGAACACCAGATCCGAGGAGGACTCCCCCTCGCCGGCGCTGGCGTATACATAGCCGCAGATCAGCTTGGCGCTCTGGGAGGCCACCAGCTGGCGGCGGTAGCTGTCCTTGGACGCCTGCTCATCGCTGGCGGAGAGGTTGCCGATGATGGTGGCGCCGGCCTGGCACAGCCCCACGGACGGCGAACAGGGCGCCCACAAATCCTCGCAGACCTCAAATCCCAGCGTCAAATCCGGCACGCTCTCGCACCGGAACAGGAGATGGGTCCCGAAAGGCACGTCCCTCTGGCCGCACAGCTCCGCCAGCAGACTGTCCTCCTCCGGCGCCGGGGCAAACTGCCGCTTTTCGTAAAACTCCCCGTAATTGGGGATGTGGGTCTTGGGAATCACGCCCAAAATCGCTCCTTTTTGTATAATAGCAGCGCAATTATACAATTTGTTATCTTTTTGTAAGGGTAATCCCACGGCCGTCACCACCTCCAGGTTCCGGGTGGCGGTCAGGATGGTGGACAGCGCCTCCCGCGCCCCCTCCAACAGGGCGGTCTGGTTAAAGAGGTCGCCGCAGGTGTACCCGGTGAGTCCTAACTCCGGCAGCACCAGCACCTTTACGCCGGCTTTCGCCGCCGTGCGCATGAGGGTAAAGCTCTGCTCCGCGTTGTAGTCGCAGTCTGTCAGGCGCAGCTTGGGCGTGCCGCAGGCCACGGAAATAAATCCGTCTTTCATGGACGCTTCCTCCTGTTTCGCATGATGATTTGGGTTTATTTTACACCAGAGACCCGGGTTTTACAAGGAACGTCCTTGCAAGTTTTTTCACAATTTGGTAAGCTTAGAAAAGACAATACGGATTGCTGACTACATACAGGAGGATTGAATTCATGTCCTTTCAGCTGCGCGGCTACACGCCGCCGGATTTTTCTGACCTGAAAACAGCCCCGGAAGCCGTCCTCCAGCGCGCGCCCAAGGACGGCGTGGCGCCTGCGGGCTTTCACGCCATGAGCATTTTCCCCGAGTACTTCCACATCGCGGGCCAGTGGCGCCTGGCAAAAGAGAGCCGCATGGACTGCGTGGCCGTGTGGGAGGACGGCCAGATCGCGGTCCGGGAATTCCGCCGTCTGAAGGCCGGGGACCTGGTGGTACTGGGCCGCACGGAGCGGGGAGAGGAGGGCATTTTTGTCCATGGCACCGGCTTCCACGAGCCGGGCCAGCACCAGGACCTCTTTGCCTTCCGCCAAGGTCGGTCCCGGGAGACCGCCTTTTCCCGGGACTACGACGAGCTCTACGAGCTGCTGCGCTATGAAAAGGATCACGGGAAGATCGTCTGGGTCATGGGGCCCGCCTTCTCCTTTGACAGCGACGCCCGCAGCGCCTTTGCCAAGTTGATCGCCGGGGGCTACGTCCACGCGGTTTTGGCCGGCAACGCCCTGGCCACCCATGACCTGGAGGCCGCCTACCTGAACACGGCCCTGGGCCAGAACATCTACACCCAGCAGAGCCAGCCCAACGGCCACTACAACCATTTGGACACCATCAACGCCGTCCGCTACCACGGCTCCGTGGCCGCCTTTTTGCGGGGTGAGCACATCGACAACGGCATCATCCACGCCTGTGAGACCCACCAGGTGCCCTATGTGCTGGCGGGCTCCATCCGGGACGACGGCCCGCTGCCCCCGGTGTACGGCGACGTATACCAGGCCCAGGACGCCATGCGGGATCAGGTGCGCGACGCCACCACGGTGATCTGCATGGCCACCACCCTCCACACCATTGCCACGGGCAACATGACCCCCTCCTACCGGGTGCTCCCGGACGGCACGGTCCGGCAGGTCTATTTCTACTGTGTGGACATCTCCGAGTTCACGGTCAACAAGCTCAGCGACCGGGGGAGTCTCAGCGCCAAGGGGATCGTCACCAACGCCCAGGACTTCATCGTCAACCTCCGCAAGGGGCTGGGGCTGTAAACGACAGGGTCGGCGGGCAAACTCTCATGGTGGGCCCGCGAAGCGCTCAGCCGCAGCTGCATACAGAGAGAAAACACAGCAGGAGCCGCCAATATGGCGGCTCCTGCTGTGTGTGTTTGTGTGTGTTTAGGAGGGAGAAAAATCGCATCGGGTTGTAGTTCCCTTTGCTGATTATTAAGATACCCCCAAATCATGGCAGAATTATGAGTTTGGTGTGAACAGTTTGTAAACTTGTGGTCCAAACCTAAAATTTGGAAGATTTATTCCTGCGAATCCGCCCTTGTGTTCAACGGAACTTTCTGCTCTGCGCCACCGCTAATTCGTCGCAGCGGTTGTTTTCGGGCGTATCCGCGTGGCCCTTGACCCAGTGGTAGCGGAGGCTGTGGTGGTCGGTCAGCTCCAGCAGCTTTTCCCACAGATCCGGGTTCAGGGCGGGTTTCTTGTCGGACTTCACCCATCCCCGCTTCTGCCAGCCTCTGGCCCAGCCTTTGGAAAGGCCGTCGATCACATATTTGGAATCCGACCACAGCTCCACCTCACAGGGCTCCTTCAAAAGGGACAGGGCGGAGATGACGGCCGTCAGCTCCATGCGGTTGTTGGTGGTGTTGGCCTCGCCGCCGGAGAGTTCCCGGCGGTGCTTGCCATAGAGCAGCACCGCGCCCCAGCCTCCCGGACCGGGGTTGCCGCTGCACGCGCCGTCGGTATAAATGGTCACTGTCTTCATAGGACATCCTTTCTGAACCGGGGTTATGAAATTTGATGCCAAACAGGCAGCAAATGCTGCCAATGCACTCAGGCGTGAAAGAATGAGAGCGGCCTTTTGCCGCTCCCATTCTTTTTTACAGGTCCCTGAGAATCTCCCGGCGCTTTTCCTCGTACTCCTCCTCGGTGATGAGGCTGCGGTCGTAGAGGCTGCGCAGTTCCTGAAGCCGCTGCTCCGCACTGCCGCCGGCGGGGGAGGAGGGAGCGGACTCATCCACAATCTCCACGCCATAGAGCCCGGACCCATCCTTGCTGCGGAGGGCGCGCACCAGGTTATAAACGCCGAACGCGGCAAAGCACAGCGCCATACCCGTCCACAGCACCCCGAAAAGGCCCGCTCCGCTGGGGATCACCTGCGTGACGCCGATGATGACGAACACGCAGGCAACCACGATATACAAAATGCTGAAGGCGATGCCAAGTGGGCGCATTTCCTTTGTGGGCCGGATGTGGTAGCGTCTCATGTTCTGCCTCCCTTTTTCCCTCATTCGTTTTCGTCGGTGGGCGTCTCCTCAGACTCCTCTTTTTCCGCCCGGGCCAGGGATATGACCTTGGCCCCCTCGGCCAAGCGCATGACGCGGACGCCCTGGGCTGTGCGGCCGTAGACGTTCACGTCCTCGCTGGCCATGCGGATGATGGTGCCGTCGTCAGAGATGAGCAGGATGTCCTCGTCCCCGTCCACCACCTTGGCGCCGGCGATCTTGCCGGTCTTTTCCGTGACCTGATAGCCCTTCATGCCGTAGCCGCCCCGTTTCTGGGGACCGGCTTCCTCGCCGCCGCGCATGTATTCGCCCACGCCGGTCCGCTTGCCGAATCCGTTCTCCGTGATGGCCAGCAGCGTGCCCTCGCCGTGGATGCGGCAGGCGGAGACCACGTAGTCGCCCTCCCGGAGGCGGATGCCCCGGACGCCCACGGCGTCCCGGCCCATGCAGCGCACGTCGTTTTCACTGAAACAGATGGCCATGCCGTCGTGAGTCATCAGGAGAATGTTCTGCTCGCCGTTGGTGATGCGCACGTTGATAAGCTCGTCGCCCTCATCCAGCGTGATGGCCCGGATACCCGCCTTGCGGGCCGTGTTGATAGACTCAAGGGTGATGCGCTTCACGGTTCCGCCCCGGGTGACCAGGACCAGGAAAGCATCCTCCTCCATGCTCTTGACGTGGAGCATGGCCGTGACCTTCTCCCCGCTCTCCACCGGCAGCACGTTGACGATATTGGTGCCCTTGGCGGTACGGCCCGCCTCGGGGATCAGGTAGCCTTTTTTCCGGTGGACCCGTCCGGTGTTGGTGAAGAAGAGGATATAGTCGTGGGTGGAGGCGGTGAACACCGTTTCCACGCAGTCCTCCTCCCGCAGGCTCTGGGCCGCGATGCCCTTTCCGCCCCGGTGCTGGGAGCGGTAGGTGGAGGCGGGCAGGCGCTTGATGTATCCGGCCTGGGTCATAGTGTAGACGCACTGCTCCTCCTCGATCAGGTCCTCGATGTCGATCTCGTCCTCCACGTCCTGAATCTCGGTGCAGCGTTCGTCGCCGAACTTGTCGGAGATGGCCTGAAGCTCCTCCTTCAGCACCTGGCGCAGCAGGTCGTCGGAGGCAAGGAGCTTGTTGTAATAGGCGATGCGCTCCTCCAACTCCTTGTACTCGCCCTCCAACTTTTCCCGGTCCAGCCCCTGGAGCCGCTTGAGCTGCATATCCAAAATGGCCTGGGCCTGGATATCGTCCAGGCCGAACCGCTCGCACAGGCGCTGTTTGGCGTCGTCGTAGCTGGTGCGGATGATGCGGATGACCTCGTCGATGTTGTCCTGGGCGATGAGCAGGCCCTCCAGCAGGTGGGCCCGCTCCTGGGCCTTTCGCAGGTCATAGCGGGTGCGGCGGAGGATGATTTCCTCCTGGAAGCTGAGGTACTCGTCGATGATGTGGCGCAATGACAAAATCTTGGGCTGGGACTGGTTCTGGACCAGGGCCAGCATGTTGATGGCAAAGGTCGTCTGAAGCTGGGTCTGGGCAAAGAGGCGGTTCAGGACCACCTGGCAGTTGGCGTCTTTTTTCAGCTCAATGACGATGCGCATGCCGTTGCGGTCCGTTTCGTCCCGGATGTCGCTGATGCCCTCGAGCCGCTTATCCTCCACCTGGTCGGCCATATTCTTGATTAACATGCGCTTGTTGACCTGATAGGGGATTTCGGTGATGACGATGCGGGTGCGTCCGTTTCCAAACTCCTCCAGCTCGTGGCGGGCCCGGATCACCAAACGGCCCCGGCCGGTGGCGTAGGCGGCGCGGATGCCCGCGCGGCCCATAATGATGCCCTTTGTGGGGAAGTCCGGCCCCTTCACATGCTCCATCAGGTCGCTGAGCTCCGCCTCCGGGTTCTCCAGCACGCAGATGCACGCGCCGATAACCTCCCGCAGGTTGTGAGGCGGGATATTGGTGGCCATGCCCACGGCGATGCCGGAGGAGCCGTTAACCAGCAGATTGGGGAAGCGGCAGGGGAGGACCCGGGGCTCTTTGCGGGTCTCGTCAAAGTTGGGGTCCCAGTCCACCGTGTCCTTGTCAATGTCCCGCAGCAGCTCATCGGAGAGCCTGGCCATGCGGGCCTCTGTATAACGGTAGGCGGCCGGAGGGTCTCCATCCACGGAGCCAAAGTTTCCGTGTCCGTCCACCAGGGGATAGCGCATGGAGAAATCCTGGGCCAGGCGGACCAGGGCGTCATAGACAGACTGATCGCCGTGGGGATGGTAGCGTCCCAACACGTCGCCCACACAGGTGGCGGATTTCTTGAAGGGACGGTCGGACGTCAGGTTGTCCTCGTACATGGCGTAGAGGATGCGCCGGTGAACCGGCTTCAAGCCGTCCCGCACGTCGGGCAGGGCCCGGCCCACGATGACGCTCATGGCATATTCTATATAGGACTGCTCCATCTCCGGAACCAGCGGGGACGTGATGATCTTTTGTTCCGGATAGCGGATTTCCTCGGGATCATAATTTGGTTTTTTCGACATCTATCAATGTCCTCCTTGTATAGAGGTTTCTATCTTTCAATGAAACAGGCGGCTTTTGCTCCGCGCCATCTGCGCCGCGCGGGTGCCGTCGCCAAAGGCGCATCAATAGTCCAGGTTCACCGCGTATTTCGCGTTTTTCTCGATGAACTCCTTCCGGGGCTCCACCTTTTCACCCATGAGGATGGTAAAGGTCTCGTCGGCCTGAACGGCATCATCCAACTCGATGCGCTTGAGGGTGCGGGTCTCCGGGTTCATGGTGGTCTCCCACAGCTCGTGGGGGTTCATCTCGCCAAGGCCCTTAAAGCGGCTGATATCCACCTTTGCGTTTGGGTTGTCGCCCCGGAGCTCGGCGCTGACCGCGTCCCGTTCCTCGTCGGAAAAGGCCACGCGGGTGGTCTTACCCCGGCTCAGTTTATAGAGGGGCGGCACGGCGGCGTAAACGTAGCCCTGCTCGATCAGCGGCCGCATAAAGCGGAAGAAAAAGGTCAACAGCAGTGTGCGGATGTGGGAACCGTCCACATCGGCATCGGCCATGATGATGACCTTGTGGTAGCGCAGCTTGGATGGGTCAAAGTCCTCTCCGATACCGGCGCCCAGGGCGGTGATCACCGGCGTCAGCTTGTCGTTGCCGTAGACCTTGTCCGCCCGGGCCTTTTCCACGTTGAGCATCTTGCCCCACAGCGGCAAAATCGCCTGGAACCGGGAGTCCCGCCCCTGGGTGGCGGAGCCGCCGGCACTGTCTCCCTCGACGATATAGATTTCCGTAAGTTCCGGGTTATTTTCATTGCAGTCCCGAAGCTTGTCGGGCATAGCCGCGCCGCCTAAGGCGGTCTTGCGGCGGATGGATTCACGGGCCCGCTTGGCCGCCTCTCTGGCCCGGTTGGCAGTCAGGGCCTTATCCAGGATCATACGGCCGGCCTGGGGGTTTTCCTCCAGGAAAATCTCCAGTTTCTCCGCCACCACGTTGTTCACCAGGGTCCGGATCTCGCTGTTGCCAAGCTTTGCCTTGGTCTGGCCCTCAAACTGGGCGTCGGTGAGCTTCACGGAGATGACACAGGTCAAGCCCTCACGGCAGTCCTCGCCGGAGATTTTCTCATCGTCCTTAAGCATCCTGATCTTCCGGCCGTAGGCGTTGAGTGCCGTGGTCAGCGCCCGCTTGAACCCTTCCTCGTGCATGCCGCCCTCCGGGGTGTGGACGTTGTTGGCGAAGGAGAGGATGGTCTCGTTGTAGGTAGAGTTATACTGCATGGCCACTTCCGCCATGGAGTCGCCCTTCATGCCGGACATGTAGATCACACCCTCGTGGAGCGGATCCTTGTTCTTATTCAGCCAGGAGACAAACTCCCGTATGCCGCCGGCGTAGCACATCTCATCGCTCTGCTCCATGCCGGGGCGGCTGTCGATGGTGCGGATGCGCAGACCCGCGTTGAGAAAGGCCTCCTCCCGCATGCGGGTGTGGAGGGTATCGTAATTGTACACAAGGTCCTCAAACATCTCCGGGTCCGGCTTAAAGGTCACGGTTGTGCCGGTGCGGTCGGTTTTGCCCACCACTGTGATCTCCTGGGTGATATGGCCCCGGGAGAAGCGCATCTCATGGATTTTGCCCTCCTTGTGGACCTGTACCACCAGCCACTCGGACAGGGCGTTCACCACGCTGGCGCCCACGCCGTGGAGGCCGCCGGAGACCTTATAGCCCCCGCCGCCGAACTTTCCTCCGGCGTGGAGCACGCTGAACACCACCTCCAGGGCGGGCCGGCCCGTCTGGGCCTGGATGTCCACGGGGATGCCTCGGCCGTTGTCCACCACGGTGATGGTGTTGCCTTCGTTGATCTGTACGGTGATCTCCGTACAAAAGCCCGCCAGAGCCTCGTCGATGGAGTTATCCACAATCTCATAGACCAGGTGGTGGAGTCCTGAGGAGGAGGTGGAGCCGATGTACATGCCCGGCCGCTTACGCACCGCCTCCAGGCCCTCCAACACCTGGATTTCCGAGGCGTCATACTCCTCCATCTGAGGGCTTGTCAGGTTTTCAATTTCTGCCATGCTCTTCCTTCCTTCCGTTGACCGGCCAAAGCGCAGCAGCGTTTTGCCCGAACGATATCCATATCTGAACTTCCGGCCTCAACTGTTCAAGGCCGGATCCGTCTTCTTTTTATACCGGACCGCGTCCGGCCATACGCGCTCACTCCTCCAGCATTCCGTTCTCCGCCCGCCTTTGCAGCGTGGCGGTGCTCAGCTGGCTCAAATACACGATCTGGCGGTGATAGGGGTGGTCACAGACCACGAACGACTTGGGGATATCCTCGCCCACGTCCAGCACTACGCCCTCTTTCTCCGCCCGGCTCAGATATTCCCGGCCCCTTTTGCCATAGGAGACCTGATCCAGGTCAAAGATGCCGATGACGCTGTGCGCAGGCACGATTTCGTCTTTTCCAAGATGCAGATACATGGTTCCTCCATCAGCGGATGATTCCCCGTTCCACGTGAAACACCCGTCCTCCCAAGAGCTCCTCCAGCCGGTCGTCCTCGCAGCAGGTGATGAATACCTGGCCGCCGGAGATGCGGTTGAGCACATATTCCTGCCGCCGCTCATCCAACTCGGAGAGCACGTCGTCCAACAGCAGCACTGGATACTCCCCGGTTACATTTTGATAAATCTCCCGTTCCGCCAACTTCAGCGCCAGGGCGGCTGTTCTGGTCTGGCCCTGGGAGGAATAGATTCTTGCGCTGCGCCCGCCGATGAAGACCTCAATATCATCCTTATGGGGGCCGGAGAGGCAAAGGCCCGCGGCCCGCTCCGCGCTCTCATGGGAACGTTGGTGGATGCGCAGCTGCTCCGCGATGTCACCCACGCTGCCAAGGGGGTCCTCCACAGTGGCGACGGTCTGATAGACAAGGCGCAGCTCCTCCCGCCCGCCGGAGCATTCCCCATGGGCGGCGGCCGCGTATTCTCCCAGCCGTCGGCAAAGCTGAGCCCTGTAATGGATCACCACCGCCCCTGCAACGGCCATCTGCTCATTGAATTCCGGCAGCGCCTCAAGCAAGGAGGGCTTTTCCCCCCAGTCCCGGAGAATCCGGGTCTTGTGTTCATAGACCTTGTTGTAATTTGACAGGGCAGAGGCATACCGGGGCCGCAGCTGGCAGAGGCAGCCGTCTAAGAACTTCCGCCGGGCCGCGGCGCCGTCCCGGATGAGATAGAGATCCTCCGGGCAGAAAAAAACCGTGTTGAACACGGCGGAGAGTTCCGCCGCTGTTTTGGCAGCCACCTGATTCACCCGCATCCGCCGCCGTCTCCCCCGGTAAAGCTCCACCTCCATGGCGAACTCCCGGTCCCGGGCAAACACCCTGGCGCCGATCATAGCGTCCTGCTCCTCAAAGCCGATTATCTCCCGGTCGGACCTGGCCCGGGGAGAACGGCCGCTGGAGAGATAGGCGATGGCCTCAAGCAGATTGGTCTTTCCCTGGGCGTTCTCCCCGTAGATCACATTGCACCGGGGGTCAAACTCCACCCTTTGACATCTGTAGTTGCGAAACCGCTCCAGCGTCAGTTCATCAATCCGCATAGCTGAGGCCGAACTCCTGTCCGTCCGCCGAGACCACGTCTCCGGGCCGCAGCTTTTTGCCCCGCATGGTACAGATCTCCCCGTTGACCAGAATCTGACCATCCTGGATCCGCTGCTTTGCCTCGCCTCCTGTCTCCGTAACAGCCGCAAACTTCAGCAGGTCCTGCAGCTTGATATACTCCGTTGTAATGACAATGATTTTCATATTTCTCCGATCCGCGGCAGATGATAAACCGCCGCTTCTTTATTCCGCGGCCTTCAGCCGCACCGGCAGCACCATATAGAGAAAGCTCTCGCCGCCGTCCGTGGGCACAATCACGGCCGGGGAAACGCCGGTGTTCAGCTCGATCTGAACGGCGTCCGCCGGCGCATAGCGCAATGCGTCCATAAGATAGCGGTTGTTGAAGCCGATCTCAAGAGCGCCGCCGTCGCCGGAGAGAGGGCACACATCCTTGGCTTCACCGTTGCCGGTCTTTGCGGAGAGCATCACCCGCTCATGGTCAAAGACGCAGCGCACCGGACTTTTCAGTTTGTCGGAAATCACAACGCTGACCCGGTCTATGCTCTCAATCAGCGTCTTTGTGTCGGCGATCAGGCGGATGGGGTTATTGCGGGGGATGGCGTTCTTGTAATCCAGGAATTCCCCCTCCAGCCTGCGGCAGATCAGCTCCGTATCTCCCACTTCAAAGAGAATGTGGCGGTTTCCCAAAGTAACGCACGCCAAATCCTCCACGTCCTCGCAGATTTTCTCCACCTCGGAGAGGGCCGCGCCCGGCGCAACAAAGGAAAAGGCGCCGCCATCGATCTTCTCCAAAGGCTCCCGGCGCACTGCCAGACGGAATCCGTCCACAGATACAATGGTCAGACCCTTGTCGTTGATCTCAAAGAGAGAGCCGGTGTGCACCGGGCGGCTTTCATTGGTGGAGACGGCGAACAGGGTTTGACCGATCATCTCCCGCAGCACCTTTTGCTGAATGGAGATGGTAAACTCATCCTCCACCGCCGGAAGCTCCGGATAGTCGGCGGCGCTGAGGCCCAGAATATCGAAGGCCGCGTCGCCGCAGCTCAAGTGGACCATGAAGCGCTCATCGGACTGAAAAGTGACCACATCATCGGGCATTTTTCGGATGATGTCTCCAAAGAGACGGGCGTTGAGGACGATTTCTCCGCCCTCGGTGATGTCGGCGCTGACCTTGGCGCGGATGCCGGTCTGCATGTTATAGCCGGAGATGGTCAGTATATCGCCCGCCTGAAGGAGAAGACCCTCAAGGGCGGGGATGGAGCTCTTAGTGGAAACGGCCCGGGAAGTGGTGGCGATCACGCTCTGGAGGAGGGCCTTTTCACAGGAGAATTTCATGTAGATCCTTCCTTTCAAAAAAAAGTTTGCAAAGGATGCATATCATAGGCAAGAAAAGCATAGAATATGAAGTTAGTAACAGTAGCCGTAGGGGGCCTTTTGTGTGGAAAAGGAGGGAAACGTCGATTTCCGTAAGGTTTGTCCATCCACAGGGGATGTGGACAAGTTGCAAGTCTTTTCCACATAAAAAAATTGGGGGAATTTTTCCACAGCGGAGTTTTCCTTTTCCACAGCGGATTGTGGAAAGGTCTTTTATTTTTTAGAGTTGATATTGGTGGTCAGTTCCTTGATGACCTCGGCAAAGGAGGGGTCTGTGCGGATCTGCTTTTCCACCTTTTCGATGGAGTGCTTCACCGTGGCGTGATCCCGGCCGCCGAACTCCCGGCCGATGTCCACAAGAGAGAGGTTGGTCATGCGGCGGATAAGGTACATGGCGATCTGACGGCCCTGAACAGCATCCTTTACCCGCTGTTGGCCGCGGATGATGGTTTCCTCCATATTGTAAAAGCGGCAGACATAGCCGATGATCATCTCCGGAGTGGGAATGATCTCTCCGCTTTTGGAGAGGATGTCCCGGATGGCACGCTTCACGGCCTCCTCGTCCACGTTGTCTCCCAAAAGGTCCTTGTAAGCCAGAATCTTGTTGATGGTGCCCTCAAGCTGGCGCACGTTGGCGGTGACTTTTTCGGCGATGAATCCGGCAATGGAGTCGGGTATTTCCATACCCAACATGGCGGCCTTGTTTTTGATAATGGCCATCCGCGTTTCAAAGTCAGGCGGCGCCACGTCCGCCAGGAGGCCCCACTCAAAACGGGTGCGCAGGCGGTCGTCCAACAGCGTCATCTCAGAGGGGGGACGGTCGGAGGTGAGGACGATCTGCTTGCCCGACTCATAGAGGGTATTGAAGGTATGGAAAAATTCGTTCTGCACCTGCTCCTTGCCGGCCACAAACTGCACATCGTCCACCAGCAGCAGGTCCGCCTCCCGGTAACGGGCCCGGAATTCGCTGCCCCGGCCGGCCCGGATCAATTCGATGAACTGATTGATAAAATCGTCGCCCTTCACGTAGGCGATCTTGGCCCTTGCGTTATTTTTGCGGATCATGTGGGCGATGGCGTAGAGGAGATGGGTCTTTCCAAGGCCTGAGTCGCCGTAAATCAGCAGAGGGTTGTAGTTGGCCGCGGGCCGCTCCGCCACAGACCGGGCGGCAGCGTAGGCAAGTTTGTTGGACGGACCCACCACAAAGGTTTCAAAGGTGAATTCATCCGACTCAAAGAGACTGCGTGTTTTTTTCGCACTCTCCGGAGATTCAAACGCGGCGTACTCCTCCTCATCCAGGATTTTCACCTCAAACTCATGGGAAAAGATATCCTGAAGTGCGGCGCGGATATTGTCTAAGAAGAGAGATTCGATGTAGCCTTTTTTGAACTCATTGGGACAGCGGAAGTAAAAGGTAAACTCCCGTATGTCCACCGGCTCAAGCTCGTCGAACCAGGTGGAGATGGTGGTTTCGGACAGCTCGTTTTGCAGTTTCTGCAAAACGGTGGTCCAGATGTCTGCCACGGAATTCAACGCGTTACGCCCCTTTCTGAACAGGCAAAATGCAGCAAAATAATACTGTATCAGTATACCAAAAAAGGGCCGGTGTGTCTATACATATTCTAATTAATAAGAAGTGAAAATACACAAGAAAATGGTTCCCATACTCTTCCATTTCTATACACAAGATATAGCGCGGTGAAGCTTTTGTCACACTATATTTTGAAAGGGTTGGAAAAAGTGCGCAAAGTATGGGAAAATGAGAGTTTTTTCCCGGTTTACATATTGACACCTTTTCAAAAAGCCTGTATACTATTCGGTGCGTCACAATCGGTTGACGGATAAAAGGATTACTGCGGCAGAAGGCTTGCCGTCTGCTGTCGAGTAAGTGCGGAAAGGGGTTCCCCGGACCGCCGGAATTATAACAGGAGGTGTCTTAAGATGGCAACGAAACGTACCTATCAGCCCAAGAAACTGCACGGCCAGAAGGTCCACGGCTTCCGCAAGAGAATGGCTACTGCCAACGGCCGCAAGGTTTTGTCCCGCCGCCGCGCCAAGGGCCGCGCACAGCTGTCCTACTAAGAGGACTTGGACACCCGGTCAGAATCAAATTATTTCAGGGGCGGTAGAGGAACAGTCTGCCGTCCCTAAAAAGCTGTATGCCTGAAAAAGGAGGCCTGACCGGATGAGGAGGACGCATGAAAAAAGCCGTCACGCTGAAAAAAAACTATGAATTCCAGAGGATGTACCGCAAGGCAAAGTCGGCGGTGAGTCCCTGCGTGGTGGTCTACTGCCGGAACAATCACCTGGACCACAACCGCATCGGCATCACCGTGTCCACCAAGCTTGGAAAGGCCGTGGTGCGAAACCGCGCCCGGCGCCGGCTGAGGGAGGCCTATCGGCTTCAAGCCGCGCATATCCGGCCAGGCTGCGATTTTGTGATGGTGGCCCGGGGAAGACTTCTCAGCGCCCCGTGGCATCAGGTGTGCGCTCAACTGCGCCAGTGTATGGACAGGCTTGGCGTGTGGGAGGAGCGGGTATGAAGCGGCTTTTGCTTGCACTGGTGCGCTTTTACCGCAGGGAGATTTCGCCGGCCTTTCCGCCCCGGTGCCGCTATATCCCCACCTGCTCCCAGTACGCCCTGGAGGCCATTGAAAAATACGGCGCGCTCAAAGGCTCCTATCTTGCGTTCCGCCGCGTTCTGCGCTGCAACCCATTCCACAAGGGCGGGTATGACCCTGTCCCGTAGCAAACCCCATTTTTTCAACAAAAATCGGAGGAAACCACATGTTTGCAACGCTTGGATACTATATTTGTATCCCATTCGCCGCGCTGCTGCGCCTGTTCTACAATGTGACGGGCTCTTACGGCGTGTCGCTGATTTTGTTTACCCTGGTGATCAAGCTTGTGATGCTGCCCTTCCAGATGAAATCCAAAAAGGGCATGATGCGCATGTCCCGGATGAGTGGCAAGCTGAAGGATCTGCAGACCCGGTATAAGAACAATCAGCAAAAGTATGCCGAGGAAGTGCAGAAGCTCTACGCCGAGGAGGGCGTCAGCCCCATGGGCGGCTGTCTCTGGAGCTTTCTGCCCCTGCCCATCATGATCGCCCTGTACTCCATCATCCGCAGCCCTATCACCCACTTTATGAACTTAGGCGGCCTGGCCGCCGGCAGCAGCATGCTTGCCGCGGCCAAAGAAGCTATTTCCGCCGCCGGCCTCCAGCTGACCAGCAATGCGGTCTATGAGCAGATCGAGCTTGTAAAGGTCATCGGGACCAACGCCGACAAGGCCCCCATTGCCAGTTTTCTCTCCCAGCACACAAGCTGGATCTACATGGATTACAATTTCCTGGGTCTGGACCTGACCGCCACCCCCAGCCAGCACATGGGAGACTTTTCAGCCGGCATCAGCTGGGGGCTGATCGGTCTGATGCTGATTCCCATTTTCTCCGGCGCGCTGAGCTTCCTGCTGAGCCGGATCACCATGTCCTCCCAGCCGGCGACTGATCCCAACGCCGCCCGCTCCACCAAGATGATGACCTGGATGATGCCTTTGATGAGCGTTTACATCGGCTTCATCATGCCCGCCGCCCTGGGCGTGTACTGGATTGCCCAGAGCCTGTTCTCCATCCTTCAGGAGTATTTACTTGGAAAATTCTACAACAAGAAGTTAGAGGAAGAAGAGGAGGCAAAGGAGGCCCAGCGGGCGGAGCTGCGCCGGCAGCGTCAGGAGGAGGCCAAGCAGCAGGCCCAGCTCCAGAGGGAACTCAACGCGGCCAATCAGAACAAGAAAAAGATCGCCGCCAAGCGGGCGGAGAAGCTGGAAAAGAAGGCCAAGGAGAAGCCAAGGACCAATGAGAACGGCCGCGTGGGGGACCGTCCCTATGCCCGGGGCCGCACCTTCAGCGAGGATCATTACAAAGACTAAGGAGCAACTGCCATGAGTTATATTGAAGTAACCGGCAAGAATGAGGACGAGGCCATTGCCAAGGCGCTGGCCCAGCTCAATCTTGACCGCGATGATGTATCTGTGGAAATCCTGGAGCGCTCCAAGCCCGGCTTCTTAGGGATCGGCGCGGTGCCGGCCAAGGTCCGCGTCAGCTATGAGGGAGCTGAGCAGAGCGATTGGAAAGAGGAGCTGAAGGCCGAACCGGTGGTGAAGGAGCCTCCGGTGAAGGCGGCGCCCAAGGCAGCGCCTGTTCCCAAGAGCGCGCCGAAGACGGTGGAAAAGGCAGCGCCTAAGGTGGAGAAGACGGCGCCCAGGGCCCCTAAGGAGGAAAAGCCTGATCGTTGCGGGGAAAGCGAAGAGCTTGGGGAACTGTGCAATGATGAGAAGGCCGGGCAGATCAAGGCCTTTTTGAACGGACTGCTGGAGCAGATGGACAGCCCCGCCCAGGTAAAGGTGTACCAGCCGGAGAAGGGCCGCTACAAGGTCTTTCTGGAGGGCGATAAATTGGGCGCGCTGATCGGCCGCCGGGGAGAGACATTGGACGCCATTCAGCAGCTCACCAATTACGCCGTCAACCGTGGCTCCGGAAGCCGTGTGCGGATTCACCTGGACGCGGAGAACTACCGCCAGAAGCGGGAGCAGAGCCTCCAGCGCCTGGCCGTCAAGGTGGCGGGGAAGGTGACCAAGTACCGCCGCAACGTGACGCTGGAGCCTATGAACGCCTATGAGCGCCATGTGATCCACACCGCGCTGCAGGAGACGCCCAACATCACCACCTATTCCACCGGCACCGAGCCCAACCGCCGGGTCATTGTGGCCTACGACAGAAACAAGCAGTGAATAAAAACCGTCCGGCTGATGCCGGACGGTTTTTTACGCGCGCTGTGACAAATTGCCTCCGGAAATCGTATTATTGGTGAATGCATTCAAAGTAAGGAAGAGGCGCCGGGAAAACCAGCGCCCACAGGTGAAACGCGATGGAACAGAACAGCTTTCTTGACGCGGTGGAGCGCCACCGGGACA
The DNA here is from genome assembly GCF_018919205.1 of Dysosmobacter acutus. Taxonomy (NCBI): domain Bacteria; kingdom Bacillati; phylum Bacillota; class Clostridia; order Eubacteriales; family Oscillospiraceae; genus Dysosmobacter; species Dysosmobacter acutus. The sequence goes on from NZ_JAHLQN010000001.1 coordinate 479,382, forward strand.
TGGTGTTCCGGATTGCGCTCCACCAGTGCGGCAATCCAAGCGACGCGGACGATGCGGTGCAGGAGGTGTTCCTGCGGCTCTATGGGGAGAAAAAGCCCTTTGACGGGCCGGAGCATCTGTGCCGCTGGCTGATCCGGGTGACGGTAAATCTGTGCAGGGATATGCTGCGCAGTCCCTGGCGCAGGCGCCGAGTGTCGTTGGACGCGCTGCCGCCCGTTTTTGAAACGCCGCAGCAGGAGTCTCTCTATCAGTCGGTGATGGCCCTTCCGGAAAAATACAGGACCGTACTGGACCTCTTTTACTATGAGGACTTCTCCGTGCAGGAGATCGCGGAGCTGCTCCACGTGAGTCAGACCGCCGTGACCACCCGACTTTCCCGGGCAAGAAAGCTTTTGAAGCAGCAGCTGACGGAGGTGTAGTATGGAGTTCAAAGAGTTATATCGGAAAACCTTTTCCCAGATCCACTCCTCCGCGGACATTCGATGGGAGGCAATGGAAATGAAAGAACAAAAACGACGCAGACGTCACGTGACTGTGGTGGCCGCGGTGCTCTGCCTGATAGTGGCGCTGACGTGCACGGCCGTGGCGACGGACTTTTTTGGCCTGCGGCAGTGGCTGATGCCGGAAAAGGCCGCCGTGCAGATGCCGGACGGGCAGGGCGGCCTTCAGGATGTGCGGGTGGACAGCATCACCCTCTCCGGCTATGCGGATACGCCGGAGAGCCGAGCCACGGCGGAGTGGCAGGCCTTTTTGGGCAGCTATGATCCGGACGGCTCTATCCTGCGGGAGATCGGGAACGGACCCACCGGCCTGGAGGAGCGCTACCGATTTTATCAGGTCTACACCAGGGAGATGGCGGATACGCTGGATGGGATCACAGAGCGCTGCGGCCTTGTCCTGCACACGGGGATACAGGATGTGATGAGCCGGGAGGACCTCTTTTCAAAGGCGGGCGGCGCCTTCCTTGCGGAGTCCCACACGCCCTTCAGCACATATATCTACGAGGACGGAACCTTCCACTATGACGGGGAGGCGTATGTGGAAGGATTCGGCATTTTAAGCTATCAGTTCATGCGCTGCGTCAGGGGGAGCTTTACCGACGTGATGCTGGCGGTGGGAGATGTGTCGGCCTACCGGGAGTGGGGCTATACCGCCTCCTGCGGACAAGAGGTGCGTCTGGGCATCGGACCGGGAAAGGCGCTGGTCCTGGCGGAGCTGAGGGACAGCTTTGTCACTCTGAACGTCCTTGCCGGCGGTGACGACGGACTCACCGCCGGGGAGCTGGAGGCGCTGGCGGATGGGATCGACTTCTCCCTTCTGGACCGGGACAGAGAGGAGCTGGCCCGGCTGGCGGCCGTGCCCCGGGCGGAGGAGACAGGGGAGCTGGCGGAGGAGGACCTCTTCTATGGGCAGACTGGCATGGAGGAGCAGACGGCCCAGGAGTTTTACGCGGAATTTGTCCGGGCCATTGAGGACGGCCGCCGCCTGGACGTGGCAGAGATGATCTGCTGGCCCGCAAAGGTGACGACGGCCGACGGAACCGCCACGGTGGAGACGGCGAAGGACTTTTTGGATGAGTATGACAGCATCGTGACGGAATCCCTGCTGGCCTGCATCCATGAAAATCAGTACGACGAAAACCGGGCGGACCTCTTTGGCCACGACGGCCTGGCGGGCGCCGCCGGAGGCGCCGTCTGGTTTACCTGTCTTGAGGATGGAACCCTTGCAGTGCTTACGATCCAAACTCCCGAGGGCTGGAGTGTCCGCCCTGTCTGGGAAGATGTGGATGGATGATGTGGAGCTTGATCCCTCTCGCGCGGCTCTCTTTTTTCTTGATGGTACGGCTTTTTCAAAACAGCAGGGACAGTCTCATTGGTGAGACTGTCCCTGAACCTTGGAATCTGTCAGATAAAGAAGGGGATTAGGTCAATTTAAGTTCCGCTGTATCCAAAAGCTCCTTCGTTCGTGGCGTACTGTTATCCAGGGGTATGTTCATACTTCTCCACGTCATACCCCGTTTGTCAGGTTTAAAATCAGGGTGGTAGTACAGGAGATAGACGTTGTCCAAAGGGAGCAGCTTCTCTACTTGAGTGATGCAGTCAAGTGCTATGGGGGAGATGAGTTCCTTTATTTGTTCCTCACTGGGAAGAGATGGACTTTCATAGTCCCCATAATCAAAGCGCAGACTTGTGAGAGGGGTCATTGGGTCGTTATGATTCCAATAGACGGCGTAGGAGAGAAATCGATAGTACCGTCCTTGAACATAGGTACGGTGTAGTTTGGAGATAACCTCTGATACTCCGGTTTCCTCTAAAAACAACTCCTCTCGGGACGGGTCGCCGACCGTATCTTGATTGGGGTTGGTGTGGATATAGAGCCGCTCCTCTCCCAAATGGACCAGGGTCTCATAGGAGCTGCTGACGGGATTAAATACGGTCTTTCCAAGCGTTGCCTGTGGGTAGACGATACTGCAATACTCCCTTGCCGCACCACGAGCCATCATTTTGCCAAAGCCCAATGGGAAGCCAAGCAGGATGGACAGGCATATATACACGGCAAAGAGGCTTAGAATCAGTAAAGCCGGTTTTTGTCTTTTTGTGAGATACAGCTTCATACCCTTTCCCCCCTTAGAAAATGCTTCCGCGCACTGAATTCCGGTTTATCACACGGCTGTTGTTGGATGTAGTTTATCATGCGGGCTGCTGTTTTTCAATGGACAGTGTACCGGACGGCGACGTACAAGGAAAGTGGACTGCTCACTTTCCCTTGACAGATGTGGAAAAACGTGGTACAGTACACCCAATATCAAACTGCGATGAAGGGAAGGAGTATCCCCGATTTCCTGGGTCCAGAGAGAGGGCGGCTGGTGCAAGCCCTTGCCGGGAGAGGGAGAAGGCGTCCCGGAGCTGCGGCGCCCAAGCGGAGAGCAGGCGCGGCCGGCCCCCGCCGTTACCGGGTTTAAGTGTACGTGCAAACGTAAATTCAGGTGGAACCACGGACTGCATACAGTTCGCCCTGAGCCGATTCCGGCTCAGGGCGTTTTTTTGCGGGAATGAAGCGGGCGGCGAATGGGAATCACAACAAGGGATGAAAAGGAGAGAAGAACATGAACAACGACAGCAAGACTATGGAAAAAATTGTGGCGCTGTGCAAAAGCCGGGGCTTTGTCTTTCCGGGCAGCGAGATTTACGGCGGCCTTGCCAACAGCTGGGACTACGGCCCCCTGGGCGTGGAGCTGAAGAACAACGTGAAGCGGGCCTGGTGGAAGAAGTTCGTCCAGGAGAACCCCTACAACGTGGGACTGGACTCCGCCATTTTGATGAATCCCGAGGTGTGGGTTGCTTCCGGCCATGTGGCCACCTTCAACGACCCCCTTATCGACTGCAAGGCCTGCAAGATGCGCCACCGCGCCGACAAGCTGGTGGAGGCCTACAACGCCGGGCAGGGCATTGACAATGTGAACGTGGAGGCCATGGACGGCGAGGCGCTGGTGGCCTATATCCGGGAAAAGCAGATTCCCTGCCCCGGCTGCGGCAAGTCCGACTTCACCGACATCCGCAAGTTCAACCTGATGTTCAAGACCCACCAGGGCGTCACCGAGGACACGGCCAACGAGGTGTATCTGCGGCCTGAGACCGCCCAGGGAATCTTTGTCAACTTCCCGGCCATCGCCCGCACCACCCGCCGCAAGCTGCCCTTCGGCGTGTGCCAGATCGGCAAGAGCTTCCGCAACGAGATCACTCCTGGCAACTTCATCTTCCGCATCCGGGAGTTTGAGCAGATGGAGCTGGAGTTCTTCTGCAAGCCCGACACGGACCTGGAGTGGTTCTCCTACTGGCGCAGCTACTGCCACCAGTGGCTGAAGGACCTGGGCGTCCGGGAGGAGAACCTGCGGCTGCGGGACCATGAGAAGGAGGAGCTGAGCTTCTACTCCAAGGCCACCACCGACTTTGAGTATAAGTTCCCCTTCGGCTGGGGCGAGCTCTGGGGCGTGGCGGACCGGACCAACTATGACCTCCGGCAGCATCAGGAGCATTCCGGCCAGGATCTGACCTACTTTGATCAGGAGAAAAACGAGCGCTATATCCCCTATGTCATCGAGCCCTCCTTGGGCGCGGACCGCATGACCCTTGCCTTTTTGGTGGAGGCCTACGACGAGGAGATCGTGGACGTGGAGAAGAACGACAGCCGCGTGGTGATGCATTTCCACCCGGCCCTGGCTCCCTTCAAGGCGGCGGTGCTGCCCCTTTCTAAGAAGCTTGGCGAGAAGGCCCAGGAGATTCAGCGCGAGCTGAGCAAATACTATATGGTGGACTACGACGACACCGGCTCCATCGGCAAGCGCTACCGCCGGGAGGACGAGATCGGCACCCCCTACTGCATCACGGTGGACTTCCAGACCGTGGGCGACGAGAAGACCCCCGCCGACCACTGCGTCACCGTCCGGGACCGGGACACCATGGAGCAGGTGCGGCTGCCCATCGACAAGCTGAAGGCCTATCTGGACGAGAAGCTTGCCTATTGAGGCCGGACGAACGTATGAATCGAAAGGACCGCCCCTTTTTGGGGCGGTCCTTTTTTCGGGCGGAGAACCGGTTTTTGCATGTGAAACGCCGTGGAGAAGGCGGATATACGGGCGGCGCGGTGTAAAAATACAGCATCCCCTTGTTTTTCCCCGGGAAAACGGGTATGATGTCACAATAGGATTTTTGTACGCGGTTATCCCCGCGGAGTTTCAAAAAGAGGGTTTCCTAAGTGAAAACATGCTGGTTATTTCAAAAAAGCGGCGCCGGACTCAATGGGGGAAAACGGATTGGGTTCTGGGCGTGGAATGTTCTGTGGGTGCTGGCGTCCGGGGTTTGCCTGGGGGCGCTGTCCCTGCTCTTCGCATATGGGGACTACCCCGACCGCCTGTTTCTCAGCTACTTTGCCAATTGGCGGATCGCGGCGCTGAACATCATCCCGGTGACGGCGCTGGCCCTGATCCTCTATCTTGTGATCGGGCGGGCATATCTGTCCTTTTTACTCTCGGCCATTGTGACGTTAGGCGCCTCCGTTGCCAACTATTTTCTCCTGCTGTTCCGGGACGACCCGCTGATGTTTGACGATCTGCGCTACATCCGGGAGGCGGCGGGCATCACCCGGACCGCGGGCTATGACCTCTCTCCGGACGGGCGGATATGGTTTGGCATCGCCTGCGCCCTGGCGGGGACGGCGGTTCTCTTTTTCATTGCCCGGGGCCGTCCTCCGGCAAAGGTTCGTCTGCCCCTTTCGCTTGCGGCCGTCCTTGCCTGCATCCCGCTGAGGGGGGCCTACGGCGACAACGTCACTTACAAGGTCCGCACCGCCAATACGGAGCTCATCAACCAGTGGAGCTCCACCCAGGTCTATCTCTCCAAGGGGTTTATATACCCCTTCCTCCACAGCATGACCACCGGTCAGATCAAGCCGCCGGAGGGATATGACGAGGCGGCCACGGCCGCGCTGCTGGCGCAGTATGAGGATCAGCCCATCAAGGAGGCGGTGGACCTCATCACCATCCAGCTGGAGGCCTTTGCCGACTTTTCCACACTGGGCATCGAGGGGGTGGATTTCTCCCTTTACGACGACTACCATGCCCTGGAGCAGGAGGGCGTGGCAGGGTCTTTGATTACCAACATCTTTGCCGGCGGCACGGTTGACACGGAGCGGTGCTTTCTCACGGGGCTTTGCACGCTGCCAAACTTACGCGCCAACACAAACTCCCACGCATGGTATCTGAGGGAACAGGGTTACACGGCGGAGGGCAGCCACTCCAGCTATGAGTGGTTCTACAACCGCCGGAATGTGAACCGCTACCTTGGCATCCCCGGCTACTACTTCTACGAAAACCACTACAGCCATCTCTCCGAGGCCATCGCGGCGGATCAGCTGCTGCTGCCGGAGATTTTGGCCCTCTACCGGGAAAACCGGACCGACAGTCCCTACTTCTCCTTCAACGTCACCTATCAGGGCCACGGGCCCTACGACACCCAGAGCGTCTGGCGGGGAAACCACTACACCGACGGCCGCTACTCCGGGGAAACAGCCAACATCCTGGATAACTACCTTGGCTCCGTGGAGGATACCATCCGTCACCTGATGGACTTTGTGGATCAGCTCCGGCGGGAAGAGCGACCGGTGGTGCTGGTGCTCTATGGCGACCACAAGCCCTGGCTGGGAGACGGAAACTCCGCCTACAATGAGTTGGGCGTCAACCTGGACGTGGCCACGGACGAGGGGTTTCGGAACTACTACGGCGCCTCCTACCTGATCTGGGCCAACGACGCGGCCAAAGAGCTGCTGGACCGGCCCTTCCAGGGTCCGGGACCGGAGCTCTCCTCCTGCTTTTTGATGAACGAGGTCTTTCATCAGTGCGGCTACCTGGGCAGCGCCTACCTCCAGGCCACGGAGCAGGTGCGTCAGGTGCTGCCGGTCATCACCTCTGTGGAAAAGTATATTGATGCCGACGGCGAGGTGCGCGGCGGTCTGTCTCCCGGGGAAGAGGAGGCGCTGAAGACCTTCCGCAGCCTGGAGTATTACTGGGCCGGGCACTTTGCCTACGGCGGCGTGTAAAAAACTACCGGAAGAGCTCAACTCTCTTCCGGTAGTTCGTTCAATACCCGGCTTTCCGCCTCCTGCTGCGCCTGAATCAGCACTTCCCTGGCCTGGATCAGGTCGCCTTTGTCCATCGCGCTTGTGGCCTTGGCCATACAGTGCAGGAGATGGTAATATTGCTGGCGATAAGAATCCATGTAAATCACCTCCATATACTACTATATCTATAGTAACTATGTAAAGAGGAATTGTCAATTGGTTACTTTATAGATAGGGTAAACTTGAGGTGATATAATGACGAAAAATCAAACGATTTTGTCCATCCGCCAGTACGGAAAAATCTCCCTGCGGCTGAACCAGCTGATGGATCAGCGGGGCATGACCAGAAATGAATTGGCCAATTCAATCCACACACGTTTTGAAGTGGTGGACAAGTGGTACCGGGGCGACATATCCAAAATCGACCTGGATATTCTGGCAAGGATCTGCTACGTCATGGAGTGCAGGGTAGAGGAATTGTTGATCTACGAGGCGCCATGAGAAAATAGAAGAGAAAGGCGCCGGTGTGAAACCACACCGGCGCCTTTTTGTTTGATCAGCCGCGGGAGAGCGCGTCCTGGGCCAGGAAAGCTTCGATTGCCTTCCGCCCGGCGGCCAAGCTGCCCTGGGCGAAGCCGTCCCGCCCGCCGCCCCGACCCTGAAGGGCGCTGTTGAGGGACTTGACAAACTCCCGGATGTCCCTGCCGGGGGAGAGGATGGCGTAGGCGTAGCGCTCCCCCTCGCCGGAGAAAACCATACAGCGGCCTCCGCAGGTCTGGGCCACGGCGTCGCAGAGGCGGCGCACCGCGTCGGGCCTCATGGGTTCCTCCCAGAGCACCACGTCGCCCGCGCCCCGGTGCTGGTCGGCCAGGGAGGCGAACACGCTCTCCTCCAGATGGGCCGTCCGGGCCTTGGCGTCGGAGAGCTCACCAAGGAGGCGCTCCACCGCGGCGGCGGTCTCCGTGGGCTTGGCGGAGGTGGCCTGGGCCACCGCCCGGTTCTGCTCAAAGACCGCACTCAGGTAGCGCAGGGCCCGCCGGCCGCAGAGAATCTCCAGCCGGACGCCCTGGCGGAACTTCTGGCAGGAGAGGACCTTGATGAGGCCCACCTGCCCGGCGCGGAGCACATGGGTGCCGCAGCAGGCGCAGCAGTCTGCCTCCGGGAAGGAGACGATCCGCACCTGGCCCGTCAGCTCCTTTTTGGAGCGGTAATCCAGGGCGCTGAGCTCCTTGGGAGAGGGGTAGGCGATCTCCACCGCCTCGTCGGCCCAGATCACCTCGTTGGCTCTGCGCTCTGCCTCCAGCACCTGCTCCCAGGTCATATCCGTGTTGTAGTCGATGGTGACCGTGTCGGCGCCCAGGTGGAAGCCCACGTTGTCGCAGTGGTACAGGCCGCAGAGAATACCGCTGATGATGTGCTCGCCGGAATGCTGCTGCATGTGGTCAAAGCGGCATTCCCAGTCCACCGCGCCCTCCACGCTGCCTCCCACCGGGAGGGGGCTGCCGACAGTGTGGACGATCACGCCGTCCCTTTCGTGGACGTCCGTGACGGAGGCTGTGCCCAGGATGCCGTGATCCGCCGGCTGGCCCCCTCCCTCGGGGTAGAAGGCGGTGCGGTCCAGCGTGACGGCAAAGCCGCCCTTTGACGCCTCACAGGAGAGGACGGAGGCGGTGAAGCGGCAAAGGAAGGGGTCGGAGTAATACAGCTTTTCGGTTTCCATGGCGAACGATCCTTTCAGCAGCCCCTGCATGGGGCGAAATGTTGGAACAACTCAGCACAGGGCGGAGAGTACGTTCCAGACCGGATAGGCCAGCAGCCAGCCCACGGCGGCGGAGCAGAGGTTGGCCGTGACGCCGTAGGCGGTGGCCCGGCCCCGGGAGGTCCCGGTGAGGAAGCGGCGGTAGAGCAGCGCCTCCACCGTGAGCACCGCCACCTCCACAAGGATAAACAGCAGATAGTAGCCAAGTCCCACGCCCTCCCGCAGCGCGGTGAGGCCCAGGGAGCAGAACACGCCGATCTGGGTCAGCAGGTTGACCAGCAGAAAGACCCTCCAGTTCTTCTTTGAGGAAAGGCCAAAGAGGAGCAGCACCACACCCTCGATAACCAGTGTGGGGAGGAAGGTGGCAAGGAACTGAAGGACGTAGGCCAGCCACACCGGCGGCGTGGAGACGGATTTGTCCGCCCAGTCCACGGAGACGGAGGACTGAAGCACCGGGCGGGTCAGGGGGCCGGTGACCCAGCTCTCGCCGCTTTCAGTGACGATGAGGATGCGGTAGGCGGCGGGTACGCCCACATAATTGAAAAAGTGGACGCCATCCTCCCGGGCGGTGAGATCACCCCACATGGGCGCTATGGTGCCTTGGGCAAGGCAGGCGTGGTACCCGTCGGGCACCGCGTCCAAAAGGGACTGGAGCAGACCCTCGTCCAACTCTGCACGGTCCTCGTCAGAGAGATTGGGGTGGGTTCTGTCCAAACCGCCCTCGGCTATCAAATCCAGGTAGTAGAGCCCCTGCGGAGGATTCTCCACACGGACCCGCAGCTGAGGCTTGGGCCCCATGTCCGCAAGGGCGGTGGTGGTGAGCAGGGCCAGAGCGGCCATCAGCACAAGACAAGTGCGCAGAAGCTTTTCTTTCATGCAAAACCTCCTTGTTCCGGCGCCGTCCAACGACGGCAAAACTCCTTTTCCGATCCGGCGCGCCTCTTCCAAAAAGCACGCCATACACTTTAGACGGATGCGCTTCAGGTAAAGTTCAAAAGCCCAAGGGAAAGCTTCCATTGCAGCACCCGGCGGCAGGCATCCTCCACCGCCGAGCGGTCCAGCTCGCCCCGCTCCACCGCCTCAATGACCTTGGGAATCTGGGTCCGGTAGTCGGTGGTCACCACCATGTCGTTCCCCGCCTGAAGGGCCATCACCGCCACGGCGCCGCCGGGGGAGTAGGCGGCCACCGCCTCCATGGCCAGATCGTCGGTCATGGCCACGCCCGTGAAGCCCAGGTCCCGCAGGGCCTGGTGCACGGCGGGGGACAGCGAGGCGGGCAGGGTTTCGTCCAGACAGGTGACGATGTTGTGGCTCACCAGCACAGCTCCCGCACCGGCGTCAAAGCCGGAGGAGAAGGGCAGAAAGTCAGAGTTCCGGAAAGCCTCCAGAGGCCGCTGATCCACGGCGATGCCGGTGTGGGTGTCCACGTTGTTCCCGTAGCCGGGGAAGTGCTTTAAGACGCTGCCCATACCGTCGGAGCGCATCTGGGAGACCACCGCGGCCACGTAGTCCGCCGTGGCCGGAGCGTCCTGACCGAAGGAGCGGTCATGGATGAAGTCGCCGGGGTTTAAGGATACGTCGGCCACTGGGGAGAAGTTCACATTGATCCCAAGGGCGGAGAGCAGCAGGTCCTTTTCGCGGGTGCCGGCCGTCACGGCCTCCATGCCGCCGGAAGCATAGAGCTTTTGGGGGGAGGGAAACTTAGAAGAGCGCAGATGGGGGTTGGAACTGACGCGCACCACGGTGCCGCCCTCCTCGTCCACGCCGATGAGCAGGGGAATCCGGGCCGCGTCCTGATAGGAGGCGACGGTTTGGACCACGTCGCCCGCGGTCTTGTCCTGAAAATCCCGGCCAAAGAGAAGGTAGCCGCCCAGATGGCAGGCGGACACATCCTCCACGGCGTCCGATGCGGGGCAGCGGACGAAAAAGAGCTGGCCCACCTGTTCCTCCAGGGTCATGGAGGAGAGAAGCTCCTCCAATTGCCGCTCCTCTATCTCCTCCGGCGTGGGCGGCGGGGGAGGGGGCGACTCCTCTGAAGCAGAGGCGGAGGACTGGGGCGGCGGGGCGGAGACGGCGCCGTTTGTCCCGCAGCCGGCGCAGGCGATCAGACACAGTGCCGCAAGAGCGGCGCGGAAAGGACGGTTCATAGGGCCTCCTTGCTCCGGCCTGGCCGGATGGTTCTGAGAGTAGTCTACCACAACGGAGGAAAAAAGGGAACCGTCATGGGTATGAATGCGCCCCACATTTTCTCTTTTCTCTCTTGCAAGAAAAGAGAGAGCGTGCCGCAGCCGGTACAAGGGAGAAAAGAACCGCACGATCCGCTTTTGCCCTCTCTTCCCGCTACCCGCTGCGCTGCCGCTCTGCTCCCTTGCGTATGGCCTCCAGTTTTACCCATTCCACCAAGAGAGCCTCACGGAAAAAGAAGAGACCGGACTTGCGTCCGGTCTTTTACCGTTTTCTTGGATAAGGCCTGGGATCGTCGGTCAGACCCAGGAGATAGTCCACACTGGTGCCAAAGTATAAGGCAAGCTTTTCCAAAGTCTCCGGTGTTGGCTGAACCTTCCCGTTTTCATATCGGGAATAGGTCTGCTGGCTGCAGCCCAGATACTCAGCCAAATCCGCTTGGGTTTTATCATGATCTTCACGTAAATCGCGAATCCTTAAGTTCATATAATCACCTGTACAGATAATAGCTTACGCAAAATCTGAGTATTGAATTGTACGCAGAATATGCGTATAATTCAATCGGAGGTGATTGTATGCCGGATTACAAAAAGCTATACCTGGACCTTATGTATTCATCTGAACAGGCGATCCGCATGTTGATCGAGGCGCAGAAGCGGTGCGAAGACGCGGTTTTGTCAGAGGCCGTGGAGCTGACAGAAGAAGAGAGAGACCGGATTTAATCCGGCCTCTCTTTTTTGTCTGCTTATTCTTCTGTCTTCACCAGCGCGATGTGCAGCTCTTGGAGCTGCTTTTGGCTGACCTCGGAGGGCGCGCTCATCATCACATCCTGGGCGTTCTTGTTCATGGGGAAGGGGATGATCTCCCGGATGGAGTCCTCGCCCGCAAGCAGCATGACCATGCGGTCCACGCCGGGGGCGATGCCCGCGTGGGGCGGCGCGCCGTAGCAGAAGGCGTTGTACATGGCGGGGAACTTGGCCTTCACGTCGTCCTCGCCCAGGCGCACCAGCTCAAAGGCCTTGATCATGATCTCCGGGTCGTGGTTGCGCACCGCGCCGGAGGAGAGCTCCACGCCGTTGCAGACCAGATCGTACTGGTCGGCGGTGATGGACAGGGGATCGACCTTTCCCGCCTCCGCCTTTAAGAGCACATCCAGACCGCCGGAGGGCATGGAGAACGGATTGTGGCAGAACTCCAGCTCGCCGGACTCGTCGCCGATCTCGTACATGGGGAAGTCCACGATCCAGCAGAAGCTGTACTGCTCCTTGTCCATATGGCCGGGTACGGCGGCGCCTAAGGTCTTGACCAGCACGCCGGCGGTCTTCAGCGCCGCGTCCCGCTTGCCGGCGGAGAGGGCCACGAAATCCCCGGCCTTCAGGCCCAGGGCGGACACCACCTGCTCACGGATGGGGGCGACGAACTTAGAGATGCCGCCCACTAACTCGCCGCTTTCATCCAGGCGGAACCAGTAGGCCTTGCCGCCGGACTGGGTCTCCACGGCCGCAAGGGTCTTGTCGATGAACTTGCGGGTCTCCTTGAAATCGCTGACCACCACGGCCTTCACCAGGCCGTTCGCGAAGGGCTCGAAGCCACAGCCGCCCAAGACGGAGGTCACATCCCGCACCTGAAGGTCGATGCGCAGGTCCGGCTTGTCGGAGCCGTATTTCTCCATGGCCTCGGTGTAGGGGATGCGGACAAAGGGCGCGGCGGAGGCCCGGTTATAGAGCCCGTACTCGGCGAAGATGGGGGGCAGCACGTCCTCGCAGACGGCGAACACGTCGTCCTGGGTGGCGAAGGCCATCTCCATGTCCAGCTGGTAGAACTCGCCCGGCGAGCGGTCCGCCCGGGCGTCCTCGTCCCGGAAGCAGGGGGCGATCTGGAAGTAGCGGTCAAAGCCGGAGGTCATCAGCAGCTGCTTAAACTGCTGGGGCGCCTGGGGCAGGGCGTAGAACTTGCCGGGGTGGTTGCGGGCGGGCACCAGGTAGTCCCGGGCGCCCTCCGGCGAGGAGGCGGTCAGGATGGGGGTGGTGATCTCCAGAAACCCATGGTCGGTCATGGCCTTGCGCAGCGCGGCCACCACCTGGCAGCGGAGGATGATGTTCTTCTTCACCTCCGGGTTCCTCAGGTCCAGATAGCGGTATTTCAGGCGCACCGCCTCATCGGCCTGACGGCTGTGGTTGATCTGGAAGGGCAGCTCGTTGTAGCGGCAGCGGCCCAGGATTTCGATCTTCTCCGGCACCACCTCGATCTCGCCGGTGGACAGCTTTGCATTCTTGCTGGAGCGCTCCCGGACCGTGCCCTCCACGCTGATGGTGGACTCCTTGTTGATGGCGTGGAGCTCTTTGACCATCTCGGCGCTTTCGGCCACCACCTGGGTGGTGCCGTAGAAGTCGCGGACCACGGCAAAGGCCAGCTCCGCGCCCACCTCACGGACGTTTTCCAGCCAGCCGACGATCTTCACCTGCCTGCCCGCGTCGCCAAGGCGCAGCTCGGCGCAGGTATGGGTTCTGGATTGCATCATAACAAAAGTTCCTTTCTGTTTGGTAAATCAATTTGAATGCCGGTTTATCCAATGTTCAGCTCTTTGGCCCGCTGATAGAGCGCGTCCAAGTCAAGCGCTTCAAACTGGGCGGAGAACCCTACCGTCAGCTGGGCACATTGCGCGTCCAGGTCGGACTCCAGTTTTGCAAGGTAAAGCTTGTCCCCATAGCGTTCGGCGTAGGCGCGGAGCAAAGGGACGTAATAGCTGTCGCGCTCCGCCTGCCACTGCCAGGCGGAACGGCTCAGCCCCAGATAGCCGTCCCAGTGTTCCAGCAGATATTCAGCGCTGCTGTCCGGGGTGAGTCCCTGCTCCCGGCCCAGCCGGGAGATCGCCACGGTGCGCTTCATGCGTATCACCCCAAAGTCCAGGCCGTCCTCCGGCCGGGCCGACTGGGACAGGCCCAGGCACAGGTCGTAGGCAAACTGCTGGGCGGTAAAGGATTCGCCGCCCACCGTCAGCACCGGGCTGTCCGGCGCAAGGCACAGCACGTCGGCGCACAGGTCCAAGCCAGGCAGGGTGAAGGTGAGGCGCTGAGCCGGGTCGACGATCCGGCTCAGCATGGCGCTGGCCTCGCCCCGGGTCAGGCGGCTGGAGCCGTGCAGGCCGCCGTAGCGGTCACAGCCATTGAGGATGCCCGCGTTATAAAAACGCAGGATGTCCGGAAAGTCCTCTTCTTCGCCGGTGAGGTCATAGATCCGCTCCACCTCATTGAGGGCGGGCAGCTCCGCGCCTGCGGCCCGGACCGTGGCGGACAGCACTGCCGCGAAAAAGAAGCGGAAGCAGGGATCCGCGGCCTGAAAATCGTACCACAGAAGCCCGGTATGCTGCTCACCCGGGGTGTTTTGCGCCAGCACACCGGCATCCGCCAGCAGGTCGTAGGCGCCGCGGTACCAGGACTCCCCATCCGCCGGGGCGGGAATCTCCCCATCGCCGCCGGTGAGCAGGTCGTAGAGCCGGGCTGCGACGACGGTGATCTGTGCGTTGGTCAGATTGCCGCCCGGGAGGAAGCGGTCCTGGGTGAAGCCCTCCATGAGGCGGGTCTCGTAGACGGTGCGGACATAAGGGGCGCACCAGAGCCCGTCGGGAACGTCGGAAAAGGTGTTTTCATAGGGGCGGCCCCGGGGTACCAGACAGGACTGCTCCGCGGCCGGGGCTGGGACCGTGCCCAGCAGCAAAAGCAGCATGATGAGAAGAGCGCTCAGCCGCTTCATAAAGCCCTCCTTTATACTGGCGGCGCGGGGGTTCTCCACCGCAAAAGTATCCCGGAGTCAGGTTCTCACTCAAATAAATAGCTGTACAGGTAGCGCAGGGGAGACTCGGCCGCCCGCTGGTAGACCGCGCTTGCACTCAGGGACTTCAGCGCGTCGGTGTACTGAGCGGTGAGCGAGTCCTCCAGCGCGGTGAGATCCGCCTGCAGACGGTCCAAATAACTGATGTCGTCCGCCGAGGCGGCGTAATGGTCATAGTAGTACTGGCTCAGCGCGCTCAAAAGCAGGTAATCCTGGTTCTCCTGGGCCCAGCCGGCCTGGCTGACGCCCATATAGCCGGCCATCAGCCGCCCGTCCTCTTTGGCCGCGTTTATTTCCTCCGTGCTGAGGCTGATGCCTTTCTGCCGGGCCAGCAGCGTCAGGGAAGCCTCGTAGCAGACGTACTCCCCGGCAACGATGGACATGGGAGGAAGAACGCCATCGCTCAGCTTCATCACAATCAGGTTGTTGACCAGGCCGTAGGCAATCTGATCCGCGGTGTAGCTGAGGTCCTGCACCGTGGCCAGCACCGTGTCGCCCTTTACGCCCAACACATCCCTGGAGAGGTCAAAGGCCGTCAGTGTGAAGGTGAGGCGCTGGGCCGGGTCGATGATCCGGGCCAGCATGGCGGCGGCCTCCCCACGGGTCAGGGTGCCGAATTCATCGAAAGAGCCGTACTTGTCTTTGCCGTTGACGATTCCCGCGTTGTAAAAGCTCAGGATGTCCGGGTCTATCGTGTCGGGCAGGACGGAAACCTGGTTCAGCGTGGGCAGCGTCACATCCGCGCTGCTGAGCGCCTCGCTCAGGGCCCAGACAAAGGCGTACCGGGGACAGGGCTCCTCCGGCGGATAGAGGTCGGACTTCAGCTCCGCGGCGGTGTAGTATCCGCCGTAGGTCACGCTGGCAAAGTAGTCGTAATAGGGGGCGTACCAGGTTTCCCCCGCGGCCCAGGTGTCGCCTCCGCCGGAGAGCAGCTTGTGGAGCCGGGCACAGATGACCACGATCTGGCCGTTGGTCAGCTGACTGCGGGAGTCAAAAGAAGAGGCGGTTTTGCCCTGCATCAGCCCGGCCTCATAGACCGTCTGGACGTAGGACTCGCACCAGGTGCCCTTCACGTCGGCAAAGGGCTTGTCATAGGACTTCTGCCTGGGCAGCAGCGCATTGGAGGAATAGGCAAAGGCGCTGACCGTGCTCATGGCAAGGACAAGGGCCAGAATCAACGCGGTGAGACGTGCTTTTTTCATAAAATCACTCTCCGTATCGTAATATAGTACCTCAATAATACTATACGGAATCATTCTTCCCGGGAAAAGCTCCCTTTGGAAAGATCAAACTCCGCGCTGGAACAGGTACTCCGCATAGGGGGTGGTCTTGGCCCTTTGACCGATGGCGGCCCAGTCCAGGCCCTCCATCACGCCGGCGGACTGGATGGTGACGTCCACCGCCTCCAGATCGTCCGCCAGGCGGCTCAGGCCGTCGGGCTCGTCGGAGTGGAACAGGGGACTGTTGTAGCCATAGGCTTCACAGTAGTAGGATTCCACCGCGCCGCCGAGTGCCTCCTGAAGTTCACAGGAGAGCCAGGCCTGCTCGTCCAGTCCCGCAAAGCCGGCCTTGGCCATAGCGTTGGACGCGGCCGTGGCCTTCGCCTCGGCGGAGAGGGTGATGCCGTGGATCTCGGCCAGGACGGAGAGGGCGGCCGCGTGCCGCAGGTCCATCAGGGCACAGGTGACGGCGTCGGGCACTGCGGCCCCGGCAAAGGTAATGTCCTCCAGGCGGGCGGCGGCAAAGAAGTTCCGGGCCAGCAGGGGAGCAAACTTGTCCATGGCCAGCTCCTTGCCGTTGACCGAGTACACCACCGTCTCCGCCTCCATGCCCATCAGGTCTTTGCAGAAATCAAAGGGCGCCGGAGAAGAGCGGAGGCGCTGGGCCGGGTCGATGAGCCGGGCCAGCATGGCGGCGGCCTCGCCCCGGGTCAGACTGCTCAGGGGCCGGAAGGTGCCGTAGGCGTCACTGCCGTTCAAAATGCCGGCGTTGTAGAAGGCCAGGGTGTTGGTATACCCGTCCAGGGCCTCCATGGGGTTCAGATCCGGAATGGCCGCCACCTCATTGACCACGGGCAGCTCTACCCCAGCGGCCTTCAGCACGACGGACAGGATGTTGACAAAACTGATCCGGGAGCAGGCCTCCGTTGGGGGCCAGACGCCCATGTCCAGTATCTGGCTGCCGCTCTCATAGCCCAACAGGGGAGCCATGTTGTTATAGTAGGTCAGATACCAGCTGGCATCGGCGATCAGGGGAATCTCTCCGTCGCCGCCGGTGAGCAGGTCGTAGAGCCGGGCGCCGATGGTGATGATCTGGGCGTTGGTCAAAAGCGCCCGGGAGTCAAAGGAGGTTTTGGTCTTGCCCTCCATAAGGCTGGACTCGTAGACCGTTTGGACGTAGGACTCACACCAGGTGCCCTTCACGTCAGGGAAACCTGATCCATAGGTCTCCTGCTGGGGGACCAGTCCATTCTGCGGGTAGGCCAGGGCCGGCGCAACCCCTAAGAGCAGGGCCAGCAGAAAGGCGGCCAGGCGGGTCGGTTTCATTGAACACCACTCCTCTTTGTATTATTTGAAAAGTATATTACAAATTGGATTCAAAATTCCGATATGTGGCTGACGAATAACCTGCTCAGCCCAGGATTACCGCGCCGCTGTTTTTCTCCGCCAGGCCGGCGCGGATAAGAGCGATGGTGTCAGCGGGGGAGAGCTTGGTCTGCTCCCCGGTGGCCATGTCCTTGCAGGCCACGATGCCGCCTGCGATTTCGTCCTCGCCCAGGAAGATGACGTAGGGGATGCCTAACTTGTCGGCGTAGCCGATCTTCTGCTTGAACTTCTTCTGCTCGCAGTGGAGCTGGGTGCGGATGCCTGCCTCCCGCAAAGAGGTAGCCAGGGCGATGGCCGCCGACAGGTCCTCGGTCATGGGCAGGATGAGCACGTCGGCCGGCGCGGTGGGCAAATCCGGGTTGAGCATATTCTGCTCGCCAAGCACGTAGAAAAGGCGGGTCAGGCCGATGGAGATGCCCACGCCGGGCAGCTTTTTGTCGGTATAGAACTCGGCTAAGTTGTCGTAGCGGCCGCCGGAGCAGACGGAGCCGATCTCCGGGTGGTCCAGCAGCGTGGTCTCGTAGACCGTGCCGGTGTAGTAGTCCAGGCCCCGGGCAATGGTGAGGTCCACGGCAAAGTTCTCCGCCGGCACGCCGAAAGATGTCAGGGAGGAGGACACAGAGTTCAGCTCGTTGAGGCCCTCGTCAAAGAGGGGGCTGCGGCCCGCATAGCCGGAGAGGGAGGAAAGCACCTCCCTGCTGCTGCCGGTGATGGAGATGAAAGAAAGGATTTCGGCGGACTGCTCTTTGGAGAGGCCCAGGTCCTCCACCAGAATGGCGCCCACTTTTTCCGCGCCGATTTTGTCCAACTTGTCCACCGTGCGCATGATGTCGCCGGAGCGCCCGGAGAGCCCCTGCATCTCATAGAAGCCGTTCAGAATCTTGCGGTTGTTGACCCGGATCTGGAAACGTCTGAGTCCCAAGGTGGAGAAGGTCTTATAGATGATGGCGGGAATCTCCGCCTCGTTGAGGATAGAGAGCTGTCCGTCGCCGATGACGTCAATGTCCGCCTGGTAGAACTCCCGGAACCGGCCCCGCTGGGCCCGCTCACCCCGGTAGACCTTGCCGATCTGATAGCGGCGGAAGGGGAAGGTCAGGTCGTTGTAGTGCAGCGCCACATACTTGGCCAGGGGGACCGTCAGGTCAAAGCGCAGGCTCAAATCCGCGTCGCCCTTGGTGAAGCGGTAGATCTGCTTTTCCGTCTCGCCGCCGCCCTTGGCCAACAGTACCTCGGAGGATTCGATGACGGGAGTGTCCAAAGGCGTGAAGCCGTAGAGGGAATAGGTGTGCCGCAGCACCTCCATCATGCGCTCCATCTGCTGCTGGGCGGGAGGAAGCAGCTCCATAAAGCCGGAGAGGGTTCTTGGTGTCATTTTCGACATAGTGATGCTCCTTTAGTTGAGATGAGTGTCCGTCGGCGCGGGACAACAAAAAACGCTCTCGTCCCGGCAGTTTGGGACGAGAGCGAGCGGTCGCTTCGTGGTGCCACCCAAATTCGAAGCAGACTTGTCTGCTTCCTTTTGGCTCCTGGTACGGGGAGCGGGCCGTGGGCGTCTCCGCCCCTGCTCCGCCGCTGTCTTTCCAACCTCCTGCCGCAGGGCGCTTCCAGCAAAGCGCGCCCCTCTCTGGATGCGGCGGTGGGATTGTACTCCTGCGGCTTCCGCGCAGTATACCTTTTTATTTTAGGCAGTTTGGACTCAAAAGTCAAGGCTCAGATATTCAGCGGCTTTGTGACGGGATTGACGATGGTGCGCCAGTCCAGATCGCCCCGGGCCAGACCAAGCACCAGCATCTCGGCGGTGGCGATGTTGCTGGCAAAGGGGATGTTGTTCTGATCGCACAATCTGGAAATATAGGATACATCCTCCGCCATGACGTCGCTGTTGGGGTCGTTGAAAAACAGCACCATATCAAACTCGTTGTAGGAGATGCGGGCCCCGATCTGCTGGCTTCCGCCGTGGGCATAGGAGAGGAAACAGTGGATGTTCAATCCCGTGGACTCAGAGACCATGTTTCCGGTGGTGCTGGTGGCATATAGGCTGTGCTGAGACAGAATCCCGGCATAGGCGGTGCAGAATTGAACCATGAGCTCTTTTTTGTTGTCATGGGACATGATGGCGATATTCATAGGATGGTTCGCTCCTTTCTATTTGATCCGCATCAGCGGAACCCGCGCCCCGGTGATGCGTTTTGCAATGTTCCCATAGGCCGCGGCCGCCAGCGAGGAGTCGGAGAGCATCAGGGGGATGCCCCGGCCCATGCAGATGGGCAGGGCGTCGTCCTCCGGCACCACGCCCAAAAGGGGCAGCCCGGCGGTGTCGATGGCGTCGTCGATGGTGGCGTGAAGCCCCTTGAGAAGCTTCCTGCGCACCCGGTTCACCACCAGGTGCAGCCGGTTCTGGGGAAACTGTCCGTCCAACAGCATGACCGTATGCTGGGCGTCCCGAAGGCTGGTGGCGTCAGTGGTGGTGACCACAACGGCCCGGTCCGCAGCGCAGGAGGCCAGGCGAAAACCGGAGCCTAACCCGGCGGGAGCGTCGATGAGGCAGTAGTCAAAGGTTTTGTTGATCCTTGAGATCAGGCGGTACATGTCCGCGCCGGTCAAAACCTGCCGCCCCATCCCCATGGGCGCGGTCAGCAGATAGAGGTTTGGCATCCGGGGATGCTGGACCACCGCCTCCTCCAGGGTGCAGCGGCCCAGGGCCACGTCGGTGAAATCCATCAGCGCCCGGTCGGTGAGGCCCAAGGCCAAATCCAGGTTCCGCAGCCCGATGTCGCAGTCCAGGCAAAGCACCCGCTTTCCAAGCAGGGACAGCGCGGAACCCACACTGGCGGTGAATGAAGTTTTCCCGGTGCCGCCCTTGCCGGACACCACAACAATACTTTCTCCCATTTTATGCGAAAACTCCCTTCTTTGCAACAGGAAATCGATTGCGAATGAAAAAATTTCTGATTTATATCCCTGCCGAAGGGAGGTAAGATCGTCAAAAGGCGGTCACAGCGGCGCTTTTTTGATCTTGGCGAAAGCCCTGGGGTATTTGGGCGGTGTGGAGCAAACCTTTCGGATGGAGATCAAACGGTGGGTGACGCCGGCGCCGGGCACCTCATAATCCCGAACCTCCTCCACCTCGCCCCCCAGAACCTTGATGGCTTTGGCGGCGGCGGAGAGCTCCTGGGCGCAGTCCACGGACTTCATGGCCAGAAAGGCGCCGCCCGGGCGCACCAGCGGCAGGCATAGCTCGCAGAGCATAGGCAGCGACGCCACGGCCCGGGAGGCGGCCAGGTCAAAGGATTCCCGGTGGGCGGAGGCAAACTCCTCGGCCCGGCCATGGACGCAGGTCACATCCTCCAGATCCAGGGCGTCGCAGACCTCCTGCAAAAAGGTGATCCGCTTGCCCAAGGAGTCCAGCAGCGTCAATCGGATGTCCGGGCGGCAGATTCGCAGGGGGAGGCCGGGAAAGCCCGCGCCGGTCCCCACGTCCACCAGGGACTTGCCGGAAAAATCCGTCAGGTTCAAAAGGGCCAGACTGTCCAAAAAGTGAAGCCGTGCCACATCCTCAGGGGCGGTGATGGCGGTGAGGTTCATCACCTCGTTCTTCTTCAGCAGCAGCTCCCCATAGCGCTCCAACCGGGGGGCGCAGTCCTCGGGAAGGCCCAGCGCCCGGAGGCCCCGCACCAGCGCCTCCCTCATTTGGACGCTTTCAGCAGGTCCCGGATCTCCGTCAGAAGCTTCTCCTCGGCGGAGGGCGCCGGCGGGGCGGGAGGGGCGGCCTCTTCCTTTTTCCGGTGGAACTTGTTGATGGCCCGGATCAGGCAGAACACAGCCAGGGCGATGATCAGAAAGTCCAGGATGGTGGAGAGGAACGAGCCGTAGTTGATGGAGACCGCAGCGGCAATCTCCTCGCCATTTTCCACCACCGCCTGCTTCAGCACGATCTTCCACTGGCTGAAATCCACGCCGCCGGTGAGCATGGACACGGCGGGCATGATGATGTCGTTGACAAGCGAGGTGGAGATTTTGCCGAACGCGCCGCCGATGATGACGCCGACGGCCATGTCCAATACGTTGCCCCGGGCGATGAACTGCTTAAATTCGGCGACAAATCCGTTGCCTTTTGCCATAAATAAATCCCTCCTAAAATATAGAGAAAAAATCTACGATTTGGAATCTTCCAAGTTTTTAAATCCGCAGTGACGATTCCAGCACCCGGGACAGCATGACGGCCGCCTGGGCGCGGGTCAGGGGCGCGGTGCCGCGAAAGGTGCCGGCGGCGTCCGTCCCGTTGAGAATACCGGCCCGGTATAGGGAGAGGATGGCCTCGGTCTGCTCCGCGTCGTAGCGTGCGCCGGGTACGTCGGGCAGGGAGTCCACGGTACACCGCTGTTCCATCTCGCCGCCCACGGAGCTGAGCCACATGGCAAAATCCTCCCGCCAAGCGGTGTCCCCAAAAGAGCTGACCAGCCAGTGGGGGCTGTAGAGAATATCCAGATTCTCCCGGTAGTCAATGTAGAAGGCGGCCGGGAACCACCACTGGTCCCAAGCCCCGGCCGCCTGGGCATTTCGCCAGGAGCGGCTGTAGGCGTTGAGATGGATGGCCATGGATTTTGCATCCGTGTCCGGTGTCAGATGGAAGGAGACGGTTTTTCCGTCCGGCCCGGTCTGGCCGCTGCCGCTGTACCGAAAGCCGTCGCCGTCAAAGCCGAATTCGATGCGCAGGGGGAAATAGGGGGAGAAGGGCGTTTGAAGTTCCGCCGTCAGCATAAAGTCGCCGCTCGCCCAGCTGTAGGACAGGACCTGGCCCAGGTTGGCCACCTGGGTGCCGGTCAGGTCGTAAAACCGAACGTACTCCCGGGGTTCCTGAGGCGCCGGGGGCAGCACTCCGTCCCCACCTTTTCGCAGGTCATACAGCCGGGCGGAAAGCACCATCAGCTGCTCCATAGCCAGAGGCGAGTTGGGGGAGAAGGTCTCCGTCGAGGTGCCGTTGAGAAGACCTGTCTCATAGCAGAGCTTCACCGCGTCATAGCACCACGCGTCCTCCACCACGTCGGAAAAGCCCGGGTACGCCCGTGTCTTGGAAAACGCTGTATCCGCTGCGGCACAAGGGATACAGGATGTGGACAGGAATAGAGCCAATAGAATTGCCAAAAGTGAACGCCGCATCGTTTCGATCCCTCCTGTCGTCTGAAAACGACTCAAAAAAACTACAAATTGCAATCGGAAGAAAAGAGACTATACAAATAGTATTTACCTCTTCTTGGGAAGCAGCAGCTCCTTGCCGCCCATATAGGGGCGCAGCGCTTCCGGTACCCGGACGGAGCCGTCATCACAGAGGTTGTTTTCGAGGAAGGCAATGAGCATCCGGGGCGGCGCCACCACTGTGTTGTTCAGCGTGTGGGGCAGGTATTTCTTTCCATCCTGCCCGGTGACGCGGATTTTCAGCCGCCGGGCCTGCGCGTCGCCCAGGTTGGAGCAGGAGCCCACCTCGAAGTACTTCTGCTGCCGGGGAGACCAGGCCTCCACATCAAGGGAGCGGCACTTCAAATCCGCCAGGTCCCCGGAGCAGCACTCCAGCGTCCGGACGGGGATGTCCAGGCTGCGGAACAGCTCCACCGTGTTCTGCCACAGCTTGTCAAACCAGACGGGGGACTCCTCGGGCCTGCAGACCACGATCATCTCCTGCTTTTCAAACTGGTGGATGCGGTATACGCCACGCTCCTCAATGCCATGGGCGCCCTTTTCCTTGCGGAAGCAGGGTGAGTAGGAGGTCAGCGTCTGGGGCAGGGACTCCTCCGGAAGAATCTGGTCGATAAACTTTCCGATCATGGAGTGTTCGCTGGTGCCGATGAGATAGAGGTCCTCGCCTTCGATCTTGTACATCATGGCGTCCATTTCCGCAAAGCTCATAACGCCGTCCACCACGCCCTGGCGGATCATAAAGGGCGGCACGCAGTAGGTAAAGCCGCGGTCGATCATGAAATCCCGGGCGTAGGAGATGACGGCGGAGTGGAGCCGGGCCATGTCGCCCATGAGATAGTAAAAGCCGTTGCCAGCCACCCGGCGGGCGGCGTCCAGATCCAGTCCCTCAAAGGACTCCATGATCTCCGCGTGGTAGGGGATTTCAAAGGGAGGGGTCACGGGCTCGCCGAAGCGCGCCACCTCCACGTTTTGTGAATCGTCTTTGCCGATGGGCACTTTCTCATCCAAAAGCTGGGGAATCACCAGCATCCGTTTGCGGATTTCCCCCTCCAGCTCGGCTTCCCGCTCTTCCAGCTCCTTGAGCCGCTCGGCGTTGGCGGTGACCTGGGCCTTGACGGCCTCCGCCTCTGACAGCTTGGACGGGTCCTTTTTGGCCTGACCCATCAGCATGCCGATCTGCTTGCTGAGGGAGTTGCGGGCGGCCCGGAGCTCGCTGCCCTCCGTGACGGCGGCGCGGAACTCCTCATCCAACTTCAGCACTTCGTCCACCAGGGGGAGCTTGCTGTCCTGGAATTTGTTTCTGATGTTCTGACGCACCAGGTCGGGATTTTCCCGGATCAGTTTGATATCAAGCACGATTGTTCACCTCATTACAAATTGTGCCGCGCTGCGGCATGGAACTGTTTCACGTGAAACAGGCCTATTCGGCTGGCTCGGCCATCTTCTGGGCCACGCCCTCTTTCAGCTGCTGATAGCGCTGAAAAGGGGAGACCACGTCAGCATTTCCGGACTCCTTGGGCAGGGCGTCCATCACGCCGCTCTTCTCATACTGGTCGATAGACGCCTGACACTGGGCGTAATCGCCGGCGGAATACTGCTGCTGGAGGCAGTAGAGACCAAGGAGGGCGGAGGATTCATCCTCCTTGCTCTTTCGCTGGGCCTGTTCGCTCTCAAGCTGTTCCTCTGTGCTGCTCAGTTCCTTCTGGGCCCTCTCTATCGCCTTTTGCAGCTGCAGATTCTCATCCAGAGCGTCCTGCAGCTCCTCGATGGCGTTGACATTGTTGTGAAGCTCGCCCAAGACCTGCTGGTTGCTGCGCTGGTGCATCACAAAGGAGACAAGGATCAGGGCGAATGCCACGGTAAAAAGTATGATGATATAGATGAAGACGGGCTTCTGACGGCCGGAAGCAGCCTCCTCCGGGGCCGGGACCGCGTCCTGGGCGCCGTCGCCCCGCTTTTTGAACTTCATGGTTAGTTTGACATCCTTTCCAATAAATCATGCGTCCCTGTGCTTCAGGGCGGACAAGGCCTCCAAAAGATCGTTCAGGTCGTCCAGACCATAGTATTCCAGCTCAATGCGGCCCTTTTTCCGGCCGCTGACAATGCGGCAGCCCCGGCCCAGCCGGGAGCTGAGCTCCTTCTGGGCCTCCTCCGTATAGTTGACGCTGACGCCGCTTTTCGGCGCGGGGCCGTTCGGCTTGGACTCGGTCAGTTTCTTGACCAGCGTCTCCGTCTGCCGGACGGAGAGATCGCCGTCCACCACCGCGGCGGCGGCCTTTTGCTGAGCCTCCGCCCCCAAGGGCAGCAGGGCCCGGGCATGGCCGGAGGA
The DNA here is from genome assembly GCF_018919205.1 of Dysosmobacter acutus. Taxonomy (NCBI): domain Bacteria; kingdom Bacillati; phylum Bacillota; class Clostridia; order Eubacteriales; family Oscillospiraceae; genus Dysosmobacter; species Dysosmobacter acutus. The sequence goes on from NZ_JAHLQN010000001.1 coordinate 503,902, forward strand.
CAGGGCGCCTTCCTCCACCAGCTTGCGGACCGGAGGACAGAGCCCAAGAAGCCGCAGGGAGTTGGCCACGGCGCTGCGGGACTTGCCCACCGCGGCGGCCGCCTCCTCCTGGGTCATGTGGTAGGTGTCGATGAGGGACTGGAAGCCGGAGGCCTCCTCCATGGGGTTCAGGTCCTCCCGCTGGAGGTTTTCGATCATGGCCAGCTCAGCGGCCTTGCGGTCGTCGGCCTCGATGACGATGACCGGCACCTCCTGCAGCCCGGCCAGACGCGCCGCCCGCCAGCGGCGCTCTCCGGCGATGATCTGATAGTAGCCGGAGGAGAGGCGGCGCACCGTCAGAGGCTGGATGATGCCGTGCTGACGGATAGAGTCCGCCAAGTCCGCCAGGGAGGCGTCGTCAAAAAACTTGCGGGGCTGGCTGGAGCAGCTCTCCACCTGGGAAATGGGGAGGGAGAGGGCGCTTCCCGTATCACCTTTCAGCGCTTCCTCGCCCAAAAGGGCCCCCAGTCCCCGGCCCAGACCCTTTGCCTTATTTGTTGCCATAGCGATCTCCCTTCAAAAGGAAAAGTAAGTAGAGTTATTGGCTGTTCTTCCTGAGAAACTCCCTGGCCAGGGCGGTGTAGCTCTCCGCGCCCCGGGAGCTGCGGTCGTAGGAGGTGATGGGCTTGCCGTGGCTTGGGGCCTCGCTGAGCCGCACATTCCTTGGAATCACCGTGGAGTAGACCTTGCCCGGGAAAAAGCGCTTGACCTCCTCCGCCACCTGGAGGGCCAGGTTGGTGCGGCCGTCAAACATGGTCAGCAGCACGCCCTCCAGTTCCAGCCGGGGGTTCAGGGACCGGCGCACGATGCGCACGGTGCTCATCAGGTCTGAAAGCCCCTCCAGTGCAAAGTATTCCCCCTGCACCGGAACCAGCAGCGCGTCCGCCGCGCAGAGGGCGTTGAGGGTCAAAAGCTCCAGGGAGGGGGGACAGTCGATGAAGATGAAGTCATAGTCGTCCTGAAGCTGGTTGAGGGCATTTCGCAGCAAAAACTCCCGGGAGTCCATGGAAATCAGCTCAATGCCCGCGCCGGCCAGCGCCTTGTTGGAGGGCAGCACGTCGCCGTAGCGGGTGGAAACCACCGCCTCACGCACCGGAGCGTCGCCCACCATCACCTGGTAGACGCCCTGGGACAGGGATTTGTCCACGCCCATCCCGGAGGTGGAGTTGGCCTGGGGGTCAAAGTCGCACAGCAGCACCCGCTTGCCCAACTCGTGAAGGGCGGCGGTCAGATTGACGCAGGTGGTCGTCTTGCCCACGCCGCCTTTTTGATTGACAATTGCGATGATTTTAGCCAAAAGGGCACCTGCTTTCTCAATGGTTGAGTGAAAACCCATACAAATTACAGTATAGCAAGCTTGTCCCCTCATTTCAAGAATAAGGGAGAAAAAAGCGGAAGAAGTTTCACGTGAAACAGGAGGGCAAACAAAAAGGGCACTGTTTCACGTGAAACAGTGCCCTGAAAGCCAAACCCTCAGACAAGCAGCATTCCATCCAGGGAGGGCAGCGTCAGCTCCACCTCTCCGTCTAAAACCGCAAACTGCTGACCGGTGAGCAGGTCCGTGGCCAGGTCGCCCGGGTAGGGAAGGGTCAGACTGCGCTCCTCTGCCCCGCAGTTGAAAAGGGCCCAGGTGGTCTCATCGCCCTCCTGCCGGGAAAAGACCAGCAGGCCGCCCTGGGCGGCTTGGTAACGGATGGTTCCGCTTTGCAAAGAGGGGCGCTGGGTGCGGATGCGGCCCAACAGGCGGTAGTGCTCAAGAAGCTCCCTGTTCTCATGGCCCCAGGGGAAGGTCCCCCGGTTAAAGGGGTCCTCAAAGCCCTGCATCCCCGCCTCGTCGCCGTAAAAGATGGTGGGGGAGCCGGGGAAGGCGTAGAGCAGCAGTGCCGCCAGCCGCAACCGCCGCAGTCCCCGCCGGAGCTCCTCTCCCGAGAGGCGGTAGACCCGGCGCTCCGCCCGGTCGGTGATGGGGGCTGGCTGGCCCAGGAGCGTGAGAATCCGCGGCGTATCATGGGTGCCCAAAAAATTCATGGCCGAGTAAAAGGCAGGGGCGGGATAATTCTCCCGGATGCTCTCCATGGCCTCATAAAAAGCCTCCGCCGGTCCGCCCAAAAGATAGGCAAGAGCGGCGTTGCGGAAGGGATAATTCATCAGGGCATGTGTCTCATCCCCAAGGAGATAGCGGCGGCGCTGGGAATAGGCTATCTTATTGGACCCGTCTTCCCACACCTCGCCCAACAAAATGGCGTCGCCCTCCGTCTCCTCCATGGCGCGGCGGATGTCCCGGATGAAGTCGTCGGGCAGCTCGTCGGCCACATCCAGCCGCCAGCCGGAGGCGCCCAGGCGGAGCCAGCGGCGGATCACCGAGTCCTCTCCCGTCACCATATAGGCCCGATAGCCCGGATCATCCTCCTGGACGGCGGGCAGGGTGCGGATGCCCCACCAGGCGTCGTACTGATCCGGCCAATGGGAAAACCGGTACCAGCCGGCATAGGGGGAGCTTAGGCTCTGGGCCGCGCCAACGGAGGGGTAAAAGCCCTCCTGGTTGAAGTAGACGCTGTTGGAGCCGGTGTGGTTGAACACGCCGTCCAACACCACCCGGATGCCGTATTTGCGCCCCTCGCCGCACAGGTGCGCAAAGTCCTCCTCCGTGCCAAGGAAGGGATCGATCTTCCGGTAGTCCGCCGTGTTGTAGCGGTGATTGGAGGCGGATTCAAAGATGGGACAGAGATACAGTGTGGAGACTCCAAGGCTCTGAAGATAGGGCAGCTTGGAGGAGATGCCCAACAATGAGCCACCGTAGAAGTCCCGGCTGCGCACCTCGCCGTCCGGGTCCGGCAGATAGTCCATGGGTTCGTTCCAGTCTTTGTGCACCACACGGTTGCCCACCACGCCGTCGGGCTTTGGAAGGGAGAGCCGACAGAAACGATCTGGGAATATTTGGTAGGTAATGCCCCGGCCGAACCACTCAGGGGTGGATCTGTGCCCAGAGTAGACCGTCAGCTGCCAGCGGCGTTCGTCGGCGCTTTCCCCCCAGCCGCCGCGGGTAAGGCAGCGGGAGGAGCCGTCTGCGCGGTAAAAGCGGAAGGCATACCACACGATCTCCGGCTCAGCGGGGGCGGAAAAGGTGATGGTGAATCCGCCCTCCTCCGTGGGAGAGAGGGCGAGCACCTCCTCTGAGGCGGCAAAGTCGTGGTAGGCAAGGAGTTCACAGCGGGGAAAACCCTCCGCGCCGACCGGGCGGAGGGTGAGGGTCACAGGGGTGGAGGTGGGAACGGCGCCGTAAGGGGTCTTGCAGCGCGGGTCCCGGGAGTCAAAGCAAGAGGACATGTCTCCATTCCTTTCGGAAAATAATTTGGATGGGCGTGCTATTGCAGAAGCTGGTCCTCGCCGATCAGCGCCGCGCCGATCTCATCGGTGGAGAAGTAGGAGTTGAGAATCTCCACGGCGGTGGAGGCCAGCGCCGCACCGGAGCCGCCCTTTTCAATGACAATGGCCAAAGCGATCTCCGGATCGTCGTAGGGGGCAAAGCAGACAAGGATGCCGTTGTCTTTTATTTTGGCGCCCAATTGGGCGGTGCCGGTCTTGGCGCCCGCGTCCACCACGCAGTTTGCAAAGTAGGAGGAAAGGCTTCCGGAGGTGACCAGACCATGCATGCCGGTCTTTACCACATTGAGGGTGGAGTCGCTGATGGAAACGGTGTTCAGCGGATCCGGAACACCGGCGTAGAGCAGCTCCGAGTTGTCATAGGATTTGACGCTTTTGAGCAGATGGGCCGGGTAGTGCTTGCCGCCGGAGACAATGGTGGCCACATAGTTGGCCAGCTGGAGCGGCGTAAACAGGTGGTCGGACTGGCCGATGGCGGCCTGTACCGTGTCTCCTCCATACCAGGTGCCGCCGGCTGCCTCCCGCGCCGCGGGGCTGGCCAGCGTGCCGGATTTCTCATCTATTTCAATTCCCGTGGGCTGGCCCAGGCCAAAGGCCGCGGCATATTCGTCTATCCTGTCGATGCCCAGCAGATAACCCATCTGGTAGAAAAAATAGTTGCAGGAGACGGTGATGGCCTCGGTGATATTGACAAGGCCGTGGCCGCTGCGATTCCAGCAGTTGAGGCCGAAGGGCTCCGAGCCGGCGATCATCTGGGGATAGTACCACCGGCCGGTGTCCCGAATCTTTTCGCTGGGGGTGACAACGCCTTCCTCCAACGCCGCGATGGCGGTGAGGGGTTTAAAGGTGGAGCCGGGGGGATAGGTGCCCTGGGTGGCACGGTTGAAGAGGGGCGCGTCCTCCCGGGTGTTGAGCTCGGCGCTGTCCTGGGAGTAGGTGGCCAGGTTGTAGGTGGGGTAGGAGGCCAGCGCCATCACCTCTCCGGTGCCCACCTGGACCACGGCCGCGCCGCCTCCCCGGGAGATGCCGTCCTTTTCCGTCATATCGCCCACGGTCTTGGCCAGGGCGGTCTCCACGGCCTCCTGAAAGGGCAGATCGATGGTCAGCGACACGGTGCTTCCGGGCTGAGGGGCCTTGGTGTAAAGCTCGCTGGTGGTTTTGCCCTCGCTGTTTTTCGAGACCACCCGGGTGCCGTCGGTGCCGTGGAGGTATTCCTCAAAGGCCAGCTCCACGCCGGATTTGCCTACCAGGTCGTCTAAGGAATAGCCTTTGTCCTTCAGCTCTTCATATTCATCCTCCATGCGCCCCACAAATCCTAAGATGTGGGCCGCAGCGTCGGTTTGATAGTCCCGGACGGAGGAGGAGCCCACCTTTACGCCGGGATAGTCGCCGTCGGTGATCTCGGAGATCATCTCCGTGCTCACATCCACGGCAAAGATATAGGCGGAGGTATTCACCAGTTTACGCACCGCAAGCTCGTACTGTACCCCCATGACGGAGCGGGCCTGGCTGTCACTGTAGGAGGCGGGCACGCCCAGCACCGTGCGCATGCCGGCAAGAAGCGTGTCCGCGCTCAGGCCGCTCTCCTTCAGATAGGCGGAAAGCTGCTCCTGCCGGGTCATCTCCTCCGCGCGGTAGGAGGCGGGCAGGGAGTCTGCGATCCACTTGTTGGCCTGAAGGTATTTGATAAAGCGGGAACTTTGGGTGGAATCCAGTCCGTCCAGAGCAAAGGCAAAGGGAGCCTGAGCGGTGATGGGCAGATTCTCCACCCACTCCACACCATACCTCTGGCAGAGCTGAATCAGGTTCCAGATGGCCTCCGCCTCATTTTCTCCCTTGTCCAAAAGGGAGCTGTCAAAGGTCAGCGTATAGCTCAGGCGGTTGGATACCAGGGTTTTGCCGTTGCGGTCGGTGAGAATGCCCCGGGAGGCCTCCACCGTCTCCCGCTGGGTGATGGTGCGCACCGACTGCTCCAGGTAGTCCTGGCCGTGGACGATCTGGGTGGAGTAGAGCACGCCCACAAAGGCCGTGAGGCAAACGGCCAGAAACAGCGCGATCACTGAGACGCGGATGTGAAAATATTTGCTGTCTTCCATGTGACTCCTTTCAATCGATGTCGCGGCACTTGCGGTGGATGGCGGAAAAGAGCAGGTGCACCGGCAGCACAAAGACCAGCGTCAGCGCCGTCTCCTGTAGAGAGAGCATCAGCGCCCGGGAGACATCGCCCAGGCCGCTGAGCAGCAAGAGGAGAATCCGGGCCCCATCCACCAGCACAAAGGACGCCGACACGGCCGCAAGGGAACAGAGGAACCCGGCGGAGACCAACCCCTCGGCGATGAGGCCGGAGAGCAGGCCCGCCAGGGGAAAGAGCAGGGTGTAAAAGCAGGGCAGGGGGCCGGTGATGGTCAAATCACAGACCAGGCCGGCCACCAGGCCGAAGGCGGTGCCAGAAAACGGCCCCTCCTGGGCGGCCAGCACCGCCACCACCGCCGGGTAGAGGAAGGGGAAAACGCCCCGCAGAAGAATATGCTGCATTACAAGGCCCTGAACCAGACAGCAGAAAAGAAAGGCCAGGCTGTAGAGCAGCCAGCGGACCACCGTTACATTGCGAAAAGGCAAACTTTATGCCTCCTTTCCTTACTCCACGATGTCAAAGCCCTTGATGATGAACACCTGGCTCAGCCCATCAAAGTCCACCATGGGGGCGATCACCGCGTACTGGGTCAGGCCGGAGTCGTCCAGTTTGACCTCCTCCACGGAGCCGATGACCAGCCCTGTGGGATAGTAGCCGCCCACGCCGGAGGTGATGATGAGGTCCCCGTTGAGCAGCGTGGAATCGGCGGGCAGGTAGCTGAGCTTCAGGCGCTTTTCACCCATCAGGTTGAAGTCGCCGCTGGCCACACCGATCTCATCGGTGCGGAAGACCATGGCGCCAAGCTGGGTATCCGTGTCGATGATGGTGAGGACCGTACACCAGTTCAGCCCCGCCTCGGAGACCACGCCCACCAGGTAGTGCTGCTCGTTGACCACGCAGTCTCCCACCGCCACACCGTGGTCCGTGCCCCGGTTCAGCGTCAGGGAGGAGGTCCAGTTGGAGGTGTTGCGGGCGGTGATGCGGGCAGATTCAAGGTCAAAGTCCTTTCGCTGCTCCCGCAGGTTCAAAAGGGAGCGCAAGCGGGCGTTTTCCTCGCTGTCCGCCTCGCTTTGCCGAATCGCCTCCTCCATCTTCGCGATCCGGTTGCGCAGCTCCGCGTTTTCCTCCTCCAGCGCCTTGTAGTCGGCGTAGTAGGCCTGCTTGTCGTTGAACCACTCCGCCACGGAGGTGAAGGCGCTGCGGAAGGGGGAGGTGATGATTCCGGCCAGATTGGTCAGCGGGGCGGAGGTGTTGGTGAAAACGGACATGACGGAAAGAGCCACTGCGATGACCGCCGCGGCAAAGAGAATCCACAGACCGTGTTTTTTTAAAAAGTGTTTCAAAGCCGCCTCCTCTTGCGTTACAAACCCTCTTGCCCGTCTAAGAACGTCACGCCAAACCGCTCCAGCATCCGGGAAAGACGCAGCAGCGGCAGCCCCATCACATTGTAAAAGTCGCCGCGGATGCCCTCCACCAACAGTGCGCCAAGGCCCTGGACGCCGTAGGCGCCCGCCTTGTCCATGGGCTCGCCGCTCTGGATGTAGGCGTGCAGCTCCCGCTCCGAGGCGGGGCGGAAGGTGACGGCGGTGGATTCCGATTCGGTCAGAAACCGCTCCCCCTGACGGACGGTGACGCCGGTGCAGACGGTGTGGGTGCGGCCCTGAAGGGACAGGAGCATCTTCAGCGCCTGCTCCTCATCCCGGGGCTTGCCCAGCCGCTCATCCCCCAAAAACACCATTGTGTCGGCGGTGATGACAATTTCCTCCGGCGTGCATCGGACGGCCTCCGCCTTCTCCCGGGAGATATACTCCACCACCTGGGGCGGCGTCAGGCCCTTGGGATACCACTCCTCCACCTTGGGAACGCGGATGTCAAACTCCCGGATGCCGATCCGGGACAAAAGCTCCTGCCGCCGGGGTGAGCCGGAGGCCAATACAATCTGTGCCATGCTCCTCCACGCGCCATAGGCGCTTAAGTTACAAAATTTACAGCTGCATTTCGTAGGCCGCAATATATGACAAGCAATCTTACTTGCCGGTTGAACCAAAGCCGCCCCGGTCGGACTCCTCCAGGGAGCTGCAGGCCACGAATTCTAAGCGGGGCTGGTGGGCCATGATCCGGAACTGGCAGATTCGGCTGCCTCTGGGGATGAATGTGTTGCGGGTGGCATAGACCGGCATCCGCCACTCATCGCCGCTGCCCCGGTAGGACCAGTCCACCACACCCATGGAGTTGGTCTGCAAAATGCCGTAGTTCTTAAACGTGGAGCTGCGGGGCACGATATGGGCCTCGTAGCCCTCCGGCAGGGCCACGGCGATCCCAAGGGGGATCAGCCGGAACTCCCCGGCGGAAAGGGTCACGTCCTCCGCCGCGGCCAGGTCGATCCAGTCGGATTTTCCCTCCACATAGCAAAGCCGGGGGGAGTCGTCTGAAAAATATTTGACGTGAATGGTCTCCATAAAGTTTCTCCTTGTATCAGCAAGCTCAGACCGATTCTGCAAACATGCAGAAAATTCTGTTTCAACTGATTGTAAATCGTATTATATAAATAAAATATTACTAAAAGTTTCCAAAAAAGGCCGCGTGCGGGAGAGCCGCATTCGCCTGAAGATGCCGGTTAGTCCACTCCCTTGTAGAAAAGGCCCCGGGTAAAAAGGGCCGGCGGCTCGCCGGAGCGGCGGTAGGCCCGGAACACCTGGGCGCATTCCTCGGCGGATTCGGTGGTGAAGCGAAGCCGGGCGTAAGAAAGACCGATGTCCTTCCAGTCCTCCCGGTCCGCCAGCCAAAGCACACGGCTGTTTTGCAGCTCGCTTCGGCAGCCATAGGCGCAGAGGATGGGGAAGGACGCGTTGGTCCGGTCCCGGAGGGCGGCCGTGCCGTCGCAGGGGCAGCCGCCGTCATTTTGCACCAGGCAGTTCTCCATGATCTGGAGAGGCAGCCGGCCGTAGACCACCGCCTCCACGCTGAGAAATTTTTCAAGGTCCCGTATCTGTTCCCGGCGCAGTTCAAAGGAGACTGCGGCGGAGGAGAGGCCCCGCTGATACAAAAAGAGCAGGGAGCGGGAGTTGAAGACATTGAGTCCAAAGTCTCCGGCCAGAGTCATGCCGGACTCCCGGGCCAGGGGGAAGTGGCCCAGGTTGGAAAGGCCCAGTCCGGTAACGCCGCTGTCCCGGGCAGTGAGCAGCAGCGAGCGGAGCTCTGTTTCGTCCGCGTCCCGCCAGACCCGGGGAAACAGGGCATAAAACTCGGTTCTCCCCAAATAGGGGGCCAGGTCGAATTCGCCGATCCGCTCCAGGGGCAGGTAGATCCGGGCCGGGCCCTGGTCCACCAGCTCCTCGCTGAGCTGGCCGCCCCGGCTCAGCGAGCAGGTGAGGCGGGGCGGACCCTTGTGGTTCCAAAGGGCAGGAGGCAGGGGCTGGGGTTCCAGACTCCGCCGTTTGGGCGGGCGGACCCGTTCCGCGGTCAGCTCCTCCAGGGCCTGACGGCGCAGGGCGTTGATGGACGCGGCGCTTAAGGAGAGGCCCTCGTCCACCACGGCGGTGGCCCCGGTGCAGTGGAAGGCGGTGCCGCCAGTCTTTTTCAGCCGCTCCTCCACCTCGCCGGCGGTGACGGCGCGGCTGCGGGCGGCCTCGGGCACCGGCCCTGTGACGGAAACAATGTGATCGCGGTCATCGGTGGCGGTGAGCACCACCGGTACGCCCACGCCCACCCGGCAGAAAAAGGAGACGCCCACGGTGCGCAGCGTGCCGCTTTCATAGGCGGAGCGGACCTGGGCAAAGAGCTCCCGGGGCTCCCGGGCGTCCTCGGGGCGGGTGCCGAACATATCGGCGCCCCGTTTGCCCCGGTAGTACCAGTCCGTGAAGCCGCTGCGGGAAAAGGCGTCGGAGAGCTGTTGGGCCTCCTTGTCCGTGGGAGTGCGGCGCTCCCGGAGGAGCCGGGCGTAGATGGACGTGACCACCGCCACATACTCCGGACGCTTCATCCGGCCCTCCAACTTAAGACATGCCACGCCCATCTGCCGCAGCTCCTCCAGGTGGTCGGCCATGGAGCTGTCCTTCAGGCTGAGAGGGTGGCCGGGCTTGGCCGGCCGTCCATCACGCTCCAGCCGGTAGGGCAGGCGGCAGGGCTGGGCACAGGTGCCCCGGTTGCCGCTGCGGCCGCCCAAAAAGGCGCTCATGGAGCACTGGCCGCTGTAGCTCATGCAGAGGGCGCCGTGGGCAAAGACCTCGATCTCGGCGCCGCTGGCGCGAATGATGCGGGCAATGTCCTCACCGCTCAGCTCCCGGGCCACCACCACACGGGTGCAGCCCATGCGGGAGGCCTCCAATGCGCCGCCGGAGGTGAAAATACTCATCTGGGTGCTGGCGTGGAGGGGCAGGTCCGGTAGCGTCTGGCGCAGCAACTCAAAAAGACCCCAGTCCTGTACCAGCACCGCGTCCACGCCGGCCTGGGAGGCCATGCGGGCGGTCTGAAGGGCCTGGAGCAGCTCCCGGTCCGTGAGCAGGGTGTTCAGCGTCAGGTAGACCTTGACGCCCAACAGATGGCAGTAGGACAGGGCCTGAAGGAAGTCCTCTTCGGAGAAATTTTTGGCGCCCCGGCGGGCATTAAAGCTGCCCACGCCCAAGTAAACGGCGTCGGCGCCGCACTGGACGGCGGCGCGCAGCGCCTCCGGAGAGCCGGCGGGGGAGAGGAGCTCGGGCCTACCGGTCATGCTTGTTCCCGTTCTGGAGACGGAAGATCTCCCGCTTGAGTTCAGACGCCTCGGCCTTGGCCCGGCCCGCCTCCTCCACGTATTCCTTCAGCTGCCGGCGGAGGTTCTCCGCGTCCTCCTGCGCCTTGAAAAGCTCGTCTGTGATGTTGGCGGCGGTAAGCACAGCCGCGTCGGTGCGGCCCACATGGGCGCCCTTGAGCACCTCCGTCATCTTGGCGTCCACATAGCTGCCCACCCGCTGCATGTAAGAGGGCGCCTCCTGGGCGACAAAGTTGTATTCCTCGCCGCAGATATTGACGACAACATGGTTTTCCATCCGAATTGCCTCCCTTTCTCTTTTGTAACCTCAGGCGGACCAGCCTGTGCCGGAGCGCCGCTTTATAGATATGCCAATTTATCTTGCAACAGTCCCATGGAGCTGTTATGCCGCAGGCGCCCGTCGCCGCTGCGGCACATTGGTAAAATGCAGTATACGGCTATTATACCATAAAAACGGGTCTGGTAAAGAGAATTTGTCCAATTTGCCGGAAGAGCCGCTTCCAGAAAAGTTGCTGTTGTCCTGGAGGGAGATTTCGTGTAGAATAGGAAAGAAATCTGGTGGAGAACCAGAGCACAAGAGAAAGGAGGCGGCGTATGGCAAGCTGCCTGCTGCCTGTGGACGGGGACGAGAGCGTCCTGGTGTCCGGGCCCGTGCTGCGCCGCCTCATCGGAAGCGGCAGCGGCGACGCGGCCCTTTTATATCTCTGCCTGCTGCGCCGCCGAGGCGAAATCTCCATGGAGCAGGCCGGCCGGGAGCTGAAGTGGGACCGGATGCGGCTGCAGACCGCTGAGGACGAGCTCCGGGCCATGAACCTGCTTGGGGCGGGAGAGCAGCGGGAGGCAGCGCCCAGCCCGCCGCCCGCCTACGAGCGGGAGGACGTGCTGAACTGCCTTGAGCACAGCGAGGAGTTCCGCTGCCTGACGGCGGAGGTGGAGCGGAAGTTAGGGAAGAAGCTGTCCACCCCGGACCTGAGCATTCTTTTGGGACTGTATGACTATTTGGGGCTGCCGGCGGACGTGATCTACCTGATAGTGTGCCACTGTATGGAGCGGAGCGCCGCGCGCTATGGGCCGGGGCGGCGTCCCTCGCTGCGCCGGATTGAGCAGGAGGGCTATGCCTGGGCGGCCCGGGGCGTGGACACCCAGGAGCGGGCGGCGGCCTATCTCAAGCAGTACGCCGTCCGCCAGGGCATGCTGCCCCGGTACATGGAGGCGCTGCAATTGGGGGACCGGCCCCCGGCTCCCTCGGAGGAGAAATACCTCACCGCCTGGGCCGACATGGGTTTTTCCCCCGAGGCGGTGGCGCTGGCCTACGACAGGACCATGCTGCGCTGCCACAAGCTGAAGATGAACTACTTGGACGGCATTTTGAAAAAGTGGGACGAGAAGGGGCTTCACACGGTGGATGAGATTCAGTCCGGCGACGGACGGCGCCCCGCCCCCGTGCCGGCCGCCGCCCAGGGAAGCCGCCAGAGCGCGGCGGAGCTGAAAAAGTATTTGAAGTGATGGAGGAGGACGCTCTGTGGCAGTGGATGGAAAAGTGATGCGCCGGGCGCTGGGCCGCTATGAGGCGGACAAGCAGCGGCGCACCGACGAGTTTGCCGCCCGCCGGGCGGCGGTCTATGCCCGGATTCCGGAGATATCGGCCATTGACCGGGAGCTGGCCGGAACCATGCGCCAGATCATCGCCCAGGCGCTGCGCCAGGGCCAGGACCCGTCGGAGGCCATCGGCCGGATCCGGGACCAGAACCTGGGCCTTCAGGAGGAGAAGCGGCGCCTGCTCATGAGCCGGGGCTACGCCGCGGACTTTTTGGATGAGACGCCGGAGTGTCCCCTGTGCGGCGACAGCGGCTACCGGGACGGCCGGATGTGCCGGTGTCTGCGGCGCTACTACGCAGAGGAACAGATGAAGGAGCTGTCCCGGCTGCTGGACCTGGGCAGCCAGAGCTTCGACACCTTCTCTCTGGACTGGTACGACCAGAACGTCTGGCCGGAGATGGGGCGTTCGCCCCGGTCCCACATGGAGACCGTATACGAGTCCTGCGTCCACTACGCCCGCAGCTTTGGAAAAAAGAGCGCCAATTTGCTGATGACCGGCGCGCCGGGCCTGGGGAAGACCTTCCTCTCCGCCTGCATTGCCCGGGAGGTCAGCGGCCGGGGCTTTTCCGTGGTCTATGACACCGCGAACAGCATCTTTTCTCAGTTTGAAGACCAGAAATTCGGCCGGGAGGGGGACGGGGAGGTCCGCCGGGTGCTGAACTGCGACCTGCTGATTTTAGATGACCTGGGCACGGAGATGACCACCTCCTTTATCCAGAGCGCCCTGTACCAGATTGTGAACACCAGGCTGATGACCGACAAGTCCACCATCCTCAACACCAACCTGACCCCGGACGAGCTTCGGCGGCGCTATACGTCCCAGATCGCCTCCCGAATCGAGGGGGAGTACGAGGTGCTGGTGTTTTTCGGAGACGACATCCGGAAACTGAAACGGGAGCGGCAGTGAGCCGCTCCCGTTTTTTATAGTTAACCCTGACGGGCCTGAAGCAGGTCCCGAATCACCTGGCTCAGGATCTGAATGCCCCGCTCGATCTTCTCGTCGGTGCAGTTGGAGTAGTTCAGCCGCATGGTGGCCACGCCCCGGTCCTTCTCATAGAAGGGGTCGCCGGCCGTGACCAGCACGCCCCGCTTCACCGCCTCGTTTTGCACCTCCACGGCGGAGAGGCCGTCGGGCATGGTGGCCCAGATGAACATGCCGCCCTTCGGTTTGGTGTAGCGCACGCCCTCGGGCATGTAGCGGGCAATGCAGTCCATCATCACGTCCGCCTGATGCTGGTAGAGGTTCTTGATCCTGGCCATGTGGGCGTCCAGGTCGTTGTCCTCCAGATACTGGGCCAGCACCATCTGGCAGAAGATGTTGGTGTGCAGGTCCATGACCTGCTTGTAGCCCAGGAGTTTTTCCATCAGCGCTCTGTTGGGGCAGGCGATCCAGCCGATGCGCATGCCCGGGGACACGGTCTTGGAGAAGGTGCCCAACATGCAGCACTGTTCGCCTAAGTACCGGCCGAAGGATTCGCCGCCCTCGCCCCGGAAGCGCAGCTCGCCGTAGGGGTTGTCCTCCACCATCAGCATGTTGGTGGAGGCGACCAGGGCGGCCACCCGCTCCCGGACCTCCTTGGAGTAGGTGAGTCCCGTGGGGTTCTGGAAGTTGGGAATGGCGTAGAAGAATTTGGGGGAGTGGCTCTTGAGCAGCTCCTCCAGCTCATCGCAGTCAGCGCCGCTGTCGGTCAGTCCCACGGTGAGGATTTCAGGGTCGTACAGGTGGAAGGTCTGCAGGGCCGCCAGATAGCTGGGCCGCTCCACCAGCACCTCGTCGCCGGGGTCCACCAACACCGCGCTGAGCATATCCAGCGCCTGCTGAGAGCCGTTGGTAATCAGGATGTCGTCGGCGCTGAGGGTCACGCCGAAGCGGGCGTAACGCTTGGCGATGAAGCTGCGCAGAGGCCCGTAGCCGGCGGTGGAGCTGTACTGAAGGGCCTGGACGCCGTTTTGCTGAAGCACTTTGTTGACCGCCGCCTCAATGTCCTCCACCGGGAAGGAGATGGGGTTGGGAAGCCCGCCGCCGAAGGAGATCAGGTCCGGTGCCGTGGCGGCCTTGAGCATGGCGTCCACAAACTCGCCCTGAAAATCGGGCTTTGACATTCTCTTTGAAATCTGAATCTGCATAGCTGCACTCCTTTGTCTCTTATGTGGGCCGGCGCGCCGGCCCACAGGAATAAATCAGTTATTTAAATCATTATAGTACGAAACCGCCGGGAAGAAAAGGGGAATTTTCCCAAGGGAGGGGGAGGCCCGCCGGGAAAGGACCCAGGACTCCGCACGGGACCGGGGAGACGGAGCGGCGCTGCCCGTGGATGACCGGCAATCGCGGCTTGGCAAATATGCCCCGGAGCCAACCCAACTCCGGGGCTTGTCCCGTCCTATGTCTCCCGGGGATCAGGATCGCCCTCCAGCGTCACAAAGTAGCCGTAGTAGGGGATCAGGAAGTCATAGCCCCGGATCAGCCGGTCTAACAGCTGCCGGTGAAAGAGCTCCTCCGACAGCGCTTCGTTGTGGCTGATGGAGAAATTTTTCTTCCGGTACCAGGGCGCAAGCAGCGCTGAAGGCGCCTGGGCCTTGGGCTTTTTGTACTCCTCGCCCTCTATCTGGAACTCGCTCTGGCGGCTCAGCGAACGGGTCAGCTTCTCCATGGGCGCCGGGTTGGCATCCATCCGGGCGCGGAGCTTCATCATAGTCACCGGCTGGGCCGAGTAATAGCCCAGGCCGTAGCCCCAGCTCTCCGGCCCCAATTCAAACCAGAAGCAGGGCTGCACGCTCCACGCGCCGCCGGGGCGCTCCACGGAAAACCACAGGTGGTCCTTGTAGGGGCCGCGGCCAAAGAGGCGGCGGGCGTCCCGATAGATGCGGGAGACCCGGCAGATCAGGCCGTAGTCCGGGCACTTTTCCGAAAGGTGGGCATAGACCTCATCCGCCAGATAGCGCATGGGTGTGTAGAAGTGGTCCAGATAGGTCTGCTTGTTGGCCTCGAACCACGGTTTTTCATTGTTGAAGCGGATTCCCCACATGAAATCCACTGTTGCGTCGTCAAATCCCTGAAACATATCCTACTCCTTGTCGTCCTGTTTGGATCGTGCCGGTTTCGGTCATACCATACTCCGCAAATTTCCATATGCTTCCGCCCCGGCGTCCTGCCAAAGAAGGATTGCCCTACCGCCTGGACCGGAGTGCGCGCAGCTGGGTCTGAAACTCCTGGGGCAGGGGACAGCTCAGTTCCACAAGCTCCCCGGTGCGGGGGTGTATGAACCGCAGCCCCACGGCGTGGAGGCACTGGCCCTGAAGGCCCGGCACCGCCTTTTTGGCCCCGTAGACCGTGTCGCCAAGGATCGGGTGGCCGATATAGGCCATGTGCACCCGGATCTGATGGGTGCGTCCGGTCTCGAGACGGCAGCGGACATAGGTGCAGCCCGGATAGCGCTCGATGACCTCCCAGTGGGTGAGCGCCTCCTTGCCGCCGCTGACCACGGCCATCTTTTTGCGGTCGGCTTTGTGGCGGCCGATGGGCGCGTCCACCGTGCCCCGGTCCTCCTTCAGACTGCCGGTCACCAGGCACTCGTAGGTCCGGGCCAGGGTGTGGTCCTGAAGCTGGGCCGAGAGGGACAGGTGAGCCGCGTCGTTTTTGGCCGCGATGATGAGCCCCGAGGTGTCCCGGTCGATGCGGTGGACGATGCCGGGGCGCAGCACGCCGCCGATGCCGGAGAGGCTTCCGGCGCAGTGGTGAAGCAGCGCGTTGACCAGCGTGCCGTCGCTGTGGCCCGGTGCCGGGTGCACCACCAGCCCCTTGGGCTTGTTCACCACGATCACGTCGGCGTCCTCGTAGACCACGTCCAGGGGAATGTCCTGGGCTTTTACATCCAGCGCCTCCGGCTCCGGAAGGTCCGCCTCCACCACCTCGCCGCCTGCAAGGCGCAGATTTTTGGCCGCGGCCTTCCCGCCGCAGAGCACCCGGCCCTCTTCCAGCAGCCGTGCGGCGGCGGAGCGGCTCAGCCCCTCCGCCGAGGCGGCCAGAAAGGCGTCAATTCGGCTTCCCGCGGCCTCCGGAGGGACCTCAAACGTGATCCTTGCCATGGGGCCGCTCCTGCTTGTCGTGTGTCTCATAGAACCAAAGATAATAGATTGCCGCTAAGATGGCTCCCGTGACCACGCAGATGTCCGCCACGTTGAACACGGGATAGTGTATGAACTGAAAGTTGAACATGTCCACCACATATCCAAGCCGTATCCGGTCGATGATATTGCCAAGGCCTCCGGAGACGATCAGGGCGCAGGCGGTCAGCCCCAGGGGGTGGCGGACAATCCGCCGCACCGCGAAATAAGCCACCGCCGCCACAATGGCGCTGGTCACTACCACAAGCAGCCACCGCATGCCGGAAAAGCTGGACCAGGCGGCGCCGTAGTTGTGGACCAGCCGCAGTTCCACAAAGCCGGGGATCAGGGGCTGACTTCCACCTAAAATCAAATTGACGCTGACATAGTGCTTGACCCATTGGTCCGCGGCCAGCGCCGCTGCGGCCAGGGCAATATAGAGCAAAGACTGCATAGATACGGTTCCTCTCATTGGTTTAAAGGCGCGCTTACAGCGCCCTGCGGCAGGCCGGCCGTCCGCTCAGATCAGCCAGCGGTTGACCAGGGGGATGCGGCGGAGCACCTCGTAGTCCAGGCAGCCGCAGCCCAGAAGCAGCAGAGCCATCATGGGGACTGTCACGACCGCGGGCCCCACCAGCGCGGTCAGGCCGAAGTGGGCAAAGGTCTTCAGGAAGAAGATGTGGACCAGAAATACGCAGAAGGAGGCCTTGGAGATGTACTCCAGCACAGCGGCCGCGGATTCCGGAATGCGAACGGACAGGCACAGGCCGTAGACGCCCACGGCGATGAGGCACATCCCCACGCCCATGCCCTCGAAAAAGTGGGTGTCCAACTTCCCGGCGGCAGAGGACGCGGCCCAGCTGCCGCAGAAGGCGGTCAGAAAGCCCGCCAGGGCCGTCAGTGCCCAGGGCCACCGCCTGTCGGGGCCGCTGTGATAGGCCGAGAGATAGCGGCCCAGGAGCGTGTAGCCGATGGAGGCGTAGGTCATGTTCATCAGCCACTGCTTGGGAATGCCCACCAGGAGGGTGAAGGGCCAGAAGGTCTTGACCGTGGGGTATAGGATCCCCAGCAAAAACCACAGCCCCAGGAGATAGGAGAGCTGGCGCCTGTCCGCGTGGGCGGCCACAAGATAGGTGATGGGCAAAAAGGCATACACCAACAGCATGATGTGCAGGTAGTAGAGGTGCTCCTCATGGCGGAAAAGCACCACCTCTTTCAGGGACTGGATCAGCGCGGGGGCGGTCAGCTGTCCATAGGCCAGAAGGGAGAAGACCTTGTAGCACACGGCCCAGAACAGCAGCGCCGCCAGCAGCCGGGGGAAGTTCTTGGTATAGAGCTTCTTCAGCGTTATGGCCTTTTCCGGGTTCAGCAGCAGCTGGCCGCTGGCCATGAGGAACAGGGAAACGCTCACATGGGAGACGCAGGCCCAGAACAGGGCGCACAGCCAGGCCGGCGTACCTACCGCGTCCGCCGCAAAGGCGGGTACCGCCACATGGCTGATGAGTACGTCCAAAATCGCCACGGTTTTAATAAGGTCCACCGCGCCGCTGCGCCTTTGCACAGGAAGCGTTTTCTCCATAGAAACTCCTTTCAATCGCATCAAGACGGGAAAACAGGGGAGGGCGGGGCAAATTGCCCCGCCCTCCAGTTTAATCGCTTTTTGGAAAATATGCAACCGGACAGAGAAAAATGTTGTGGCCGCCGCTGCTTTAAAAGAGAAGGAAAAAGGTTTTCAGCAGCCGGACCCCGTTGAATAAAATCACCGCGCCGCACACGATGCTGATGCCCCGCATGACCCTGGGGGTGATGCGGCTGGAAAACAGCTGGGCGATCAGGGTGATGCCCGAAAACCACATGGCGGAGGACAGCAGCACGCCGGCGATGAAAAAGCCGCTTTGATCCGGCGGCAGCGTCACCCGGAACGCGCCCAACAGCATGGTGCCGTCAATGAGCGCCTGCGGGTTGCACCAGGTCACAGCCAGAAGCTTGGAAACCATCTTCCAGAAGGGAAGGCCGGTTTGCTGGCGGCCCAGTTCCTCCGCCTTGGCGCGCAGCAGACCCACGCCAATCCATATCACCATCAAGCTGCCCACCAGCAGCACCACCATTTGCAGGGCGGGCCAGCGCTCCATCACCGCGCCGATGCCGAAAAAGCAGGAAAGGGACAGCGTGGCGTCCAGAAAAATGGCTGCCAGGACCATCTCTACAGCCTGCCGGCGGGTGATGGTGAGGGCGTTGTCGATGATAAACAGGTTTTGCAGTCCGATGGGCGCCACATAGGCAAGGCCGATGGCAATACCCTGGAAAAATACAGGCATGGGCAATTCTCCTCAGGACAGGGGCCCGGCGGAGCATCTCAGAGCGCTCCTTAGGGCAGCATCCGTTTCTCTGATCTCAGACCACGGCCGCCGGGGGGGCGTATGCCGGAAAACTGGCGGTCAGCTTTTAAAATTGGGGCAGCTTGCGGACCACGGCGGCGCAGCGCGGGCACAATCCCGGGTGGTTGGGGTCCTCGCCCACCTGGAGGGAGTGCATCCAGCAGCGCTGGCACTTCTCGCCCGCGGCCTCGGAGACCTCCACGCTCAGTCCGGGGAAGTTTGCGCCTTGGCCCACTACAGAGTCTGACGCCGCCTCGGCGGAGGTGATGGTGCACTCGGAGACAATGAACAGCTCCGCCAGATTCAGCGTGGCCACCTGGGCCAGGGCGCTCATGGCGTCGCTGTCCGCGGCGTGAAGGGACACGTGGGCCTCCAGGGCTTTGCCGATCTTCTTCTGGGCCCGGGCGGCCTCCAGCACCGAGTTGACGTCGCCGCGCAGACGGATCACCGTGTCCCACTTGGCCATGGCCTTGTCGCTGAGGGCGTAGTCGGTGAATACGCCGTTCATCTCATTGAGCACCACGTTGCGCGGATCGTCGCCCTCCCGGTGGGGCATGGCCTGCCAGATCTCGTCGCAGGTAAAGGAGAGGATGGGGGCCATCAGGCGGGTCATGGTGTCCAGGATCAGGTAGAGGGCGGTCTGGGCGCTGCGGCGCAGCGCGCCGTCCTTCTCCTCGCAGTAGAGGCGGTCCTTGATGATGTCCAGGTAGAAGCTTGAGAGGTCCACCACGCAGAAGTCGTTGACCAGGTGGGTCAGCACGTGGAACTCATAGTTGTCGTAGGCCTTCAGCCCGGCCTCCACCAGGCCGTTGAGCCGGCTGACCGCCCAGCGGTCCAGCTCCTCCATATCCTTGGGGGCCACCAGGTCGTTGGGGTCAAAGCCGTCCAGATTGCCCAGGCAGTAACGGGCGGTGTTGCGGAACTTCAGGTAGTTCTGGCTCAGCTGCTTGAAAATCTCCTTGGAGCAGCGCACGTCGGCGTGGTAGTCGGCGCTGGCGGCCCAGAGACGCAGCAGGTCCGCGCCGAAATCACGGAAGATCTCCGCCGGGTCCATGCCGTTGCCCAAGGATTTGTGCATGGCCTTGCCCTCGCCGTCCACGGTCCAGCCGTGGGTCAGGCACTCTTTGAAGGGCGCACCCTTGCCCAGGGCGCCCACGGCGGTCAGCAGCGCGGACTGGAACCATCCCCGGTACTGGTCCAGGCCCTCCAGGTACATGGTGGAGGGCCAGAAGCCCTGCTCCTTGCGCATGGCGGCCACGTGGGAGGAGCCGGAGTCAAACCAGCCGTCCAGGGTGTCCTCCTCCTTGGTAAAGCCGTGGTCCGCGCCGCAGTGCGGGCAGGTAAAGCCCTTGGGCAGGATCTCCTCCGCTTCTTTGGCGAACCAGGCGTTGGAGCCCTCCCGCTCAAAGAGGTCGGCCACGGCGGCGATGGTTTCATCGCTGCAGATGGGCTTGCCGCACTTGGGGCAGTAGAACACGGGGATGGGCAGGCCCCACTTGCGCTGGCGGCTGATGCACCAGTCGTTGCGCTCGCGGATCATGGAGATCATCCGATCCTTGCCCCAGGCGGGGACCCAGCGCACATCGTCGCAGGCGGCCACGGCCTCGTCCTTAAAGGCATCCACGGAGCAGAACCACTGGGGCGTGGCCCGGAAGATGATGGGGCCCTTGCAGCGCCAGCAGTGGGGGTAGGAGTGGACGATGTCCTCGCTTGCAAAGAGGGCGCCGCTCTCCTTCATGTCGCTGAGGATGACGGCGTTGGACTCGTCGGTCTTCATGCCGGCGTACTTGCCGGCGTAGTCGGTGTGGCGGCCCTGGTCGTCCACAGGCACCACCATGTCCATGCCGTAGCGCCTGCAGGTTTCGTAGTCGTCGGCGCCGAAGCCCGGAGCGGTGTGGACGCAGCCGGTACCGGAGTCCATGGTGACATAGTCCGCCAGCAGCAGCCGGGAGGTCTTGGGCAGGAAGGGGTGGTCGGCTAACATGTTCTCAAAGAAGGCGCCGGGATGGGTTTCCACGATTTCATAGCCCTCTACGCCGCCGATCTTCATGACCTTCTCCACCAGGGCCTCGGCCAGGATATAGACCTCGCCGCCCGGGGCCTTGACCAGGGCGTAGGACTCCTCCGGGTGCAGCGCGATGCCCAGGTTGCCGGGCAGCGTCCAGATGGTGGTGGTCCAGATCACGAAAAAGAGCTTTTTGGGGTCGTAGGCGCTGAGCTTGCCGCAGTCGTCGTGCATGGGGAACTTCACATACACGGTGGTACAGGGGTCGTCCTGATACTCGATCTCCGCCTCGGCCAGGGCCGTCTCGTCCTTGGGGCACCAGTACACGGGCTTGAGGCCCTTGTAGATATAGCCCTTTTTGAACATCTCGCCGAAGACCTTGACCTCCTCCGCCTCAAATCGGGGGTCCATGGTCTTGTAGGGGTGCTCCCAGTCAGCCAGCACGCCCATGCGCTTAAAGCCCTCCATCTGCACGTCGATATAGTGCTGGGCAAAGTCGTGGCAGGCGGAGCGGAACTCCGGCACGCTCATGGCCTTGCGGTTGAGCTTGTTCTTCTTGATAATGGCGGACTCAATGGGCATGCCGTGGTTGTCCCAGCCGGGGATATAGGGGGTGTAGTAGCCCCGCATGGCATAGGAGCGGGTGATGAAGTCCTTCAGCGCCTTGTTCAGGGCGTGGCCCATGTGCAGATCGCCGTTGGAGAAGGGCGGGCCGTCGTGGAGGCTGAAGAGGGGCTTTCCCTCGTTCTTTTTCAGCATCTCGTTGTAAAGGTCCGACTCCTCCCAGCGCCTGAGCATGTCCGGCTCCCGCTTGGGCAGGCCCGCCCGCATGGGGAACTCGGTCTGGGGCAGGTTGATGGTCTTGTTGTAGTCCATGTCTTGTATTTCCTCCTATTGTTGGCGGCGTTTGCCTTTTTCAATCAGTTTGCAGGGAAAAGTGACCAGTCCGCAGTCCCGGCAGAGCATGGCGCCGGAAAAGGTGGGGAAGGGATCACGGGTAAACATCGACGTGTCGTCATCCTCCAGGGGCCCAAGGTCCACCTGGTCGGTGGGGCCGCGGAACATGCGCAGCTCTTGCTGGGTCCAGAAGGGATATTTTTGGGTGTGCAGGTCGCCGGATTCCATCTCTTTCCCGCATTTGGGACAGTTCATCGCGAACCTCCTTACAAAAAACAAAATGCCCCCGTCTCCTAAGAGACAGGGGCAAAGCCTCTGCGGTACCACTCTTGGTTGCCGCATTGCTTGCGCAAAGCGGCCGCTCATGCCCCACAGCCATGGGGCGACGGAATAACGCCCGTCACACGTCCGCGCTTACTGAATCCTTCAGCGGGAGGCTCCAAGGTGATTTTCCTCCGGGTCCGCCCTCCGCCTTTCACCAAAACGGCGGCTCTCTTTGCGGCTTTCCCGGACTACTCTTCCTCTTCCACGCCCTGCATCTGTTCAATTACTCTGGTATGATACCCGTTTTGATCCTTTTTGTCAACTGAACAGACGGCATTTTTTCCTGTTTTCTCTGATTTTGCGCATTTATCGCCCTGGAGCGTCACGGCCCGGCGCCGCGGCGGCGCCTCCACAGCCCATAGGCCGCCACAGCCGCCGCCGTGGTGGTGGCCATGACCGCAAGGGAGATCAGGAACTGAGGGGACCCCGGCTCCCTTATGGCGTCTCCCATCAGGGTGAAGCAGATGGTCTGAGGGGCGAAGCCCAATACCGATCCCAGCACATAGGGCCAATAGCGCAGGCCGGAGGCCCCCATGTACATGCTGACGATGTCACAGGAGAAGAGGCCCACAACCCGGACCAAAAAGGAGTAAATAAAGTCGTTCCCCACCCGGAAGTCCCGGAGCGCATGGAGCTTCGGGTGCTTTTTTATCAGGCGCTCCACGCTCTGGCCCGTGGAGAGCCGGGCGGTGAAAAAGGGCACCGAGCAGGCCACCGCCACCCCCGCCATGTTGACAGCCAGGGCGGCGGGAAGGGGAAAGAGCAGCGTGGCCGCCACTTCAAAAAGAGCCAGCGGCAGCAGCACGGACAGGCTTTTGACGGCATAGAGCAGCAAGAGAAGCAGCGCCGCCAGCAGCTGGTTTTCCGGCGCATGGGACAGCAGTGCCTCCACGGTGAGGTCCCGGTCGGTCCCCAACACCCAGATCACCAGCCCAATGGTCACCACCATGGGAACCAGCCGCAAAAACCGCTTTCCAAGAGGCTCTCTCTTTTCCAAAGTCCCGCTCCTCTCCCTGTGATTGAGTTCCCGGCTGTCCCCGGGCACGAAAACTGAAAGGGTGCCCGGCGGATCGGACGGGGCCCATGAATGCCATTTATCATACCGCCGAAAAGGCGGAAAGTAAATAGACAAAATGACGCCGTGCCGGAGTATTCCGGCACGGCGGTGGATTTCCCCTATATGCCGCTTTGCTGGGGATCGCTCTGTCCGGCGCCGGCGGAGCTTCCGGTCTCCGGCACGGGCCAGTTGAGGCCGCCCTCCGGAGTTTCCGGCGTAGTGGCGGATCCCCCCGCCTCCGGTGTGGCGGGCGCGGCGGTGCCGCCCTCCGGGGTCTCCGGCGCCACCGGCGTTGTGCCGCCCTCCGGAGTTTCCGGCGTCACGGGATCGGTGATCTCCGGCGTCTCCGGCTTGACAGCGGGCGTATCCGGCATCTCCTTGGTGCCCCGCAGGATCACCTTGTTGCGGACCTTATAGTCGCTGGAGGCCTCAAAGGCGCTGGAGATCAGCTTGCCGCTGGCGTCATACACATTGCGGTAGGTGCGGACCTTATAGCCTGTGTAGGGCGTGGTCTTCACCTGCTCCGTGCCCGCCGGCAGTGTGGGATCGTCCTCATAGACCACCGTAAAGGGCGTGGTGCTCAGCTCCTCCTTGGTCATTTTCACATACTTGCCAGTCAGGTTGGTGCCGTAGATGGTGACGGTCAGATAGTTCTTGGAGTAGGAGGCCACGATTTTGATGGGATAGTCCGTGTTGTTGGAAAAGCGGAACTCCGGCCCGCCCCAGGACACGGTGGCGTCCATGCCCTTTGTGATGTAGGCGGGCACATAGCGGTGGGCCGCCCGGGTGACGATCTCCAGGTCCGACAGCAGCGCCGTCATATAGAGGGTGGAGGAGGTCTGGCAGATGCCGCCGCCGATCTCATCCACGGTTTCGCCCCGCACATAGGCCGGGGCCGGCAGATAGCCCCGGGCCGCGGTGCGCTCGCCCACCACGTCGTTGTAGGAAAAGACGTCGCCGGTGTTGAGCACGAAGCCGTTGATGGCGGCCGCGGACTTTTTCACATTGCTGATGCGGTTGGAGCTACCGCTCACGTGGGTCTTATAGGTGCCTAACACATCCCGGAACAAAAGCGGCCGGAGCTCATCCGCCGTCACGGCGGGATACTCCACCGCCGCGGGGATCTCCACGGTTTCGCCGGGCTCCGCCTCGTCCAGAAGACGCTGGGCCTCCTCCTGGTCGAACTCGGCGCCCACCACGGCCTCATAGATGCTTTCGGTCTTTGGGTCGTACCCGGCGTTTTTCACCTCCCGGGCCGCGGCGGTATGGACGGCCTGGGCGGAGAGGACCGTGCCCCGCACCAGCGTGTAGGGGATGGGGACGGACTCGTAGTCACACTTGCCCAGCGCCTCGCTCAGCACCTGGACCAGCGTGTCCGGGTCCAGGGAATAGCCGTCCTTGGCCTTGGTGATATAGACGGCCTCCGATCCCATGGTGTAGGCGCCGTTCACCGGCTCGCGGCTCAGCTTTTTTGCAAGGGCGGGGGCGAGCTCCGTGAGATTCCCGGCCTGAAGGACCGCGTCCACGCTGCCGCCGCCCAACATCCCGCTGAGGTAATGCCAGCCGGAGGCGAAGAAGTTGGCGCTGTGGCAGTAATCGTAGGCTGCCTGGGCCGTGGCCGCGCTGTCCATGGTCACGCCGCCTATCTCACCGAAGGTCAGCGGCACCTCGGTGCCGGAGTAATCGTCCTCAGACGCGGCCAGCGTCAGTCCGATGGCCGTGTCGTCCGCCCAGGCGTCCTGGTGAGCCTCCAGCTGGGCCTCCGCCTGTGCGATGGTCATTCCGCCCACCTCCCAGGTGTCCGCCACACGGACGCCGGGGAAGATCGTGCCGCTGCGGCTGGCCGCGAAGCACAGGGCTATGTAACACAGGAACAGGACGCCCAAGGCGACGGCGGCAATGACCAGGCCGCGCTTATTCCATTTTTTCCCTGTCTCCATGTGCTTTCCTTCCATGTGTGCCCTCCTATGGATCAATTGGATCAAATGCGGACAACCATACCCTATGCATCCGCCGGGCAGGTTATCACCACGTACCCCATTTTACCACAGGGGGCGGCGGAAAAGCATTACAATCCTGTAACAACTGCGTCACCGCCCGCTCTTTTTGGGGATGCGGATGGTCAGCAGGATTTCGCTGTCCGTGTCCCGGCGGTCCCATCCCGCGTCCACGCCGGCCCGGCGCATCACGCCGAGGCCCCGCTCCACGCTGTTGAGGAACAGCCGCACGTCCTTGAGGATGAAGGTGGTCCGCCGCTGGGGCGGCGCTGTCTGGAGATGGGCAAGGCGCTGGTCAATATAGGTTTCGCTCTGGGCCACGTTGAGTCCGTGGTCGATGATGTGGCGCAGGGCCGCCGTCCGCTCGCCCGCCTCCTCCAGCCGCAGCAGCGCCCGGGCGTGGCGCTCGCTTAAGTTTGCCTCACGCAGCAAGGAGCGGTCCGCCTCGCTCAGCCGCAGCAGCCGGAGCTTGTTGGCCACGGCGCTCTGGGACTTGCCCAGCCGGCGGCCCACTTCCTCCTGGCTGAGCCCGTAGTCCCCGATCAGCCTGGCCATGGCTTCCGCCTCTTCAAAATAGTGGAGGTCCTGGCGCTGGAGATTCTCCACCAGGGCAAGGGCGGCGGAGTCCTCATCGTCCATGGCCGCCACAATGCAGGGCACCTCCCGCAGACCGGCCAGCGCCGAGGCCCGGAGCCTGCGCTCCCCGGCCACCAGCTCAAACTCCTCCCCCTTGCGCCGCACCGTCAGAGGCTGAAGCACCCCGTAGCGGCGGATGCTCTCCGACAGCTCCAGGAGCGGGCGCTCCTCAAAGTGGCGGCGGGGCTGGGCGGGGTTGGGGCGGATTTTCTCAAGGGGGATGCGGAGCACGGACCCCGCCTTACGGTAAAACTGCATGAAAAGACTCCTTTCCCGGAAATACTTTTCTTTCTATCCTAAGGATTTTCGTTCGACTTTACCTGAAAAAACCGTCGAAGGGGTGGGAAAATTTCGGATTATTTGCTATACTGTTTCAATTCGGAGGAATCCGCAGGTTTTTCAGTAACTTTGTGAGAAAATGAGGTGTACCATGGAACCCATTGCTGCCATTGCCACCGCCCCGGCCCCCTCGGCCATCGGCGTGATCCGCCTGAGCGGCGAAGGAGCCGCCGCCCTTGCCGGCCGCGTCTTTTCCCCAGCCGCCGGCAGGCCGCTGGACAAGTGCCCGCCCAGGACCATGCACTACGGAACCATGTCCGACCGGCGCCGCCGCACGGTGGACCGGGGGATGGCCGTCTGGTTCCCCGCCGGCCACAGCTACACCGGCGAGGAGTCGGCGGAGCTCTACTGCCACGGCTCCCCGGTGGCCATGGGGGAGGTGTTGAGCGCCCTTTTGGAAGCCGGGGCCAGGCAGGCCGGGCCGGGGGAGTTCACCCGCCGCGCCTTTTTGAACGGCCGCATGGACCTGACCTCGGCGGAGGCGGTGATGGACCTCATTGACGCGGAGACGGCGGAGGCGGCCCGTCTGGCCGCCTCTCAGAGCAGCGGGGCCCTGGGCCGCACGGCCCGGGCGGTCTATGACGACCTGCTGGACCTCTCCGCCCGGTTTTCGGCGGTGGTGGATTACCCGGACGAGGACCTGGAGGACGTCCGTCCCGATGAGATCCGGCGGACGCTGGATGGGGCGGAGGAGACGCTCTCCACCCTGCTTTCCTCCGTCGGCAGGGGGGCGGTCATGAGATCCGGCGTGCCCACCGCCCTCATCGGACGGCCCAACGCCGGCAAGTCGTCCTTGCTCAACGCCCTGGCCGGGACGGAGCGGGTGATCGTCACCGCCCGGCCCGGCACCACCCGGGACACGGTGGAGGAGCCGGTGCGGCTGGGGGACGTGACGCTGCGGCTCATCGACACCGCCGGCATCCGGGACGCGGAGGAGGAGGCGGAGCGCCTGGGCGTGGAGCGCTCCCGCCGGGCCGCCGCTCAGGCGGAGCTGGCCATTTTGGTGATAGACGGGTCCGCGACCTGGTCCAGTGAGGATGAGCAGGCGCTCCGGGCCGCCTCCGCGGCAAAGCGTCTTCTGGTGGTGCGGTCCAAGGCGGACCTGCCCCAGGATGCGGGAGTCGCGGAGCGCTTTCCCCAGGCCATTTGCGTCAGCGCGAAGACCGGTCGGGGCATAGAGGACATAGAGCGGGCGGTTGGCGGGCTCTTTCCGTCGCCTGAGGCCGCCTTTACCCTGACAAACCAGCGGCAGCAGGACGCGGTGCGCCGGGCATCAAACGCCGTGCAGCGCGCCCGCCAGGCCCTGGAGCTGACGCCGGACGCGGCCCTCACCGATGTGGAGGAGGCCATGGCCGCCCTGGGGGAGCTTTTGGGGAGGACGCCGAAGGAGGACATTGTGGAGCAGGTGTTCGCCCGGTTTTGCGTGGGGAAATAGCGAAAACCGGCACAAATGCAATTTTCTCACGCAAAGCGATATTGAATCAGGCGTTTGGTGATTTACAAAACCAGATTTTTGTGGTATGCTGTGTCTGTTTCAGTGGAGTTTCAAAGA
This sequence comes from Dysosmobacter acutus, assembly GCF_018919205.1. Taxonomy (NCBI): domain Bacteria; kingdom Bacillati; phylum Bacillota; class Clostridia; order Eubacteriales; family Oscillospiraceae; genus Dysosmobacter; species Dysosmobacter acutus. The sequence goes on from NZ_JAHLQN010000001.1 coordinate 531,097, forward strand.
AGGAGGCAAAGAAATGGATGAGCTGCACGCGCTGCAGGAGGTGCTGCGCGCTCAACGGCCGGTGGAGTGGGATCAGCTGCCCGATATCCCGCTGTATATGGATCAGGTGCTCTCCTACATGGACCGCCAGAGCATCCGGGTGGACGAGGGCGACGCGCTGACCTCCGCCATGGTGAACAACTACACCAAAAGCGGACTGGTGCCCCGGGCCGAGGGAAAGAAATACGGCCGGGAGCACCTGGCCTATCTCACGGCCATCTGCGCCCTCAAACAGGTGATGTCCGCCCGGGACATGGCGCTGATCATCGGCAAGGAGACGGAGGGGAGCCACTCGGTGGAGGAGATGTACCAGCGCTTCCGCGCCAGCCTGGACCAGGCGCTGGAGCATGCCGCCGGGGAGATGGAGCCCTATCTGGACGAGGAGAAGTTAGCAGACGGCGCCGTCCACTTTGCCCTTTTGAGCTATGCGGCCGGCGTGGCCAGCCGGCGCTACGTGAATGTGCTGCGGTCTCTGGAGCCGGAGAGCAAGAGGAAGAAATAAGCCGGCGGCGCCGGTTTTCTGAAGGAGAGAGGAACTATGAGAGAGTTTATCATCATGACCGACAGCTGCTGCGACATGACCGCCAAAATGGCGGCAGACCTGGAGCTGGAGGTGGTGCCCCTGTCGCTGCACATGGGCGGAGAGGAGTACCGCAACCTGCTGGACGGCAGTGAAATCGGCTTCCAGGACTTTTATAACCGCATCCGCTCCGGAGAGGAGGCCACCACCTCGGCCATCAGCGTCGGAGCCTTTGAGGAGAGGATGCGCCCCATCCTCCGCCAGGGAAAGGACATTCTGTGCATCAACTTCTCCTCGGCCCTGTCCACCACCTACCAGTCCGCAGCCATTGCGGCCGAGGATATGCGCGCGGAGTTCCCCGGGGCCAGGGTCCTGGTGGTGGACAGCCTGTGCGCCTCCCTGGGCCAGGGCCTGCTGATCTATCTTTGCGCCCAGGAGAAAAAACGGGGCGCAACCATCGATGAGGTCCACGCCTATGCCGAGGCCACCAAGGGCCGCGTTTGCCACTGGTTTACCGTGGACGATCTGAACCACCTCAAGCGGGGCGGGCGCATCAACGCCGCCACGGCACTTTTCGGCACTATGCTCTCCATCAAGCCGGTGATGCATGTGGACGACACGGGACACCTGGTGCCTGTCAGCAAGGCCCGGGGCCGCAAGTCCTCTCTTGTGGAGCTGGTGAACCACATGGAGAAGACAGCCGTGGATCCTGCTCATCAGACCGTGTTTATCAGCCACGGCGACTGCGAGGGCGACGCGCTGTTTGTGGCCGACGAGATCAAAAAGCGTTTCGGCACGGAGCAGATCTACCTCAATTTCGTGGGACCCGTCATCGGCAACCACTCCGGGCCGGGCACGGTGGCCCTGTTCTTCATAGGCAGCCAGCGCTGAATCGAGGCGGCGGAATGAACTGGCTGGAGCTGCACATTGACACCTCCCCCGCCGGCTTGGAGCCGGTGACCACGCTGCTCTCCGCGCTGGGGATCGACGGCGTGGTGGTGGACGACGAGGGGGAGTTCCTACAGTTTTTGGAGAACAACCATCAGTACTGGGACTATGTGGACGAGGAGCTGATGGCGCGGGAGCGGGGCAAGTCCCGGATCACCTTCTACCTTGAGGAGAACGAATCGGGGTTCAGCCTGTTAGGGCAGGTGCGCATCGCCCTCTCCGCCCTCAAGCGGGAGCGGAGCGACTGCGGAGCGTTGTTGCTCACCATGGAGAACCTTCAGGACTCCGACTGGGAGAACAACTGGAAGCAGTATTATAAGCCCATGGAGATCGGGGAGCGGCTGATTGTCATCCCCGAGTGGGAACAGGCGGACACCCGGGGCCGCATTCCCCTGATCCTCAATCCCGGGCTCACCTTTGGGACCGGCAGCCACGCCACCACCCGGCTGTGCCTGACGGCCCTGGAGCGCCATGTCCGCGGCGGCGAGCAGGTGCTGGACCTGGGCTGCGGCAGCGGCATTTTGTCCGTGGCCGCCCTGGCGCTGGGGGCGGAGCACGCCGTGGCCGTGGACATCGACGACAAGTGCCTGAACGTGGCCTATGAAAACGCGGCCCTCAACCACATCGGCCGCGACCGCTACCGGGTGCTGGTGGGGAACGTCCTCTCCGACGGCGCTCTCCGGCGGGAGATCGGCTCCGGCTATGACATCGTGGTGGCCAACATTGTGGCGGATGTGATCATCGCCCTAAGCCCCATGGTGGGGGAGCTGAAGAAGCGGGAGGGGCTGTTCCTCTGCTCCGGCATCATCGACGACCGGGCGGTGGAGGTGGCGGACCGGCTCCGTCAGGCGGGCCTTGCCATTTTGGAGACCAGGCAGAGCGAGGGCTGGTTCTCCTATCTTTGCAGATAGCGCGCACGGCGGGGAGAGCTGCCGGCCCGGAAGGCGGCCCGGCGCAATGGAACAGAAAAAAAGCAGAGGCAAACGCCTCTGCTTTTTTCTTATGCTGTCAGCTGGTGGACAGGGATACGGAAGACACCCGGCCGTCCTCCAGCCTAAGTGTCAAAACGGCGCAGTCGACGGAGATCAGCCCCGGCTCCAGCCCCAACTCATAGGAGAGAAAGGAGCCGCAGTCCGTGGAGTACACCGTCTCCTCCCCCAGCAGGGCCTTCACCTGATGGACGCTCATGCCCTCCAGGTCGTAGCGTCCTACCAGGTTGTCCACCAGGTCAGCGCGCTGCTCCGGGGCGCTGAGCCAGCGCTCCGTGGTAAAGGTGTGCTGGAAGCGGCACCACACCACGGCAGCAAGGGCGATGGACAGCGCGGCAATACCAAGCCACAGTTTTTTTTCCTTCCACGCCGTGTTCATCATTCAGTCCTCCTTTTCAAAGCCCTCATTGAGACGCGCCTCCACGTCTGAGAGGAACTGCGTCCAGGCGTCCTCATGGTCCACATAGTACTTGGGGCAGATTTTTCCTGTCACATCATAATGACGGATGACGTCCTCATTTGGTTTCAAATGAAATGCGTCGCACAGCCAGGCCGTCAATTCCACCACCCGCCCATAGGTCACGCCGGAAAACTGTCCGGATTCGTCCGGGTGGCACACCTCCACGGCCACGGTGTCGTCGTTGCGGCCGTTGGAGGCGTATGCGATCTCTGTCAGGGGGATGCACTGGATGACCTCTCCCTCCAGCCCCACCACAAAGTGGGCGCTGGCAAAGGTGTTTTCCTCCCCGGTGGAGAGGGATTCAAAGTAGTTGCGGTTGGCCTGGGCCGAGGTGCCGGGGTTGCCCACATAGTGGATCACCACGCCCCGGACGTTCTTCAGCTTGTCGCCGGGCCGGGACCAGGGGTTTTCCGTGAGATACTGCTGCTCCACCCATTCGGGCGCCTGGACGTCCGCCGGCCCCGCCGGGCGCAGCACCACCCACGCACCAACGGCGACAAAGGCAAGCGCCAGCAGCAGCGGCGCGGGGGGGACGCCCCGGCTTCTCTTTTTGTGTCGTGTCGCCATAGAAAATCAGGCTGCCTCCGCCACAAGGATTTCCGTGGGACCGTCGGCCCCGCCGATGATGGCTCCCCCTTCCGCCGAAGCCTCCTCATAGTCCGCGTTCATCTTTTCCTGAAGCTCCTTTTCAGTCATCAGCGGCCGGTCCTCACCGGCGACGCCAAGCTCCTCCAGGGCCTGGAGGGTGGAGCGCATGCAGGCGGTGAGCGGAATCCGGACATAGTGGGTCCTGCTGCGCTGGTCCGTAAGGCAGTATAGCTCCAGACTGTTGCTCATCTGGCTGTCCTCATCAAAGAGACCCTGCCCGGACCGGCCGGACCGGATGTCCGCCAGAATGGCCTCGGCCAGCGTCCTGGCCTCGTCTGTGGTCAGACTGTACCAGTTGTTGGAGGTGGAGCCCCGCTCGGAGACCGTGTAGTACTCAAACTCACCGCCGCTGACCCTGGTGAGGTCGCCGCCGTCAAGCATGTATTCGATCTGGGCCTTGGGATCGGCGCAGAACGTTTGCAGGGCGCAGACGGCGGACTTGCCGTCCGATACTTCCTCCTGCCGGTAGTAAATGGTGTAGCTCCGGCTCAGCTCACTGCCGCCTGCAAGGCGATAGGTGAGACGCAGGCTGGTGCGGGAATAGCCGGGCCGCTCTGCGTCCGGCGTCATGGGCCAGCGGTCATATTCCCGGGACCGGTCCATCTGAAGCTCTTTTTCCGCCACGGCATGGCTGTGGGCGTCCCGCAGCAGGTCGATCAGGAGGGGATCCTCCGTTTCACCGTCGATGTATTGAAAGGGGCCGTTGATGGAGTAGCCGAGACTCTGGATTTCCTCCGCGGCGGGCACTTTGGTCTCCAGGCCCAGCAGGTCCATGGACATGCAGACGCTGAGGACAAGCAGCACCACCGTCAGCACCGCGGCGCCCTTCCAGGAGGCGCGGAGCACCCGGAAGGACTTTCTCATCAGCATTTCCGCCGCGAAATAGCCCACAAGGCCCATGAGGACCATGCACACCAGTACGCCCGTCAGGGAGTAGTCCGCCTGGAGCCGGTACTGACCCCAGGTCAGGTAATACAGCCCCTGCCCAAGACCCAAGGCGGAGCAGCAGGCCACGCCGTACTTGAATACCGGCTTTGCCCAGCCCTGGGCCACGGTGTCGCCGGCGGATTCGCTGTTTCTGCGGCAGTAGAGCGCCAAAGCCGCCAGGGCGAATCCCAGGCCCACAGCGGTATAGATCCACACGGCGCCCAGCCCCAGAATCCGGACGGAAACAATGGTCGTATAGCTTTCATCCCATACATATTCCACGCGCAGATTCCGGGAAAGATAGACCGCGGGCGAAAGCCGCAGCGCCCACATGGTGAATCCGCCGCTGCCTCCGGCGAGATAGCCGTAGAGGAAGATGGAGGAGAAGGTGCGCACCAGGTAGTCGATGCCGATTGCAAGGACGTTCCCCACGCCGAAAAACACGGGGATGGCCAGCACCTGGCCGGTGAACATGGCGCACAGCACGCCGAAGGAGAAAAACAGCACCGCGAGGCAGCAGCTCACGCCCAGCCAGATCACCAGTTCCCGAAGGGGCATGCCCGCGCCGCCGGTGAGCAGCACCGCCCAGGTCAGGACAAAGACCAGCGCGTGGGCGGAGAAGAACATGAACAGCCCCGAGAGATAGTTGGTCCAGAAAAGGCCGGCGCGCCGGATGGGCAGCGTGTGGACGAAGCCCACGGACCGGGCGGTGCAGAGGTAGCTGTAAAGGGCCATGGCCATCAGGCAGCCGAAGACCAGCGTCATAAAAATGGAGAAGCCGCTGGCGCTGTTGAGAATGTCCCAGGCCAGGTCGTCGTAGGAGAGGCTGGCGGGGTCGGCGTATCCGTTGTGCAGCTGGGTGAACAGGTTCAGCGGCAGGGCCAGCGTCCAGATCAGGGCGTAGGCGGCCCACAGCGGCCAGAACCGGCTTATATTCTTGCGGAACAAGGTGCCCGAGAGCAGGGGCATCCTGATCAAATCAGAGGATGATGTCTTTGACTGCATAGTCGGCACCTCCCAACTCATAAATGAAGATTTCCTCCAGCGTCAGCGGCACGGCGTCCGCCAGCAGGGGAGTGTATGTGGCAAGGCGGTTAGTGGCCTCCTCGGCCCCCATGCGCATGATCAGCGTGTGGATTCGGCCCACCCGGGAGGCGTGGAGCACGGGAAGCTCCGGGGGCACCTCGGTGACGCCGTCGGAGAAGACCACCTGCATTTTGACCATATTGTCCTGCAGCTGGGCCAGGGACCGCTCCAGGAGGACCTGGCCGTGGTTCATGATGCCCACGTGGTCGCATACATCCTCTAACTCCCGCAGGTTGTGAGAGGAGACCAGCACCGTGGTGCCCCGCTCGCTGACGTCGTTCATGATGAGGCCCCACACCTGGCGGCGCATCACCGGGTCCAGACCGTCCACCGGCTCATCCAACACCAGCACGTCCGGCAGACAGCACATGGCCAGCCAAAAGGCCACCTGCTTCTGCATGCCCTTGCTCAGGCGGCGGATGGTGCGGTTTTCGTCGATTTCAAAGACCTCTTTCATTTTCTCATACCGCTCCATGGAGAAGCGGGGATAAAACCCCCGGTAGAACCGCATCATATCCCGGGGGGAGGACTGGAGAAAGTAGTACCAGTCATCGGGGATGGCTGCGATGCGGGACTTGAGCGCCGGGTTCTCCCAGACCTTCTGCCCGTCGATGGCGATGGTGCCGGAGTCCTGGCGGTAAATGCCCGTCAGATGGCGGATCAGCGTGGATTTTCCCGCGCCGTTGGGGCCCACCAGCCCGTAGACCGCGCCTGCCGGCACGCTCAGGCTGGCCCCATCCAAAGCGGCAAAGCCGTCAAAGCGCTTGACGACATTGTTCACCTCAATCATTTCTTGCTCCTTCCCTGAACAGTGCTTCCAGATCCCGCTCCGCCACCTGAAGATAGCGCAGCTCGGCCAAGGTTTCCCTCACACGGTTCATCAGCTCTTCCTTCCGGGCCTGGTCCGCCTCCGGATTTCCCGCGGCGAAGCTTCCCTTGCCCTGCACGGAATAGATATAGCCCTCCGTCTCCAGCTCGTTATACGCCCGCTGGATGGTGTTGGGGTTGATGGCCAGCTGTGTTGCCAGCGCCCGCACTGAGGGCAGCCGGTCGTCCTTTGCCAGCGCACCGGTGACAATCAGCTTTTTCAGGCCGTCCCGTATCTGTTCGTAGATGGGCCGGGAGTCCCGATAGTTCAGACTGATCATCCAATCACCTCCTGTTCATCGACTCCAACTGTACTATTCGTACTAATACAGTCAATATAGACCATTTCCCGCCTCCTGTCAAGTGCCGCTTTTTTGCCGCAAATTTCCTGAGAAAGATGGGGAAAACATTGAAAACTCAGTGATTTTTCGTAAAATTCCACTTTACATCCGCCTTTTTTATGGTATAATAAAAAAGCACGCGTATCAGGCGTGAATTTTAAACTGCCCCAGAGCTTGGCCCGCGGAAGGCTTCACCGGCCCGGGACTCAGCTTTGCGGGGACTTATGGAAAGGTGGACAAACCCCATGATGCTGAAAGAGCAGAAGACGAAGATCATCAGCGAAAACCGCACCCACGAAAAGGACACCGGCTCCCCCGAGGTACAGGTGGCCATTTTGACCGAGCGCATCAACCAGCTCACCGAGCACATGAAGAAGAACCCCCAGGATAAGCACTCCCAGAGAGGCCTTCTGAAGATGGTCGGTAAGCGCCGCAGCATGCTGGATTATCTCCAGCGCAAGGACATCGAGCGCTACCGCGCCCTGATTGCCAAGCTGGGCCTGCGTAAGTAATGGAAATGAGGGTGGTGTGGCATTGGCGCACCACCCTTTCTTTCATCCCTTTCTCCCGCGTCGCATGAGAGCCATACAAAGCCTTTAGCAGTTGAAGGAGCGCCTTTTTCAGCGCCGTATGATGAAGGAACGCTTTGCGGGGCGCCGCTTCAAGTGCTAATGGTTTGGCTCCCATGCGGAAAAAATTCTGTAAAGGAGACAAACCATGTCAACCATCATCACCCAAAGACAATTCCCCGGCTGCCGCAGATACGAAATGGAGCTTGCCGGACGGCCCCTCTTCCTGGAGGTGGGCAAGCTGGCCGAGCTGGCCAACGCCGCCGTCATGGTGGGCTACGGCGACACCCGCGTGCTGGTGTGCGCCACCGCGGCTCCCCGTCCCCGGGACGGCATCGACTTCTTCCCCTTAAGCGTGGATTTTGAGGAGAAGATGTACTCTGTGGGCCGCATCCCCGGCAGCTTCAACCGCCGGGAGGGCCGCCCCGGTGAAAAGGGCGTTCTGACCGCCCGGGTCATTGACCGCCCCATCCGCCCCCTGTTCCCCTATGACTTCCGCAACGACGTGTCCATTATGGCCACGGTCATGAGCGTGGATCACGACTGCTCTCCGGAGGTCGCCGCCCTCATCGGCACCTCCGCCGCCCTGGCCATCTCCGACATTCCCTGGAACGGCCCCATCGGCGCGCTGAAGGTGGGCCTGGTGGACGGCAAGCTGGTCTTCAACCCCACCAGTGAACAGCGCAAGACCTCCGACCTGGACGTCACCGTGGTCTCCACCGGCAAGAAGGTGGTCATGATCGAGGCCGGCGCCAACGAGGTGGACAACGACACCATGTACGAGGCCATCCGCATGGCCCATGAGGAGAACCAGAAGCAGATCGCCCTCATCAACCAGATGGTGAGCGAGATCGGCAAGCCCAAGTTCGACTATCCCCACGCGGACTTTGACCAGGAGCTCTTTGACAAGATCGTCTCCGCCACCATGGACGAGGCCAGGGCCGCCATGGACACCGACGACAAGAACGTCCGGGAAGCCCGCTGGAACGCCCTGATCGACCACTGGCACGAGCTGTTCCTTGAGGACTATCCCAACATGGACCAGTACCTTGAGGAGATCACCTACAAGTTCCAGAAGAAGATCGTCAAGGCCTGGCTGCTGGAGGGCCACCGTGTGGACGGCCGCAAGAGCAACGAGATCCGTCCCTTAAGCGCCGAGGTGGGCATCCTGCCCCGGGTCCACGGCTCCGGCCTTTTCACCCGCGGCCAGACCCAGGTCCTCTCCGCCTGCACCTTGGACACCCTTTCCGCCGCCCAGAAGTTAGACACCATCTGGGAGGAGACGGAAAAGCGCTATATGCATCACTATAATTTCCCCGGCTACAGCGTGGGCGAGGCCAAGCCCGCCCGCAGCCCCGGCCGCCGGGAGATCGGCCACGGCGCCCTGGCCGAGCGGGCGCTGCTGCCGGTGCTGCCCTCTGTGGAGGAGTTCCCCTATGCCATCCGCGTGGTCAGCGAGGTGGTCTCCTCCAACGGCTCCACCTCCCAGGGCTCCATCTGCGGCTCCACGCTGGCCCTCATGGACGCCGGCGTGCCCATCAAGGCCCCTGTGGCCGGCATCTCCTGCGGACTGATCCAGGATGACAACGGCGGCTTCACCACCTTCATCGACATCCAGGGCGTGGAGGACTTCCACGGCGAGATGGACTTCAAGGTGGCCGGCACCAAGAAGGGCATCACCGCCATCCAGATGGACCTGAAGAACGACGGACTGACCATGGAGATCATCCGCAACGCCTTGGACATCACCTACGACGCCCGCTGCGAGATTCTGGACCAGATCATGCTGCCCTGCATCGCCGCGCCCCGCAAGGAGGTCAGCAAGTACGCCCCCAAGATGATCACCATGCACATTGATCCCGACAAGATCCGGGAGGTCATCGGCTCCGGCGGTAAGGTCATCCAGAAGATCGTGGCCGACACCGGCGCCAAGATCGACATCAACGACGACGGCTCCGTGTTCATCTCCGCCCCCAACCCCGAGTCCTGCGACGCCGCCAAGAAGTGCATCGACGACATCGTGTTTGTGCCTGAGGTGGGATCGCTGTACTACGGCCGCGTGGTGCGCCTGATGACTTTCGGCGCCTTTGTGGAGCTGGCCCCCGGCAAGGACGGCCTGGTCCACATCTCCAAGCTGGCCGACCACCGCATCGAGAAGGTGGAGGACGCCTGCAAGATCGGCGACATGATGTGGGTCAAGGTCACCGAGATCGACGAGAAGGGCCGCGTGAACCTCTCCCACAAGGACGCCATGAAGGAAATCGCCGCCAAGGAAGCGGCCGGCGAGCGCGTCAAGTAAGCAAGCCAAAAGAGCGAAGGCCCAATGGCCTTCGCTCTTTTTCTGTGGGGAGGTGCGAACGATTGCTTTTCTGCGGGACAAGGCGCTTACAGGAGGTCCACCGTTTGCTCCGGCAGGGTTCTGACCCGGAACTCCACGCGCCACTCCACCTCCGGCGGCGGTTCGAACCGGAGGGAGGAACAGGCGGCGCGCGGATTGGCCCCTCCCGCGGCGAATACGGCGACGGGACCATCGGCCCCGCCGATGACGCCCACGGCCGCCGCGCCATGGAAGCCCGAACCTCCTGCTTCACCCTCCCTGGGCCGGGGCGGGTCGCTTTCCCGGCAATCCCGGACCAGGAAGCCGTCCTGCGGCAGGTCCGGCAAAAGGTGGTAGCGCAGCAGGCAAAGGTGGGTGGGAACGTCCGTCCCCTCCTCCCGGAAACAGTCGGAGGAGAGCTCCTGAGGAGCGCATTCGTCTACAACCAGCGTATGGCGCGCACCGGTGACGGGATGGGTGAAGGAGACGGAATCGCCGGCTCCTGAGACGTGGAACCGGGGTCCGGGGAGGGAGAGCGGCTCCTGGCGCAGCGTTGCCTGAAGGGAGCGCAGGACCGGCGGGCGGGATGTAGCCCAGCGGAAGGACCGGCGCAGCAGAATCCAGCCATAGGACGGGTCCAGGCCGTAGTGGGCCAGGATGTCCCGGGCCTCCCGCTCCTGCATCTCCTCCGGCAGGCAGGGGTTCCAGGCAATACCGCAGCCATGGTGGCCGGACAGGGCCCTTCCGTTGACCGCCATCCGGGTGTCCACATCCAGGGACAAAGGGTTTTCCGCCTCCAGTTCCATCCGCTGCTCATCGGTGAGCGTCGGTTCGCCGCGCTCCGGGGAGAGGTCCCACTTGTTCAAGAAGGCGCGGATCCGCTCCGGCGCCACCCGGGCGCAGAAGTCCGCCACCAGCCCCTTGCCGCAGACGTAGACCGCCGGGACCTGCCACAGTGCGTCTGCCCAGGAAAAGGATTTTCGGACGGGGATCTCACGGCCGGCCCGTTCCCGGCCGTGGCGGCCCCAAAAGCCGCCGGAATAGAAGACCTTCCACTCCTGCGGCCTCTCCGGCGGCAGGGCGGGGGACGGGATTGGCGCGCTCAGCTGGCTGAGGTCAATCTCTTCCTGAAGAGCCTGAATATAGGAAAAGGGGTCCTCCATGGGCTTCAGGTCCAGTTCGCGGCGCAGCGCCTCCAGCCGCTCCGGATTCTCCGGCGGGTTATGCAGCAGGAAATCGCTGAACTGCTCCCGGGACCAGCCGGGCGCCTGCTCCGCGGCCGCAAAGCCGCCGCAGGAGAGCAGGAGGGACAGAAAGTCCCGGAAGTTTCGGGCCAGGGGCCGCACATACTCCCCCGGGGCGTTCATAGGGCTCACGGAGAATATCGTCTCCCCGAAGCCGGGGGCCGTGCAGCAGTGGATGCCGTCCACCCCGGCCCAGCCGATGATCCGGGCGCCCTTTGGCGTGCAGAAATAGCCGCTTTCTTCACTGCCCGCCTCCAGCCCCAGAGGCGAAAGGTCGATGCGGGTCCAGTCTGATTTCATGAACTCCCTCTTTTCTTTGAAGCTTAAGGGACATTGTAATCCCATTTTCCCGGGAAATCCACCCTTTCCGGCAACAGAAAAGGAGGAGCGGACGCTCCTCCTTTTTTGCTATTGTCCAAATTTGATCCGGTAGGCCTCCAGGCTGTCTTCGATGACCCGGACGGCCTCCGGCCGGGAGAACACCTGGCCGATCTCCGTGCGCTTGCCCTCAAGGTTCTTGTAGACGGAGAAAAAGTGGCGCATCTCCGTGGCGATGTGGGCGGGCAGCTGGGAGATGTCGCTGTAGACGTTCCAGGCCGGGTCGTCGAAGGGGATGGCGATGATCTTTTCGTCCCGGCTGCCGCCGTCGTGCATGACGATGACGCCGATGGGGAAGCAGCGCACCAGGCTCATGGGGTGGATGCCCTCGCTGCACAGCACCAAAACGTCCAGCGGGTCGCCGTCGTCGGCAAAGGTCCGGGGCAGAAAGCCGTAGTTGGCGGGGTAGTGGGTCGAGGTGTAGAGGATGCGGTCCAAGCGCAGCGCCCCGGTCTGCTTGTCGATCTCGTACTTGTTCTTGGAGCCCTTCTCAATTTCGATCACCGCCCAAAAGTCCTCCGGGGCCATGTGGGCCGGGGAGACGTCGTGCCAAAGATGCATGGAAACTCCTCCTTTTTCCGTAGTATGCCCGCGGGAGGCCGTTTCTTGCAGCAATGGCTACGACAGGGCGGCGGTGTCAAGAAAGTGGGGCTGCACCACCGGCAGCAGCGCTTCCCACACAGGTTCATCGGCAATCCGGGCCTCAAAGTACAGCGCCGGGTCATCCACCGATAGGTACCCAATGCCCAAAGAGGGAAGTGTGATATAGCAGATCTCCCCCGAGTCATAGGTGAAAAAAAGGGTTTTGCTCAGATCATCCGCCTGAAGGTCCCGGTCCCGCCGGCCCAACTCTGCCTGAGAAAGGAGATCCACCAGCTTGCCAATCTCCGCCGGATCGGTGAGCAGCACGGATTTGCCCTGGGTGGAGATCTCCGCCTGAATCAGCTTTCCTTTCAGCGCGTCACCGGGCAGAAAGTTCTGGAGCTGAGACTGGTAGTGTTCCCGGGTTTCCTTTACCGGGTCTATTGGGTCGCCGCCCGCACGATAGAGGGCATAGCCCCGGCAGAACATCAGCGCGCACAGCGCAAGCGCGGCGGCGGAAATCGCTTGGCGCATCAGTTTTCTGAACCGCCTGCGCATTTCGCACTCCACCACCTGAAGTATGGCGCGGCTCTGGACTTCTCCTGATGCAAGCGCCGGATTCAGCTCGCCCCGCACTATCTCCACAACTGAAAGACCCAGCGCGTCGGCCAGAGGCTCCAGAAGGGATACGTCTGGAAAGCCCGCTCCCCGTTCCCATTTGCTGACGGTGCGGTCGGAGATGCTGAGGCGCTCCGCCAGCTGGCGCTGGGTCAGGCCAAGCTCTTTGCGCGCGGCGGCAATCAGCCCGCCGGTTTTCCTTTGGTCCATACGATCACCTCTCCAACATGGTACCGGATCGGGGCCCTGTTGGCAACAAACGATTCGTGGAGTGCCGAAGAAACTGGCGTAAAGGGGCGGTGCGCGCCTTGGCAGCATAGGATCAATTGCTTCGCTTTGCAGGAGAACTCATTTACCGGCCCGGCAGCTAAACCAAATGATATTGTGGGACGTTTTCCATCAATAATTTGCGGAATTCATTCACTGCTCCGAATGCCAAGTCGCACTTTTGCAGCATGACAGCACGGGTGTCAAATATAAAGAGAAATCCGTCAGAAGTTTCGATGATGCGCTCAAAGCCGCCGTATGGAATCCATTCCGCGTCTCCATTCCCGGCGGGCAGAGCCATTCCCGCTTCGGAGAAATAGACCGCAGCGGATGGCCCTGGTGAAAGGGTCCGCGCCCTTTTAAGCAGCAATTCTGCGGGGCGGTCAAACCGGTTTTTCCTGCGTGCCCTGCCTTGCCAAAGCCCTCCGATTCCGGCGCCGACCGCAACAGCGCCTGTGAGTAGAGGGACAAATAATGCCTGGGGCTCCATGAGACCGGGTACGAACAGGAAAATACCCAACACCAGGCAAATAACACTCATGATTTTTGTGCGTAGCTTGCTTCTGGTCCTCCCGTGTGTTACCGCATTGAGCCGATCGGCGGCTTTCCACAGAACCGGATGAGCATTCCTTGAAACCAGTTCCGTTCTCTTTTCAAGCGCCTTGCTTACCTGCGGCAAAAGAAGAGCGGTATCATACGAACTGATTTGGAATCTGAACCCACGGCTTTCCATTCGTTCACCTCCACTGACGGCTGACGCGTCAAGCCCGTTGCCCTGAAACCGGCCCGCGTTACCCGCCAATATCTGTTTGCAGATAGTTACTCATAACGCGTTTTATTGAGCTCCGTAAAACTATGCTCAACTGAAAAGTCACTGGATGGAGCTTCTGTATAAATGATTAACTCTCTTTTTTGTAAATCTGATATACCTGCCAGACGGTTTCCTTTTTACCGTCTATTGAAACCGTCTTCCCTTTTTCGGCTTCTTCAACATGAATCCGGATGTCAGTTAAATTGCCATTCAACAACCTTTCAAGCAATTCGTTATCAAAAACGCCAGTCTCATCAATAGCGACCGTATTGCTTAATAGTGCAATATAAAATGTCTTCCCGCTGCTTTCAACAACAGCCAACGGTTTAGTGTATTCTTTAACTTGGACATACCCCACCAATTTTCCATCAATAGTCTCTTTGATAGACGAACGGCCCATATGCGCTACAGTAAAAAGTACAGCGACTAAACAGATGACTATGATACCTCTTTTTTTCATTCGGCCCTCCCTTACAAATAAAACCGTATTTGTCGTTTTCATTATTTTATTATTATTTGTACATGCAGTCAAGAAAGCCCTCGCAAAATCGACGGAGCTTATTCCGGCAGCAATTTTCTGAAAAGGGACGCCGGAATGTTTTCTTGTGCTTTTTTGCGTTTTGTGCTATAATCATTCAGTTAAATTCGCGGATTTTACCCTTTTTTCGGAGGATAGAAGTTTGGAACGGAATCGTGTATTGGTACCCCAGGCGGATCTTGCCCGCCAGAGGGAATTTGAGCAAAAAATCATGGCCTACTGGCAGGACCGGGGGAAGGCCCCCACGGCCTGTGTGGATACCTTCGGCTGCCAGCAGAATGTGGCCGACGGACAGCGGATTATGGGGATGCTCCAAGCCATGGGCTTCACCTTTACTGACGAGCCCGCCCGGGCAGATTTGGTGCTGTTGAACACCTGCGCCGTTCGGGAGCACGCGGAAAAGCGGGTCTACGGAAATTTGGGCGCTCTGACCCACACGAAAAAGGCCAACGGCGCCCAGGTGATCTGCCTGTGCGGCTGCATGGCCCAGCAGCCCTCTGTTGCCAAAAAGGTGCGGGAGAGCTACCGCCATGTGGACCTGGTGTTCGGCCCCCACGCCCTGTGGCGCTTTCCGGAGCTGCTCTACCAGGTCTACACCCGCCGGGGCCGCGTCTTCTCCATCGACGACGAGCCGGGCACCATTGCCGAGGGACTGCCGGTGGTGCGGGAGGCGGGCGTCAAGGCCTGGGTCTCCATCATGTACGGCTGCAACAACTTCTGCTCCTACTGCATCGTGCCCTACGTCCGCGGCCGGGAGCGGTCCCGGGAAGCGGAGTGCATTGTTGAGGAGGTGCGGGGCCTGGTGGCGGAGGGGTACAAGGACATCACCCTCCTGGGGCAGAACGTCAACTCCTACGGCCGGGATTTGGGCACGGGCATGGACTTTGCAGATCTGCTCAGCCGGATCGACGGCGAGGTGGAAGGGGACTACCTCATCCGCTTCATGTCCAGCCATCCCAAGGACGCCACGCCCAAACTCTTTGACACCATGGCCCGCTGCCCCCATGTGGCCCGGCAGCTCCATCTGCCCTTCCAGTCCGGCAACAACCGGGTGCTGGAGGCCATGAACCGCCGCTACACCCGGGAGAAGTACCTGGAGCTGGTGAATTACGCCAAGGACGTGATGCCGGGTTTGGTGCTGACCTCGGATGTGATCATCGGCTTTCCTGGTGAGACGGAGGCCGAGGCCATGGATACCGTGTCCTTGGTGAAGGAGGTGGGCTTTGACGCCCTGTTCACCTTCATCTACAGTCCCCGCCCCGGCACGGCGGCCGCGGCCATGCCCGACCCGGCCACCCGGGCGGAAAAGCAGGTCTGGTTCGACCGGCTTCTGGACGCCCAGAACGAAATCTCCGCCCGGCAGCACGCGGCCTATGTGGGCAGCACGGTCCGGGTCCTGGTGGATGGGGAGAGCGGCGACGAGCGCTGGCCCCTCAGTTCCCGGACCAATGGCGGGCGGCTGGTGCACCTATTGGGAAGCAGGGACCTGATCGGCAGCTTTGCGCAGGCCCGTATCACGGACAGCAATACCTGGGCTCTCTTCGGCGAGGCGGTGGAGTGAGGGCCGGAACGAAAGGAGAAGCGGATGAAAGTCGTCACCCTTTTGGAGAACACATCCTGTGCCCCGGGCCTGGCCCACGCCCATGGGCTGAGCCTGTACATCGAGACGCCGGGCCACAGGATTCTTTTTGACATGGGGCCAAACGCGGCCTTTTTGGAAAACGCGGAGAAGTTGGGCGTGGATATTGCCGCCGTGGACACGGCGGTGCTCTCCCACGGCCACTATGACCACGGCGGCGGCCTGGAGCTCTTTTGCAGGCGCAACAGCCGCGCCAAAGTCTACATGAGCCGCTACGCCTTTGAGCCCCACTACGCCGTGGGCGGCGGCACGCCGGAGTACATCGGCCTGCCGGAGACGGCGCGCAGGTACGAAGACCGCTTTGTCCTGTGCGGCGAGGACGAGGTACTGGACGAGGAGCTGCGCCTTTTCTCCCGGGTGGAGAGCCGCGACTATCCCTCCGGCGCCAACAAAACGCTGCGGCGCAGGGAAGGGGACGAGTATCCGGCGGAGGACTTCCGCCATGAGCAGAACCTTCTGATTACCGCCGGGGGCAAGTCGGTGCTGGTGGCAGGCTGCGCCCACCGGGGCATCGTCAACATCCTCCGCGCGGCGGAGGGGCTTTTGGGCCGCTCGCCGGATTGCGTGTTCTCAGGCTTCCACCTCTTCAACCCCGGCACCGGCGCCGCCGAGCCCCGGGAGCTGGTGGAGGCTGTGGGGCGCCAGCTTGCCGGAAGAGCGGGCACCGTCTACCGCACGGGCCACTGCACCGGCGCCGAGGCCTACGGGATTTTGAAGGAGCTCCTGGGCGGCCGGATGGACTACATGTCCGCCGGCACCGTATTTGAGGTGTAGGATGATAGACAGTGAGATCGGCGTCCATGTTTCTTTGCTGACAGGCAAGGACGCAGGCGCCGCCTATGCGAGCCTCCTGGCCCTGGAGGCCGAGAGCCGCGAGAGCGACGCCGCCTTTGGCTGGTTCGACGAGTTTGCCGCCATGCTGACCCACAGGAGCGGCTTTGTCCGGATGCGGGGACTGCGGCTGGTGGCGGCCAACGCCCGGTGGGACCGGGAGGGAAAGGTGGACCGGGCGCTGGGGGACTACTTTGCCTGCATGGAGGACCCAAAGCCCATCGTGGCCCGGCAGTGCATCCAGCACCTGTGGCTGATCGGCGAGGCGCGCCCGGACCTGAGGCCGGAGATGGTGCGTGCGCTCCGGCAGGCGGAGCCCTCCCGATACGCCCAATCCATGGCCCCTTTGGTGGAGGCGGACCGGAGAGAAGCACTTGAGCGCCTTTTGGGGCGCTGAACAAAAAGACAGAGAAAAACAGGCGAGGTGAGTACATGGCGGAGCTGACCCCCATGATGAAGCAGTATTTGAAGATCAAAGAGGAGAACAAGGATTCCATCCTCTTTTTCCGGCTTGGAGACTTTTACGAGATGTTCGACGAGGACGCCCGGACGGCCTCCCAGGAGCTGGACCTGACCCTGACAAGCAGGGACAAGGACCCCAACAAGAGCGCGGAGGAGAAAATCCCCATGTGCGGGATTCCCTACCACGCCAGCGACAGCTACATCGCCCGGCTCATCGCCAAGGGCTATAAGGTGGCCATCTGCGAGCAGATGGAGGACCCGGCCACGGCCAAGGGGCTGGTGAAGCGGGACATCATCCGGGTCATCACCCCGGGCACGGTGATCGACAGCGCCTGCCTGGAGGACAAGAGCAGCAACTTTTTGTGCGGCGTGTACCTGGATTCCCAGAACGCCGGCGTGGCCTTTTGCGACATCACCACCGGCAAGACCCACCTCACCTCCTGCTCCGGCCGGGAGCGGATAGAGCACGTGATCAACGAGATCGGCCGCTTTTCCCCGGCGGAGGCCATTTTAAACGACGCCGCCGCGTCGGAGGGGCAGCTGACGGAGACGCTGCGGGAGCGGTTCCACTGCCGGGTGGAAAACGGCGGTGAGGACCGCTTCGCCCTGAAGGCGGCGCAGGAGCACATCGCCATGCAGTTCGGCGCCGAGGCGCTCTCCCGCCTGGGCGCGGGGAATCCCGCCGCCGCCATGGCCCTGGGGGGCCTTTTGAGCTATCTCTATGAGACCCAGAAGACCACCCTCTCCCACATCAACGACCTGGACTACTATGAGCAGGGCCGGTTCATGGAGCTGGATTTGACCGCCCGGCGGAACCTGGAGCTGACGGAGACGCTCCGGGGCAAGGAGAAGAAGGGAAGCCTCCTCTGGGTGCTGGACCGGACGAAAACCGCCATGGGCGGCCGGATGCTCCGCAGTTTTCTGGAGAGGCCCCTTTTGAGCGTCACGGCCATCCAGCGCCGCCTGGGCGCCGTCTCCGCCCTGGTGGAGGACACGGCGGCCCGGGAGGAGATCATTGCGGCCCTCACCGGCATGGGGGATTTGGAGCGTCTTATCGGGCGCATCGTCTACGGCACCGCAGGTGCCCGCGACATGGCCGCCCTGCGCGCCTCCGCAGAGCGGCTGCCCGCCGTGGCGGAGCAGTTGGGCCGCTTCACCGACCGCCGCCTTGCGGAGATAGCCCGGGAGCTGGATCCCCTTACGGACCTTCAGGAGGAGATCGCCGCCGTCATTGGGGACGAGCCGCCCTTTTCCGTCCGGGAGGGCGGCTTCATCCGCCCGGGCTACGACGCGGAGGTGGACCGTCTGCGGGATATTCTCTCCGGCGGCAAGGGCGTTATCGCCGGCATCGAGGCCCAGGAGCGGGAGAAGACCGGTATCCGCACCTTGAAGGTGGGCTACAACAAGGTGTTCGGCTACTACATCGAGGCGCCAAGGTCCGCCGCGGACAAGGTGCCGGGCCACTATATCCGCAAGCAGACCCTGGCCAATGGGGAGCGCTACATCACCCAGGAGCTCAAGGATTTGGAGCATACCATCCTGACGGCCTCCGACCGTGTGAAGGCGCTGGAATACGAGCTCTTTACCCGGCTGCGGGAGAAGGTTTCCGCCCAGGCGGTCCGCATCCAGCGGACGGCCGCGGCCGCGGCGGAGGCGGACGCGCTGTGCTCACTGGCAGAGGTGGCGGTGCGCAACCACTACTGCCGCCCCAGCGTGGATGAGTCCGGCGTCCTGGAGATTCACGAGGGCCGCCACCCGGTGGTGGAGCGGATGCTCAGGGACAGCCTCTTTGTGCCCAACGACACCTTCATGGGGGAGAAGGAGAACCGGGTGGCCATCATCACCGGCCCCAACATGGCGGGAAAGTCCACCTACATGCGCCAGGTGGCGCTGATCGTCCTCATGGCCCAGATGGGCTCCTTTGTACCGGCCGCCTCCGCCCGCATCGGCGTGGTGGACCGGATTTTCACCCGCATCGGCGCCAGCGACGACCTGGCCGCCGGTCAGTCCACCTTTATGGTGGAGATGACCGAGGTGTCGGAGATTCTCCATCAGGCCACCTCCGAGAGCCTTCTGATCTTAGATGAGATCGGCCGGGGCACCTCCACCTATGACGGCATGTCCATCGCCCGGGCGGTGCTGGAGTACTGCGCGGAGAAAAAACGGGCCAAGACACTGTTCGCCACCCACTACCACGAGCTGACGGAGCTGGAAAGCAGCCTCAGCGGCGCCGTGAACTACAACATCGCCGTGAAAACCAGGGGCGAGGACATCATCTTCCTGCGCAAGATCCTGCCCGGGGGCGCGGACCGCAGCTACGGCATCGAGGTGGCCAAGTTAGCGGGCCTGCCTCCAAAGGTGGTGGAGCGGGCCAAAAAGATTCTTAAGGAGTTGGAGGAGGCCAACGGAGTGCAGTACGTGGCGCCCCGGACCGAGGAGCCCCAGGTGTCCCTTGCGGCCATAGGGGAGGGGGAGGTGCTGGACGCCCTGCGCCGCTGCCAGGTGGAGACGCTGACGCCCCTTGAGGCCATGAACCTCCTCTACCAGCTCAAGCAGAAGCTGTCGTAGGCTGCGGCGGAACAAATCAACAAGAGGAGGAATATCCATGGCAAGACGCGCCGCTGCCGCCGGCTTAAGCGACGGAGAAAAGATCGCCGGCACCGTGTTTTT
This sequence comes from Dysosmobacter acutus, assembly GCF_018919205.1. Classification (NCBI taxonomy): domain Bacteria; kingdom Bacillati; phylum Bacillota; class Clostridia; order Eubacteriales; family Oscillospiraceae; genus Dysosmobacter; species Dysosmobacter acutus. The sequence continues at coordinate 550,848 of NZ_JAHLQN010000001.1, forward strand.
TGTGCTCTATGTGGCGGTGCTGCCCTTTGTCACCCGCCCGGCCCTGGACCTGTTAGGCCGGATGCTTGGGGTGGAGATCGGGGAGTCCCTGGGCAACACCATTTACTATTACGTCGTTTTCGCGGTGACGCTGATCCTGTTTCACCGCTTCATCGGACGCACGTCCGCTCTTTTCGTCAACAATCTCAACAACAGCCTCAAGACGCTGGCCATGGGGTTTGTGGCCTTCTACGGCCTCAATGAGCTGGTGTACCGCCTGGCCAACATGGCCACCGGCGCCCACACCAACCTCAACGACATGACCATCTCCGCCCAGATCAGCGCCGCGCCCCGCACCACCATCCTCATTGTGGTGGCGCTCGCGCCCTTTGTGGAGGAGGTGCTGTTCCGGGGGCTGGTTTTCGGCGGCATACGGTCCCGCAGCCGCTTCGCGGCCTACGCCGCGTCCTGTCTGCTCTTCGCCCTGCTCCATGTGTGGCAGTACGCCGTGGGAAGCCACGATCTCTCCTATCTGGTGCTGACTCTGGAATACCTTGTGCCCGGCGTGGTATTCTGCTGGGCCTATGAGCACTCCGGGACGCTCTGGACGTCCATCCTGCTCCACGCCGGGGTCAACGCCCTGTCGGTGGCCACGCTGCTTTCATGAGGGAGGAGCGGATATGAAAAGCGGAACGCTGAGCCTGTCCCCGGCCGGGGGATGGAAGCACACGGCGCTGGCGGCGCTGCTGAGCGCGCTGCTCAGCGGCGGCGCGGTCTATTGGACCGTGCGCTGCCTGCCGTTGGACGCCCTGCCCCTGAGCATCGTGTCGGCGTTGCTGGCCTATGTGCTGCTGCGGGTCTTCTACCCGGCCTTTGACCATCTGCTCCCCGGCGGCAAGCGGGAGGAGTCCGTGGATTGGGTGGTCTCCGCCTCCGCGCTGACGCTGGCGGGGAAGTCCATCGACCGGTCTGGAATCCGCGCCGTCCACTGCTGGCCCAACCGGGATGCCCTGGGCAACGACAAACCAGGCTGGACCGTAAACATTGAAACCGATGGGAAAAACATCCTGCTGCGCTCCCTGACCGGAGAGGACCGGGCGGAGCAGTCCGCCCAGGCGCTGCAAAGCCTGGTGGAGGCGCTGGGCTATGGCGGAGCGTGGCACAGGCCATAGAGAAAGGAACCGGAAAATGGCACAGATTCAACAACTGAGCTCCCATGTGGCGGACCTGATCGCCGCCGGCGAGGTGGTGGAGCGGCCCGCCAGCGTGGTGAAGGAGCTGGTGGAAAACGCGGTGGACGCCGGGGCGTCCTCCGTGGTGGTGGAGGTGCGCCGGGGCGGCATGGGATTGATCCGTGTCACGGACAACGGCTGCGGCATTGCGCCGGAGGAGCTGCCCACCGCCTTTTTGCGCCACGCCACCAGTAAGCTGCGCCAGGAGAGCGACCTGGGCAGGATCGGCACGCTGGGCTTTCGCGGCGAGGCGCTGGCGGCCATTTCCGCCGTGTCCCGGGTGGATATCTGCACCTGCCCCGCCGGGGCGCTGACCGGCGCAAGACTCCATCTGGAGGGGGGCGTGGGCGGAGAGGTGGAGGAGACCGGAGCGCCCCAGGGCACCACGGTTTCGGTGCAGGACCTCTTTTACAACACACCGGCCCGCCTCAAGTTCATGAAGAAGGACACGGCTGAGACGGCGGCGGTGATGGGGCTGATGCAGCACCTGGCGCTGTCCCACCCGGAGATATCCTGCAAGTTTATCAAGGACGGCGTGGAGGCGCTTCACACCCCGGGGGACGGGAAGCTTTCCTCCGCCGTGTACGCCGCGCTGGGCCGGGACTTTGCCCGGAGCCTGGTGGAGGTCTCCGGCCGGGGCGGCGAGGTGGCGGTGCATGGCTTTGTCACCAGGCCTCTGGCGGGCCGCGGGTCCCGCAGCATGCAGACCTTTTTCGTCAACGGCCGCTTCATCAAATCGCCTCTTTTGACGGCGGCGCTGGAGGAGGGCTACCGCAACCAGATCATGAAGGGCCGCTTTCCCGGCTGCGTGCTCCATGTGGAGCTGCCGGTGACGGCGGTGGACGTGAACGTCCACCCGGCCAAGACCCAGGTGAAGTTCGCCCGGGAGAAGGAGGTCTTTGACGCCGTGTTCCACACGGTGGTGGACGCGCTGGAGCAGGACGGAAAGCCGGCGGCTCCCGGCCGGCGGGAGGAATTTTTCAAGACTATGGACGCCCGGACCTATCGGGAGAGCGCCGGGGCGGAGGGGAGTGCCGCGCGGCCCGCCGCTCCCGATCGGACAGTGACACCGGAGCGGCCCGCCGCTCCGACACCGTCTGGTGTACGGCCACTTGTTCCCGCCGCGCCGGTGGTGCGCCCGGCGGCAGGCCGGATTGTGCTGCCAGCCCAGCCGCCTGCCTGGGATACGGAGACAGGCGGGAAAACATCGGTGCGGGACAGGGCGCCGCAGGTCCCGGGTTACTATCGGCGGGAACCTGAGGCCGCCCTGCCGGGCGTGGAGAGGGCGGCGCGAACGGAAGAGAGCGACGCGGCCCCGGCAAAGAGGAGTGCTGAAAGCCTTCCGGAGGCGGAGCAGCAGTCCATGCCTCTGCCCGGCGCGGCGGGCCGGAGCGCCGAAACGCCCTGGCGCATTGCCGGGGAGGTGCTCAAGACCTACATCATCTGCGAGGACGAAGGGGGCAGCGTGTGGCTCATCGACAAGCACGCCGCCCATGAGCGGATCAATTTTGACCGCATGAAGGCCCGCCTGGAGCCGCCCATGCGCCAGCGGCTCCTCTCGCCCATTGTGCTGGAGCTGTCCCGGGAGGACGGGGCGCTGCTTCTTGAGAACCTGAAGATTCTGGAGGAGTTCGGCTTTTCCTGTGAGGACTTCGGCGGCGATTCGGTGCTGGTGCGGGAGGTGAGCGCGGACATCGACGCAGCCGACGCGGAGGCTACGCTGGAGGAGTTCGCGGAAAACCTGCGCAGCGGCCGGGACGTGGATGAGCGCAGGGAAAAGCTGCTCCACACCATGGCCTGCAAAGCCGCCATCAAGGCGGGCATGGACAGCTCAGAGCAGGAGCTGCGGGTACTGGTGGAGCGGGTCCAGTCGGGGGAGATCAAATACTGCCCCCACGGCCGCCCCGTGGCGGTGGAGCTGAGCCGCTACGAGTTAGAGAAGATGTTCAGGCGGGCATAGGACCCGCGGGAAGGAGACGACATGGCAAAGGAAAAACGATTTGTCAGGGTGTTTAAGGAATCCTCCATGGGGGAGTCTAATGAGGTCTGGGTGGACCGGGCCACCGGTGTGAACTATTTTTACCGCGGCTCCGGCTACGGCGGCGGATTGACGCCGCTTCTTGGGGCGGACGGCATGCCGGTGGTCACCCGCCTGATGGACGGGGAGGAGTGAAATGGCGGGAAAGCTGATCTGCGTCGTGGGCCCCACCGCCTCCGGAAAGACCCGGCTGGGGGTGGAGATCGCCAAACGATGGGGCGGCGAGGTGGTCAGCGTGGATTCCATGCAGATATACCGGGGCATGTCCATCGGCACCGCGGCGCCCACGCCCGCGGAGATGCAGGGCGTTCCCCACCACATGGTCGGCGTGGCCGATCCGGCGGAGAGCTGGTCCGTGGCCCGGTTTGTCCAGGAGGCCACAGAGCGCGTGGAGGACATCCTCCGCCGGGGAAGACAGCCGGTTTTGGTGGGCGGCACCGGCCTCTACCTGGACGCTTTGGTCCGGGGCGGGGGCTTTGCCCCCGGCGGCTCCGGCGGAGCCGTCCGCCATGCACTCCGGGAGCGGCTGGAGCGTGAGGGCGTTGAGCCTCTGCTCCGGGAGCTGCGACGAGTGGACCCCCAGGCCGCCGAACGGCTGCATCCGGCGGATGAAAAGCGGATTCTGCGGGCGCTGGAGGTCTACCTTGAGACGGGAAAGACCATTACCGCCCACAATGAGGAGAGCCGGCTCCGGCCGCCCCGGTATGAGGCGGTGTATATCGGCCTTGCCTTCCGGGACCGGGAGGAGATGAAGCGCCTCATCGACGCGCGGGTGGAGCGCATGGCGGCCGATGGGCTGGTGGATGAGGTGAGGGCCCTTTTGCAAAGCGGGCTCCCCCGGGACGCCACCGCGCTCCAGGCCATCGGCTACAAGGAGTTTGCCGGTGTGATAGAGGGGGAGAAGAGCGAAGAGGAGGCCATTGAGGAGGTCAAGCTCCGCTCCCGCCAGTATGCCAAACGGCAGCTCACGTGGCTGCGCCGCAATCCGGAGATTCACTGGATTTGGTGGGAAGGAGAGCGGGATTTTGCCGAAGCCCTCCGCCTTTCGACAGAAATCATCACCGCCCAGGGCTTAGGATAAGCTCAGGCGGGCGCAGGACGTCCGTACTTCAAAGAAGCGGCCATTGCCGCAAGAGAGAAAAGGGGACGTTTTATGCAAAAGCAAGCCAACTACCAGGAACTGTTTCTTTCCCAGGTGAGACGGGGCCGGACTCCGGTGACGGTCTTTTTGGTGAACGGATTCCAGCTGCGGGGCGTGATTTCCGGCTTTGACAGCTTTGTGGTGATGTTAGACAGCGACGGCAAGCAGCAGATGATCTATAAGCACGCCATCTCCACGGTGGTGCCGGCCAGGGCGGTGGAGATGAAGGAAGAGGAATAAAAAAGCGGCCCTGGCCGCGCCGTTTACAGAAGAAAGGAAAGCTTCATGAAGTCGGGTGTCACAAAAGGAATACTGACCGTGCTGATGCTGTGCATTCTGGCCTACTTTGGGATTCAGATCGGCGGATACTTCTCCGATCCGCTGTCCACGGTCACGGCTTATCAGTATCAGGTGGAGGACGCGGTCACCGTCACCGGATACGTGGTGCGTCAGGAGGAGGTGCTCTCCGATGGGGGTGCCGGCGTGCTGGACCTGCGCCGCAGCGAAGGGGAGAAGGTGGGCGCTGGCCAGACGCTGGCCGTGGTGTATAAGGACCAATCCACCCTGGACGCCCGGGATCAGATCGAAGCGCTCACCGCGCGATTGGAGCAGCTCCAGTATGCCCAGGACGCCTCCCTCTCCTCGGAGGTGTCGCTGCGGCTGGACAGCGACATCCTATCCCGGATCACCAAATTGCACACGACCCTCTCCGAGGACAAGCTGACCTCGGCGGACAGCGTCCTCTCCGACCTGCGGTCCCTGATTCTGAAACGCGACTATACATATACCGATGCGGCGGACCTCTCCGGAGAGATCGCCAGCGTGCAGGGCCAGATTCAGTCCCTGCGTTCCTCGGCCTCGGCGGCCACCACGGTGATCGCCGCCAAGAGCTCCGGCGTCTATTCGGCGGTGGTGGACGGCTACGAGACCGTGTTGGTGCCGGACGCGCTGAAGACCATGACGGCAAAGGAGTTCCGCGCCATCGGGCGGGACGGCGCCGTCTCCTCCCGGGTGGGAAAGCTGATCTACGGCGACACCTGGTATTTTGTGACGCTGCTGCGCCAGTCCGACGCGGAGAGCCTGGCCTCTTCCACCACGCTGCGCTTTGCCAAGGGCATCGACACGCCCTTCCGGGTGAAGGTGGAATCGGTGAGCGAGCCTGAGGACGGCCGGTGCGTGGTGGTCTTCTCCACCAACAAGTACCTCTCCGAGGTGACGCTGCTGCGCCAGCAGAGCGCGGACGTGGTCCGCTCCTCCTACGACGGGCTGCGGGTGCCGCGAAACGCCGTCCGGGTGGACGAGTCCGGCCAGAGCGGCGTCTACTGCCGGGTGGGCGTCACAGCCCGGTTTAAGCCCGTGGAGGTGACCTACACCGGGGAGGACTTCTGCCTGATCCGGGGCACATCCGATGAGGACAAGCGGCGGCTGCGGACGGGCGACCAGGTGATCCTCTCGGCGGGGGAGCTGTACGACGGAAAAATCGTTGGAAATTGACCGGAAACTGAAAAAGAGAAGCGTTTGGGAAAGGAAGGCTTTCATATGTCCATTGCGGAAAACATTGACGAGGTGCGCCGGAAGATCGCCGGCGCCGCCCGGGAGGCGGGCAGGGCGCCGGAGGAGATCACTCTGGTGGGCGCCAGCAAGATGAACGACGCCGCCGCCTGCCGGGAGGCCATTGCCGCCGGCATCGACGTGCTGGGGGAAAACCGGGTCCAGGAGATGCTGCAAAAGTACGAGCAGCACGCCTATGACGGCGCACCGCTCCACTTCATCGGCCATCTGCAGCGCAACAAGGTCCGCCAGGTGGTGGGCAAGGTGGAGCTGATCCAGTCCGTGGGCAGCCTGGAGCTTTTGGAGGAGATCGAAAAATGCGCCGCCAGGCAGGGCCTGCGGCAGAAGGTGCTGCTGGAGGTCAATATCGGCGGCGAGGAGAGCAAGTCCGGGTTTGCGCCCTCGGAGATGATGGGCGCGGCGGAGCAGGCCCTGAAAAAAGAGCACATCGAGGTACGCGGCGTTATGACCATCCCGCCGGTGGAAACGGCTCCTCACGCAAATATGGTGTTTTTTCATCAAGTTCACACACTATATGTTGACATCAACGAGAAATTGTTTCATAATAAATTAGAATACCTGTCCATGGGCATGAGCGGCGATTACGCCGATGCCATCCGGGCCGGCGCCACCATGGTTCGTGTGGGCACTGCGATCTTTGGCGCCCGGAAATACGGCGCCCAATAAACGACTTACACAAGAAGAGGAGGCTGCGGCCATGAGCATTCTGGACGAGCTGAAGAAGTGGACCCATCCCTATGAGGATGAGGACGAGGAATATGAGGACGACTTCCCCGATTTGAGCAAAAAGGAGTCTCCCTTTGAGGACCGGCGCTCGGAGCGGAAGGCCGTGGCCGAGGACCGGCGCAACAAGGTGGTGAACATCCATGCCACCACCCAGCTGAAGGTGGTGCTGGTGAAGCCGGAGCGCTTTGAAAACGCCTCTGAGATTGCCGACCACCTGAAGGACAAGCGCACCGTGGTCATCAACCTGGAGTCCACCAACAAGGACATTGCCCGCCGCCTGATCGACTTTTTGTCCGGCGTGGCCTATGCCGGCGAGGGCAAGATCAAAAAGGTGGCTGCCAACACGTACATCATCACCCCCTACCATGTGGACATTGAGGGCGACCTGATCGACGAGCTGGAGAACAACGGCCTGTACTTTTAAGAGCCGCCTTAGGCGCGGGAAGCGGCCGACGGCCTTGCCGCGGCCTGGATACGTGCGGCCTGGGGCGCTCAGGCCGCCGAATAAAGACAGGGGCGACGCCCCTATGGGAGGGTTTTTCTGATGCTGACGCCGCAGGAGGTTTCAAATCACGCCTTTACCAAGGCGATGATGGGTGGCTACAACATGGCCATGGTGGACGAGTTCTTAGATGAGCTGACCGACGACTATACGTCGCTGTACAAGGAGAACGCCGCGCTGAAGGCGAAGCTGAAGGTCCTGGTGGACAAGGTGGAGGAATACCGCTCCACGGAGGACGCCATGCGGGCCGCGCTGCTGACGGCCCAGAAGATGGCGGGCAGCATTGTGCAGGAGGCGGAGAAAAAGCGGGACGAGCTGCTTGATGAGGCGGAGACCAGGGCCAGAGAGCGGATAGGCGATCTGCAAAACGAGGTGTCGGCGCAGCAGCAGCGGCTGACGGCCGGGCAGCAGTCCTTGGCTGAGTTCATCCGCACCTCCAGGGAAGCCTGTGAAAAGCAGCTGGCGTTCTTAGAGGAGCTGCCGGAGCTGCCGGTCCAGGCGGCGCAGCCCCCGGAGGAGGAAAAGGGCCATTCCGTTGAGGAGATCGAGGAGCAGATCCTGGCCGCCTACAACGAAGAGCCGTCCGCCGCCGTGGAGCCGGAGGAGGAGACTCCTGCAAGGGAAGAGGAGCAAAACCCCTTCCTGGACGACGCCACCCGGACCATTAATCTGGATGATTTGAAGTTTGGCCGCAACTACAACGGCGGAAAATAAACAAAAGCGGCTCTTCCAAGAGCCGCTTTTTTCTGCTGCGGCGAAAGAGAAAGGAGGATGCGCCATGACGCCCATCGTCGCCATCCTGTATGATTTTGACAAGACCCTCTGCACCACGGACATGCAGGATTACGCCTTCATCCCAAGCCTGGGGATGACCCCGTCCGAGTTCTGGCAGAAGGCCAACCGGTTCGGCTGGGAAAACCGCATGGACGGCATTCTGGCCTACATGTTCACCATGCTCCAGGAGTCAAGGAGCAGGAACCTGCCCTGGACCCGGCAGGGCCTGGTGGAAAAGGGCAGGAGCATCGTCCTCTTCCCCGGGGTGCGGGACTGGTTCCGGCGGATCAACGCGTTCGGAGCGTCCCAGGGGGTGGAGGTGGAGCACTACATCATCTCCTCCGGATTGCGGGAGATCATCGAGGGTTCGTCCATCAGCGGCGAGTTCAAGGAAATTTATGCCAGTGAGTTCTACTACGATGAATCCGGCGTGCCGGTGTGGCCCAAACTGGCGGTCAACTTCACCGCCAAGACCCAGTTTGTCTACCGCATCAACAAGGGCGTGTTAGACGTGTCCAACGACAGGGACCTGAACGCCTCCATGCCCGACGACAGCAAGCGGGTGCCCTTCACCAACATGATCTACATGGGCGACGGGCTCTCCGACGTGCCCTGCATGAAGATGATGCGGGCCTACGGCGGCCAGGCCATCGCCGTGTACCAGGACGGCAACCGCCCCGGTGTGGAGGACCTGCTGAGCAAGGGGCGGGTGGACTTCATCTTCCCGGCGGACTACAGCGAGGGCACGGATCTGGACGCCACGGTGAAGAACATCATCACCAAGATGTCCATTTTGGACCGGTTGACGGAGGAGAACACCCAGCAGCTCAAGCGGATCGGCTGGGACGTGCTGCCCAACCAGGCCAGCTTATTTGAAGCGCCGCAGGAAGGAAAGACCCTGTGATCATATTGCTGCACGGGCTGGGGCAGACGCCCCAAAGCTGGGACCGGACGATCTCCCATCTTCCGGACTCAGACGTCCGCTGCCCTGATCTCTTTCGGCCCCTTGGGGGGAAGGAGCACACCTACCAGGCCCTCTATCAGGGGCTCTGCCGCTCCTGCGGGGAGGTGGAGCCGCCGTTTGTACTCTGCGGCCTCTCCTTAGGCGCGGTGGCGGCGCTCCACTATGCCATGGACCACCCGGGGAGGGTGTCCGCCCTCATCCTCATCGCGCCCCAGTACCGGATGCCCAAGACGCTGATGCGCCTGCAAAACGCCCTCTTCCGCCTGATGCCGGAGCGCTCCTTCCGGGAGATGGGGCTGGGGAAGAAAGCGGCGCTGGAGCTGACCGGGTCCATGGCGGACCTGGACCTCAGCCGGGGCCTTTCGTCGGTCGCCTGTCCGGTGAAGCTCCTCTGCGGCAAGCGGGACCGGGCCAACCGAAAGGCGGCCGAAGAACTTTCCCGTCTCCTCCCGGAGGCCCGGCTGGAGTGGATGGAGGGCGCGGGCCACCAGGTCAACCTGGACGCGCCGGAGGCGCTGGCCCGCTCCATTGGAGACTTTTTAGAAAAATAAAAGGCCGGACGCATCGCGTCCGGCCTTCTTTTTTGATTAAGGCAGATAGTTCATGGGGTTTTTGGGCGTGCCCTTGTAGCGGATTTCAAAGTGGCAGTGGTTGCCGGTGGAATTGCCGGTGGAGCCCATGCGGGCCACCTGCTGGCCCTTGTACACGTGGTCGCCCACACTGACCAGGAGGCTGGAGTTGTGGCCGTAGTAGGTCACGTAGCCGTTGCCGTGATCGACCTGGACCAGATAGCCGTAGCCGCTCATCCAGCCGGCATAGGTCACGGTGCCGCCGTCGGCGGCGCACACGGCGGTGCCGTAGCCGTTGGCGATGTCGATACCCTTGTGGTTCTTGGAGGCCTTGGCATAGCTCAGGTTCCGGTAGCCGTAGCGGGAGGTGATCCGGCCGGAGCAGGGCCAGCGGAAGCTGCCGGTGGCCACCCAGGTGGGCCGCTCAAGCGTGCCGCGGGCCTGGACTTCGGTGGTGGGGTTCACCAGTGTGACGGAGGAGAGCACATCCCGCTGGGTCTCCTCACCGTTGACATAGGTGACATTGGCCACCACGTCGGCGGAGCCGTAGGAACCTGCGGAGAGGACCTTGTAGTCGCCCTGATAGAGGTAGGCGCTGTCCTGATACTCGATGTCGTAGGGGATATCCTCCACATAGCGCTCCTGCTGGACCTGACTGACGGTCAGGTAGGGCACCGCGTTGGAGATGGTCAGCACGTCGCCGATGGCGATCTTGTTGATGTCGTAGCCGGGGTTCATGGCCAAAAGTTCCTTGGAGGTCATGTCGTAGCGCTCCGCGATTTCCGACCAGGTGTCGCCCTTGACCACGGTGTAGGTCACCTCGCCGGCCTTGGTGCTGTTGAGCAGCTCGGCGATATAGCCCAGGTTCATCACCTTGTCCGTGGGCACGTACTCCGGGCGGACCTGAATGTCCTCGATGATCTCGCAGGAGACGGTGTTCTCGTCTGTGTAGGCGTCCCGGATCTGCTGGAGCAGCTCCTCAAGAGCGCCCTCATAGGTGGTGGCGCCGATGAGCTCGCCGTCCAGATACAGGGAGTAGCCATAGGTGACCAGGCCAAGCTGGTCGGAAAGCTCCTCCTCCAGCGTGGCTTCATCCACCAGTGCTGAGCGGGAGATAAAGCCGGAGGTGTACTGGATGCGGTTTTCGTCGATGGTGTAGGCGCTGCCTAAGGTGCGGGCGGTGATGCGCTCCAAATTGGTGCAGGCGTCCTCCACCGTGTTCAGCGAACGGACGGAGGCGATGACGCTGCCGTCAAACTTCACCGTGGTGCCGAAGGTATAGAGGGAGGAGAGGACGGCCACCACCGCCACCACCGCCGCGGAGCTTAGGAACAGGGCGGGGTGGATTTTGCGGCGCTCCAGTCCGGCGCGCAGGTGGGCGTAGGCGTTGATGCTTTTTTTGCGAAGGCCCCAGGTCTTCTCCCGCAGCGTGCCGCCCAACATGGGGAGCATGCCCCAGGCGAAGAGAAACAGCTGCACGACGCGGCGCTGGGACTCGGGGAAGCGCTTGGCCCGCTTCTCCCGCACCAACCGCCTGGTCTGGCGGTGGAGGGTGCGGACGCGGCGCATCGCCGCGCCGGGCAGACCCGCAACAAGGGACAGTATCCGTTCGCCGCCCGTGTGGATGGCCTGGGCGGCGCGGCTGGCGGCGTTGGATTGCTCCTCCTGCCGCTTGTCAGACTCTTTTATCTGCAGTTCAGCGTTCATGCAATCTCCCTTTCAGGAAATAGTTACAATTTGTTACCGCTTTATGATACCCTCTTTTTGCCTATCCGTCAAGTACTTTTTCGCCGAAAAAATGTCAACTATCCCTTGTGTTCTGGCAGTTTTTGTAACTACAGCATCTTGTGCAATCCGCGCATCCGCCGGGGGAAGAGGGCGGCGATTGAGATATTTGTAACTTTTTTACCAAAAAAAGCGGCTCTTTTTATTGACCCTGCGGTTGGGGCGTGTATAATAAAAACAGTATGAATTTTGAAAACTATTTGGGAGGCAAATGAAATATGTTCAATTTTCTGATCAACAAGCTGAAGGCCAATCCCCGCAAGATTGTCTTTACGGAGGGCACCGATCCCCGCATTCTGGAGGCGTCCGCCCGGCTGCTGTCCGGAACGTTCCTGACCCCGGTGCTGGTGGGCAACCCCGAGGAGGTCCAGAAGGCCGCCGAGGAGGCGGGCTTCAACATCCGCGGCGCGGAGATCATGGACCCCGAGAATTTCCCGGAGATGGAGAAGATGGTCTCCACCCTTGTGGAGCTGCGCAAGGGCAAGATGAGCGAGGAGGACTGCCGCAAAAGCCTGAAAAAGGGCAACTACTTCGGCACCATGCTGGTGAAGATGGGCTACGCCGACGCCCTCCTGGGCGGCGCCACCTACTCCACCGCCGACACGGTCCGCCCCGCGCTCCAGATCATCAAGACCAAGCCCGGCAGCAAGATCGTCTCCTCCTGCTTCATTCTGGTGCGCCCCTCCGCCACCGGTGAGAACGAGGTGCTGGCCATGGGCGACTGCGCCATCAACATCAAGCCCACGGAGGACGAGCTGGTGGAGATCGCCCTGGAAACCGCCAACACCGCCCGCACCTTTGGAATCGACCCGAAGATCGCCTTTTTGAGCTACTCCACCCTGGGCTCCGGCAAGGGCGAGGACGTGGACAAGATGCGCAATGCCTGCGAGAAGGCCAAGGCCGCCGCGCCGGATATGGCCATCGACGGCGAGCTCCAGTTCGACGCCGCCGTGTCCCCCAGCGTGGCCCATACCAAGTGCCCGGATTCCAAGGTGGCCGGCCATGCCAACACCTTCATCTTCCCGGACATCAACGCCGGCAACATCGGCTACAAGATTGCCCAGCGCCTGGGCAGCTTTGACGCTTACGGACCCATCCTTCAGGGCCTGAACGCCCCTATCAACGACCTCTCCCGGGGCTGCAACGCCATGGAGGTCTATTCCATGGCCATCATCACCGCCGGTTTGGTAGACTGAGAAAAAAGACACGGAGCTTTCGCTCCGTGTCTTTTTCTATTGTACGTTACTTTCCTTTTGGATAAGGCGCTTTCTTATCGGTGCGGCCCAACAGATAATCCACGCTGGTGTGGTAGAAGTTAGCCAATACGATCAATTGTAGTGCCCCGATGTGCCTCTTCCCTTTTTCATACGCACTATACGTTTTATAGCTGACACCCAGCAACTCAGCAACCTGTTTCTGACTCAAGCCCTTGTCAATCCTCGAATCCCGGATTCTTGAATACATCTGCCTCACCCCTGAGGCATCATAACATATTTCTCTGTAGATTAACCTGATTTTACTAATGAACGATAGTAAAATATTTTGTGAGGTGATAAAAATGATCCCGTATAAAAAGATGTATGCTCTCTTAATGGGCGCGGTCTCCGATGCATCGGATTCCATAGACGCCGGAAATGCCTCTCAGGCCAGAAAACAGCTGCTGACCGCAGTAGACGGAATAGAAAACCTCTACATTGAAACCGCCTTGAGCATAGAAGACGCGCACGACGAATAACCGTCGTGCGCGTCCCTCTATTTTCTCCGTCTGCGGCGGCCGTCCGCCGCCGCCACCACATACCCGGGCAGCATCGGCGCGCCGGAGCGCACCTTGCGGGGCTTGGGCGGCTCCGCCGCCGCGGCCTGGGGCCGCTCCTGGTCCCTGGCCCGCTCCGCCTTTGCGGGCTGCTCTTTCCCTGCGGTCCGCTCCGCCGAGGGCTTTGCCGCCCGTTTGGCCGTCCGCTCCGCCCGGGGAGGACGGGGCGGGCGCTCCGCCTTGGGCGTGGCCTCAAAGACCTCCATGGGATAGGGGTGGTCCGTCACCTCCGGCACCCGCTTGCCGATGAGCTTCTCAATGTCCTTCAAATAGGCCAGCTCGTCAAAATTGCAGAAGCTCACCGCCACGCCGCCGTGGCCCGCCCGGCCCGTGCGGCCGATGCGGTGGACATAGGTCTCCGGCACGTTGGGCAGGTCGAAGTTGATGACGCAGGAGAGCTCGTTGATGTCGATGCCCCGGGCCGCGATGTCCGTGGCCACCAGCACCCGGCTCTCTCCGCTCTTAAAGCTCTCCAAAGCCTTGACCCGGGCGTTCTGGCTCTTGTTGCCGTGGATGGCCATGGTGGGAATCCCCTCCCGGCAAAGCTCCTTGGCCACCCGGTCGGCCCCGTGCTTGGTGGCCGTGAAGACCAGCACCGAATACCAGCCGTTCTCCCGCAGCAGGTGGATGAGAAGCCGCCGCTTGTTGGCCTTGTCCACCTTGTAGAGGGACTGTTGGATGGCGTCCACAGTGGAGGACACGGGCGTCACCTCCACGGTGATGGGGTTTTTCAGAATCTGGCGGGTCAGCTTGACGATCTCCTCCGGCATGGTGGCGGAGAAGAGCAGCGTCTGGCGCTGCTCCGGCAGGCGGGCAAGCACCTTGCGCACGTCGTGGATGAAGCCCATGTCCAACATCCGGTCCGCCTCGTCCAGGACAAAGCAGCTGATGTGGCTGAGGTCGATATGGCCCTGGTTACAGAGGTCGTTGAGCCGCCCCGGCGTGGCCACCAAGATGTCGGTGCCCTTTTGCAGGGCCCCCACCTGGGGCACCTGGCTGACGCCGCCGAAGATCACCGTGGTGATCAGGGGCAGGTACTTGCCGTAGTCGTCGAAACTCTCCTTGATCTGGAGGGCCAGCTCCCGGGTGGGCGTGAGGATCAGGGCCCGGATGGGCTTGTGGGTAAAGTTCTTCTCCCGGTGCAGGTGTTGGAGGATGGGGATGGCGAAGGCCGCCGTCTTGCCGGTGCCCGTCTGGGCGCAGCCGATCAGGTCCCGGCCGGTCAGCACCGGCGGGATGGCCTGGGCCTGGATGGGCGACGGGGTTACGTAGCCCACATCGCGGACCGCCCGTTGAATCTCGGGCAGAAGGTGTAAGTCTTGAAAGGTCATGAAATACTCTTTTCCTGTTTATTTTCGCTTGAATTGCGCGGGTACGGCGGCATTTTTATTCGTCCAACTTGAGCACCGCCAAAAACGCCTCCGTAGGCACCTGGACGGTGCCAAGGGTGCGCATCTTCTTCTTTCCCTCCTTCTGCTTTTCCAGCAGCTTCTTCTTTCGGGTGATGTCGCCGCCGTAGCACTTGGCCAGCACGTCCTTGCGCATGGCCTTCACCGTTTCGCGGGCGATCACCCGCCCGCCGATGGCCGCCTGGACCGGAATCTCGAAGAGCTGGCGGGGGATGTTCTCCTTCAGCTTTTCGCACAGCCGCCGCGCCCGGGGGTAGGCCTTGTCCTTGTGGGCGATGAAGCTCAGCGCGTCCACCTGGTCGCCGTTGAGCAGCACGTCCACCTTCACCAGCTCGCTGGCGCGGTAGCCGGATAGCTCGTAGTCCAGGGAGGCGTAGCCCTTGGTGTTGGCCTTCAGGGCGTCGAAAAAGTCGTAGATGATCTCGTTGAGGGGCATCTGGTAGTGCAGCTCCACCAGGTTGGTGTCCAGGTACTGCATGTCCTTGAACTCGCCCCGGCGGTCCTGGCACATGGGCATGATGTTGCCCACGTAGTCCTGGGGCGTAATGATAGACACCTTCACATAGGGCTCCTCCGCCAGCTCGATGGAGGCCGGGTCCGGGTAGTTGTGGGGGTTGTCCACCTTCACCACCGTGCCGTCGGTCTTTGTCACGTGGTAGATGACCGAGGGCAGCGTGGTCACAAGGTCCAGGTCGAACTCCCGCTCCAGCCGCTCCTGGATCACCTCCAGGTGGAGCATGCCTAAAAAGCCGCAGCGAAAGCCAAAGCCCAGGGCCACGGAGCTCTCCGGCTCAAAGCTCAAGGAGGCGTCGTTGAGCTGGAGCTTTTCCAGCGCGTCCCGCAGGTCCGGGTATTTGGACCCGTCCTCGGTGTAGATGCCGCAGTAGACCATGGGCTGCACGGGCCGGTAGCCGGGCAGGGCCTCGGCGGCCGGGCGGTCCGCGCCGGTGACAGTGTCGCCCACCCGGGTATCCTTCACGTTCTTGATGGAGGCGGTGAAGTAGCCCACCTCGCCGGCCTCCAGCGCGTCGCAGGGCTCCAGGCCCAGGGGCAGCAGGTGGCCGCACTCCACCACCTGGTAGGTGGCGCCGGAGGCCATCATCTTCACGCTCTGGCCTGTGCGGAGGGCGCCCTCCATCAGCCGCAGGTAGACGACGACGCCCCGGTAGCTGTCATACTGGCTGTCGAAGATCAGCGCCTTGAGGGGCGCGTCCGCGTCGCCGGTGGGCGGCGGCACGTTCTTCACCACGTCCTCCAACACGTCCTCGATGTTGATGCCTAACTTGGCGGAGATCTCCGGCGCGTCCATGGCGGGCAGGCCGATGATGTTCTCCACCTCCTCCTTGGCCCGCTTGGGGTCCGCGGCGGGCAGGTCGATCTTGTTGAACACCGGCAGGATTTCCAGGTTGTGCTCCAACGCAAGGTAGGTGTTGGCCAGGGTCTGGGCCTCCACGCCCTGGGTGGAGTCCACCACCAGCACCGCGCCCTCGCAGGCCGCAAGGGACCGGCTGACCTCGTAGTTGAAGTCAACGTGGCCCGGCGTGTCGATCAGGTTCAGCTCATAGACTTCCCCGTCCCGGGCCTGATAGCTCAGCCGGACGGCCCGGGCCTTGATGGTGATGCCCCGCTCCCGCTCCAGGTCCATGTTGTCCAGGAGCTGGCTGGACATCTCCCGCTTGGAGACGGCGTTGCACCGCTCCAACAGCCGGTCGGCCAGGGTGGACTTGCCGTGGTCGATGTGGGCGATGATGGAGAAGTTTCGGATATTTTCCTGTTTCATTATTTTTTTAACCTCCTTGAGGCAATGGACCACACGTCACTGCCAAATGGCGTCGTAGTCATAGTGTACCACAAATTCCTTCCAGTCGGAAAGGACGTCCGCCGTTTCCGCCGGGTCGATCTCGTACTCCCCTGCGGCCAGCTCGCCGATCAGCCGGGAGCACACCGCCCCGGAGTGGTGGATATAGTCGCCGTAGTTATCAAGGTCCGTCACAATGTCCTCCTGGGCCGGGAAAAAGAAAACGCGGATGTTTTCCTGCCGCTGGTTCTCCGTAAGGTACCGCATTCCCATCTCCAGTGCGGAGAACACGGCGTCCGTGGCGCCGGTGCGCTGCATCTTGTCCCAGTAGAGCATGCTGTAGGGCGGGAAGAATACGTCGAACTCCGTCTCCGGATGGCGGTTGGCCCAGCTGAGGATCACCTTCACATTGTCCACGGCGTTCTGGTGATAGGCCGTATCCGCCACGCTCTCCCCCGAGACCTCCGGCCGCTGGTAGCCCGCCAGGGCGGTCGCCTTGGACCACCACACGTCGCCGTCCCAGGTGAAGGCTTGGTCCACGTCGCCGGTGGTGCCCCACTGATTGCACTTGATGCGGTAGAGGCTGTAGTACAGCGTGTCCTTATTCAGGATATAGTTTACATCATCCAGCGGGTTTTTGTTGTAGAGATATGCGGGCAGGGCGTCGGTTTTTTTGGATTCGTCCCGGGTGAGGACGTTGATGTCCAGGCCGAAGAGCACCCGCTCCGGCGTGTGGTGGCGGAAAACCGTGTCCATGGCCTGGTCAAATTCGCTGAGGTAGCCGTCGGGAAAGGTCAGCTTCACCGCCGTGCCGCCGAAGGCCGCCTCCACCTCGCTGACGCGGTAGTTGGCGGTCATGGAGGTGCCCATCACCACCGTGTCCGCCGCCGCATGCTTGGCCATGCCCGCGTTCTGGTAGCGCTCGCTGAAAAAAACCGGCTCGATCTTCCCCGGAAAGCGGAAGTAAAAGCAGGGGTCGGCATACCAGACCAGGGCCGCGCAAACGCCCAGAGCCGCCAGTGTCAGGGCCAGTGTGCCCAGAACAAAGCGCCTTTCCTTCATCATCCGCGCCTCCCTGTCAGAAATTGGAGTAGATAAACGTGGTGATGCCGCTGAAGGACAGCACCGACCATACAAGTACAACCGCCAGGCCCGCCGCCCGCCACCAGGTGGGGCGGAACTCGTCCATGCGCCGCACGGCGCTGCGGGGCATGGCGATGACCGCCAGGCCCACGCCATAGAGTCCCAGGATCAAAATGGTGTTCAGCCAGGGCGTCAGCGACGGCAGCAGGATGCGCACCGCGTCCATCTCCGAGGAGAAAAGCCCGGAAACCAGCCACTTGTCCGGCCGCTCCATACGCAGGGAGAAAAGGGCCCGGAGCACGCTGCTGCCCGCCGCCACCGTAGGTGCCCTGAAATAAACCCAGGCGATGTTCACCACGGCAAAGGTCAGCGCCCAGCGGACCGCCCCCGGCAGGCGGTCCCGCCGGCTTCCCCACAGCCGCTCCGCCACCTGGCAGGCGCCGTGGATGGCGCCCCAGAGGAGGAAGGTCCAGCCGGCACCGTGCCAGAAGCCGCTGACCAAAAAGACGATCATGATGTTGAGGTAGGTCCGGACCGCGCCCCGGCGGCTGCCGCCCAGGGGGAAGTAGAGACACTCCCTCAAAAACGTGGTCAGCGTGATGTGCCAGCGCTTCCAGAACTCGGTGACGCTGAGACTGCGGTAGGGCGAGTCAAAGTTCAGCGGCAGCCGGACGCCCAAGAGCCGGGCAATCCCCGCGGCCATGTCGCAGTAGCCGGAGAAGTCAAAATACAGCTGAAGGCTGTAGCCTACTACCACCAAAGCCGCCGAGGGGGTGGCCAGCTCCCCGAGATGGGCGTAGCCGTTGTTGACAATGACGCCGAAGGAGTCCGCCAACAGCACCTTCTTGCCGCATCCTATAGCGATGGCATAGAGTCCAGCCTGGGCGTCCTCCCAGCCGGGGTGGAGAAACTTCTCCCCCTTCAGCTGGGGAAAGAAGGCGCCTGGCCGCAAAATGGGGCCGGAGGTCACCGTGGGGAAGAAAAAGCTGTAGAGGATGAAGGAATCGCCTCTGAGGCGCTCCGCCTCCGCCGCCGGGAACTCCCCCGTGTACACCTCTTTCAAAAACCAGAGCTGCTGGAAGGTGAAAAAGCTCAGCCCCAGCGGCGCCCAGCCCACCGCCACAGCGCCGCCGGTGAAAAAGCCCATGTACTTGAAAAGAAGCAGCACGGCCACGTGATAACCCAGCGCCAAAAAGAACCATCTACTGCGGCCCTCAGCGCTCAGCCGCCCGGAGATAAGGCGCCGGCAGACCCCATAGGTCACGCAGCTCCCCACCAGCAGCACGCCCCACCCCCACCGGGCGGCGGAGGTGAAGCTCCAGAGGTAGAAGACCATGGAGGCGGCTGTCAGCGCCGCCTGACCCACCGGGCGGTTCCTGCGCCCCGCTCCAAGGCAAAGCGCCAGCGTCATGCTGAAAAAACCGACGAATCCGAAGGATTGAAAGTTCATCTCACTTCTCCGTCAGCGCGCTCAGGCGCGCGTCCGTGTTGTGCAGCACCTGGGCCACGCTCTGGCTGCGGCCGGGATAGGCCTCCTTCAGGCTCTCGTCGGACACGGAGGGGAATTCCTCCTTCCTCTCCGCCGCTTCGTCCAAAGCCAGGGCATAACGTACCTCGGAGAGCTTCATATCCGCCAGGGCCATGTCAAGGGAGTAGACCTCCGCGTCGGCGGAGAAATAGGCCTCATTCCCGCCCGCGCAGCGGTAGAGCCGGCGGTAGAGCTGGTAGACGCCGGTGGAGAGGTAGGCCGCCGCCGCGTTGATGGCGCCTTTGTCCCCCACCTTGCCCAAAAGGTCAAACAGCACCGACACGGAGCCGGTGATCAGCTTGTTCTGCAGCGTGGCAAGAACGCTTCCCTTGAGCACGCCGCTGCGCTCCGCCTCCGGGTCGTAGACCTCGTCGGAGGAGATCATGGCCCCATCCCGGCTGAGCGTCCTGCCTAAGATAAAGTCCGCCGACACATGGTAGTAATCGCAGGCCCGCACCACAAAGGGAAGGCCCGGCTCCCGGATGCCGTTTTCATAGTGGCTCAAAAGGGCCTGGCTCACCCCCAGGTCCTTGGCCGCCGTCCGCTGGCTGACGCCCCGCTCCTGCCGCAAAAGGGACAGGATCCTTGGAAATTCAGAGCTCATCTCTCCCACCTCTTCCACCGGTTTTCATGGAAAACGGCGGCTGAATCCGCCGTTTTTTATACTTCTTGTATACTATATCAAAATAAATACCATTTGTAAAGAATTTTTGTGAGGCGACCGGAGAATTTTTGCACAAAAGAAGATGGAATTATCCGTAAAACTGCACAAATTCCACCAAAGGATTTGTGAAATCTTGATCGAAGTATTCGGCAATTGATTCTGGACTATTGTAGGGTTTTCCTTCATAATAAGATAGATTATGGAACATTCTGTCCTTTATCGGAATCAAAATTCACGGAAAAGGGAGAGGGATATGAACAAGGGATATTTGGTGCTTGCCGATGGGCAGGTCTTTGAGGGTCTGCGCTTCGGCGCGGAGACGGACAGCGTGGGGGAGCTGGTGTTCACCACCGGCATGTGCGGCTATCTGGAGACGCTGACCGACCCAAGCTACTGCGGCCAGATCGTCATGCAGACCTTTCCACTGATCGGCAACTACGGCGTCATTGAGCAGGACTTTGAAGGCGAATGCGCCGTCCGGGGCTACGTGGTCCGGGAGGTGTGCGACGCGCCTTCCAACTTCCGCAGCCAGTACAAGTTAGACAAGTTCCTGAAGGACCGGGGTGTGCCGGGCCTGTGCGGTCTGGACACCCGGGAGCTGACCCGCATCATCCGGGAGCACGGCGTGATGAACGCCGTCATCTGCTCCAAGGTCCCCGGAGACCTGAAGGTTGTGCGCACCTATGCCGTGAAGGGCGCGGTGGAGGAGGTCAGCCGCACGGAGCTGGAGGTCTTCCCCGCCCAGGGGGAGGTGCTCCGCCGGGTGGCGCTCATCGACTACGGCGCCAAGCGCAACATCATCCGGGAACTGCAAAAGCGGGGCTGCGAGGTGACTGCCCTGCCCTGCACCGCCCGGGCGGAGGATGTGCTGGCGCTGAGCGCGGACGGCGTGATGCTCTCCAATGGCCCCGGCGACCCGGCCGACGACCTCTTCCAGATCGAGCAGATCCGCCGGCTCCTGGGCAAGGTTCCCATGTTCGGCATCTGCTTGGGCCACCAGCTGACGGCGCTGGCCGCCGGCGGCAGGACCTATAAGCTCAAGTACGGCCACCGGGGTGTCAACCAGCCGGTGAAGGAAGTGAACGGCCGGCGCACCTACATCACCAGCCAGAACCACGGCTATGCCGTGGACGCGGACACGGTGGGCTCCGGGAGGGTCAGCCTTGTGAACGCCAACGACGGCACCTGCGAGGGCATCGACTATCCGGAGCTCAGGTGCTTCACCGTCCAGTTCCACCCGGAGGCCTGCTCCGGGCCAAAGGACACTTCATTCCTCTTCGACCGCTTTATGAATCTGATGGGAGGTGAGCGGTAATGCCTCTTGATACCACGATCAAAAAGGTGCTGGTCATCGGCTCCGGCCCCATTGTCATCGGCCAGGCCGCCGAATTCGACTACGCCGGGGCCCAGGCCTGCCGGGTGCTGAAGGAGGCGGGGGTCAGCGTGGTGCTGTGCAACTCCAACCCCGCCACCATCATGACCGACAAGGCCATGGCGGACAATATCTACCTGGAGCCCCTTACCAAGGAGACCATCAAGCGCATCATCGACAAGGAGCGGCCCGACAGCATGCTGGCCTCCTTAGGCGGCCAGACGGGCCTGACCCTGGCCATGCAACTGGCCAAGGACGGCTTTCTCAAGAGCCGGGGCGTGCGGCTTTTGGGCACCGACGCCGACGCCATCTCCCAGGCGGAGGACCGGGAGCTCTTCAAGGAGACCATGGAGCGCATCGGCCAGCCGGTGATCCCCTCGGACATCGCCGAGGACGTGGAGACCGCCCTCAGTGTGGCGGAGCGCATCGGCTATCCCGTGATCGTCCGGCCCGCCTTCACTTTAGGCGGCGCGGGCGGCGGCGCGGCCAGCAACGCGGAGGAGCTGCGCATCATCGCCGGCACCGGCCTGGACGCCTCCCCCATCCGCCAGATCCTGGTGGAAAAGGCCATCTTCGGCTGGAAGGAAATCGAATTTGAGACCATGCGGGACAGCGCCGGCAACGTGATCGCCGTGTGCTCCATGGAAAATTTTGACCCCGTGGGCGTCCACACCGGCGACTCCATCGTGGTGGCCCCGGCCCTGACCCTTTCAGATAAGGAGTACCAGATGCTCCGCAGCGCCTCGCTGGACATCATCTCCTCCCTTGGCATCGTGGGCGGGTGCAACTGCCAGTTAGCGCTGAACCCGGACAGCTTTGAGTACGCGGTCATCGAGGTGAATCCCCGTGTGTCCCGCTCCTCGGCTCTGGCCTCCAAGGCCACAGGCTACCCCATTGCCAAGATCACCACCAAGATCGCCCTGGGCTATACCTTGGATGAGATCAGAAACGACATCACCGGCAAGACCTGCGCCTGCTTTGAGCCCACGCTGGACTATGTGGTGGTGAAGGTGCCCAAGTGGCCCTTTGACAAGTTCGCCGACGCGGCCCGCACCTTGGGCACCCAGATGAAGGCCACCGGCGAGGTCATGTCCATCGCGCCCTCCTTTGAATCGGCCCTGATGAAGGCGGTCCGGGGCGCGGCCATCTCCCTGGACACCCTAAACGCCAAGCCACTGGACGACGCGCCTCTGGAAAGCCGGCTCCACCGGGTGGACGACCGGCGCCTCTTTACCCTCTTTGAGGCGCTGAAGGCGGGCTACAGCGTGGATGCGCTCCACAAGATCACAAAGATCGACCGCTGGTTCCTCTCCAAGCTCTCCGGCATGGCGGAGTTTGAACAGCGCATCGCCAAAGGCCCCATGACGGAGGAACTGTATCTCCGGGGCAAGCGCATGGGCTATCCCGACGGGGCGCTGCGCCGCCTCAGCGGCAAGGGTCTTCCCCTGCACCGCAAGTTTGTCTACAAGATGGTGGACACCTGCGGGGCGGAGTTCGACGCCGAGACGCCCTACTTCTACTCCACCGCCGACAGCGTGTGCGAGTCACGCACCTTCCCCCGGTCCGGCAAGCCGGTGATCATCGTCCTTGGCTCCGGGCCCATCCGCATCGGCCAGGGCATCGAGTTCGACTACTCCTCCGTCCACTGCGTGTGGACGCTGAAGGAGTTGGGCTACGAGGTGGTCATCATCAACAACAACCCGGAGACCGTGTCCACCGACTACGACACCGCCGACCGGCTGTACTTTGAGCCCCTGTGCCCCGAGGATGTGATGGACATCATCGACGTGGAGAAGCCCGTGGGCGTGGTGGTGGCCTTCGGCGGCCAGACCGCCATCTCCCTTGCAAAGTTTTTGAACGAGCGGGGCATCCCCATCCTGGGCACCAGCGCCGAGTCCATCGACATGGCCGAGGACCGGGAGCGCTTCGACGCATTGTTGGAGCAGTTTGAGATCAAGCGGCCCCGGGGCTGCGGCGTCACCGGCATGGAGGGCGCGCTGAAGGCGGCGGCTGAACTGGGCTACCCCGTGCTGCTGCGGCCCAGCTATGTGATTGGCGGACAGAACATGGTCATCGCCCACAACGACGAGGAAGTCCGCCGCTATATGGACGTCATCCTCTCCGGCAGGATCGAGAACCCCGTCCTGGTGGACCAGTACCTCCAGGGCAGCGAGCTGGAGGTGGATGTGATCTCCGACGGCAAGGACGTGCTGATCCCCGGCATCATGCAGCACATCGAGCGGGCGGGCATCCACAGCGGCGACTCCATGGCCGTCTACCCGCCCTATTCCATCAGCGACAAGATGCGCGACACCATTGTGGAGTGCTCCACCAAACTGGCGCTGTCCCTTGGCACCAAGGGCCTCATCAACATCCAGTACCTCATCTACCAGGGCGAGCTCTACGTCATTGAGGTCAACCCCCGGGCCAGCCGCACCGTGCCTTACATTTCCAAGGTGTCCGGCGTGCCCATGGTGGACTTGGCCACCCGGGTCATGGTGGGCCAGTCCCTTGCCTCCCTTGGCTACGGAACGGGCCTTTACGACACGCCCCCCTATGTCACCGTGAAGGTGCCGGTCTTCTCCTTTGAAAAGATCACCGACGCAAACGCCTCCCTCTCCCCGGAGATGAAGTCCACCGGTGAGGTGTTGGGCGTGGGCAAGACCCTTCAGGAGGCCCTCTTCAAGGGCCTGGTCAGCGCCGGATTCCATGTGGAGCGGGAGCGCCGGGGCGGCATCCTGATCTCCGTCAACCGCCGGGACCAGCCGGAGGTGGTCCACATCGCCCGGAAGTTGGACGATTTGGGCTACAAGCTCTATGCCACCGAGCGCACCGCCCGGGAGATTTCCCAGTTGGGCACCGATGTGGAAGTGGTGGGCAAGTTGGGCCAGGACAACCGGGTATTCGGCCTCCTTGAATCCGGCAAGATCGACTATATCATCCTCACCGGCTCCACCGAGCCGGATTACATCCGGGACTTCATCCACTTAAACCACCGCTGCGTGCAGTTGGGCATCCCCTGCCTCACCTCCCTTGACACGGCGGCGGCCCTGACGGACATCCTCTCCTCCCGCTACACCCAGCAGAACACGGAGCTGGTGGACATCGCCCACCTGCGCAAGTGGAAGCAGGAGCTGCGCTTTGTAAAGATGCAGACCAGCGGCAACGACTGCATCATCATCGAGAACTTTGACGGCACCGTGGAGTGCCCCGAGTCCCTGGCGCTCACCCTGTGCGACCGCCACTGCGGCGTGGGGGCCGACGGATTGGTGCTCCTTGAGCCCTCCAGCCGCGCGGACGTGAAGATGCGCATGTTCAACAACGACGGCTCCGAGGGCGCCGTGGCGGGCAACGCCCTGCGGTGCGTGGGCAAGTACCTCTTCGACCGGGGGCTCATCCACCGCCACATGGTCAGCGTGGAAACCATCAGCGGCGCCCATCAGATCACCCTCTACACCACCAACGGAAAGGTGACATCCGCCTGCGTGTCCATGGGCAAGGCCAGTCTGGACGCCTCCCGCCTGCCCACCACCCTGGCCGAGCCGCGGTTGGTGGACTACCCCGTGGAGATCGGCGGCAAACAGTGGCGCATCACCTGCGTGGATCTGGGCAATCCCCACTGCGTGGTCTTCTGCGACCGGGTGGACGCGGTGGACCTGCCCCAGGTGGGGCCCCAGTTCGAGTGGGCCCCCATCTTCCCGGAGCGGATCAACACCGAGTTCATCCGCGTGGTCAACCCCAACACCATCAAGATGCGTGTGTGGGAGCGGGGCAGCGGCGAGACCATGGCCTGCGGCTCCGGCGCCTGCGCGGCCGTTGTGGCGGCGGTGGCCAACGGCCTTTGCCAGAAGGACGCGGACATCACCGTCAAGGTCCGGGGCGGCGATCTGATCGTCCGCTATACGGACGAGGGGATCACCCTCACCGGCGACGCGAAAAAGGTCTTTGAGGGCACAGTCCGCTATTAAGGCGGCGCAAAACAGAAAAAGCCGCCGCAGACGGAGAAAATAAAGAGACGCGCACGACGGTTATTCGTCGTGCGCGTCTTCTATGCTCAAGGCGGTTTCAATGTAGAGGTTTTCTATTCCGTCTACTGCGGTCAGCAGCTGTTTTTTGGCCTGAGAGGCATTTCCAGCGTCTATGGAATCCAATGCATCGGAAACCGCGCCCATTAAGAGAGCATACATCTTTTTATACGGGATCATTTTTATCACCTCACCATTTATACATTGCCACAATATTGTAGCACATTCAAATGTGATATGCAACAAAATAGTAGCATTTACTTGTGAGGAGTGATGCTGCTATGGTTTTTCAGCGGTTAGAAGATTTGAGAATAGATGCGGATAAGACGCAAGAAGACATCGCCAAAATACTGAATTGCAAAAGGGAAGTGTATCGGCGATATGAAAAGGGAATTCAAGAAATACCAGTCTGGGCACTCATCAAACTGGCAGACTTCTACAAGACAAGCACGGACTATATTCTGGGCCTGACAAACAAGCGGGAGCAGGACTAAAACAGAAGAAAAAGAACATAATACACCACAATATTGTGGCATATTCAGACGCGAGATGCAACAAAATAATAGCATTTCTCCATAAGGAGTGATGCTATTATGGTTTTCCAGCGGTTAGAAGATTTAAGGATAGATGCGGATAAAACCCAAGAGGACATTGCTGATATACTGGATTGTAAAAGGGAAGTGTATCGGCGATATGAAAAGGGGATTCATGAAATACCAGTCTGGGCACTCATCAAACTGGCGAGCTTCTACAAGACAAGCACGGATTACATTTTGGGCCTGACGGATATTCAAGAGCCTTATCCAAAAGGGAAGTAACGCATAACAGAAAGAGCGCGCGGCAACCGCCGCGCGCTCTTTTTCTCACTCGAGGCCCATCACGTCCTCCACCGGCATGGACAGCACCACGCCCTGGGCCGGACTCTTGGGGCCGAAGCCCTTGTGGATCGCGTCCATGATCTCCACCTTCTTCTTCCGGGAGGACACGATCAAAATCAGCTCCTGCTCCTCCTGGAGGGAGATGCCGAAAAAGCGCATGGGCTCCTCCAGACCCCGGCGGCGGCCACGCAGCACCGTGCCGCCGGTGGCCCCGGCGCTCCGGGCCGCGTCCATCACCTCGTCGCTGAAGCCCTGGTTGACGGCGGCTAAAATCATGGCGTATGCGGATTGTGAAGCCATAGGCGGATCTTCCTCCTCTTTTTTGGGAATGGGCCGATCCAGCAGGCGCAGCACGCTGGACTGAAGGCCGCTGATGGGGATGGTCACGGCGATGCCCGTGCCGTGGTGCTTCAGGTGCAGCGCCCGGTTCAGCTGCCGCAGCAGCCCCGGGGCCTCCTCACGGCGGATCATGGCCAGGCTGACGGCCTTGTCGGATTCGCCCAGGCCGCTCAGCCGCAGGATCTCCGAGCTGGCGGTGCCCTTTCCCCGGCACTGGTACTGGAGGGGGACAAAGCCCTGCTTCAACAGCGCTGACACCTGCACGGCGTTATCCGCGTCGCTGATGACGAATAAAAGGCGGGGCTCGCTCATGCGCACACCTCCTCTTCCAGATCAACGATGTAGTCCTCTTCCTCCGGCGCGGCGGGGGCCTCCTCCGGGGCAAAGCGGAGCTTGCGGGCGTAGACCACGCCCATGGCCTGCACCGCGATCAGCGGGGCCAGGGCCACCAGGGCCACCACGCCGAAGGCGTCAGTGACCACGTTGCCGCCGGCGCCGGTGCACGCGCCGATGGACAGCGGCAGCAAAAAGGTGGAGGTCATGGGGCCGGAGGCCACACCGCCGGAGTCAAAGGCGATGCCCACGAACACCCGGGGCACGAAGTAGGTAAGAATCAGGGCGATGAGATAGCCGGGGATCAGAATCCAGTAGATGTGGATGCCCGTCACCACCCGCACCATGGCCAGCCCCACCGCCGCGGACACGCCTAAGGAGAGGCACAGATTCATGGACTTGCGGGAGATGGCGCCGTTGGTCAGGTCTTCCACCTGGTGGTTGAGAATCTGTACCGCCGGCTCCGCCTTGACGATGCAGTAGCCGATCACCGCGCCCACCGGCACCAGAAGCCACAGGTGGTCGGCCATGCGGCTGCCCAAGAGGCTGCCCACCGGGGCAAAGCCCACGTTGACCCCGGTGAGGAACAAAATGAGGCCTACGATGGTGTAGGTGAAGCCCACGATCATCCGCAGAAGCTGGCCCCGGTGGTAGCGGTGGGTGAAGAGCTGGAAAAGCAGAAATACCGCAAGCACCGGCGCCATGGAGGAGAGGACCTCCCGGCCAAAATGGGGCAGCTGGACGGCAAAGGCCGCCGCCACATCCCGGGTGGTCTCCACCTGGGCGATGTCCACCGTGGCGTAGGAGCTGCCGTCGGGATGATAGAAGATGCCCAGGAGCAGCACCATCAAAATGGGGCCGATGCTGGAAAAGGCCACCAGGCCGAAGCTGTCGTCCGCGCCGTTTTTGTCGCTTCGGGCGGCGGAGAGGCCGATGCCCATGGCCATGATGAAGGGCACGGTCATGGGGCCGGTGGTGACGCCGCCGGAGTCGAAGGCCACGGGCACAAAGTCCGCCGGAGTCACAAAGGAGAGGGCGAACAGCGCCAGATACAAAATGCACAGCAGCCGGGGAAGGGGGATGCGGAACAAAATGCGCAGCGCCGCCGCCACAAGGAAGAGGCCCACGCCCACCGCCACGGTCCAGATCAGCACCTCATTGGGCACCGAGGGCACCTGGTTGGCCAGGACCTGGAGGTCCGGCTCGGCGATGGTGATGATGGCGCCCATCAAAAAGCACAGTCCCACCGTCAGCGGCAGGCTGCGTGTTTTAAAGAGCTGGGTGCCGATGCCCTCGCCCAACGGCGTCATGGACATCTCCGCGCCCAGCTGAAAAAGCCCCATGCCGACGATCAGCAGCACCGCGCCCGTGAGGAACAGCAGCACCGTGCCCACCTCCAGGGGCACCGCCGCCACCGTCACCAGCAGCACGATGGCGGTGATGGGGAGCACCGCCGCCACGGATTCCATAATTTTTTCCCGTAATTTCTTGTTCAAATCGTGGACTTCCCTCCGTTTCCAAAACCATAGGATGCATTCTTCTTATATCCCATTATACGGGAAAAGGGAGGGGGGAACAACGGGAAAGACGGAATCTTATCAGAATCTTTACAATTTATTATGGATAAAATGGATGAAAAACAAAACAAACCGGGGAGAAACAATCCCCGGTTTGAAACAGGCGATTGACAGCCGGGGCGGCGCACCGTACAATGGGGAAAACTGCCGCCTCGCGCGGCGGCGGGCGGCAGATTCAGAAAAGAGGGAACGCCATGAAGAAAAAGATTTCACCCGACGCGCGGAGGAGCGTAACTTTTCCCAAGTATACGACCCAGCTGATGAACCTGGCCAACCAGACTGTCAAGGGAACGATCCCCAAGATGGTGGGCCAGATGTCAGAGCTGTACCCGGAGTATCGACGGAGCACGGAGGAACCCTCCGTTGAGGGGTGGGAGAAGTGGTACCTGGAGCGGAATCCCGATACCATCGACCGGGCCACGGACAAGATATGCCATCATATTGACCGCCTCAGGGAGGCCATTGGCCTCATTGACCGGGACATGATCCGTAATTGGGTGGAGGATTTGGTGATATTCAAGACCTACCAGGGCCTTTATTACCAGCAGCTCATCCTGGAGGAGATCGCCGCGGAGCGGGGAGAGCCCTGGCGGCTGGCCACGCCGGAGGAAGAGGCCCAGGGCGTGGACGGCTACGTGGGGGACCAGGCCTACTCGGTGAAGCCCTCCACCTACAAGTCCATGGACCGGCTTCCCGAGACGCTCCACGGAAAGATGGTTTTCTACCGCAAAAACGCCGCCGGGGAGCTGGTGTTTGAGGTGGAGGAATAGCTCAAAGGGGGGCGCAAGTAAAGCGGAACTCGCCGGGCGCGGGTGCGGTAAAGCCGGTGGTTTGGTAGAGGCGCAGCTCCGTCTCCTGCCGGGTCTTGACCGGGACGCCGTGGGGGAGGTTTACATAGCACCGCTGCCGTTCCTCGTCGCTGAGCTGTTCAATGAAGCTCAGGTGGCAGCTGAGCCGCTGGCCGGAGAAGGCCCCGGCCGGATGATGGGTTAGGCGGGACAGGGACAGGGACCAGAGGGATTCCTCCCGCTCGCAGCAGACGCAGCTGCGCTGGAGCGACGCGCAGGCAAGGGCCGTGGTGCCCAGGCCGCCGAAGGGGTCCAGCACCGTGTCGCCGTAGATGGAGTACATGGCCACCAGCCGCAGCGGCAGCTCCAGTGGAAAGGAACCGCTCCTCTGCCGGGCGGCGCTGGCGTCAAGCTGCTGGGCCGTGCCCTTGAACTCCCACAGGTCGGAGAACCAGAGGTTCCGCTCCTCCCAGAAGTAGGCGCTCTCCCTGCGCCTCTGCCGCTCCTCGCCGGAAAAGCGGCGCTTGGCACCCTTGCGGAAGACCAGGATATACTCGTGCTCATAGGTGACGTAGGCCCCGGCGGGGTACATCCCGGACCCCATGAACTTGTTGGGGGAGTTGGACTGCTTGCGCCAGAGAATGTCCGGCAGCACGCTGTAGCCCATGGACTCAAAGGCCCGGATGATCCGGGCGTGGTTGGAAAAGAGGCGGAAGGTTCCGCCCAGAGTGCGGGTGGCGTCGCCGATGTTGATGCAGACGAACCCGCTGGGGCGCAGCACCCGGTCGCACTGGAGCCAGACTTGGTCCAGCAGGCGGTGCATCTCTCCGTACGCTCCGTCCCAGTCGCCCTGGGCCATGGCCTCGCCCACCCCGCCGCACTGATCGGCAAAGCACTCGTCCCACATCCCGATCATGGGGTAGGGCGGCGATGTGACCACCAGGTCCACAGACCCCGCAGGCAGGGCGGACAGGTCTTCAGAGGACTGGTGCAGCAGCTTGATGAAAAAATGATCCATATGATCTCTCCAGTTATCTTCAGTCTCTCCATTATAGCGGATTTTGCCGCGCTTGTCTAGTGGAAATTTACAGCCGGGCGGGAGAGAAGCGAAGGAGAGCGGCCGGCGGAGCGTTTACAGGCGGAAAAACCCCGGACCCTTAGGGGCCCGGGGCTTTTTTTGTATTCGATCAGTCCCTGAGGAGGGCGGAGTCAAGAATGTCCATCATCTGGGGCAGGGCGTCCTCCGGCGTCCGCTGGCCCTGGACAACGCTCTGAAGCAGCGGCAGCTGCAAAAGGGAGCTCCGGTTCTGGTCAAACACGTCCCAGACCTCCCGGCCCCGGGCGGATTCCAGATTTTCAAGGAGGTGGCTGTACCAGGGGTACTGCATGAGGATTTCGCTGCTGCGATACACCTCCGCGTAGGGCGAGAGGCCGCCGTAGAGGGTGAGCAGCTCCGTTTGGGGGAAGGAGGAGACCCAGCGGATGAACTCCTTGGTGGCCTCAATCTGGGAGGAGGTCCGGAAGATGGAGAAGGAGCCGCCGGTTATGTAGGAGATGCCCCCCGGCACGGTGGTATAGCCCACCTTTCCGCCGTAGATGTTTTTCTGGAGGTGGGCAATATTGGACGCATAGTTCAGAAACACCAGCTCCATGGCGGTCTGGCCGTAGATGAAGTTGTCAAGCGTGGCGCCCACCCAGCGCTTGCCCTGGACGGGCAGGGCATACTGCCCGCAGGTGTACATATTTTTCAGCGTCTGCAAAACCGCGGCTTCCTCCACGGCGGTCTCGCCGCGCCGGAAGGTGTCGCCCTTCATGTAGTTGAGATACCGTAGGAAGAAGGAGGAACTCAGCTCCGTGGGGGAGTCCCAGTTCATGCCCGTGCCGGCCTGGACCGGGGACTGGGGGTTGCCGTCCCGGCTGAAAAAGCGGATGATGCGCTCATACTGGTCAAAGGTGGCGGGTACGCTGAGGTCCTCGCCGGTCTGCTCAAAGTACATCCGCTTGAGCAGCTGGTTTTCAAAGAGGTCCTTGCGGTAGACCAACATGTCGATGCCGATATCAAAGGGGATGGCCTGGGGCTTGCCGTGGATGTAGGAGAAGTCCTTGACGACCCGGGGAATCATCCCATGGGTGATCTGATGGAATTCCTCATCGGTGAAGGTGTGGAAGAGGTCGTCTGGAAACAGGGGAAGGCAGCTCATGTTGCTGCGCACCAGGTCGAATTCGCCGCTTTGAGAAGCCCGGATGGTTTCGGGAAACACCTCCGAGGGAAGGAGCTCCACAAACTCCACCGCAATCCCGGTCCTGCGCACAAATCCCGGCGTAATCCGCTGAAGCGCGGCGCTGGACTGGCTCTTGGACAGCAGAATGCGCAGCTTTGTGCCGGAGTGGGACGTCCCCATTTGACAGGGGGCCTGACGAAACCCGCTGACGCCTAAGATCTCCCGCTGCTCCCGCTTGGGATCCTTGGCCGACAGATTGGACAGCAGGCATTGGGCGGCCCGCATCCCCGCGTGCAGGTAGTCCAGGGAGTAGCGGGTCACGTTGGGGTTCTCCACGGCGATGCTGTCCCCGGAGATGGCAATGATGGGGGGACAGCCCTGGACGGAGGCCACGGAAAAGGCCAGCTGAACCTTTGGCAGGAAAAAGGAGTTGGTGAGGATGATCACGTCCGGCGCCTCCTGGTTCCCCTCAAAAAAGTCAAAGGGCGACACGGAGATATTCAGCCAGTCCGCCGTTTCGATCTGGAGCCGGCGGGGACTCTGGGCGGTCTGGATCGTCTCCCGCAGTCCGCTGATGAAGTCCCGGTTCTCCGGATAGCACTCCGGGTCACTGATGACCGCCACCCGGAGGTAGCCCTGCTTTAAAACGTAGGTGCCGATCTCCCGGCCGATGGAGTAAAAGTCGAAGCCGATGAAATTGTGGGACTGGTTCACGGAGCGGAAGGCGTACAGCACCTCCGCGCCGCTGCTCAGGGCGTCCTGATAGATATCCACGTGGGAAATAGAACTGGTGACGGTGATGACGCCCGAAACCCGCATTTCCGCCACGTGCTTTGCGATCTGCTCCTCCTTGTAGGGAGAATCATCCGTGACAAACAGCAGCGGCGTGTATCCCCGCTCCTCAAGCAGCAGCTTGATGCCGCTGAAAAAGGAGCAGTAGCGCTTTTCGTCGATGTTGGGCAGGATGATGGCGACATGAGAGGAAAGGGGGATGTCCCGGCGCAGCTGCTTTGCCTGGGCGTTTGCCACGTACCCCAGCTGCTTTGCGGCCTCCGTCACGCGCTGAATTTTTTCCGCGCTGACATTTCCCCGGTTATTCAAGACATTGGAAACAGTGCCCTGGGATACGCCGGCAAGCTTGGCAATATCTTTTACAGTAATCATGTGACCTCCGATTTTTGAACGCCGGTTTGAACGGTCTGGGAAATTTTGTTGATTTTATTATAGAATAAAGTAGTTTACTCCGCA
Organism: Dysosmobacter acutus; assembly: GCF_018919205.1. Lineage (NCBI taxonomy): Bacteria > Bacillati > Bacillota > Clostridia > Eubacteriales > Oscillospiraceae > Dysosmobacter > Dysosmobacter acutus. The sequence goes on from NZ_JAHLQN010000001.1 coordinate 583,207, forward strand.
AGTCAAACAGATAAATTAAATCGTATTATTGTTTGTATAGTATTCACATAATAGAATTGTAAAATTATATATTTATTATATTGACACGTTTCAAAAAATGATGTAGTTTATATTTACAGATATCCACTGGGTGGACAATTCAAATGGGAGGAAGTAAAGTCATGACAGAGCTTGAACAGGTCCATATTGCCAAGGATGCGATTATGACCTACTACAGTACGGATGATCCTGAAATCAAGGCGTATGTACTGGGCATCAACGCCGGCGTCTCTCCTGAGGCGGTGCGGATCCACCGGGAGGCTACCGTGATTGATACGTGCAGCTTTTACCTTGAGTCCTACAACTGGCATCTGAAGGAGTCGGGGGCCACGGCGCTGAACCTGACGGTCCCGCAGAACCTGGCCGGGACGGGAAGCGCCGTCAATTCCATCATCGACCACTACGAGGCCATTGCCAACAACTCCGATCACTTCCTGCTGGCGGAGACCGCGGATGACATCCGCACCGCCAAGAAGGAGGGCAAGATCGCCATGATCTTGGGCGCGCAGAACCCCCGCTTTGTGGAGCATGCGAACCTGGAAGCCTCCACCGAGGCCTTTGCAAGACTTGGCATGCGCATCATCCAGATCGGCTACAACCAGCGGACCTTTGCCACGGACGGCTGCCTGTGCGAAACCGACGGCGGACTCTCCCCTATGGGCCGCAAGCTGATCCAGGGTCTGGAAAAGGCGGGGATCACCGTGGACCTCAGCCACATCTCCCCCCGCTCCGCCATGGAGGCCATGGATGTGTGCACCAAGACTCCCATCTTCAGCCACTCCAACCCCAGAAAGCTCTTTGACCATCCAAGAAACATTTCCGACGAGGCCGCCAAGAAGTGCGCGGACATGGGCGGAGTAATCGGCGTATGCTCCTACCTCCCCATTCTCTGGAACCATGAGCATCTGCCCTGCATCGATGACTTTGTGGATGCCATCGCCTACTATGGGGACCTGGTGGGCATCGACCACGTGGGCATCGGCATCGACTCCAACGCGGAGCCCAGCGCCTATGACCGGCACGACACCCGCCACCTGATGGAGCTGAACCATCCCAACCGGGACGTCTATCTGGCGGCCGCCGCCGGAGGCCGAGGCAAGCGCAGCGCATTCCCCGAGGGACTGCACAGCCTGGCCAACATCGTCAACATCGTCGATCACATGCTGAAGCGGGGCTTCAGTGAAGCGGACATCAAGAAGGTGATGGGCGAAAACTACCTGCGGGTGTTTGAGCAGACCTGGAGAAAGAAATAGACCTGCGATTGTCCCGGTCAATGCGGCTTGCCCCGCGGTAAATCAATGCATCGCCCCGAGAGGGAAAAAATATAGGAGGTATCACAAATGCAAAGAAATTGGTTGAAAAAGTCCCTGTCTCTTCTTTTGGCTGTCCTCTTGCTGAGCTCCCTTGCCGCATGCGGAGGCGGCGGGCAGGGAGGCTCCGGAGGAAGCTCCGGCGGCGGAGCGGACAACGCGGGCCGCACGGATGTGAACTACGGCCTGTCCAGCGACATCGCCTCGCTGGATCCCGTCTATACCACGGACCAGATCAGCACGATTTTGTACCGCCAGCTCTACGATACCCTGATCGTAAAGGGTCCGGACGGCGAGTGGGCGCCCAAGCTGGCTGAGTCCTGGGAGCTCTCCGAGGATGAGATGACCTACACCTTCCACCTGCGCGACGACGTGGTCTTCCATGACGGCAACAAGATGACCGCTGATGATGTGGCGTATTCCGTCAACCGGGCCATTGAGTCCGCTGCTGTCGGTGCCTCCATGACCAACATGAAAGAGTGCGTGGTCGTGGACGACAAGACGGTTGAAATCCACATGAACGCCCCCTTTGCCGGCGTCTATGAGATTCTCTCTACATACGGCCGGGTGTCCAGCGCCAACACCACGGACTATGAGTCCGCCCCCATCGGCAGCGGACCCTATAAGTTTGTCTCAAGAAACTCCGGCGACAGCATCAAATTAGTTGCCTTTGACCAGTATTACCTGGGCGAGGCCACCATCAAGGACCTGAACTTCAAGATCATCACCGATCCCACCACCCAGATCGCCGCGCTGCAAAAGGGTGAGATCGACTTTTTGACCCACTGTAGCCTCTCCGCCAAGGCCACGGTGGAGGGCGACAGCAACCTGGTCTGGCAGGAAACCCTGTTCCGCGGCAACAACTGGCTGAGCTTCTGCCAGAACAAGCCTCCCTTTGACAATATCCTTGCAAGAAAGGCCGCCCAGTACGCCATCGACAAGGACGCGGTTCTGGTGGGCGGCTCCGAGGGCCTGGGCGCCACCATGAAGACGGTGTTCCCCTCCAGCGTGCCCTGCTCTCCCGAGGACGACTATGAGCAGCCTTATACCTATGATGTGGAAAAGGCCAAGGAGTACCTGGAGCAGTATAAGAAGGAAGCCGGCGTGGACTCTGTGGATATTACGATCCTGGCGCCCGACACCCCCATGTACCTCTACCCCGCCATCACGGTGGAGGGCATGCTCCGCGAGGTGGGCTTCAACGTCACCACCGAGCAAATCGACCGCGCCACGTACTGGTCTTCCGTCTATGCCGGCAGCTATCAGCTGGCCGTCACCGGTACGTCCTGGCCGGTCAACGACTGCGACGGCAATTACCTGTATTTCTACAGCACCTCCGGCCAGCACTACTTCATGGCCTTCAACGACGAACTGGATCGGGTTCTGGACGAGGCCCGCGTCACCTCCGATCCCGAGGCCCGTAAGGAGCTCTACACCCAGGTTCAGCAGATCATCGACGATGAAGCCATCTGCGTGCCTCTGCTCCAGCCCGCCAACGCGGTGGCCTACAGCGCCTCTTTGAAGGGCGTGGACAAGGAGAACGACATCTACTGTCACTTTGTCTACGACTGGTCCTGGTAAGTTCCGCAGCTGCGATTCCTGATATAGAGCGCCGTGCCGTGTGGAGCATCGCTCCACACGGCACGGCGGAAGACTCAAGCGCAGAGAGGAGTATACGCGATATGCTGAAGTACATTGGAAAACGGCTGCTCATTTTAATTCCAGTGCTCCTTGGCGTTTCATTTTTGGTGTTTGGGATACTGGCCATGATGCCGGCCGATGTGGCTTCCGTGCAGTTAGGCGTTTCCGCCACCCCGGAGGGAATTGAAAAATGGAACGAGGAACACGGGCTGAACGACCCGTTTCTGGAGCGATATGTGAACTATATGGGGGGCCTTCTGACCGGGGACCCCGGCGTCTCCTGGTCCTCCAACACGCCCATTAAAACAGAGTTTTTGCAGCGCATCCCCTCCACCATGGCGCTTACGGCGGGAACGATCGTACTGGTCATTCTCCTGGGCGTCCCGGTGGGAATCCTGTCCGCAATCAAGCAATACAGTATTTTCGACAACATTTCCCGTCTGCTGGCCATGCTGCTCACGTCGCTGCCCGCTTTCTGGCTGGGGCTTTTGCTGATCCTGAAATTCTCGCTGGATCTCAACTGGTTCCCCGCCACCGGCGGCGGGTCGATTTCCCACTATGTGCTGCCCTGGATCACGCTTTCGGCAGCCATGGCTGCACAGATGATCCGCATGACCCGCTCCACCATGCTGGAGGTCATCCGGGCCGACTATGTGCAGACCGCCCGGGCAAAGGGTGCCAAGCCCATGCGGGTCGTGATGATCCACGAGCTGCGCAACGCCCTGCTGCCCATGGTCACCGTGATCGGCATCATCCTTGGGCAGACTCTGGGCGGAGCGATCGTCACAGAGACCATCTTCGCGCTGCCCGGCGTCGGCACATACCTGCTGCAGGGGATTTTCAAATACGATATGCCGGTGGTGATGATCGGCGTGCTGTTCATCGCGGCTGTGATCGGTGTCATCAATCTGCTGATCGACATCCTCTATATGTACATCGATCCCCGCCTGCGCAGTCAATTCGTGAAAAACTGAGGAGGGCTGAGCGTGAAAGGAAAAGAAGAACGGCTTCAAGCCCCTAACAGAAAAGGCCAGTTTGCCTCCATCTGCTACCGCTTCAGCCGCAACCGGATGGCCATGCTGGGCCTGGTGGTGTTTTTGATCGTGCTCTTTTTTGCGATCTCCGCGCCCCTTTTTGCAAATTACGAAGAAGAGGCGATCAAGCAGAACGTGTACGAAAAGTTTGCGCCGCCTTCCAGTGAGCACATCCTTGGCATGGACGCCTACGGGCGGGACCTCTTTGCCCGGATCATCTTCGGCGCCCGGCTCTCGCTGCTGATCTCATTGTCCACGGTGGGCGCCTCTCTGGTCATCGGCTGCCTGCTGGGCTCCCTGTGCGCCTACTACGGCGGCTGGCTGGACGCGATCACCATGCGCATTGTGGACATCTTCCTGGCCCTGCCCATGACGCTGATGGCCGTGACCGTGGTGGCCGCCCTGGGCACAAGCACCACAAACCTCATCATTGCGCTGACCATCTCCATGGTGCCGCCCTTTGTGCGGATTGTCCGCTCGGCGGTCCTCCAGGTGAAGGGCTCAGACTACATAGAGGCCGCGCTGGCCTATGGGACCAGGGACATGCGCATCATATTGACCCATGTCCTGCCCAACGCCATCGGCCCCATCATCGTGCAGGCGACACTGAACCTGGCCTCCGTGCTCCTCTCCGTGGCGGCGCTGGGCTTCATCGGCCTGGGCGTTCCCTCTCCCCAGCCGGAGTGGGGCACCATGCTGGCGGAGAGCAAGGCCCAGATGCGCTATCAGCCGTGGCAGGTCATTATCCCCGGCATCGCCATTGCAGTGACCGTCCTCTCCATCAATCTGATCGGCGACGGCCTGCGCGACGCCCTTGACCCCAAACTGAAGAACTGAGGGGGACAATATGGACAATTTATTGGAAATCAAAGACCTGCATGTTCAGTATAAGACCCACGACGGCATCGTCTACGCGGTCAACGGCGTGAATCTGACCCTTGGCAAGGGCGAGACCCTGGGCCTCGTGGGCGAGACCGGCGCCGGAAAGACCACCACCGCCCTGAGCATTCTGCGCCTGCTGCCGGACCGCATCGGTCAGATCAAGAGCGGGCAGGTGATATTGGACGGCGAGGAGATCACGCAGGTGAGCGAGGCGCACATGCGCGACATCCGGGGCAATAAGGTCTCCATGATCTTTCAGGACCCCATGACATCCCTGAACCCCATTTTGCCGGTGGGTCAGCAGATCGGGGAGGCCGTGCTGCTCCATACGGACCTGAGCAAGGCGGAGCGGGAGAAGCGGGTGGACGAGATGCTGACGGCCGTCGGCCTCCAGCCCTCCCGGAAAAACGAGTACCCCCACCAGTTCTCCGGCGGCATGAAGCAGCGCATCGTCATCGCCATCGCCCTGGCCTGCAACCCGGAGCTGCTGCTGGCGGATGAGCCCACCACCGCACTGGACGTGACCATTCAGGCCCAGGTGCTTCAGATGATGAATGACCTGAAAAAGAAATTCAACACCGGTATGATTCTCATCACCCACGACCTGGGCGTGGTGGCCCAGACCTGCGACAAGGTGGCGATCATGTATGCGGGGCGGATCGTGGAAAACGGCACGGTCCAGGACATCTATGAGTCGGAGGATCACCACCCCTATACGGTGGGCCTGTTCCACTCCATCCCGGAGATGAACAAGGACTCCGACCGGTTGGCGCCCATCCCCGGACTGATGCCCGACCCCATGATCCTGCAGGAGGGCTGCCCCTTCAGTGACCGCTGCCCCCACAGCACGGACCGGTGCAAGTGCGAAATCCCCGGCAGCTATGCGGTTTCAGACAGCCATACCATTTCCTGCTTTTTGTATGAACCGCGCCAGACCGGCGGTGAGGAGGCGCAATGATGGAAGAAAAGCGTGCTGAACAGGCGATCTTACAGACCAAGTCCCTTACAAAATACTTCCGGACGCCCCGGGGCCTGCTCCACGCGGTGGACCACGTGGATCTGAGCATCCCGGCGAACAAAACGCTGGGCGTGGTGGGCGAATCCGGCTGCGGCAAGTCCACCCTGGGCCGGACCATCCTCAAGCTGATCGAGCCCACCGAGGGAGAAATCCTGTACAAAGGGGCCAACATTGAAAAATACACCCCGGCCCAGATGCGGGAGATGCGCCGCAAAATGCAGATCATCTTCCAGGACCCCTATGCCAGTTTGAATCCCCGCAAAACGGTGAAGGACCTGATCGCCGACCCGCTGAAGGTGTACCAGGTGCCCAAGGCGGAGCGCAACCGGATTGTCTCCGAGATCATGGCCACGGTGGGCCTTGCGGAGCGGTTCGCTCAGTCCTATCCCCACGAGCTGGACGGCGGCCGCCGCCAGCGCATCGGCATCGCCCGGTCGCTGGTGCTCCAGCCGGAGTTCATCGTCTGCGACGAGCCGGTCTCCGCTCTGGACGTGTCCATCCAGGCCCAGATTTTGAACCTGCTGATGGACCTCCAGCAGAGCCACGGCCTGACTTACCTCTTCATCACCCACGACCTCTCCGTGGTCCGCCATATTTCGGATGAGATCATGGTTATGTACCTGGGCGTGGTGGTGGAGCGTGCGCCGTCTAAGGAGCTGTTCTCCAATCCGCTCCACCCCTATACCAAGGAGCTGATCCGCGCCATCCCCATTCCGGACTTAAAGCCGGAGCACAGGCTGGTGCACAGCATCCGGGGCGAGGTGTCCGATCCCATCGAGCCTCCGGCGCGCTGCCGGTTTGCGCCCCGCTGCAACCACTGCACGGAGGCGTGCATGAACCGCCAGCCCGTATTGAAGGACATGGGCAGCCAGCACTATGTGGCCTGCGCCCTGTATGAAAGCTGACAGCCGAAAACGCATGGACTCCCGCCCCGCATGGGCGTGGTCAGCCGGGTAGGCCGCCTGCCCTAATGGATTCCCCAGGATGAGGCGTACCGCCGGGGGTGCGCCCCAATCAAGTAAAAGAGGCCCCTGCTCTTTGGAGCAGGGGCCTCTTGCGATGGATAATGTTATTTCTTGGCGTCCTTGATGGCGGCCTGAGCGGCGGCCAGACGCGCGATGGGCACACGGAAGGGGGAGCAGGACACATAGGTCAGGCCCACCTTGTGGCAGAACTCCACGGTGGAGGGATCGCCGCCGTGCTCGCCGCAGATGCCCAACTTGATGTCCGGGCGGGTCTGACGGCCCAAGTCGGCGGCCATCTTCACCAGACGGCCCACGCCCACCTGATCCAGCTTGGCGAAGGGATCGAACTCGTAGATCTTCTTGTCGTAGTAGGCGCCTAAGAACTTGCCGGCGTCGTCGCGGCTGAAGCCGAAGGTCATCTGGGTCAGGTCGTTGGTGCCGAAGGAGAAGAAGTCGGCCTCCTTGGCGATCTCGTCGGCGGTCAGGGCCGCGCGGGGGATCTCGATCATGGTGCCCACCTTGTACTGCATCTTATCGTTGGTCTGGGCAATGATGGCGTCGGCGGTCTTGGTGACCACTTCCTTCACATAGGCCAGCTCCTTCACCTCGCCGACCAGGGGGATCATGATCTCAGGCACGATCTTCCAGGCGGGACGGCGGCTGCGCACAGCGAGGGCGGCCTTGATGATGGCGGAGGTCTGCATGGCGGCAATCTCGGGGTAGGTGACGGCGAGACGGCAGCCGCGGTGGCCCATCATGGGGTTGAACTCATGGAGGGAGGCGATGACGGCCTTCAGATCGTTGACGGTCATCTTCATCTCCTTGGCCAGGGTCTTGATGTCCTCCTCGTCGGTGGGCAGGAACTCATGCAGGGGGGGATCCAGCAGGCGGATGGTGACGGGCTGGCCCTTCATGGCCTCGTAGATGCCCTCGAAGTCGCTCTGCTGCATGGGCTCCAACTTGGCCAGGGCGCGCTCGCGCTGCTCCACGGTCTCGGAGACGATCATCTGGCGGATGGCCGCGATGCGGGCGGGGTCAAAGAACATGTGCTCGGTGCGGCACAGGCCGATGCCCTCGGCGCCGAACTTAAAGGCCTGAGCGGCGTCTCTGGGGGTGTCGGCGTTGGTGCGCACGCGCAGCTTGCGGTTCTGGTCGGCCCAGGACATGATGCGGCCGAACTCACCGCCGATCTCGGCGTCCACGGTGGGGATGTTGCCGGCGTAGATGTTGCCGGTGGAGCCGTCGATGGAGAGGAAGTCGCCCTCCTTGAAGTGCTTGCCGCCCAGATCAAAGGTCTTGGCGGTTTCGTCGATCTTGATGTCGCCGCAGCCGGAGACGCAGCAGGTGCCCATGCCGCGGGCCACAACGGCCGCGTGGGAGGTCATGCCGCCGCGGACGGTCAGGATGCCCTGGGCATAGTGCATACCCTCGATGTCCTCGGGAGAGGTCTCGAGGCGGACCAGGACCACCTTTTCGCCGTTCTTGGCCCACTCGGTGGCGTCCTCAGCGGTGAAGACGATCTTGCCGGCGGCGGCGCCGGGGGAGGCGGCCAGACCCTGGCCCACAGGCTTGGCGGCCTTCAGGGCGGCGGGATCGAACTGGGGATGCAGCAGGGAATCCAGGCTCTTGGGGTCGATCATGCTGACGGCCTCTTCCTGGGAGATCATGCCCTCGTCCACCAGGTCGCAGGCGATCTTCAGCGCGGCGGCGGCGGTGCGCTTGCCGTTGCGGGTCTGGAGCATAAAGAGCTTCTTGTCCTCAATGGTGAACTCCATGTCCTGCATGTCGCGGTAATGGAACTCCAGCTTGTTGCAGATGTCCACGAACTGGGCATAGGCCTCAGGCATGGTCTCGGCCAGCTTCTGGATGGGCTGGGGGGTGCGCACGCCGGCGACCACGTCCTCGCCCTGGGCGTTCATCAAAAACTCACCGAAGAGCTTCTTCTCGCCGGTGGCGGGGTTGCGGGTGAAGGCCACGCCGGTGCCGGAGGTGTCGCCCATGTTGCCGAAGACCATCATCTGGACGTTGACGGCAGTGCCCCAGTCGCTGGGGATGTCGTTCATGCGGCGGTAGTAGATGGCGCGGGGGTTGTCCCAGGAGCGGAACACGGCGCGGATGGCGCCCATCAGCTGCTCTTTGGGATCCTGGGGGAAGTCCTCGCCGATCTTGGCCTTGTATTCGGCCTTGAACTGCTCGGCCAGCTTCTTCAGGTCGGCGGCGGTGAGCTCGGTGTCTAACTTGACGCCGCGCTTTTCCTTCATCTCGTCGATGAGCTGTTCAAAGTACTTCTTGCCCACTTCCATAACCACATCGGAGTACATCTGGATGAACCGGCGATAGCTGTCATAGGCAAAGCGGGGGTTGTTGGTCTTTTTGGCAAAGGCCTCCACCACCTGATCGTTCAGGCCCAGGTTCAAAATGGTGTCCATCATGCCGGGCATGGAAGCTCTGGCGCCGGAGCGCACAGACACCAGCAGGGGGTTTTTCAGATCACCGAACTTCTTGCCGGCGATCACCTCCAGTTTGGTGATGTAGGACATGATCTCAGCCTGGATCTCCTTGTTGATCTGCTGGCCGTCGGCATAGTATTGTGTACAGGCCTCGGTGGTGATGGTAAAGCCCTGGGGAACCGGCATGCCCAGGCTGGTCATCTCAGCCAGGTTGGCGCCCTTTCCACCAAGCAGCTCACGCATGCTTCCGCTGCCTTCGCTGAACATGTACACGAACTTTTTTCCCATGTTTTGATTTCCTCCGTTCATTCTTTCTCAACAATAAACATTTATAAATAATAATCGTCGCAGAATAAGATTATAAACGCAATTTTCCCCGTTGACAATCCACATTTTGATATTTTTTTGCCCCAAGTTGTGAAAATTGAGACAAGCCTTTGCACGTTTCCTACAAAAATGCGGTATTTGAGGGGAATTTTTCACATTTCACCCCATCTAAACGCAAAATTATGATATACTGATTTCAATTTTACACCTGTTGAGAGGGAGGGGAAAGCGTGGATATCCATGCGCGCATCCGCCGGGCGGCCCGGAGCGGCGCTCTTTCACATGCCATCATCTTCAGCGGCCCCGGCGACCGGGTGGAGGCGGCGCGCTGCGCCGCGGCGGCCATGGAGTGCACCGCCGGCCAGGACGAGCCCTGCGGCCGGTGCGAGGCCTGCCGGAAGGTGTTTGCGGGCATCCATCCGGACGTCATCACCGTCCACGACTCCGACCACAAGATCATGGCCGTGGATCTGCTGCGCGCCGTCCGCTCCGACGTCTATATCCGCCCCAACGAGGGCAGGCGCAAGGTGTACCTCTTCGACGACTGCGCCCAGTTAGACGAGCGGTGCCAGAACCTGCTGCTCAAAACCGTGGAGGAGGGGCCGCCCTACGCGGCCTTCCTGTTCTGCGCCGCCAATAGCGCCGCGCTGCTGCCCACGCTGCGCTCGCGCTGCGTGGAGTGGAAAACGGCGCCCAACCCGGAGGAGGAGACAGAGGAGGACGACTCCCGGGCCCGGGAGCTGTGCAGCGTGCTCAGCGGGAAAAAGGCGGCCGCATTGGTGGAATTTTTGACAGGAATGGAGCATTCCAAACCCAGCCGGGAGGAGCTGGGCCGCTTTTTGGAGCAGAGCCGCGCCCTGTGCGCCCAGGCGCTGCTGGAATGCTACGGCCGGAGCGCTCCGCCGGACAGACAGGAAATCACCGGAAAATTGCGCGAAAACTTGACAAAACCGCAATTGATGCGCACAATAGAGGTGTTGCAGACTTATCGGCAGGAGTGCGAATGGAACGTCGGCGTGGGCCACGTCCTGGGCGCGCTGGCCGCCGAATTGGAGGGAATCCTTTGACAGAAGTAATCAGTGTCCGCTTTCGCAGCGGATGTAAGGAGTATGACTTTGATCCCAAAGGCGCGGAGATCGCGCCGGGGACCGATGTGATTGTAGAGACCAGCCAGGGCACGGCCTTCGCCACATGCACCGAGGGCAACCATGCCGTGGAGGACGAGCAGGTGGTGCAGCCCCTGTGTCCGGTGGTCCGCGTGGCCACGGAGAACGACCGCAAGACCCTGGCCTACAACGAAAAGCGGGAAAAAGAGGCCTTTGGCATCTGCCAGAAGAAGATCGCCGACCATGGGCTGGAGATGAAGCTGGTCAGCGTGTCGTGCAGCTTTGACGGCAGCAAGATCATTTTCTTTTTCACCGCCGACGGCCGGGTGGACTTCCGGGAGCTGGTAAAGGACCTGGCCTCCGTGTTTCGGGCCCGCATCGAGCTGCGCCAGATCGGCGTCCGGGACGAGGCCAAGATGCTTGGCGGCCTTGGCATCTGCGGCAGGCCCTTTTGCTGCTCTCAGTTTTTGGACAGCTTCCTGCCCGTGTCCATCAAAATGGCCAAGACCCAGAGCCTGAGCCTGAATCCGGCCAAAATCTCCGGCACCTGCGGCCGGCTGATGTGCTGTTTGAAATATGAGCAGGAGGCCTATGAGGACGCCACCCGCCGCATGCCCAAGCAGGACTCCTTTGTCATGACCCCGGATGGGACAGGCAATGTGAGCCAGGTGAACCTGCTCAAGGAGACGGTGAAGGTGAACCTGGACTCCGAGAGCAGCAACTGCGGCCGCTGCTACCACAACTGCGAGGTCTGTGTACTGCGCAACGGAAAGGGCAGCCGGGAGGGCATCGAGATTCCCACGGAGCGCCCGGAGCGCTACGTGGAGGAGAGCAGGGAGTCGGAGATGCCGGTGATGAGGCCCATTGCCCCATCCTTTGAGGACGTGGACACCCCTACCCGGGAGAAGATCGCGCCTCCTGAGGAGAAGAGCCGCCGCCGGCCGAGGCGCCGGGGCAGCCGGGGCGGAGGCGGCGAGCGCCCCGCCGGAGAGAAAAAGAAAGAGGCGCCGAAGCCCCAGAAGGGCGCTGAAAAGCGGCCTGAGGGCGAGCGGCGGTCCGAGCAGCCGCCCAGGCACAAAGAGGCGAAGGCGGAGCGGCCGCAGAACGGGGAGGGCGCAGAGGCGCGCCGCCGTCCAAGACACAGGGGCGGACGCCGCCGTGGCCACCGCGGCGAGGGCGGAGCCGCGCCGCAGAGCGAATCCTGATCCAACTGGCGGGGAGAGTCTCTCCCCGCTATTTTCTACAGAGTGAGGAGAAGAACCATGGGGAAATTTGACGGCGTTTTGCTGGCCAGCGACTTTGACAACACACTGGTGGACACTGACGGCGCGGAGAGAAGCGAGTCCCCGCTGCCGCCCGTCCCGGAGCGGAACGTGGAAGCGCTGCGCTATTTCATGGACAACGGCGGCCGCTTCACCGTGGCCACCGGCCGGGCGCTGCCGGCCTTTGTGCCCTTTGCCGACGGCGTGCCCATGAATGCCCCCTGCATTTTGAGCAACGGCGCGGCGCTCTACGACACCCGGAAGAAGGCCTATGTGCTCACCGCGTTTTTGGACGACTCCATCCGGGAGCGGGGCAATGAGATCCTTGCGGCGGTGCCGGGCCTCGCCTGTGAGCTGTATCACGACGGTATGGAGGTCCACTGCATGAACCCCAACGAGGTCACCCGCCGTCACAAGCACCTGACCCACGCGCCCTGCGAGGAGGTGGAAAACCTTCTGGATGCGCCGGGCCCCTGCTCCAAGCTGCTGCTGGAGGGGACTCCGGAGATGCTAAACCAGGCCCGGCGATACATGATAGATCGGGGCTGGGGCGATGAATACGAGATCGTCACCTCCAGCCAGTGGCTGTTGGAGGTGACGGCCAGGGGCGCCAACAAGGGCGACATGCTCCGGACCCTGGCCGCCCATGTGGGCGCCGCTCCGGAGAACACCTACGGCATCGGCGACCACCTCAACGACCTTGCGCTGCTGGGGGCCTCCGCCATTCCCTTTGCCCCCGCCAACTGCGTGGCCGAGATCCGCGCCTCCGGGGCCCGGCTGGTGTGCACCGCCGCCGAGGGGGCCCTGGCGGACGTGGTGGAGATTCTGGATCAAAAATACTGAGGAACAGTCAAAAGCCGGGGAGACGCTGCTGCGTCTCCCCGGCTTTGCTTTAAAACCGGGAATGATCGTAGTTGTAGGGGATGCTTGTCCCAACCACCACATCCTCAATCTTCTCTACGATCAGCCAGTCGTCCATGTTCCCCTGGTGGTCAAAGGCAAGAGGAGGGTCCAACTGTTCCACTCCCTGGAATTCCACCAGGCAGAGGCATTTTTTGTGCCAGCGCTGGGCCTGCTTTTCCGTCAGGCTGAGCTTTTCCTGGTTGACGCGCAGCACCTGGCCGATCTCCTCCTCCGTCAGCTTCACATAGTTTTCAACCCGCACCGCCGTGGCCCGGGCGGAGATCAGGCCGGACCCCTTTTCCATAAAGTACAGCGTTTCCCCTGCAAATACCCGGCTGTGGGGAATTTTACGCCCCGCCGCGCCCCGGACCACCATGGTCTTCCTGCCGGACAAAATCCTGTCCAACACGCGCTCCCCCTGTTTTCCCGCGTTGTCGCAATACACCAGATGTACCATGTCTGCATCCCCCTTCTCATAAAACGGACTCTCCGCCTTATCCTATCAGAGCCGCGGGGAAAAGGCAAGGGAAGTCTTTTCCAGCGTCAGTTTCAGGCCAATAAAAAAAGTTTGAAAAAAGTCTTGACAAATCTGTATGGATGTATTACTGTATTACTTGCTTAAGACAACAACACAGGAGGTGTTCCAATGGAGTGGCAATTTCGAAACGACGCCCCTATCTATACCCAGCTGATCAGCCAGATCACGCAGGGAATTGTGTCGGGCTCCTTCCCGGCGGGGGAGCGGCTGCCATCGGTGCGGGACCTGGCTACGGAGGCCAAAGTCAACCCCAACACCATGCAGCGGGCGCTGACGGAGCTGGAGCGGGACGGTCTGGTGTACAGCCAGCGGACCGCGGGCAGATTTGTGACGGAGGACAAAAAAATGATTGAAACGGCGAAGCGCGCCCTGGCAGAGGGACATATCCAGCGCTTTTTGGAGGCCATGGACCGGTTGGGCTATGGCCGGGAGGAGATAGTGTCGCTGGTGAGAGACAGTGCAAAGGAGGAGAGAGGCCATGTCGATCTTAGCGTGTAAGGATTTGAGCAAAAACTATGGCGCCGTCCCGGCGCTGAACCATGTCAACCTGACGGTGGAGGCCGGACGGATTGTGGGGCTCCTGGGGCCCAACGGCAGCGGCAAGACCACGCTGATCAAGCTGGCCAACGGCCTGCTGACGCCCAGCGAGGGAGAGCTTTTGGTCTGTGACGAGCGGCCCGGCAGAATTACCCACTCCCTTGTTTCCTACCTGCCGGAGCGCACCTGCATCCCGCTGTGGATGAGCACGCAGCAGCTGCTGGACTTCTATAAGGACTTTTACCCCGACTTCCGCCGGGAGGCGGCCATGGAGATGCTCCAGCACCTGGGCATCCGCCTGAACCAGCGCATCAAGCAGATGTCCAAGGGTACCCGGGAGAAGGTGCAGCTCATCATGGTCATGAGCCGCCAGGCCAGCCTCTATCTCCTGGATGAGCCCATCGGCGGCGTGGACCCCGCCACCCGGGATTACATCCTTAACACCATCATCGGCAACTACAGCCCCGATGCGGCGGTGGTGATCTCCACCCACCTGATCGCGGATGTGGAGAAGGTGCTGGACGACGTGATCTTTATCAATCAGGGCCAGGTGGTGCTGCAATCCTCTGTGGACGAGATCCGGGAGCGCAACAACATGAGTGTGGACGCCCTGTTCCGGGAGGTATTCAAATGTTAGGAAAACTGTTGAAGCATGAATTCCGTGCCACGGGCCGGATCATGGGCCCGCTGTATCTGGTGCTGCTGGCCACGTCCGTCGGCGCCAACATCTCCATCCGGCTGATGGAGGGCGCTCAAAGCAGGCTTTTGAATGTGCTGGCGTTTTTGCTGATGATGGCTTTTGTGGTGGCCATCAGCGCGGCCTGCATCATGAGTCTTGTGCTGATGATCAACCGCTTCCGCACCAACCTGATGGGGGACGAGGGGTATGTGATGTTCACCCTGCCCGCCTCGGTCCACCAGCTGGTGTGGTCCAAAATCCTGGTCTCCACCGTGTGGTTTGTGGCCACCGGCATCGCGGTGATGCTCTCCTTTTTCATCATGGCGTACCAGGTGGGCATGGTGACGGACTTTCTGCGCCTCCTCTCCGAGGCCATGAGCCAGCTGACCGCATACTACGCGGTCAACGGCGCGGCGTTTTTCGCGGAGTTTCTGGCGCTGACCGTGGTGGGATGCGCGGCCGCCTGCCTGCAGTTCTACGCGGCCATGGCCGTGGGCCACAGCTTTGCCAACCACAAGACGCTGCTGTCCGTGGTATTCTTCTTTGCCTTCCAGTTCGCCATGCAGATTTTAGGCACCATGGGGCTCTTCGGCATTGACGATCTGAACCTCTCCTGGGAGATGAGCGGTGTGACCGCCGTCCATGTGGGCATGGGGATCGCCATTGCGGCCGTGGCGCTCTACGGAGCGGTGTTCTATGTCATCACCACGCTGATGCTGAAAAAGCATCTGAACCTGGAGTAAATTTAAGAAACGGGAAGGCCGGCGGAATTCCGCCGGCCTTCCCGTTTTACGTCGCTATAAGACCTGATGTCCGTCCGCCCAGACAGCGCTGATGCAGCGCTCCTGACGGCGGTAGACGCAGCGCTCCACCCGCTCCCGGACGCTCAGGGGCCGCACGGAGGGCAGTTCGGAATCCTCCAGCACAATGGCGTGGAGCCTGTCGCCCACGGCAAAGCCGTCCCCGGCGCCGAACCACCTGTGGCCGGCGGTGGTGCCCAGGTAGAGGGCCTCCTCCACGGTGAGGAAAGGCTCCTGCCACTGGGAGTGGATGCGCCGGACCTTGGAGGAGCGGATGGTGGAGGCCACAACGTCCAGCATGTGGAGCATGGTGCTGCCGGCCATGTCGGAGCCAAGGGCCACCCAGACACCCTCGTCCAGCATGGCGCGGACCGGGGCGATGCCGGAGCACAGCGCCACGTTGGAGTCAGCGCAGTGGACGGCCAGGACATTTGCCCGGCGCATGGCGTCCCGCTCGGCCCGGTCGGAGTGGACGCAGTGGGCCATCACCGTGTGGTCCTTCCAAAGGCCGAACTTTTCATAGGACTGGTAGTAGCGCTGGCAGTCCGGATGGAGGGAGCGGACCAGTTCCATCTCCTGCAGGTTTTCGGAGAGATGGGACTGGACGCGCAGGTTCCGCTCCGCCGCGGCGGAGCCCAAAAAAGCCATCAGCTTGTCGGTGCAGGAGGGTGTGAAGCGTGGGGTGAGGATGGGCGCGATGCCGCTGATGCCCCCGCAGCTCTCCAGCCAGCGCAGCGTCTCCCGGATGGACTCCTCAGTGGTTTCCTCCAATACGCCGGGGACGCCGCGGCGGTCCATGTTCACCTTGCCCACATAGCCCGTGATCCCGGCCCGGCTCAGCTCCTCCATCAGAATGAGGGTTGCGTCGGTGTGGAGGGAGGAGAACATGCACACCCGGGTGGTGCCGTGTTCAATCAGCTCCCGGGCCAGCCGGCGGTAGACGGTCCGGGCAAAGTCCGTGTCCGCGAAGCGGGCCTCGGTCTGGAAGGTGTAGGTCTGGAGCCACTCAAGAAGCGGCAGGTCCATGCCCATGCCCAACATGGGGTACTGGGGCGCGTGGAGGTGCAGGTCCGCAAAGGACTGCATCACAATCCGGTTGCCGTAGTCGACGACCGGGCAGGCGGCATAGCATGGGGGCAGGCGGCTGTATACGCCCTGAATAACCCCGTCCTCCAACACCAGATACCCGTTTTCAGTGATGCGCAGTTCCCCAAGGGAAGGGAAGTCGGCGATGTGGCCCTTCAAAATTTCAGTTGCCATAGATAAGCCTCCTTTGAGCAAAAAAAGAAAATAAGTGTCCGCCCCGGTGTTTGATCCCGGGCAGACACTCATAGCGGGAGCCTCAGGCGGCTCCGTAGAAACTTTCGCGCCAAGCATGCGAAACTATATGAGTCGATTCACTTACAACACATGATATCACAAGTTCGGAGAAAAGCAAGAGGAGGCTTGAAAAGCAGCCTGAGGCATAGTAGAATAAGAGCAATTTCTGCTGAAATGCTGCTGGCGGCTGGGCCGCCGCGAAAAAGGAGTTGAACGTGGATGGAATGGATCCGCCACACCGATATGGACGAGGCGCCCTTTGCATCGGTCTTTGCCCTCTATGAACAGAGCTTTCCCCTCCATGAGCAGCGCTTTGCCGCCCATCAGGCCCAGGCCATGGGCGATCCAAGGTTTTTCTGCGAGAGCGTGTGGGAAAACGGAGAGCTGCTGGCGCTGCTGTTCTCCTGGCGGCTGGAGGACCTCTGCTATGTGGAGCACTACGCGGTGAACCCCGCCCTGCGGGGCGGCGGCCTGGGCTCCAAAATCCTCCGGGAGTTCTGCCAAAGAGAGGGAAAGGTGGTTTTGGAGATCGACCCGCTGGTGGACGAAATCTCCCGCCGCCGCAAGGGCTTTTACGAGCGGCTCGGCTTTTGCGCCAACCCCTGGCCCCACGCCCATCCGCCCTACCGCAGGGCCAACGCGCCCCATGAGCTCATCGTCATGAGCTGGCCCCATGAGCTGAGCCGGGAGGAATACGACCGGTTCTACCGCGCCCTGGCCCGGGAGGTCATGGCCTACGCCGAACACTGATTCAAAAGAGGGACGCCTCCAATTTGGAGGCGTCCTTCTTGCTTTTTTGTTAGAGGGGCAGGCCCGTGAGATAGCGGCGCAGCAGGTCAAAGGCCACGTTGGAGGCGTTGCCCCGGATGCGGTCCCGGCGCTTGGCGCCATAGGAGAGGGCCTTGCACCACACGCCGTCGGGCGCGGCCAGGCCCACGAACACGGTGCCCACCTCGTTGCCCCGTTCGTCCCTGTCCGGCCCGGCCACGCCGGTGACCGAAAGGCCGATGTCCGCCCCGGTGATGGCCCGGGCGCCCTCCGCCATGGCCTTTGCCACAGGCTCGGACACGGCGCCGTATTCGTCCAGGAGCTGCCGGGGCACCCCAAGAACGCCGGCTTTCACCTCGCTCCAGTAGGAGACCACGCCGCCCCGGAACACGGCGGAGGCGCCGGAGAGCTCTGTGATCCGCTGGGCAATCATGCCGCCGGTGCAGGATTCGGCGGTGGCAAAGGTCAACGACCGCTCCTTGAGCCGCGCCATGCACACCTCTTCCAGGCTCCCCACGTCCACGCCGTAGATCACGTCTCCAAGGATTTGCCGCACCTCCTCCATCACCGGGGAGAGCATGGCCTCCGCCTCCTCTTCGGTGGCGGCCTTGGCCGTGCAGCGCAGCAGCATTTCGCTGCGCTTGGCGTAGGGGGCCAGGGTGGGATTGGTGAGGGATTTCATCCGCTCCCGCAGAATCTGCTCCACCTCGGACTCGCCCATGCCGAAAATCCGCAGGTCGTGGGACACGATCACGTCCCTTGAAAGGCTCTTCAGATAGGGCACGGCGTGGCGGCGGAACATGAACTCGCACTCATGGGGCGGGCCGGGCAGCATCAGCACGTGGACGCCGCCTTCGCAGAAGGCGCAGCCCGGGGCGGTGCCGATGGGGTTGTCGAACACCGTGCAGCCCACGGGCAGCATGGCCTGCTGGATGTTGTTCTCGGTCATGGGCTTGTGGAAGCTGCGCATGAACATGTCCCGCAGGGCGTCCACGATGTCCTGGTGCAGTTCCAGCTCCCGGCCGAAGACGCGGCAGATGGTCTGCTTTGTCAGATCGTCATAGGTGGGTCCCAGACCGCCGGTGGTGAGGATGATGTCCGAGCGGCGGCGGGCGGTCTCAAGGGCGGCGGAGAGCCGCTCCGGGTTGTCGCCCACCACGGTGTGGTAGTAGACGTTGATGCCCAGGGCGCTGAGACCCTCCGAGAGGATCTGGGCGTCCAGGTTGGCCACGCTGCCAAGCAGCAGCTCCGTGCCCACGGCGATCAGTTCAGCGGTATGTGCCATGATTCCATCTCCTTATTTTGAATGGGTGTGCCTATTTCTTCCAGCCGATCCAAAGGGCGCTGACCGCGATCACGGCGGAAAGGTACAAAAGGGCGCACTCCAGATAGCCAAAGGGCAGATTCTCCAGACAAAGGGCGCCTAAAAACAGCGTGGCTGCAAAAACCGCGGCAGCCGCGGCGGCAAAGAAGCGCCAATCCTTCATCCGGTGATCCTCCTTCCGTCCTCGTATTTGACGCGCACCCAGGTGGAGTCGGCCATGGCCTCCGCCACCAGGGCGTCCACGTCCAGGGCGGATTCCACCTCCCTGACCTCCTCCACGGTGGGCCGGGTGCGGGGATGGCGGGGGGTGAAGACGGTGCAGCAATCCTCATAGGGCAATATGGAGGTGTCGAAGGTGCCGATCTTCCGTGCGATTTTGACGATCTCCTCCTTGTCCATGCCGATCACCGGGCGCAGGATGGGCAGCGAGACCGCGTCCTCGGTGACGGCCAGGGCCTGCATGGTCTGGCTGGCCACCTGGCCCAGCGACTCGCCGGTGACCAGGGCGTGGGCGCCCACGCGTTGGGCAAGGCGCTGGGCGATGCGCATCATAAAGCGGCGCATAATCAGCGTAAAGTACTCCTCCGGACAGCCGCGGCGAATTTCCTCCTGGATGTGGGTGAAGGGCACCAGATGCACCACCAGCCGGCCCGTCCACGGCGTCAGCAGCCGAGCAAGCTCCAGCACCTTGTCCCGGGCCGCGTCGGAGGTGTAGGGCGGGCTGATGAAGTGGACCATCTCCAGCTGGCAGCCCCGCTTGGCCATCATGTAGGAGGAGACGGGGGAGTCGATGCCGCCGGAGAGAAGAGAAACAGCCGTGCCGCCCATGCCGATGGGCAGCCCGCCGGCGCCGCTCTCGGCCGGGGCGTGGACATAGGCCGCGTTTTCCCGGATTTCCACGTAGACTGTGAGGTCCGGGCTGTGGACATCCACGCTCAGGTGGGGGAAGGCGTCGTGGAGCTCGCCGCCCACCCACTGGCTCAGCTGGATGGAGGTCATGGGGAAGCGCTTGTCCGCCCGCTTGGTCTCCACCTTGAAGCTCTGTGCCTGGCGCAGCGCGTCTCCAAGATAGGTTTTGGCGGTCTTTAGAACCGCCTCCCTGCTTTTTTCGCAGGGCATGGCCCGTGCCACGGCGATGACGCCGAACACCTGCCGGCAGGCGGCGTAGGCGCCCTCCAGGTCGCACTCCGCCTCCAAGGGCTCCACATAGATGGTGCTCTGGCGGGAGTAGACGTTGAAGCTGCCGCAGCGGCGGACCCGGCGGCGGACGTTGGACAGGAGCTTGTCCTCAAAGCTGCGGCGGTTGAGCCCCTTGAGCACCACCTCGCCCAACTTCAGAAGGAACATCTCCTGGGCGGTTGTCTCGTTCATAAAACCCCTCCATGCGCCCTTGGGCGCGAAAATAAAAAGTATCCTTCCGATCACTTCCAGGGCAGCGCCGTAAACGGGAGGCCGGATGGTATGGGAATCCAGATACAGGGATCATTATATCGTATTTTCGCCCGGATAAAAAGGGGAAGCCATGATTTTGAATGGTTTTCCTTGCCTTTTTTCCCGATCTGCCATAAGATAAAGGAGGCGGAATCCGCCAAAAGAGGGAGGAGCATATGAAAAAGGGATATGTATTCATTGCCATTGCCACGGTTTTGTTTTCCACCATGGAGATCGCGCTGAAGACGGTCGCCGGCGTGTTCAACCCGTTGCAGATGACCTTCAGCCGCTTTTTCATCGGCGGCCTTATTTTGCTGCCCTTTGCCCTTCGGGCCCTGAAAAACCGGGGGATCACCCTGAGGTGGAAGGACCTGACGCCCTTTGTGGGCATCGGCTTTGTGGGCATGACGGTGAGCATGACGCTCTACCAGCTGGCGGTCACCCGCACGGAGGCGTCGGTGGTGGCGGTGCTCTTTTCCAGCAATCCGCTGTTCGTGCTGCTGTTTGCCTACCTGCTGCTGGGCGAGCCCATCTACAGGCGAAACCTCCTGGCCCTGGGACTGGAGATCGTGGGCATCCTCTTTGTGATCGACCCCATCCACATGGAGCTCTCCCCCTCGGGGGTGATTCTGACGCTGCTGGCCTGCCTGACCTTTGCGCTCTATGGCGTCATGGGCAAGCGCCAGAGCCAGCGCTACGGCGGAACGGTCAACGCCTGCTTCAGCTTCCTTTTCGGCAGTCTGGAGCTGATGGCCCTGTCGCTGTTGACCTATATCGGACCCGTGGCGGACGCCATGGGCCGGCTGGGGCTGGACATGTTTGTACGCATCCCCTTTTTCGCCGGCCACTCCGCCGCCACGCTGCCCACCTTCCTCTATGTCAGCGTGTGCGTCACCGGCGTGGGCTTTTGCAGCTATTTTCTCGCCATGGAGTACGCGCCGGCCAACACGGTGTCGCTGGTATTTTTCTTCAAGCCCATTCTGGCGCCCATTCTGGCCCTTCTCATCCTGAACGAGCAGATCGCCCCCAACCGCTGGATCGGCATTGCGCTGATGCTGGCCGGGTCGTTGAGCAATCTGCTGCCGCCCCTGCTGGCCCAGCGCCGGGCGGCGAAAGAAGAGGTACAAAACCGCTGATGAATAGAAAGCGCCGCCAACCCACGGGTTGGCGACGCTTTTTGACTACCCTTTCAGGATGTCCGTGTTGCGGTACTGGATGGCCTCCGCCAGGTGGTGGGGGCCAATGGACTCGCTTCCGTCCAGATCGGCGATGGTGCGGCTCATGCGCAAAATACGGTCGTGGGAGCGGGCGGTGAGACCCATGCGCTCAAAGGCGGACTTCATCAACTGTTCGCAGCGGCCGTCCAGGGCGCAGTACCGGCCGATCATGGCAGGGGGCATCGCAGCGTTGCAGGAGATGCCCTCCGACGCGAAGCGGCGGCGCTGGATGAGGCGGGCCGCCTCCACCCGGGCCTTCACGGCGGCGGAGGGCTCCGGCGTCTCCCTGCGGCGCATGGCCTCGTACTCCACCGACGGTACCGACACATGGAGGTCAATACGGTCCAGCAGAGGTCCGGAGATCTTCTGAACGTACCGCTCCACCTCCCGGTCGGAGCAGGTGCACCTCCCGGAGGGATGGCCCCGCCAGCCGCAGCGGCAGGGGTTCATGGCGCACACAAGCATGAAGCCGCTGGGCATGCGGAGGGCGCCTCCGGCCCGGACCACCGTGACCTCCCCTTCCTCAAGAGGCTGGCGCAGCGCCTCCAGCACGTCCCGGTGGAACTCGGGCAGCTCGTCCAAAAAGAGCACGCCCCGGTGGGCCAGGGAAATCTCCCCGGGCCGCAGGGCCGGTCCGCCTCCGGTGAGGGCCGCGGCGGAGGCGGTGTGATGGGGGCTGCGGAAGGGCCGGCGGGTCAAAAGCGGGTGCTCCGGGTCCGTCAGACCGGCCACGGAGTAGATGCCTGAGACCTCCAGGGCCTCCTGGGGCGTCAGGTCCGGAAGGATGGAGGGGAGCGAGCGGGCCAGCATGGATTTGCCCGCGCCGGGCGAGCCGATGAGCAATAGGTTGTGACCGCCCGCGGCGGCGATCTCCATGGCCCGCTTGGCGTTTTCCTGGCCCATGATGTCCTCAAGGTCCGGAAGGGGCTCCGTCTCCGGCTCGGGCGTCCACCGCGGGCGGGGGGAGAGGAGCTCTTCACCCCGGAGGTGGCGCACCAGGGCGGAGACATCCTGCACGCCGTAGACCGTGAGTCCTTCGGCCAGCGTGGCCTCGGCGGCGTTGCCGGCGGGGCAGAAGAGGGTACGCACTCCAGCCTTCACCGCGGCCAGGGCCATGGGAAGCACGCCGGAGACGCCCCGGGTTGCGCCGCTTAAGGAGAGCTCGCCAAGGAAGGCGGCGTCCGCCGGCAGGGCGGGCACCTCGCCCGAGGCGGCCAGCAGACCGACGAAGATGGGCAGGTCGTACACCGTCCCGGCCTTTTTCTGATTGGCCGGAGCCAGATTCACGGTGATGCGGGAGACGGGGAATCTGGCGCCGCAGTTTTTCACCGCTGAGCGCACCCGCTCCCGGGCCTCCCGGACGGCGGCGTCGGGCAGCCCCACAATATCAAAGGCGGGCAGGCCGCCGGAGAGGAAGCACTCCACGCTGACCTCATAGCCCGACACGCCGGAAAGACCCAGGGATCGCACGCTGACCACCATCAGGACACACCTCGAATTTCTGAAAATTGCCGCCTGACGCGGCGAAAGAACGGCGGCGGCCGCGGTCTTTGGGCGCGGCGCCTGAATGCTTGTGCGTATTTTACCATAAATTAACGGATGGGGAAATGGGATTTGACAAATTCACCGGAATTTCCGTCCGGCAAAGAAAACGAAGTTGACAAATGAAGCTTGGGTGGTATACTGAGACACAATCAGGGAACTTAGGAAAGGATGCCGAATTTATATGCGTAGCTTCTCCTTTACCGTCGAATACAGCTTTTTTTATGCTTATTACTTTATTAATAAGCATATTTGTGCTGCACAGAGCCGGTAAAGGTTCCGAGTTTTGCTGAAGGAATTTCGTAATGGCAAGACCGCAGTGTAGCACACTGCGGTCTTTATTTTTTCGACGTAAGGAGAATACTCATGATTATCGTACTCAAGCCCAATCCCGATCAAAAACAGTTAGAGGCCCTGAAGAAGTGGCTTTCCGACCAGAACCTGACCGTCCATGATTCCCTGGGCGTCAACAACACCGTCCTGGGCCTGGTGGGCGACACCACCGCCGTGGACACGGAGATGCTCCGGGCCATGAGCATCGTCCAGGACGTGCAGCGCGTCCAGGAGCCCTATAAGTGCGCCAACCGGAAAATGCACCAGACCGACACGGTCATCGATGTGGGCGGCGTGAAGATTGGCGGGGGCTCCTTCCAGATCATGGCCGGCCCCTGCTCCATTGAGAGCGAGGAGCAGATCAGCGAGATCGCAGTGGCTGTGAAGGCCGCCGGAGCCAGCATCCTCCGTGGCGGCGCCTTCAAGCCCCGCACCTCTCCTTACGCCTTCCAGGGCCTGCGGGAAAAGGGCCTGGAAATGCTTATCAAGGCCAGCCGCCAGGCCGGGATGCCGGTGGTCACCGAGATCATGGACATCTCCCAGCTGCCCTACTTCGAGGATGTGGACGTGATCCAGGTGGGCGCCCGGAACATGCAGAACTTTGAGCTCCTCAAGGAGTTGGGCAGGACCGACAAGCCCATCCTCCTCAAGCGGGGGTTTTCCGCCACGCTGACCGAGCTTTTGATGAGCGCCGAGTACATTATGGCCGGCGGCAACGAGAAGGTGATCCTCTGCGAGCGGGGCATCCGCACCTTTGCCACCGACACCCGCAACACCCTGGATCTCTCCGCCATCCCCCTGCTGCGCCGGATGACCCATCTGCCCATCATCGTGGATCCCAGCCACGGCACCGGCATCCGCTCCCTGGTGAAGCCCATGGCCCTGGCCAGCGCCATCATCGGGGCGGACGGACTGATGGTGGAGGTCCACAACCACCCGGAAAAGGCCTGGTGCGACGGCCAGCAGTCCATCACGCCCGAGACCTTTGCCGACGTGGCCAAGTGCGTTCGGGACGTGCTGCCGTACCGCTGCCGCGAGGAGATCGAATAAGCGCCGGAAGGAGAGAGGACCATGCCCACCATCCATGTGCATACCAAGCCCGAATATGACATCCACATCGGCCGGGGTCTTTTGGATCAATGCGGGGAACTGACCCGCCCGGTGAAGGAGCCCTGCCGCGTGCTGGTGCTGTGCGACACCAACGTGGAGCCTCTGTACGCCGACCGGGTGGAGCGCTCCTTTGCCGCCGCCGGGTATGAGGTGAAGCATCATGTCTTTCCCGCCGGGGAAGAGAGCAAGAACCTGACCGTGCTGGGGGAAATCCTGAACCGCTTGGGCGAGGAGGGCTTCACCCGCACGGACCTGCTGGCCGCCTTGGGCGGCGGCGTCTGTGGCGACATGGGCGGCTTTGCCGCGGCGGTGTTCCAGCGGGGCATCGACTTTGTTCAGATCCCCACCACGCTGCTTGCGGCGGTGGACTCCTCCGTGGGCGGCAAAACGGCGGTGGACCTGCCCTGCGGCAAAAATATGGCCGGCTGCTTCTGGCAGCCAAGGGCCGTGATCTGCGACCCGGACGTATTCGACACGCTGACGCCGGAGGTGTTTGCCTGCGGCATGGCGGAGACCATCAAGACCGGCGCCATCTTGGATAAAACCCTCTTTGAACAGCTGGAGCGCTGCGACATCCGTGACAAGATCGAGGCTGTGGTGGCCCGCTGCTGTGCGCTTAAGCGCTCCGTGGTGGAGGAGGACGAGCGGGACCTGGGGCTGCGCCAGCTCCTCAACTTCGGCCACACCATCGGCCACGGCATCGAGCGTACCTCCCGTTTCACCCTGCCCCACGGCTACGCCGTGGCCATCGGCATGGTGCTCATGGCCCGCGCCAGCGAGCGGTCAGGCGCCGCCGAGGAGGGAATTACGGAGCGGCTCATCGCCATTTTGCAGCGCTACGGCCTGCCCACTTCCACCGATCTGCCGGTGGAGACGCTGTGCGAGGCCTCCCACATGGATAAAAAGCGCTCGGGCAAGGGGATCACCATTGTGGTGCCGGAGCGGCTGGGCGCCGCCGTCCGCCGGAAGATGACCATGGAGGAACTGGACCGGTGGATCAGCAAGGGGGCGGGGGTATGAACGTCCGCATCCCCCCCAACACCCTCCGGGGCTCGGTGGAGGCCATCTCCTCCAAATCCTGCCTCCACCGCCAGATGATCTGCGCCCTCCTTTCACGGCGGGAGACCGCCATCGCCTGCCGCGGCCTCTCCCGGGACGTGGAGGCCACCGCCCGGTGTGCCCGGGCGCTGGGGTGCGCGGTGGAGCTCAGCGAGACCGCCATCCGCCTGCGCCCGGCGGAGGGGATTGCGCATCGGCCGCTGTTGGATTGCGGCGAGTCCGGCTCCACGGCCCGCTTCCTCCTGCCGGTGGCCGCCGCGGTCACGGAGGGGTTTTCCATGACCGGAGAGGGGAGACTTCCCTGCCGGCCCATGGCGGACCTGGTCCGGGCCATGGAGGAGAACGGCTGCACCGTCTCCGGCGACCATCTGCCCCTGACGGTGGAGGGCCGCCTGCGCAGCGGGACCTACCGGCTGCCGGGAGATGTGAGCTCCCAATATGTGACGGGGCTGCTGCTGGCTTTACCCAATTTGGATGGGGACAGCGCCATCTGCCTGACCACGCCCCTTCAGTCCCGGGCCTATGTGGACATCACCCTTGAGGTGCTGGAGTCCTTCGGCGTTCGGGTGGAAAAAAGGGACCGGGGCTTTTTTGTACCCGGGAACCAGACCTTTACGCCGCCTGACGACCTGCGCTCGGAGGGGGACTGGTCCAACGCCGCGTTCTGGTTCTGCGCCGCCGCCATGGGCGAAAACCGCCTGGAGGTCACCGGCCTCAACGGCTGGAGCGTCCAGGGCGACCGGGCGGTGGTGGAGGTGATCCGCCGCATGGGCCAGGAGGGCGACCTCTCCATCCGGGTGGAGGAGATTCCGGACCTGGTGCCGGCGCTGTCCATTCTGGCCTGTGCCCGGCGGGGAAAGACCACCTTCACCGGGGCCTCCCGCCTCCGGCTGAAGGAGAGCGACCGGATCGAGTCCTGCCGCCGGATGATCTGTGCCTTGGGCGGCAGCGCCGAGGCCGGGCCCGACAGCCTCAGCATTTTGGGGAGCGGCGCGCTGCGGGGCGGGACGGTGGATGGGTGCGGCGACCACCGCATCGTCATGGCCGCCGCCATCGGTTCCCTCTTGTGCAGCGAAGATGTCACCGTCACGGGCGCGGAGGCGGTGAATAAGTCCTATCCCCAGTTTTTTGCAGACTTCCGCGCCTTGGGAGGGATTGTGGATGACATCCTTTGAGCTTGGACGAAACTTCACCGTGCAGGTCTTCGGCCAGTCCCACGCCGACGCCATCGGCGCCGTGGTGGACGGCCTGCCCGCCGGAAAACGGATCGACCTGGATGAGGTCTTCCGATTTATGGGGCGGCGCGCCCCGGGGAAGAACGGCTTTTCCACCGCGCGCCGCGAAGCGGACCGGCCGGAGGTGCTCTCCGGGCTGGTAGACGGCTGTACCACCGGCGCGCCGGTGTGCGCCGTCATCCGCAACGAAAACGTGCGCAGCGGCGACTATGCCAATGTCCTGACCGTGCCCCGTCCGGGCCACGCCGACTTTCCGGCCTATGTGAAGTACGGCGGCAAAAACGACGTTCGGGGCGGCGGGGCCTTCTCCGGCCGGATGACCGCGCCGCTGTGCTTTGCCGGCGCGCTGTGCCTTCAGCTCCTCCGGGAGCGGGGCATCGAGGTCTTTGCCCACATCCGCTCCGTCGCCGGAATGGAGGACGCGGCCATAGACCCCTGCTGCCCGGACCTTGACGCGCTGCGCGCCGTGGCGGAAAAGGAGTTTCCCACCCTCTCCGACGCGGCCGGCAAGGAAATGCGCTCCGCCATCGCCCAGGCCAAGGGGGAGGGCGACAGCGTGGGCGGCGTCATCGAGTGCGTGGCCGTGGGACTTCCCGTGGGGCTGGGCAGCCACATGTTCGGCGGGGTGGAAAACCGCCTCAGCGCCGCCCTTTTCGGAATCCCCGCCGTCCGGGGCGTGGAGTTCGGCAGCGGCTTTGCGGGCTGCGGCCGCCGGGGCAGCGAAAATAACGACCCCTTCCGCCTGCGGGAGGGGCGGGTGGTCACCACGAAAAACGACCACGGCGGCGTCCTGGGCGGAATGACCAGCGGCATGCCCCTTGTTTTCCGCGTCGGCGTCAAGCCCACGCCTTCCATTGCAAAGCCCCAGCAATCCGTGGACCTTTCCGCCATGGAGGAGACGGAGCTTACGATCCACGGCCGCCACGACCCCTGTATCGTCCCCAGGGCGGTGCCGGTGGCGGAGGCGGTGACGGCCATTGTGCTGCTGGACCTTTTGTACGACAACAACTGAACCAAGCTTATATTGAATGAGAATAAAGGAGACTGCTTACTATGGACATTCAGGAATTGCGCGCCGGAATCGACGCCGTTGACAATCAGATCCGGGAGCTCTTCACCCGGCGCATGGACCTGTCCAGCCAGATCGCGGACTATAAGCGGGCCAACAAGCTGCCCATCCTGGACCGCACCCGGGAGCGGGAGATTCTGGCCCGTCTGACGGCGGACCAGGACCCGGACCTGGCAAACTACACCCGGATGCTGTTCAAGACCCTTTTTGACATGAGCCGGGCCTATCAGTCCGCCCGCATGGGCGAGAGCCAGCAGCTGGAGGAGCAGATCAAATCCGCCCTTGAGTCCTCCCCCCGAAAGCTCCCCCAGAACGTCACCGTGGCCTGCCAGGGCGTGGAGGGCGCCTACTCCCAGATCGCCTGCGACAAGCTGTTCGCCTCCGCCGGCGTCATGTTCATGGACAGCTTTGAGGGCGTGGCCCGGGCGGTGGGCAGCGGCCTTTGCGACTACGGCATATTGCCCATTGAAAACAACCTCTACGGCTCCGTCAACGAGGTCTATGACCTGATGCGCAGGCACAGCTTCTATATCGTCCGCTCCATCAAGCTGCGCATCAACCACTCTTTGGTGGTGAAGCCGGAGACAAAGGGCGGCGACATCCGGGAGATTTTCTCCCACGAGCAGGCCATCGGCCAGTGCAGCGAGTTTTTGAAGAAGTATCCCAACGCCAAGGTCACCATCTGCGAGAACACGGCCATGGCGGCCAAGCGGGTGGCCCAGTCCGACCGCTCCGACACGGCCGCCATCTGCTCCGCTGAGTGCAGCGAGCTTTACGGCCTCAAGCAGCTCCACCGGGACATCCAGAACAGCGACAACAACTACACCCGCTTCATCTGCATCGCAAGGAACCTCCAGATTCTGGAGGGAGTCAATAAGGTCAGCATCCTCTTCCGCGTGCCCCACCGCCCCGGCTCCCTCTACGAGGTGCTCTCCACCTTTGCCACCGTGGGCGTCAACGTCTCCAAGCTGGAGAGCCGCCCCATCCCCGGTCACGACTTTGACTTCCTCTTCTACGCCGACGTGGACGCGGACTGCCGGGAGGAGCAGACGGTGAAGATGCTGTGCGACCTGACCCGCTGCACTGAGGAGATGACCTTCTTAGGCGCCTACTCCGAGGCGTAACCATGTACGGGCTCATCGGAAAGACACTGGGCCACAGCTTTTCCCCCCAGCTCCACCGCTGGATGTGGGGCTGTGAGTACCGGCTCCTCCCCATGGACGAGGACGCGGCGGAACGGTTTTTCACCCAGCGCGCCTTTGACGGCGTCAACGTCACCATCCCCTACAAGCAGCTGGCATTGAGGCTGTGCGACGAGGTGGACGACCGGGCGGAGCGGATCGGCGCGGTGAACACGGTGGTGAACCGGGGCGGACGGCTCTACGGCTACAACACGGACTACGACGGCCTCTCCGCCTGCATCCGCCGGGCGGGGATCAGCCTTCTGGGCCGCAGGGTGCTGATCCTTGGCACCGGCGGCACCTCCCGCACCGCCCGCGCGGTGGCGGAGGACATGGGCGCGGAGGAGATCGTCACCATCTCCCGCTCGGGCCCGGACAACTATGAGAACATCCGCCGCCACGCGGGCGCGGAAATCCTCATCAACACCACGCCGGTGGGCATGTATCCCTCCGCGGGCGCGGCGGCGGTGGACATCGGCATCTTCCCCAAGCTCCAGGGCGTGGTGGACGCGGTCTACAATCCCCTGACCACTTACCTGGTGGATCAGGCCCGGCAGCGGGGGATTCCCGCCACCTGCGGGCTGCCCATGCTGGTGATCCAGGCCCAGCGGGCGGGAGAGCACTTCTCCGGGCGGCGCATCTCCGACGCGTCGGCGGAGGCCGCGCTGCGCCGCATCACGGCGGAGCAGACCAACCTGGTGCTGATGGGTATGCCCGGCAGCGGAAAGAGCACGGTGGGCGCCATATTAGGCAAGCGCCTGGGCCGGCCCTTCGTGGATTTGGACGAGGAGATCGTCCGCACCGCGGGCAAGCCCATCGCGGAGATTTTCGACTCCGGCGGGGAGGAAGCCTTCCGGACCATAGAGTCCCAGGTGCTGCGCCAGGTCAGCGCCCGCCACGGCATCGTGCTGGCCCTGGGAGGCGGCACGGCGGTGCGGGAGGAGAACCGCTATTTCATACGCCAGAACGGCCGTGTCTACTATCTCCAGCGTCCCCTTGAGGTCCTCTCCGGCGAGGGACGGCCCCTATCCAAGAGCCCCGAGGCCATCCGCGCCCTCTATGAAGAGCGCAGGGAGGTCTACCAGTCTATGGCCGACGTAAGCGTGGACTGCTCCGCACGCGGCACGGAGGAGGCCGCCGCGATCATTGCAAAGGAGTGGCAAAGCCTATGAAGATCATGGTGCTCAACGGCCCCAACCTCAATATGCTGGGCATCCGGGAGCCGGGGATTTACGGCTCCGTCAGCTATGAGGGGCTTTTGAAGCTGATAGCGGACTACGCCGCCGCCCACGGCCATGAGCTGATTCTCCGCCAGAGCAACCACGAGGGGGACCTGGTGGACTGGATTCAGGAGGCCTACGGAAAGTGCGACGGCATCGTCATCAACCCCGGCGCCTACACCCACACCAGCGTGGCGCTTCTGGACGCGGTGAAGGCCGTGAACCTCCCCACGGTGGAGGTCCACATCTCCGATGTGGACAGCCGTGAGCCGTTTCGTCAGGTGTCCTACATCTCCCTTGGGTGCGTCCGCACCATCAAGGGCATGGGCCTGGAGGGGTATCTTGAGGCCATCCGGACGTTGGAACAGAGGGGGGGCGCGCAGTGAACTACCATTTTTCAAACCTCATGAGCCGCCAGAGCGACAGCGTGGAAAAGCTGCTGAAAAACACCAACGACCCGGCCATGATCCCCTTTTCCGGGGGAAACCCGGCGCCGGAGGCCTTCCCGGTGGCGGAGCTTTCGGCCCTGTGCGGCCGGATTTTCGCCGAGCAGCCGGTGGCGGCGCTGCAGTATAACTACTCCAGCGGCTATCCCGCCCTGCGGGATACGGTAAAGCGCTGGGTTCGGGAGCGCTATGGCGTGGGCGGCGGGGAGGACGAGGTCCTCATCACCACCGGCTCCCAGCAGGGCATGCTCCTCACCGCCCGGGCGCTGTGCGACCCCGGCGACGTGGTGCTGTGCGAGGAGTTCAGCTTCTTAGGCGCGCTCAACTCCTTCCGCTCCTGCGGGGCGGACACGGTGGGCGTGGCCATGGAGCCGGACGGCATGAGCATCGGCGACCTGGAGCGCAAGCTCAAGGCCCATCCCAACGCCCGCTTTCTCTACACTATCCCCAACTTCCAAAACCCCACCGGCGTCACCCTCAGCGCTGAGAAGCGGCGGGAGGTGTACCGCCTGGCCTGCCGGTACGGCATCGTGGTTCTGGAGGACGACCCCTACGGCGAGCTGCGGTTCCAGGGGGAGGACCTGCCGCCCATCAAGACGCTGGACGAGGAGGGACGGGTCATCTACTGCGGCAGCTTTTCCAAGGTGGTGGCGCCGGGGCTGCGGGTGGCCTACGCCGTGGCCAACCGGGAGCTTGTCACCCGCATGAGCCGGGACAAGGCCGGCGACGATGTGCACACCAGCGCCCTGCCTCAGATTCTCTGCCAGCGCTTTTTGGAGGAGACGGATTTTGCGGCTCACCTGACGAGCCTGAAGCAGGTTTACCGGCGCAAGGCCCGGCTGATGATGGAGTGCCTGGACCGGGAGGCGGTTCCCTCCGGCATTTCCTACCTGCCCATCGACGGCGGCATGTTCCTCTGGTGCACCCTGCCCGAGGGGGCCGACATGCTTGACTACTGCGACCGCCTGGCGGCGGAGGCCCACGTGGCCGTGGTGCCGGGCAGCGCCTTTGCCGCCGATGAGGGCGCGCCCTGCCGGAGCTTCCGGGTGAATTTCTCCACCCCCGCGGACGAGGACATCGTCCGGGGCTGTGAACAGCTTGGCGCGTTTACAAGGACATATCTTGGAAGATAATAAAAGCCTCCGGCCAGCAGCCGGAGGCTTTTATTCCACTTTGGACGATTGGAGATGACGGAGGTGATTGCGCAGCGCAATGTTGATGTAGCTGGAAAGCTGGCGGTCATCTTCAGCTGCCAGCTTGCGCAGCTGCTCTACCAGATCCTCATCCAACGTTACGCTGACTTTTACTTTAATCGGTTTCGTCTTGTACATCCCAATCACCCCGGATTTAAAGTAGCACAATCTCCTATAAAATTCCGAGTTTTCCCACCAATTCCCACAACCTGCCACAACTTGCCACCAAGTGTCACAAAGTGCTACCGCTTGAGGGCCTCCGGGCGATTGACAAAGGCGGTTCGTTCCAATAAGCTAAGAGAAACAGATGAAAGGGCGGTGAAATTGGTGGACGAAATTTCTCTCATGTTCCGGGTGTATCTTGTAATGTATGCCACGGTTTGTTCAGGGGCCTCCGACGCAATTGAAGCGATAGACAAGGGCCAGCCCAGCAAGGCGAGGGCGATGCTGAAGGACGCATTGGAGGAGGCGGAATCCCTTTACGTGAAGTTTGCTCCGGAGGAGCACAAGAAGAAGGGAGATTGATTGAGGATTAAGGTCTATTATAACTGTTAACGAAATACATGCATACGCATAGGCGTAATTACTGCTATTTTAGATCATTTGCAATTACTTTTGTGCATTTGAACACTAAATAGTATTCAATTGAGTTTTTGTATAGAAATAAGCGGAGCCCCGGCAACTGCCGGGGCTCCGCCTGCGATGATCCAAAAGAGAAGCCTTAAAAACGCGACTTACAGATTCTCCGGCTGGGGAGGCAGCTGGGCAAAGCTCTCCTCCAGCTCCGCGTCCGTGGGGATCACGTCGGTCATCTCGCCGTCGTGGAACTTCTGATAGGCCACCAGATCGAAATAGCCCGTGCCGGTGAGGCCGAAGACGATGGTCTTCTCCTCGCCGGTCTCCTTGCACTTTTCCGCCTCGTCGATGGCCACCCGGATGGCGTGGCTGGACTCCGGGGCGGGGAGGATGCCCTCCACCCGGGCGAACAGCTCCGCCGCCTCAAAGACGGAGGTCTGCTCCACGGACCGGGCCTCCATGTAGCCGTCGTGATAGAGCTGGGACAGGATGGAGCTCATGCCGTGATAGCGCAGTCCGCCGGCGTGGTTGGCCGAGGGGATGAAGTTGGACCCAAGGGTATACATCTTTGCCAGGGGGCAGACCATGCCCGTGTCGCAGAAGTCGTAGGCGTACCGGCCCCGGGTGAGGCTGGGGCAGCTGGCGGGCTCCACGGCGATGAAGCGGTACTTGGCCTCGCCCCGTAGTTCCTGGCCCATGAAGGGCGCGATCAGGCCGCCCAAGTTGGAGCCGCCTCCGGCGCAGCCAATGATGACGTCGGGCACAATGCCGTACTTATCCAGGGCGGCCTTGGTCTCCAGTCCGATGACGCTCTGGTGGAGCAGCACCTGGTTCAGCACGCTGCCCAACACGTAGCGGTAGCCGGGGTTGGAGGTGGCGACCTCCACGGCCTCGGAGATGGCGCAGCCAAGGGATCCTGTGGTGCCGGGGTGCTCGGAGAGGATCTTCCGGCCCACGGCGGTGGTGTCGCTGGGGGACGGCGTGACGCTGGCGCCGTAGGTGCGCATGACCTCCCGGCGGAAGGGCTTTTGCTCATAGGAGCACTTCACCATATAGACCTTGCAGTCCAGCCCCAGGTATCCGCAGGCCATGGACAGCGCCGTGCCCCACTGGCCGGCTCCGGTCTCGGTGGTCACGCCCTTGAGTCCCTGCTCCTTGGCGTAGTACGCCTGGGCGATGGCGCTGTTGAGCTTGTGGGAACCGGAGGTGTTGTTGCCCTCGAACTTATAGTAAATTTTGGCCGGGGTCTGGAGCTTTTCCTCCAGGCAATAGGCCCGGACCAGGGGAGAGGGGCGGTACATCTTATAGAAGCTGCGGATTTCCTCGGGAATGGGGAAGTAGGCGGTGTCGTTGTCTAACTCCTGGCGGATCAGCTCGTCGCAGAACACGCCGCGCAGGTCCTCAAAGCCCATGGGCTGGAGGGTGCCGGGGTTGAGCAGGGGGGCGGGCTTATTCTTCATGTCCGCGCGGACGTTGTACCAGCTCTTGGGCATCTCCTCTTCGGTCAGATAGATTTTGTAAGGGATTTTTTCGTTTGCCATGGTAATTTCTCCTTTCTGACTGGGGAAAGGGTATAAAAAATCGCCCCTGTCCCCTGCAATACTTGCTGGGACAAGAGCGGTAAACTCCTGCGGTGCCACCCGGCTTGACGCGTTTTGCGTCCACTTAGCGCGTACACCCTTGTATACGCCGGCTGTTCGTAACGGAGTGCCCAACTCCGGCTCACCTACGCGGGAATATCCATCCCTTCGGTTTGCCCTCAGAAGCCCATTCGGCGCCGTCCGCCGCACCGCATCCCACCAAACTGCGGCTCTCTGAAACGGAGTGACTGCGCGTACTTGCTCTTCCTCAACGGTTTTTTGCAGTTTAGCACAAGCGCCGCCCGCTGTCAAGAAAAATTTTTTTAGCGTGATCCGTCCGGCGTTCAGAGGGCGCTTGGAAACGCGGCTTTCCCGTAAAAACAAGGATTCCTTTCATATCCCGGACCACTTCGGAAAAATCTGCAAGTTATTATGCAGAAAATTGAAAAACTGGCACAACTTTTTTATAAAAGTGCGCAAAAAAACGATTCCTTTTTGGGCTTTCCGCAGAAAAGAAAAAATTTGTGTAAAAAATAACGAGCCTGCATTTACAGCGCGAATTCCGGGTGTTATAATAATACCTGTATGCAGAAAGCCTATCTGATGCAAACCGATGCTGCGCAAGGCAGCAAGAAAAAATAGGAGGTTAGTTTATGGCAAGAAAGTTTAAGTCCATGGACGGTAACAACGCGGCCGCATATGTCAGCTACGCGTTTACCGAAGTGGCGGGGATCTATCCGATCACTCCGTCCTCCCCCATGGCAGACCTGGTCGACCAGTGGTCCGCCGCCGGCCAGAAGAATATCTTCGGAAACACGGTGAAGGTCTGCGAGATGCAGTCCGAGGCCGGCGCTTCCGGCACCGTCCACGGCTCCCTGGCCGCCGGCGCCCTGACCACCACTTATACCGCTTCCCAGGGTCTGCTGCTGATGATCCCCAACATGTATAAGATCGCCGGCGAGCTGCTGCCCTGCGTGTTCCATGTGTCCGCGCGTACCGTCTCCACCCACGCGCTGAACATTTTCGGTGACCACTCCGACGTCATGGCCTGCCGCCAGACCGGCTTTGCCATGCTCTGCGAGGGCAACGTCCAGGAGGTCATGGACCTCTCCGCCGTGGCCCATCTGGCCGCCATTGAGGGCCGCGTGCCCTTCGTCAACTTCTTCGACGGCTTCCGCACCTCCCACGAGATCCAGAAAGTGGCCGTGTGGGATTACGACGACCTGAAGGACATGTGCGATATGGACTCTGTGGAGTCCTTCCGCAAGCACGCCCTGAATCCCGAGCATCCCCAGATGCGCGGCAGCCACGAAAACGGCGACATCTTCTTCCAGCACCGCGAGGCCTGCAACAAGTACTATGACGCTCTGCCCGCCGTGGTGGAGAAGTACATGGACAAGGTCAATGCCAAGTTGGGCACCGACTACAAACTGTTCAACTACTATGGCGCTCCCGACGCCGACCGCGTCATCATCGCCATGGGTTCCATCTGCGACGTGAGCGAGGAAGTCATCGATTACCTGAACGCCCACGGCGAGAAGGTGGGCCTCATCAAGGTCCGTCTGTACCGTCCCTTCGCCGCCGACAAGCTGCTCGAGGCCATTCCCGCCACCGCCAAGAAGATCGCGGTGCTGGACCGCACCAAGGAGCCCGGCGCCCAGGGCGAGCCCCTCTATCTGGACGTGGTCACGGCGCTTGCCAACGCCGGCCGCGGCGATGTGACCGTCATCGGCGGCCGCTACGGCTTGGGCTCCAAGGACACCCCGCCCCGCAGCGTGTTCGCCGTGTATGAGGAGCTGAGCAAGGCCGCTCCCAAGCGCCAGTTCACCATCGGCATCGTGGACGACGTGACCCATCTGAGCCTGGAGGAGAAGGCCGCCCCCAACACCGCGCCCGAGGGCACCATCGCCTGCAAGTTCTGGGGGCTGGGCGGCGACGGCACCGTCGGCGCCAACAAGAACTCCATCAAGATCATCGGCGACCACACCGATAAGTACATCCAGGCCTACTTCCAGTACGACTCCAAGAAGACCGGCGGCGTGACCATTAGCCACCTGCGGTTCGGCGACAAGCCCATCAAGAGCCCGTACTACATCAACAAGGCCGACTTCGTGGCCTGCCACGTGCCCGCCTACATCACCAAGAGCTTCCCCATCGTCCGCGACGTGAAGCCCGGCGGCACCTTCCTCATCAACTGCCAGTGGGATACCAAGGAGCTGAGCGAGCATCTGGACGCCGCCTCCAAGCGCTACATCGCTGAAAACAACATCCAGGTCTACACTATCGACGCCATTGACCTGGCCGCCAAGATCGGCATGGGCAAGCGCACCAACACCATTTTGCAGTCCGCCTTCTTCGCCCTGGCCAAGGTCATGCCCCAGGAAGACGCTGTGAAGTACATGAAGGACGCCGCCACCCACTCCTACCTGAAGAAGGGCCAGGATATTGTGGACATGAACCACAAGGCCATCGACATGGGCGCCAGCGCCTTCAAGAAGTTCGACGTGCCCGCCGACTGGGCCTCCGCCCAGGATGCCTCCGCGACCCAGCAGCTTGATGGCAAGGCCGAGCTGGTGGAGCAGGTCAGGAACATCCTGTTCCCCGTCTCCAAGATGGACGGCGACAGCCTGCCCGTCTCCGCGTTCCTGCCCCATGTGGACGGCCAGTTCGAGCAGGGCGCCGCTGCCTATGAAAAGCGCGGCGTGGCCGTCAGCGTGCCCACTTGGGATTCCACCAAGTGCATCCAGTGCAACAACTGCGCCTATGTCTGCCCCCACGCTACCATCCGTCCCTACGCACTCACCGAGGAGGAGGCCAAGGCCGCTCCCGCGGCGGCCAAGATTGTGGATGTCAAGGCCGGCAAGGGCAAGGGCGTCTACAAATACACCATGGCCATCTCTCCGCTGGACTGCATGGGCTGCGGCGTGTGCGTGGGCCAGTGCCCGGTGAACGCCCTGACCATGGTTTCCCAGGAAGAGGAGGCCGCCCAGCAGGAAGTGTTCAACTACTGCGTCGACAAGGTTTCCGAGAAGAAGGACATGCAGGACAACACGGTCAAGGGCAGCCAGTTCAAGCAGCCCATGCTGGAGTTCTCCGGCTCCTGCGCCGGCTGCGCCGAGACCAGCTATGCCCGTCTCGTCACCCAGCTCTACGGCGAGCGCATGTACATCTCCAACGCCACCGGCTGCTCCTCCATCTGGGGCGGACCGGCTGCCACCTCCCCCTACTGCACCAACAAGGCCGGCCACGGCCCCGCTTGGTCCAACTCCCTCTTTGAGGACAACGCCGAGCACGGCCTGGGCATGTATCTGGGCCAGAACGCCGTCCGTCAGAGCTTGGCTGAGAAGACCCGCGCCCTGATTGCCGTGCCCCACGCTTGGTCCGGCCTGAAGGAGGCCGCTCAGAAGTGGCTGGATACCATGGAGGACGGCGAGGCCAACGCGGAGGCCACCAAGGCATATATTGCGGCCCTTGAAGAGGGCCTCACGACGGTGGACGGCTGCTTGGCATTCATCGACAGCCCCGCCGGCAAGGCGACCTTCGGCGACAAGCAGGCTGAGATGAAGGCCCATGCCCAGGCCCTGAAGGCTGCCGGCAAGGCGTACTGCGACTGCGACGCCTGTGCCCTGGCGGAGGAGATTCTCTCCAAGAAGGAGTACCTGGCCAAGAAGTCCATGTGGATCTTCGGCGGCGACGGCTGGGCCTACGACATCGGCTTCGGCGGATTGGACCACGTCCTTGCTTCCGGCAACGACGTCAACGTCTTCGTCTTCGACACCGAGGTGTACTCCAACACCGGCGGCCAGGCCTCCAAGGCCTCCAACATCGGCCAGGTGGCTCAGTTTGCCGCCGCCGGTAAGGAGATCAAGAAGAAGAGCCTTGCCGAGATTGCCATGAGCTACGGCTACATCTATGTGGCCCAGGTGGCCATGGGCGCCAACCCCGCCCAGACCCTGAAGGCCATCACCGAGGCCGAGGCCTATCACGGCCCGTCCCTCATCATTGGCTACGCTCCCTGCGAGATGCACTCCATCAAGGGCGGCATGGTCAACTGCCAGAAGGAAATGAAGCGAGCTGTGGATTGCGGCTACTGGAATATGTTCCGCTTCAACCCGGCGGCGGAGGGCTCCAAGTTCACCTTGGATTCCAAGGCGCCTGCGGGCGGCTATCAGGAGTTCCTGATGAACGAGGCCCGCTACAGCCGTCTGACCCGGGAGTTCCCGGACCGCGCTTCCGAGCTGTTTGCCAAGTCCGAGGAGGCGGCCAAGGCCCGCTATGAGCACCTGCTCAAGCTCAAGGCCATGTACGAGGGCTGATCGCTCCATCTCAATCAGAAAAGGCCACGGGAATTCCCGTGGCCTTTTTCTATCCAAAGGTACGCCGAAGCTCCTCCAGCTCCCGGCGCTGTTCCACATAGTGCTCCACGTATCCGCAGTCGCAGCAGACATAGCGGATGACGGGGATTTTACCCATCAGGGTGAAGGTAGTGGTGTAGATGTTGTTGCCGCTAACGTGGCGGCCTGGGCGGTCCGGGATGCGGAGGATGTTCCCTCCGCCGCACTTGGGGCAGATGTGGGATGATTTCATAACACGCTTCTTTCCTTTTGTTCAGTGACCGTTCTCACCTGAGAAAACGGGAGCGGAGTGCAGTTTTCTTCAACCTATAAAAAAACCTGTTCCCGCGCGGGCGGGAACAGGTGCGCGGATCAGCCGCGGGATACCAGCGCCTGTGCCATGGAGAGTCCCTGGGCGCGGGTGGGAGACGCTGCAAAGTCCCCATCCTCCGGCAGCAGCCCCCAGGCCCATGCCTGGTTCAGCTCCCGCTGCGCCCAGGCAGGCGCGGCAAGCTGGGCGGGCAGGGGGGAGCTCCGGACCGTCTCCGGCTTCAGGTTGAGGGCGCCGGCGGAGCGGACCAGGAACACGGCCGCCTCCTGCCAGGTCAGGACCCTTGCGGCGGAGAAGGTGCCGTCGCCGTTGCCCTTGGCCACGCCGGACTGATAGGCCCAGTTCAGGGGATGGCGGAACCATTCGATGCCAAAAAGGTCGGTGAAGGGCGGATCGTCCCAGGAGCCGTCGGATATGGTGCCAGAGTCAAAAAGGGGCTCCGCCGTCTGGTGAATCTGCCCTATGAAGCGGCCCCGGGTCAGGGGTGCGTCCGGATGCTGTGCCTGTGAGAGCCGCTCCGGATGGGCATAGAGGTACTCGATGCAGGAGTCCCTGCCCGCCAGATAGTCGTCCAGGGTCTGGGGAACCGCCACGTCCGGTTCCAGAGGGACCACCTGCCGTCCGGCCCCCGCGTCCAGCAGCGTATTGAGGTCAATGTATTTGGAGGACATGCCGCCCCGGAGACCGGAGCCCGGCAGGCTGAAGCTCTTCACGGAGGCGAAGTGGCTGACGCTGCCGGAGGTGTCCTCGCCCAGGAGCACCGCGCCCATCTCCTGGAGCTCCACGGCGTTGATGATGCCGGAGGAGAAGGTGGACTCTCCGATGAGGCAGATCAGCTGGCCGGGAAAGTTCCTCAGCGCGGCAAAAAGGGGCCAGATGACCCCGTCGGAGCCCCCGCCGTTGTTGCGCAGGTCCAGGATCACACGCTGGACCGGCTGGGCGTCCAGATCGCTTCGGACCTGGCCGGCGAAGGTCTCCATGGGCAGCTCCGGGTCCTCCTGACAGGTGTTGTACTGGATGTAGCAGCTGCCGTCTCTCAGGAATTTGGACCAATAGTATGCGTTGGCGGCCTCGGTCTCCGGCGCAGCGGAGCGCCGGTCTGAAAGCCGGTTTACTGTCATCTTGGAAAGGGCGGCCGTGTCCACAGCCTGAAGGGACAAAGAAGCCCCGTCGGAGAAGGTCAGCACCAGGGGCCGGCCCTGCTCCGCAAGCTCCAGATACTCGTAGAACTCCGCCACATTGCAGGACTGGCGGTACTGCCGCCGCAGCTTCACGTTGTTGTCCGCGCTGAGCAGCCGGCGGAAGGAATCCACCACCTCCTCCATGGCGCGTCCGTTGACGGCCGTCACCTGCCGGCCCAGAAGAGTCTCGGACTCCGCGGCGCTGAGATACCACTTGCCGTCTATCCAGGTAAGGGCCATGGGATAGAAGTGCATCTGCT
This sequence comes from Dysosmobacter acutus, assembly GCF_018919205.1. Taxonomy (NCBI): domain Bacteria; kingdom Bacillati; phylum Bacillota; class Clostridia; order Eubacteriales; family Oscillospiraceae; genus Dysosmobacter; species Dysosmobacter acutus. Next base: position 623,408 of record NZ_JAHLQN010000001.1, read on the forward strand.
CCGCCAGGCTGCCCCCCAGGGCCAGCGAGGTGTGGGAGTCCCTCGCCAGGGCGGTCAGGCTCTGAAGGTCCATGGCGAACTCCACGTCGCTCACCGTGGCCAGCCGCCGCTGAATCTCCGCCTTGCGCTCCAAAAAGACGGATTCCGGCGTATTGGCGAAGAGGTTGGGATGATAGGTGGACAGCGTCTCGTACAGGAAGTCCAGATCCGCCTGCCGGGAGGACGCGTCGCTTTCGGCCGCCGTTGCCCCGGCGGTCAGCAGCATCATCAGTGCAAGGCACAGGCAGAACAACCGTCTCCAGCTGTGTATGTGAGTCATACTTGTTCCTCTCTTTCCATTTTCACGCAAATTGTACTTATTATTTAGTACAACAATACAGTAATACAAAATGACCGGGCTGTCAAGGAAAATATTGCTGGACGATTTACGTAGACGTGTCTTGTATTTTTCACTGCGCATGCTACAATTTAATAGAAAAAGACATGATAAGAGGAGGCTTCCATGGAAACAATAGAAAAAGAGAAGAAGCGGCCCTTCCGCACGCTGAGGCGGGGAGCGGCAGCGGCGGCGCTGTGCCTGCTGGTGGGACTGGGCTGCTTTTTGGGCGGCCGATTCAGCGCCGGAGGGAAACAGGAGACGCTTTCGGCTGTGGTGCTGGAAAACCGGCTGACGGCCATCAGCGAGCTGGCCTCCGTCACCTATTCCTACACCAACATGGCCCAGTTTGAGAGCAGCAACGACTTCTATGGCATGAAGGTGCCCTTCACCACCAAGAAATTCATCCTCACCTATGACGGGGAGATCAAGGCGGGAGTGGACCTGTCCCTTGCCCGGGTGGAGCTCAAGGGCACGGAGGTGAGCGTGGAGCTGCCGGAGGCGGTCATCCTCTCCCACTCCATTGACGAGGACAGCGTGGAGGTCTTTGACGAAAAGACCAGCATCTTCAATCCCTTTACGGTGGAGGATTTTACTGCCTTCCGCCAGGACCAGCAGCAGGAGATGGAGCGCAGGGCGCTGGAGAAGGGGCTGATAGAAGAGGCTGGGGAAAAGGCGGGCCAGAGTGTGAAGGCGCTGCTTGGCGCCGCGCTGCCGGAGGGGTATACGCTGACAGTCCATTAAGGAGAGAGCTGTATGTGGGTTCTATTTGCGTTCGGGTCGGCGTTTTTTGCCGGCGTCACTTCCATCCTTGCCAAGTGCGGCATCCGCCGGACGGATTCCAACGTGGCCACGGCCATCCGCACCGTGGTGGTGCTGGTCATGGGCTGGGTGATGGTGATAGTGGCGGGGTCTTATAGCGGCATCCATGAGATCAGTGCGGGGACGCTGACGTTTTTGGTGCTGTCGGGCCTGGCCACCGGGGCGTCCTGGCTGTGCTACTTCCGGGCGCTGCAGCTTGGGGATGTGAACAAGGTGGTGCCCATCGACAAGTCCAGCATCATCCTCACCATTGTGCTGGCCTTCCTCTTCCTTCGGGAGCCGATCTCCGTGAGCAAGGCCGTGGGGCTTGTGGCCATTGGCGCGGGGACCTATCTGATGATCCAGAAGAAGAATGACGCGCCCCGTGGAAAGGAAGAGGGGAAGGCGCTGATCTACGCCGCCTGTTCCGCTGTCTTTGCCAGCCTGACCTCCATTTTGGGAAAGGTGGGCATCAGCGGCGTGGAGTCCAACCTGGGCACGGCCATCCGCAATGGGGTGGTGCTGGTCATGGCCTGGGTGGTGGTGCTTGTCACGGGGAAGATCCGTGAGGTGGCAAAGGTGCCCCGGGGAGAGTTGGGGTTTATCTGCCTCTCAGGCCTGGCCACCGGAGCGTCCTGGCTGTGCTACTATCGGGCGCTGCAGGAGGGGCCCGCCAGCGTGGTGGTGCCCATCGACAAGCTGAGCATTCTGGTGACCATCGCCTTTTCCGCCGTGGTCTTTCATGAAAAGCTGACGGCAAAGGCCGGCGCCGGCCTTGGGCTCATCACCGCCGGCACGCTGGTGATGCTGATCTGAATCAATGCGGCGTCCTTAGGGATCATAAAAATAGCCGCCCCGGAGCATTTGCTCCGGGGCGGCTTTACAATCAGGGGAGTCTTATTTCATGGATTCCGACACGGCGACGGCCACGGCGACAGTGGCGCCCACCATGGGGTTGTTGCCCATGCCAAGGAAGCCCATCATCTCCACGTGGGCGGGGACGGAGGAGGACCCTGCGAACTGGGCGTCGGAGTGCATGCGGCCCATGGTGTCGGTCATGCCGTAGGAGGCGGGGCCGGCGGCCATGTTGTCCGGGTGCAGCGTGCGGCCGGTGCCGCCGCCGGAGGCCACGGAGAAGTACTTCTTGCCCTGCTCGATGCACTCTTTTTTATAGGTGCCAGCCACAGGGTGCTGGAAGCGGGTGGGGTTGGTGGAGTTGCCGGTGATGGACACATCCACGCCCTCGTGGTGCATGATGGCCACGCCCTCACGGACGTCGTCGGCGCCGTAGCAGCGGACGTTGGCCCGCTCGCCCTCGCTGTAGCGGATCTCACGGACGATCTTCAGATCGCTGGTGTAGTAGTCAAACTGGGTCTGGACATAGGTGAAGCCGTTGATGCGGCTGATGATCTGGGCTGCGTCCTTGCCCAGGCCATTGAGGATCACCCGCAGGGGCTCCTTGCGGGCCTTGTTGGCGTTCTTCACAATGCCGATGGCGCCTTCGGCGGCGGCAAAGGACTCGTGACCAGCCAGGAAGGCAAAGCACTTGGACTCGTCGCTCAGCAGCATGGCGCCTAAGTTGCCATGGCCCAGGCCCACCTTGCGGTCCTCGGCCACGGAGCCGTCGATGCAGAAGGACTGAAGTCCCACGCCGATGAGCTTGGCCGCCTCGGCGGCGTTCTTGGCGCCGGCCTTGATGGCGATGGCGGCGCCCACACAGTACGCCCAGCAGGCGTTTTCAAAACAGATGGGCTGGATGCCCTTGACAATCTCATAGGGGTCAAAGCCGGCGTTTTTGCAGATTTCCCGACACTCCTCCACAGAGCCGATGCCATACTGAGCGAGGACACCGTTGATCTTGTCGATTCTTCTTTCGTAGCTTTCAAACAGAGCCATTTTCTTTGTCCTCCTCTATTACTCGTGGCGGGGGTCGATGTACTTGGCGGCGCCGTCAAACTGGCCATAGTGGCCCTTGGCCTTCTCCATGGCCTCGTTGGCGTCCATGCCGCCCTTGATGAAGTCCATCATCTTGCCTAAGTTGACGAACTCATAGCCCACAATCTCGTCGTCCTTGTTCAGGGCCACGCGGGTGCAGTAGCCCTCGGCCATCTCAAGATAGCGGGGTCCCTTTTCACGGGTGGCGAACATGGTGCCCACCTGAGAACGCAGTCCCTTGCCCAGGTCCTCCAAAGAGGCGCCCACCGCCAGGCCGTCCTCGGAGAAGGCGGACTGGGTGCGGCCGTAGACGATCTGCAAAAAGAGCTCCCGCATGGCGGTGTTGATGGCGTCGCACACCAGGTCGGTGTTCAGCGCCTCCAGGATGGTCTTGCCGATAAGAATTTCAGAGGCCATGGCGGCGGAGTGGGTCATGCCGGAGCAGCCCAGAGTCTCCACCAGCGCCTCTTCGATCACGCCGTTTTTCACATTCAGCGTCAGCTTGCAGGCGCCCTGCTGAGGGGCGCACCAGCCCACACCATGGGTAAAGCCGCTGATGTCCTTGATTTCCTTTGCCTGGACCCATTTGCCCTCCTCGGGAATGGGGGCGGGACCATGATATGCGCCCTTGGCGACGGGGCACATATGCTGCACTTCGGTGGAATAGATCATATGGAATTCTTCCTTTCTTCTCCTTTTTCTTAAAACGGGGCGGCCACGGCTCCGTCGGAATCTGTCATCCCGGTCCAATGGACCACAAAAATTATAACGGGAACGGGGAAAACTGTCAAGCCGGTCCGCCTGTTTCCCGGCTTTTTCCTTGCATTTCTTTTCAAATTGGTCACATTTTTTGCATTTTTCCGTGTTGCGCAAACAGACGTTGGATTTAACCGCGTTTTTCCGAACCAAATGCCGGTGCAAATTGGAATTTTTCCAAAGATTCGTATTGCTTTCCCAACTGCGGTCGGCTATACTGATTTTTAAATTGAGCCGAGTACAGCGGACTGTGAGCGCCTGAATTGCGAAATGGAGGAATCCCATGTTTACGGACAGTTATTTTAACAAGCTGATTCTCCCGAAAGAAGTGGAGGAGGCCCTGCGGAAAAGCCCCTGCATCGCCTATGCTGAGACCAAAGAGGAATTGGATGAAATGGTCTACGGGCCGACCCATACCTCCCGGTACGACGTGACGTATCAGATCGAGGGCCGCATGGTGAAGGAGGCAGAGGTCATCCGGTGTAAAAACGGCGCTGTGGTCAACTTTATGGAGGACTACATGCGCCGTCGGGACCCCAACTGCATGGCCATCGGCGACGACCTGCCCAGCGACAAGCCCCGGTTCAGGGACCGCTATGGCTACGAGTTCTCCACGCTGCGTCAGCAGACCCTGGACTGGCTCAGCGAGCAGAGCCTGGTGCTGCTGCCCTTCCGTGCCGGCGACCGGATTTACGGCTATGACAGCCTGATGGTCTGCCCGCTAAACGCCGCCTTTTTTGCCCTGGGCCTTGCGGATATGCAGGCCTTTGTCAGCATCAAGGACATTCCCCACGGCTACAAGCCCCGGTCCATCATCTACGTGGCGCCGCCCTTCCGCCACACCCACTTTGAGGGCAAACAGGTGGTGGTACATAACCGCTCCGCAGAGCTTCACGAGGTGTTTGCCTACAACCTCTATCCCGGCCCCAGCGCCAAAAAGGGCGTGTTCTCCATCCTCCTGGACATCGGCGAGCAGGAGGGGTGGGTCTGCTGCCACGCCTCCGCCGCCACGCTGGAGTCCCCCTATGAGTTGGAGACCGTGTTCATGCATGAAGGCGCCTCCGGCGGCGGCAAGAGCGAGATGCTGGAGGAGTTCCGCCGGGAGGAGGACAGCCGCCTGCTCATTGCCACCCACACGGTCACCGGCGAAAAGTACTACATGACCCTGCGCGAATCCTGCAAAATCCACCCCATCTGCGATGATATGGCGGTGGCCTACAACAAGATTCAGGACCCGGAGACAGGGAAGCTCTCCATTATGGACGCGGAGGACGGCTGGTTTTTGCGTATGGACGGCATGAACGCCTATGGAAACAGCCCGCTTTACGAGAAAATCTCCATTCATCCGTCCCGGCCCCTGGAGTTTTTCAACATGGACGGCGTGCCCGGCGCCACCTGCCTTATCTGGGAGCACGTGCTGGAGTCCAACGGCCAGCCCTGCAGCAATCCCCGGGTCATCATTCCCCGGGACATGATTGAGAACATTGTCCCCGACTCCGAGCCCCAGGAGGTGGATGTGCGCAGCTTCGGCGTCCGGATGCCGCCCTCCACCGCTACGAGCCCCAACTACGGCGTTATGGGCATGCTCCAGGTGGTGCCCCAATCCCTGGCGTGGCTGTGGCGGCTGGTGTCGCCCCGGGGCTTTAAGAACCCCTCCATCGTGGGCTCCGACGGCCTCAAGGGCGAGGGCGTGGGGTCCTACTGGCCCTTTGCCACCGGCAAGAAGGTGACCCAGGCCAATCTGCTGCTTAAGCAGATTCTGGGCTGCCCCAACACGCTCAATGTCCTGATCCCCAACCAGCACATCGGCGCCTATCACGTGGGCTTCATGGGCGAGTGGCTGGCCCGGGAGTATTTGGCCCGGGTGGGCGGGCAGGTGAAGGCAAAGCATCTGACACCGGCCCGTTGCCCCCTCTTTGGCTATGCCCTGGTGGATATGAAGTTGGATGGCCAGTTCATCCGCCAGACCTTCCTCCGGCCGGAGACCCAGTCCAAATTGGGGACCGAGGGCTACGATCAGGGCGCCAGAATCCTGATGGATTTCTTCAAGCAGGAGATCAGCCAGTTCCTCACCGACGACCTGGACCCTCTGGGCCGCCAGATCATCGAGTGCTGCCTGAGCGACGGCACGCTGGAGGATTACCTGGCGCTGACCCCTATGAAGCTGCTGAAATAAAAAACATCCCCGCCCTGCGAAAGCAGGGCGGGGATGTTTTTATCCAATTGGCTCAAGAGAGCTCTGAATTTGGTGAATTTGCCGGGCCATGTCCTCCTTCACGCAGACGTACCGCGCCAGGTTGACTCCCTTGGAAAGCTCGGTCTGGTAGGATTCCGGCAGGCCGGCAACCCGTAGAATCTCCTTCTTGTTCAATCGCCCGGATTCGATCGCCTCGGCATAATGGATGGCAAACACATGGATGCCCGCCACCTGCAGGCCCCGGGGGGCCCGCTGATACAGCTCCTTCAATACCAATCCCAACAGGCCTTCCGTCATAACCGAATCTCCCTTCCCCGGCCTCCCTGTGCCGGCCGCAGCGGCCGGCACAGCCGGGCGCCCCGCGTTCACAAAATGCGCTTCATAATACTGAATGCTCATAAGGACAAGGTCTCCCTCTCCTTCTTTAGTTAAAAAAACCGGCTCATTCACTGCGTGGGCAAGCTGGGAAAACCCATCGTAATCCTCTATCAGGGCTGACGCGGGCTTGATGAGCATTTTCCCACCCCTTTCTCCAACAATAGAATAAGCATAATTTGCTAAAATGTCAATAGCTAAGTTAGCTAAAACAGCTATAAAAAACAAGCCGGCAAAGGACAAAAGGTCCCTTGCCGGTAAGGCGCTTCACTTCTCAAACCGCTTGCGCAGCTCCCGGACGGTGATGTCGTAGCCCTGTTCTTCGTAGGGGTAGATCGGCCACTCATCGGGGAGCTCGGCCCCGGCCCGCTGGCAGATGGTCTCCAAAAACCAGCGCAGCAGGCGGGGATTTTTCACCAGCACCGGGCCGGTGAGGTGGGTGCCAGCCACATGACGGAGCAGCAGGCCCTCCGGCCCCAGGTCGTCGCTGTTGCCAAAGCCCAGAGAAAGGCCGGTCAGCAGCGGCGTCTCCACACCGGTGATGCGGCTGCACTTGTTCATAAAGCCCACCACCGGCGCGTCGTAAAGCCCGGTGGCGCCGTACACATCGCCCACGATTCGCTTTGTGCCCTCCACCGAGTGGAACGGGCTCAGCCCCAAACAGGAGTGGACGCTGCCGGAGGCGTCGGTGACGTCCTCTCCCAGCAGCTCAAAGGAGCAGCCGGTGAAAAGCATGGGCACGCCGTCTTCCGCGGCCCGCCGCAGAGCGTCGCCGCAGCACCGGAAGTCCTCCAGCACGGCCTTCTGGCTCTTCTCTGTGGAGGCGCCCATGAAGACGAAGTCCGCTCCGGAAAAGTCCGACTGCCGGCAGGAAGCACAGCGCTCCACCTGGACCTCCAGGCCCAGATCCGTGAGATGGCGCTGCACCACCGCCACATTGGCCCAGTCGCCGTACAGGCTGCACAGGTCCGGGTACAGATGCACTAATTTCATTTATTCGGCCTCCTTTTCCACGGTGGAGAGAATCTTCTCCCGGTCGGAGAAGCAGGTCACCACGTATACGTCCTCGCTTCCGGAGGCCTTCAGGCAGTCGCTGGCAGCATGGATGTCCGGGTACAGCTGAATCTTATCCTGGGGCACCTCCGTGTAGAGGAAACGCTCCGCCAGGTCGTTGACGTACCGGCCGGCAAGCACCACCCGCTCCACATGGCCGCAGTTGAGCAGGTCGAAGTTGATATCCCACAGCCAGCTGGTCTCGCTGGTGAAGTACTTCCGGGACACGGCGTCCACAATGATCACCACGGTGCAGGGCGCGTCGGTGGAGCGGATATAGCTTAAGTTGGTGTCATAGGCCACGCTGTTCTCATGCTTGCTGGTCAGCAGCATGCCGTGGTGGCCGCCCAGGGTGAAGCGG